>JAKLIW010000017.1 GCA_022709425.1 bacterium
GCGACGGTGGGTGTCATAATTCGTCATTGCATCGCATTCATTATCTGGCCGAGGGTGAACAGGTTCAGGTTGAGCGGTGGTATCGGCAGGATATTACCATAATTCCGGTCAATGAGCGGTTTGAAGTTGGCAAAGGTCTTGTACAACATAAAGTTCACGAACATTATTGGCACTTAGCAGGATCTTGTTCGTCTGCACTGTTCCCAGTAATGATCAAATCGCTATTATTCTCTTTTATTTTCTCGAATTGGGATAGATCGACAATACAGTTCCCCCATACGGAAAGCATATTAAGAGAGGCACTCTTGTATAAAGGGGAAATGTCCGTTATATAGTTTCCGTTAACATGGAGCGCTGTTAGAACTGGAATATCTCCTATGGGTTCTAAATCATTTATTTTGTTGTTGCCGAGTTTCAGGAAGGTGAGTTTGGTCAGGGTGCGGAGCGGTTCGAGCGATTCGACTTGGTTGTCAACGATCGACAAATCCTCCATGTTGGGCATATTCTCTATGCCTTTCAAGCTCTTGACCCCCCCCCGTAGCACTCTAACATCTCTACTTTGTTATATAATTCTGGATCGTCTTTTTGCCATAGACCGATACCGATGGCATAATTTATTCTTTCCTCCACGCATGCTTTAAACGCGGGGTCCTCGAATTCTCCCGGTTTGAGTTTGCCGTTATCGCCATTATCACAGCCGGTACAGGCGGTGAGGAGAATAAGGATGGTTAAGAAGAATGACCTCATCCCAACCTTCTCCTTGCAAAAGGAGAAGGAGCAAAAGGTATTGCCCTCGCCTTTTACAAGGAGAGGGCGGCTCTGCCGGGTGAGGTTATTGGATGAGGTCTGTCTCGTGCCGTTCATTTCACATCCTCCTTCTAATCACAAGGGCGACTATAGCAAACAGTTTCTATGATGTCAAAAAGAGGAACGGCGTTCGATCAGTTCGGATCGCTCTTGCACTTGACCGCCGGATGTATCGTGCAGACATCGGTCATCGGAGTGTCGGCATACCGTTCGTCGAGCCAGTCGAGCTGGTCGTCGAGCGACCAGAGGAACCCGTCGCTGTGTGACGCGCCGGTGCATTCACGGTACTGTATCTGATACCCCATGTCACACAGATCGGCAAAGGCCTCCCGTTCAATGAAGGGGACCACCAGCGTGTCGTTCGCCGACAGTATCATGAAGGCGGGGATGTCATCGATGCGCGGCACCGAACTGCGCGCCAGCGTGTTCTCCTTGATGTAGCAAAGCCACGGTTCGAACCCGTCGCAGAACGGGTCGAGCTGCGCCGCCGCAAGCAGTTCGGGGGTGAAGAGCTCCTCGAGCGTGTCGACCCCCGCCGCCTCGAGCGGACCGTCGAGATCGCACGAGGTCAGCGCGTGAGGACGGAGGTCGGCGTCCCACGGCGCGTTGAAGACAGCGGAGAGCATCATCGGTTCGTCGCGATACCAGTCGTTGGCCGACAGGAAGACCAGCGCGGTGTTCCCCGACGCCGGGACATATTCGTTCAGGGCGCGCTTGGCGTGGCGGTACATATCGGTCGGCGGGATGCCCCAGACGGCACCCTTGATGGTGAGTTCGGGGGCGTAATACGGGGCGAAACGGGTGGTGAAGGCGGCGGCGTGGCCTCCCTGCGAACCGCCGGAGATGATGGCGTTGCCCGGCTGGACATCGATGCCGAATATCGACACCTCGGGCCGATCGAGGAAACTCGGGACGGCGCGGATCATGTCGAGCGACGCGATGGCGGTCGGTTCGCCGATGAGGTAGGAATGGAGTTCGGTCGATGCGGTGCCCATGCTCTTGAGCCCGAGATAGTCGGGCGCGATGGCGATATAGCCAAACGAGGCGAAGAGCGCCGCGACCATCGCGGTGCCGTTGAGTTCGTCGCCGGCCGATGGGGAGCAGGGATCGCCCAGACCCATGGTGCCGTGCTGCACCATGAGGACGGGGACCGTCTTGCCGGTCATCGGGATCGCGACGATGCCGGTCGCGTCGGTGAGCTGCCCCTTGTCCTGCGTCCGGTAACGGATCCGGAATACGAGGGTATCGTACTCGGGAGTCCGCTGGAGGTTCACTTCCTTGTCGTTCTTGAGTGTGGCCTTGATGATCGTGAGCGCCGCTTTGCTGGTCTGGGCGATGTCGGTCAAACTGCCGAACATCTGATCGACCTCGAGCACCTTGCCCAGATCGGGACTCTGGACCCAGTGGTACGGGGTCATGCCGCAGAGGGCCGGTTCGACGCGCGGATCGTAGAGCGGACCGGTATCTTCATCGGGCGTTTCGTCGATCACCAGTCCGTCGCCGTCATGCGGCAGTTCTTCGGTCAGGGCGTCGTCTTCATCCGACGTCAGATCATCGGCGGCGTCGGTCAGTTCGTCGGTGGCGATCACATCGCCATCATCTCCCGCTCCGTCGGTATTATCGGATATATCGGGAAGCCCGTTGTCACTCTGTGCCGTATCGCTGTCGCCCGGGGTCAGATCGTCGAGATCGGCCGTTTCTTCCTTACTGCAACCGCCGAAAAACCCTATCAACACAAGGGACAAGAGAAATGCCGTAAAAAAACGAGAAACATCGCGCATGGAGACCTCCCTGATGCCTACTTTCGTAACGGCGTCATAGGGAACCCCGCTGGGGTCACATCTATATTGACACAACTTTTCATCTTGATCAGGTTATCGGTTCCGACCGCTCGGTCACCTCTCGCCGCAACGCCTCGTTCAGCACGCGCCACTCCACCACATCCACCCGGAACGGCAGATCCGATTCGCGGAAGGCCGCGATGAGTTTCAAAAGCGCCGCATGGGCCACCGGCTCATCGCCCATGATGCACAGATCGAGGTCGGCGTACCGCTTGACGGTCCCCTTCACCCGCGAACCGAAAACGCGGACCGCGCGCCCCGGCAGATGATCGGTCAGTATCTTTTTGACCAGCGCCGCCTGTTCAGGCGTCAGAACGATCGTCATGGACATCTCCATCCCCATCGGATTCGGGGTCAGTCTACACGCAACTTGACCGCTTGTAAAGTCCGCCGGAAAAATTTGCCTATCAAACCTCTTTATGCTAGGTTCTCCCGTCAGTATCTTTATTAACGGAGGTCCCATGTCAGGCCATAACAAGTGGAGCAGCATCAAACACAAGAAAGGTGCTGCTGACGCCAAACGTGGCAAGTTGTTCACGAAGCTCATCAAGGAGATCACCATCGCCGCCAAGGCGGGCGGCGGCGACCCCAACGGCAACCCGCGCCTGCGCACGGCGGTCCAGAACGCCCGCGCCGCCTCCATGCCGGTCGACAACATCACCCGCGCCATCAAAAAAGGTACGGGCGAACTCGAAGGCGAGTCGTTCGAGGAGCTCACCTACGAGGGCTATGCCCCCGGCGGCGTGGCCATCATGGTCGATGTGACCACCGACAACAAGAACCGCTCGGTCTCCGAGATCCGCCGCATTTTCTCCAAGGCGGGCGGCAACATGGGCGAGGCGGGCTGCGTCGGCTGGATGTTCGAGAAGAAGGGCCAGATAACGATAAAGAAAGAGGTCGCCACCGAAGACAAACTGATGGAACTCGCGCTGGACGCGGGGGCCGACGATGTGGTCGACGCGGGCGATTTCTGGCAGGTACTCACCCCCGCCACCGAACTGTATGCGGTCAACGATGTCCTGCAGAAAGCCGGTATCGCCATCGAAGAGAGCGCCGCGTCGCGTATCCCGACCAACACCATCAAGGTCGAGGGAAAGGTCGCCCATCAGGTCATGAAGCTTATCGAAGCTCTCGAAGACAACGAAGATGTCTCCAATGTGTACGACAACTCCGATATAGATCCCGCCGATATGCCGGAGGAGTGAACTCCGGTGACCACCGCATCGGGTCCTCTTATCCTCGGCATCGACCCCGGCAGTATCAAGACCGGTTGGGGCGTTATCAGGAAGGAGGGCCAGAAACTCGTGCACATCGACAACGGCCTGATCATGCCGCCCAAGGACATGGAATTCCGCGACCGCATCGCCTTCATTTTTCAGGGGGTCAACGAGGTCATCGAGCAGTTCCAGCCGCACTGTCTGAGCCTCGAAGAGATATTCATGGCGAAGAACGCCCAGTCGGCGCTGAAACTGGGCCATGTGCGCGGCGCGGTGATGGCGGCGGCGTGCCTGCGCAATGTGCCGCTGGTCGAATATACCGCGAGCCGCGTGAAGCAGTCGGTATCCGGCAACGGCCGGGCCGAGAAATATCAGGTGCAACAGATGGTGAAGGTGATACTCGGGCTGAAGGAGATCGCGCAGGAGGATGCCTCCGACGCGCTGGCCAACGCCATCACCCACGCATTCACTCTGTGAGGTGATCCATGATCGGGTATGTACAGGGCACAGTCCAGTACCTTGACGACCGCTCCTGCGTGGTGCTGACCACCGGCGGGGTCGGCTATCAGGTCTTCCCGACGGCGGCGGCGCTCATGGCGCTCGTACCCGGCGCGCCGGTCGCGTTCCATATCGTCACGGCGGTTCGCGAGGATGCGATAACGCTCTACGGGTTCTCGTCGGCCGACGAGAAGAAACTGTTCCTTTTGCTGACCGAGGTCGACAAGGTGGGGCCGCGGCTCGGACTCGCCATCATCGGCGCCGGGAACGTCTCCCAGATCATCGGCGCGATACTGGCGGGCAATTCGGCCTTCTTCAGCGCCATTTCGGGCATCGGTAAAAAGACCGCCGAAAAAATTATCATCGATATGCGCGACAAGGTGAAGAAACTGGCCGCCTCGGCGAGCATCGAGGCGCCGGCGGGCGGCGAAGCGCCGAACCGTCAGACCGGTGAAGCTGAAATGGGATTGTTGGCGCTCGGCTATCACCCCAACACCGTCAAGACGGTACTTGCGCGGATAGAGTCGAAGAATACGAAACGGGCCGAGGAGATCGTGCGCGAGGCGCTCGGCCTGATGCGGGAGAGCCCTAAGAAATGAGCGACGAACAACGCATTAGCGAACAACGGGTCGTGGAAACACAGTTCGTGCCCGAGGATGCGGCGGTCGAGAAGCGCCTGCGCCCTCAACGGCTCGACAACTATGTCGGCCAGAAGAATGTGGTCGACAACATCACCGTTTACCTGCAGGCGGCGCTCAAGAACAACCGGGCGCTCGACCACATGCTCCTCGCGGGGCCTCCGGGGCTCGGCAAGACGACGCTGTCGCTGATCATGGCCAACGAACTGGGCGTCCGCATCACCGTCACGAGCGGTCCGGCGCTTGAGAAGAAAGGCGACCTCGCGGGGCTCCTCACGAGCCTCGGCGAACGCGACATCCTTTTCATCGACGAGATACACCGGCTCAACGCCGCAGTCGAAGAGAGTCTCTACGCCGCAATGGAGGACTTCCGTTTCGACATCGTCATCGGCGAGGGACCGCACGCACGCAGTATGCCGCTGACGCTCCAGCCCTTCACCCTCATCGGCGCGACCACCAAGACCGGATCGCTCTCATCTCCCCTGCGCGACCGGTTCCAGATAACCTTCCGCATGGATTATTACTCCGACGACGAACTCCAGCAGATCGTCGAACGGAGCGCGTCGATACTGGGTATCCCCATTGAGAAGGCGGGCGCCGCCGAGATCGCGCGCCGCAGCCGCGGCACCCCGCGCATCGCCAACCGCATCCTGCGCCGCGTCCGCGATTTCGCCGAGATCGAAGGAACCGGCGTCATCGATATCGCCATCGCCAAGCACGCGCTGTCCCGCATGGAGATCGACGAAGAGGGACTCGACCAGATGGACCGCACGATACTCATGACCATCATCGACATGTTTCGCGGCGGGCCGGTCGGCATCGAATCGATAGCGGCGGCGGTCAGCGAAGAGAAGCGGACACTCGAAGAGGTCTACGAACCCTACCTCATGAAGATGGGGTATATCGCCCGGACGCCGCGCGGCCGGATCGCCACGCCACGCACCTTCAAGAAATTCGGGCTCGAACCGCAGATACCGCAGGAGAAATTGTTTTGAGGAACTATTACCGCTCGTTCGCCGCGGTCACCGCGCTCGACACCGTCGACCGCGCCGAGTTTCTTCCTTATATCTGGCGTCAAAAAGCCGAGATATCGGCGATGCACGACATCGGGCGCGAATTCTGGGTGACGCTCGATCACTCCATCGGACTGACGATGCGCCTGCTCAAGAACACGAAAGAGACCATGGGCGAACCGACGCAGACGATGCTGCGCCCCCTATTCGGTCGCATCAACCGCGAACTCAATACGATACTGCAGAAGATAACCGACGAAGAATTCGGCTATCTCAAAAACGAACTCAAGATATTCCACCATATCGTTTCGCATACGATCAATCTGGTCGACAAGAATGTGGCCCACTTTGTGCCGCGCTTCCTGTTCATATCGCTCATCGAACAGATGCGCCTCCTCTACCCGCTGGGAGAACGAACCGTGAATCCCACAGCGCTTGCCCGCGGCGATTACCGGCTGCTGGTCACGCGGCATGTGGCTCATCAATTCAGCAAACGGCTCGTCGAGATCATCGATTTCCTGCTCTGGTATCGTGAGGTTTCGCCGGTGCTACTTCCCGAACATCGTCAGGAGTATCAGGCGAAGCTGCTTGCCATGACACGGGACGCCATTGACGAGCGAATGGAATTCTCGGATACCGACGGTTACTCGATGCGCGAAATGATCTTGGAACTCCGCGAGATAGTCACCACCTCGCTCATCACCGAAAAATTCATGGAGATATCGAACGAGCTTTCCTATGCGGCGGGCGACGCTCCGATCGATGCCGATAAATGGCTCTCGGCATTCTGCGCCGTCTTTATGCCGTCGGTCGGCGACGACCGCAAGAACAACACCATCATACGGGATCTCACCATCGCCGAACGCCTGCTTACCGATGCGATGGTCGCCGCCGAAGCAGAAGACACCGAAAAACTCCATCGCCAGATATTCCTCGCCAGCTCGATACGCCCCTTCCTCACCGATGTCACCCGTCCCCTTCTCTCTCCCAAGGTAGGGCTCGAACTCGACATTTTTTTCGAGATCATGGAATATCTCGATCACCTCTATCCCGATGTCATCATCACCGCCGATCTGAGTCGGGCTTTCCGCAAAACAAGACAACTGCTCGACGAAGAGATCGAACGGGTGAAAGTGACCGGCGCGGTCACGATAACCGATGACGATATTCAACTGTTCATCGACAAGGTGAACGGTCTGCGCGCCCGGGAAACGACCTGATTCAGGGACTCAACGGATCGGGTATCGGCGCCGCATCCCCCGAATACATCGTATCGTTGTCCGTTCCGCAGACGCGGCCTAACGATGCCGACACCTCATAGCCATCCGGAAGGTCCCACGCATTGACCGCCACGCTATTGGTGACGAACGCCGCACAGAGCTCATCGCATGAATCGACCGAGTATACCGTCGCATCAGACAGATCGAGTCCGTTGGCATTCCCCGAGAATTGAACCCGTTCAACCGTGACCGTGGCGTCGGCATAAACGCCGAGCCCGTGGGCTATCGGGACGCCGGGAGCGAACGGGCAATCTTCGGGACGCAAAAGACAGTCGCGCGGCAGGGTATCGGCGACCAGCGCCTCCGCGAGCGCGAGCATCGGTCCGCCACATGAATTTTTACCGAACGCCATGATGCCGTACATGCGGTTATCTTCGACCTGCACCCGTTCCATGGTCGCCACCACGCCATATTGAAGAGCGATACCGATACCGTGCTCGCCGTCGGCCGCCTGCCCGGCGGTGTCGCGTACCGTGAGGTCCTTCGCCGTCAGCATCGTATCGCAAACACTCTCCTCGGCGCCATAGACGAGCACACCGGCGGTCCGGTTATGTTCGACCAGCACCCGGGCGAACGATACCTCGGCATGCCGATAGATGCCGATACCGATACCGGCGCTTTCGTCGAGCGCCTGCGGCCGGGTGCCGCGCACCGTGAGGTCAGTCGCCGTCAACCGCGTGGTATAGTCGCCCTCCTCGTAGACAGACACGAGCAGTCCGAAAGTACGATTATTCTCGATGAGTATCCGATCAAGCGTGACGTCGGTCTCATTAAGCAGGACGATACCGTGGCCGTCGATAAGGCCGAAAGGATCCTCGACCGTCCCGGCAACGGTGATGTCGCGCCCCGTCACGGTAAGGGACGGTTCGCCCGACAGCGGCCCCATCAGCATCACTCCCACATTGGTCGAGCGAAGGACCGCCACCCGCTCCAGTTCAGCGGTCAGCGCGTAGTCAAGGTCGAGTCCACGCGCCGGATAACCGTCAGCCACTTGCGCCTGCGTGTCGCTGATAATGACATCGGTGAGGGTTGCCGTACCGAGTTGTGTTCCCTCGATGCCCATCGCCGCAATGCCGAAGGCGCGGTTGCCGTCGACCAGCGTCCGGTTCAGTGTCAGCGCGGTCCGGTCAATGGCGGCGATGCCGTAGCCCCACTTGCCGCTGTTGGGCGACGACCTCGTGCCGCGCACCACCAGCAGATCGGCCGTCAGCGTCACGCCGGTCCCGCTTTCGGGGCCGTTCGCGCTGATGCCGCCGTAGGTGCAATTCTCGACGAGCGCCTCGGTCAATTCACCCTGTGCTCCGTCGTTAAATTCTATTCCTTTGCCGCGGTCGACCGTCGCATCGGAGGTCACGCCACGCACCAGAAGTCGGTTCGCGGTCAGCGTTGCGGCGCAACCGGCGACCTCCGCCGTACAGAGTCGTATGCCGACATGCAGAGCGTTCTCGATCGATGAATCGTGCAGGGTCGCCGTGGCGGCACCATCTAGGAAGATGCCCCCCGACGCATCCTCGTCGTTCCCAACGATATGGAGCCGGGTCGCCGTGAGACTCCCCTCTCCCGCGACCATGACGCCCCAGCCGACGGCGTCACGCACCGTGATGCCGGTCATCGTGACGGCTCCCCCCTCTATCGTGATGCCGTCAAGCGCCGTTTCCCCGGGACAGGCGCCGATGAGGGTGAGATTTCGGCCGTTCAGCGTCACCGGCGCATATGAACCTGCCGCAATGCGGATGACCGCGCCGTCGGGTGCGGCATCTATCGTGTTCTGCAGGTCATCGCCCGCCGCGACATCGACGACCGTCGCGCCGTCGGGCGGCTCATATTCTTCACAAAGTTGAACGCAGTCGGCCTCCCCGACCACCGGGAGCGTTCCGGCGGGACAGTCGGCGGCGACCAGCGGCAGACAATAGTGATGGCCCGCATCCTCGGCGGCTTCCCACCCGTCGGGACAGAGACCCCAATCGACCGGCGCGGGAGGCATCGGCGCGGCGGGCGGCGTGAGTCCCAGATCGCAGGCCGCCTCGTCGGGTATCAACGGGTCGTCGGTCGCCGTATCGGTCGTTTCATCGGCATCGGTCAATGGAGCGGCGTGTTCGGCGCAACCGAGAAAAAAGATGACGCAAAGGAAGAGGAACGGCACGGGGAGGAATCAGCCTTTCTTGGCGGCGCGGGCCAGATCGCGGCCCAGTTCGAACGAGGCGATGTTCATCTCCTCGAACCCGGCGGGCGAGTTCTCGATGACCGCCTTCTTGACCGCGTCCATGCTCACCAGCCCCGCCATCTCGGCAAAGGCGCCGACCGCCACGACATTGAGGGTCGTGGTGCGGTTGAACTTGGCGATGGTGTTCGAGGTGATCGGCAGGCGGTAGATCTTGTAGTCGGGCGAATCGGGCAATTCGACGAAATCGCCGTCGATGATCACGATACCGCCCTTCTTGAGCGTCTTTATGAACTTGTTGGCCGCCTTCTGCGTGAGGCTCACGAGGTAGTCGATATGCTGCGCCTTGGGGTAGAGTATCTTCTCGTCGGCGATGATGACATCGGCTTTCGTCGCGCCGCCGCGCGCCTCGGGACCGTAGGCCTGCGACTGGATGACATTCTTGCCGTCGTGAAGCGCCGCCGCCGTGCCGAGTATGACCGACGCCGTGATGACCCCCTGCCCGCCGCTGCCGGAGAAACGGATCTCGTATTTCATTTTTTTCCTCCCTTGAGCGAGTCGATGAGCGCCTGATAGTTCTCGACGAACTCCCGGCGTTCGGTCTCATGGTGGATCCCGGTGACGAACTTGCCTTTCAGCTCTTCGGCGCTCATGGTCTGCGCCTTGCTGAGCGGCACCGCGTTATCGCGCTGCCATTTCATCATATCGAGGTTGTTCTTGTATTTGGTCTTCTGCTTGCGGCCGTGGGTGGTGTAGCACGCCTCGACCACATCGACCACCGAGAAGCCCTTATGCATGAGCGCCTTATAGATGTAGTCGTCGAGTTGCGGGACATGGAACGAGGTGCCGCGCGCGACGAAGGTGGCGCCGCATCCCTTCGCCAGTTCGACCACATCGAACTGCGGCTCGACATTGCCGTAGGGAGCGGTGGCCGCCTTGTCGCCGTACGGGGTGGTCGGCGAATATTGGCCGCCGGTCATGCCGTAGATGCCGTTGTTGAAGACGACCAGCGTGATGTCGATGTTGCGGCGGCAGGCATGGATGAAGTGGTTACCGCCGATGGCGAGAGAATCGCCGTCGCCCGACACGACGATCACATGGAACTTCGGCTGGGAGAGCTTGACGCCGGTGGCGAAGGCAAGTGCGCGGCCGTGGGCCGTATGGAGCGTGTTGCAGTCGACATACCCCGGCAGACGCGAGGCGCAGCCGATGCCGCTGACCAGAACGATCTCATCCTTATTCCAACCGGTCTTCGCCATCGCCCGAAGGAGCGACTTGAATATGATGCCGTGGCCGCAGCCGGGACACCAGATATGGGGAAGCTTCGCACTGCGGAGATAGGTGCTATAATCGAACATGACCGCCTCCTACTTGCTGCACTTTTCGATAGTGGACATGATGAACTCCGGATCAAGGGGCTCGCCGTTGACGAGGTTGACCGGGATCACCTTCTCGGAACGGGCGAACCGTTCCACCACCGTCCGAAGCTGACCGAGGTTCATCTCGGGAACGATGATCTTCTTAGCCTTCTCGGCATAAGGAATGAACTGTTTCTTCGGGAAAGGCCACAGCGTGACCGGGCGGAAGAGGCCCGCCTTGATCCCCTTGCGGCGGTATTCCTCGACCACCTCTTCGGCGGCGCGGGCGGCCGACCCGACCGCGAGGAACAGCATCTCGGCATCCTCGCAGTACTTTGTCTCTACTTTATCGATCAGTTCGCGCTGATGGTAGATCTTGTCGATGATGCGGGAATTCGACTCCTGCACGATGGAGGGATCCATCGTCGGGAAGCCCGATTCGTCGTGGTTGAGCCCGGTGACATGGAACCGGCTCGCGCCGAAGTTCGGCAGGCAGGCGGGATGTTTCCCGTCGGCGCGGTAGGGCAGGCGGCACAGGCCGTCCACATCGGGCAGTTTGCGGTCGATGACCTCCAGCTCACCCGGTTCGGGGAGGCGGAATTTCTCGCGCATGTGGCCGATGATCTCGTCGCCGAGGATGATGACCGGCGTCCTGAAATATTCGGCGAGATTGAAGGCGCGCACCGTTTCGGTGAACATCTCTTCGACCGAATTAGGGACCAGAGCGATCGTCGGATGGTCGCCGTGGGTCCCCCACTTCGCCTGCAACAGGTCCGACTGCGCCGGCGAGGTCGGGAGTCCCGTCGAAGGGCCGCCGCGCATGACATTGACGATGACGCACGGCACCTCGGCGATACAGGCGTAGCCGATGAGTTCCTGCATCAGCGAGAACCCGGGGCCGGAGGTCGAGGTCATCGATTTGGCGCCCGAAAGGGCCGCGCCGATGATCGAGCCGATCGAGGCGATCTCGTCTTCCATCTGGATGAACTTGCCGCCACGCAGAGGCAGTTTCTCTGACATGAATTCCGCAATCTCGGTCGAGGGGGTTATCGGATAGCCGCCGAAGAACGAGCACCCGGCATAGAGCGCCCCTTCGGCACAGGCGATATTCCCCTGTACGAATGTGTATTTTCCTTCTTTCATAGCAACTCCCTCACTTCTTCTCTTTTTCTTTTTTGTCGATGAAGATGGCGAAATCGGGACAGCGCAGTTCGCAGAACCCGCAGGCGATGCACTTCTCCATCGCGCTGGCCGTCACGACCAGCCGCTTCTTGTCGAGCGACAGCGCCTTGACCGGGCAGAACTCGATACAGATGGAACATCCCTTGCACAGTTCGGGAACGATGTGCAGGGTGCACTTCGGATTCTCGAAGATCTCTTCCTGAAACTTCTTCGTGGTCATGCGGTATATCTCCTTCTTATTATAGGAACACGACGCCCTTACCGTCGAGCGACATCATTACAATAAAATCGCGTACTGTCAACTCAAATATTCCTTCAGGTCCGAGTTCGGCATATGCCGCCGTCTTTATTGATGTTATTCGCTTCCCATAGAAAGCGCCGGCACCCCCCGCCGCCTGCAGATAAAGTATACGATGCGCCGCGAGGAGGTCAAGCGCCGCCTTATCGAGCGGCCCCTTCCCCATGACCGCCGCCACGCCCAGATCGGCGAGTAGCGGCAGATACGCGGTCATCCGGCGGCTCGTCGTCGGCCCGACCGAACCATGCCCGTCGGCAACACCCGGTGTCGGCCCGGCGAAGAAGATAATGCGTCCCGCGAGTTCGAACGGCAACGGATCCCCCTTCTTTTTCAGCTCGGCCAACCGCGCCAGCGACCGGTCACGCAGCGTCACGACCTCCCCTTCGAGCGCGACGAGCGTCCCGGCCGGAACGCTCCGCAGGGCGGTGATATCGGCACAGGCGATGGTATTCACAGCGACACCGTCCCGCGCCGGAAGCTGTGGCAATTAAGCAGTACCGCCACCGGCAGCATCGAAATATGGGTCGGCGCTTTCCGCACCCGGACGGCGCTCACCGGCTTCACGCCGGGGAAACCGAGGATACCGTAACCGAGTTCGGGGAGCCGCGCCGTGATGAGTTCGCGCAGTTCCGGGTCGTCGTCGCTATCGAAAAGTAACGCCTCCTTCGCGAGGTGCGCCACCGTGTCGAAACTGCCGCCGACCCCCACCGCGACGACATAGGGCGGACAGCCGGCGCCGCCGGCGTCGCGCAGGACCGACAGGACGAGATCGGCCACCCCCGCGCGGCCCGCCGAGGGCGACAGCATCGCGACGCGGGAAACATTCTCCGACCCGCCCCCTTTCACCATGACGGTGAATTCGAGGTCGGCGCCGTCTATCTCTTCAATATGGACAAGGGCCGGGGTATTGTCGCCGGTGTTCTTGCGCGCGAACGGGTCGGCGACCGTCGAGAGCCGCAGGCCGCCGTCGCGGTAAGCGCGGCGCACCGCCTCGTCGATGAGCGGCTGGATGGTGTTCGCCCCCGAGTAGGTGGCGAACTTTCCTTTCCGTATATATATGTGGACCATGCCGCAGTCCTGACAGAGCGGCCGCTGCTCTTCACGGGCGATGCGGAGGTTCTCGTCGAGGATGCAGGCAAGTTCCCGTTCGACGCCGGTCAGGGCAGGGTCGCAGAAGGTGACGCCGCGCAAAGAGGGCGGGTCGGTATTGATCTCACGGAGCAACCGCTCGAGAGCCGAGACGATCGCCTCGCCGTCCACAATTCTCATGTCCGCAGTATTGACACCGAGCGAAGGCAAAGTCAAGTTGAAGGGAAAATTACCTCCTACCCCTTCCCGTAGGTCGGCTTCTTCTCCGCCACCATCGACACCGAGGCGCGACTCTCGATGAGTTGCCGGATACGGCTCATCGGATTGCGTTCCGCAAGCGCCGTCACGATGAATGTGTTGAGACTCACCCCTTCCGCCGCCGCCTGCACCGCCAACTCCTTGTGCAGCGTCTTGGGCATCCGAAGCGCGAACCGGCCGCTGTAGTTCTCCTGCATCGACTCCGGCAGCGGTATCTCATCGCCGCTTTCCAGCGCCACCTCAAGCCACCCCGCCATCGCGTCGTCTATCATCTTGAGCGCCTCTTCGGCCGTATCGCCCTGCGACAGACAGCCGGGCAGTTCCTTTATCTTCGCCACCCAACCGTCCTCGCCCTGCACCAGTTCGCGGGTGTAAGGAAGCTCCCGGTACCCTTTAAGCGTTCTCTTTTTCATACCACGCCTCCAATTCCAACTCCCGGATGACCGCCTTCACATAGACGACCTTGACCGGTTTGTGCATCGGCACGGTGATCATCTGACACGCCGCCTTGCGAAAGACATAGTGACTGCTTCCGCCGCGCGGCTGCCGACACTCGTAGCCGAACGCTTCCAACAACCGCCGGAGCGTCGCGAGATCGACCTGCTTCGGATTCTGAAGGATCTGAGCGACCAGTTTGAGGAGTGCTTTCTTATTCATAGCACGGCTCCGACGAAAAAGATGATATCACATACGATATCATTGTCAACCATTATTTTCCCACGGCATCACTTCGGGAGTATTGACACCGACCGGCGCCAAAGCCAAGTTGAAGGGAAATTCAGGTTTTTTAGTTGAGCGGGAAGAAGGTGAGAAAGATATCGTAAATCCCGGCGTTGACATTCCCATCCATATCGCCGCCGGTGGTCCCGGCAACGACTATTGACTTATCGCGATCGATCGCTACTTCGGTGACATAGGTTGAAGAATAATCTTCGGTGCCCCAATTCTGGACCCATTCTATTTCACCGTTCCTGTCCGCCTTCACCAGCAACGCCTTATAATCGGAGTAGAAGCCGCCGTGGCCCCCGACATACAGATTGCCCGTCTCATCGAGCGCGATGCCGTGACCGTCCTCGTACCGGAAGTACTTCTCCTTGTGTTCTCTCCACTGCAACAGGCCGCCTGCATCCCTCTTAAGCCACAGCATACTGTCATCCGGGACCTCTCCTTCAGCGGCGCGGACGCTTCCAGTAACGAATATCTCACCGGCATCATTGACCGCCAGACCCCCCGGAAGCATCTCAATATCCGGTTCCCGCATAAATATCAGATTCCCCTCGGGGGTCCATTTGGCAATATCTCCGCCGCCGTAAGAGACCACGATGTAGCCGTTGCTATCAAGCGCGATGTCGTTATTGTAGAGACCGGTCTCGCCCCACTGCCGCACCCACCCGGTGGTGCCGTCGGCATTCAGTTTGTAAAGAAATGCATACAACCCTAATTCCGTTTCAGGCGTATATCCCACGAAATCGCCAAGCGTAAGGCCGAATACGTAGATATTCCCTTCCTTGTCAACCGCCAACGCGCTTCCCACATCGTCCTCGGCGGTCCCCCACTCCACCGTGGCTATCTTGTCGCCCGCCGCGGTCCACCGAGTAATGAACACATCGCTGTGCCCGTAATTCTTTTGCCCGTCGAGCTTCCCCGACGTTTTTCCGGCCACTATGATATCGCCGTTGGCATCAATGACCACATCGTTCGCCCGGTCGTCGAACTCGCTCCCCCACTGCCGTATCCACGCAACAGTCCCATTGGCATCCCACTTTATTAAAAGGGCATCCATTCCGCCGGCGTGTTTACTCCCGCTGAATTGACCGTCCGTGTGCCCCGCGACATAAATATTCCCTTTTTCGTCAATGATCATCGCATTGCACCAATCTTCACCGTATGAACCTACTTGCCGAGAGGTGTGCGATAATACGATATAATCATTATCCGTCGGCCCCTCATAGCTATCAACATCGGCATCAGCGACCGCATCAGCATCTTCATTATTATTGATATCCCGACCATCGTCACAGGCGAATGCCGTCAAGAGCGCAGCACCCGAAATAAGAATATTTTTGAGAACGTTCATTTGCCCCTCCCCATTACCGAACATCAAAAATCTTATTCGAGTATAGCCTCGGCCGGAATGAATGCAACATGTCACCTGCCGGATGCGCTGAAAATCATCAAAAGAAACCGGGGATCATTCCTCGCCCAACAGCCCCTTGTACTCGAAGATGCGGTCGCGCAATATCGCCGCGTACTCGAAGTCCCACGACTCGGCGGCCCGTTTCATCTCGCTCTCGAGTTCGGCGATGCGGCGGGCGAGTTCCTTGCGGGCGAGCTTCTTCAGCGGCTTCTTCCCCTTGCCGGGGACATGCTCCTCGATGTCGAGGATGGCTTTATTGAGTATGCCCCGCGGCGTGATGCCGTGGGCGGTGTTGAAATCCTCCTGAATGCGGCGGCGGCGGCGCGTTTCGTCTATCGCCTTTTTCATGCCGTCGGTCACCTTGTCGGCGAACAGGATCGCGCGGCCGTTCAGATTGCGGGCGGCGCGGCCGATGGTCTGGATGAGCGAATCGCCGCTCCGGAGGAACCCCTCCTTGTCGGCGTCGAGTATGCCTACCAGTGTCACTTCGGGGATGTCGAGACCCTCGCGCAGGAGGTTCACCCCGACCAGCACATCGAACAGTCCGCGTCGCAGATCCATCACGATCTTGAGCCGTTCCATCGCGTCGATATCGCTGTGGAGATAGCGCGCCCGGACACCCCGTTCGTTGAGGAAGTCGGTCAGGTCCTCGGCCATCTTCTTGGTGAGCGCCGTCACCAGCACCTTGCCGCCGGCGCGGGTCTCTTTCACGATCTCGTCGAACAGCGCCGGCACCTCTTCACGCGCCGGCCGGAGGTCGAGCACCGGATCTAAGAGGCCGGTCGGCCGGTTGATGAGCTCGGTCACCTGCGACACCAGTCCTATCTCGTATTCCCGCGGGGTGGCCGAGGCGAACAGCACCCGGTCCCAGCGCTGGGTGAACTCGTCGAAATGGAGCGGCCGGTTGTCGAGCGCCGAAGGGAGCCGGAAGCCGTATTCGACCAGCACCTCCTTGCGCGCCCGGTCGCCGTTGAACATCCCGTGGACCTGCGGCAGGGTCACATGACTTTCGTCGACGATAAGGAGAAAATCCTTGCCGAAATAGTCCACCAGCGTCGGCGGCGGCTCGCCGGGAGCGCGCCCGGTGAGATAGCGCGAGTAGTTCTCGATGCCGGAACAGAATCCGACCGATTCCATCAGCGCCAGATCGTTCTCGGTCCGTTCGCGGATCCGCTGCGCCTCGATGAGCTTGTTGCGCTTCTTGAACTGTTCTTCCTGCTGTTCCATCTCGGCGCGGATGCCGGTAATGGCGCGCGCCATCGTCTCCTGTTCGGCGACATAGTGGCTCTTTGGGTAGATCTTTACCGTATCGAGCGAACGGATGCGCCGCCCTTCGAGCGGATCGACGATGAGCACCTCCTCGACGGTGTCGCCGAAATATTCGAGCCGGACGACATACTTCTCCTCATACGCGGGATGTATCTCGACGATGTCGCCGTTGACGCGGAATTTGCCGCGCGACAGATCGAACTGGGTCCGTTCGTACTGAATATCGGTCAGCTGGCGGCAGAGCCGGTCAAGCGGCAGTTCCATCCCGCGATGCAGTTCCACCGACATCTCGCGGTAGGATTCGGGACTGCCGATGCCGTAGATGCAGGATACCGACGCGACGATGACGCAGTCGTTCCCTTCGAGCAGTTGGCTCGTGGCGAAATGACGCATCCGGTCGATGTCGTCGTTGCGCGACGAATCCTTCTCAATGTAGGTGTCGCTCGACGGCAGGTAGGCCTCGGGCTGGTAGTAATCGTAGTAGCTGATGAAGTAGCCGACACGGTTCTGCGGAAAGAATTGTTTGAATTCGCCGTAGAGCTGCCCCGCGAGCGTCTTGTTGTGGGCGAGCACCAGCGTCGGCAGTTTCAATTCCTTAATGATGTTCGCCATCACGAAGGTCTTGCCGGTGCCGGTCGCCCCAAGCAAGAGCTCACGCTTCGAACCGGCACGAAAGTTCTTCGTCAACTGCGCTATCGCCTTGGGCTGGTCGCCCGCCGGAGCGAAGGGGGAAACGAGATCGAACGGCCTTTTCTTCACTGGAAGACTCCATCGACATGCTCGGCCTACTGTAGCGCAACAACTAAAATTTGCAAGCGCTCCCCGCTTTTGTATAATGTCTTCGGCAAACAGCGGAGGGACCGATGAACGGCAACGAGAAACCTAAGCCGAGTCCCGGCATCGGCATGAACCTGAAACTCTACAAAAAACCGAAACCGGGACAGCCGTCCGCCGAACCGGCTGAAAAGATCGACGGACCGCTCAATTTCCTCGAACAGGTCGAACAGGAATCGTTGCGCGCTCAGCAAAAAGCCACGCACACGATACCCACGGCGACCGCGAACAAGAAAAACGCCTATATCGCCTTGGCGGCGCTGATGGTCCTGTTGGCGGGCCTGCTCTTCTACTTCTACTACCGACCGGCGCCACCAGAATTGACCGGATCGCAGGACCGCGCATCTCTCCTGACGCTGTGTCAGCAAGGCAATGGGGTAGCCTGCGGCGAGATGGCGCTTCTCGAATATCACGGATTGAACTCGCTTGAAGGCATCCCCCAAGAGACCACGCCAAACCCGAACAACGCCTTTATTTACGCCCGCCTCGCCTGTTCCCGCGATGTTGCCTTCGGCTGTTATATGATGTGGCGGTTGTGGACCAAAAAAGAGACTCGGCTCCTCTCCCCCGCGACGGCCGAAGAGACATTGGCGAAAGGCTGTGTACTGGGCAACAATATCTGCTGTCTCCTGCGGGAACGCACCGCCGGCAAACGCGACATCGCGGCCGACGAACTCCATAAAACGATAACCGACGCCGCCGCCGGCACCCAACCGCCGCGCTATGCCGAAAACGACCGGGAACAGCGGCTATTCACCTATTTCATCGTTATTGAACAGTAAGGGGAGGAATTTCATGGATCGTACCTTTTTGGTCAAAAAAGAAGACTGTGACCGCTTCGGACTGGTACGCTACCGCCGCTATCTCGACTGGATACACGAGACCCGCGGCGCCTTCATGGAGGAACTCGGCGCCGGCGACGACCTGCTCGCCAGCAAGGGGATCGATATGGTCACCGTCAACCTCAATCTCCGCAACCTCGAAGCCTGCTGGCAGAACGAAGAGCTCGAAGTGATCCCGCAACTGGTCAAGGTGATGGAGCACGCTCTCTACTATACCTACACCGGCCGTAACCGGAAAAGCGGCGTAACGCTGTTCATCGCCCAGACCGAGATGTATCCGGTATCGCGGGAAGGCCGCCTCATGAAACTGCCACCCGAAATGGTCGACGCCCTTTCTGCGCGCATCAGCTGAGAACTACGCCGTTCGAACGCAGTTGCGTCCCTCTCCCTTCGCCCGATAGAGCGCCGTATCGGCCGCCTGAATAAGCCCATCAACGTTCGCCGTTTCGAGCCGGTCGAGACTCGCAACACCGAAACTGGCGGTGGAGCGGATGATCATCTCACCGTGCGTAACCGCGATATCGGCTATTTTCTGGCGTATCCGTTCGGCGATCATCACGGCGTTCTCCATCCCCGTTTCGGGAAGCAGGATCGCGATCTCCTCCCCGCCGTAGCGACCGATGAAATCGTGCCCGCGCACCGTCTCGATGCAGGCGGCGCTCACCGCCCGCAAGACCGCGTCACCCGCCAGATGCCCATGTTCATCGTTGGTTTTTTTGAAATGATCGAGATCGATCATGATGAGCGAAAGCGGCCGTTTATGACGTTTGGCGCGGCTGAGTTCCTTATCGAACTGTTCCATGAGCGATCGACGGTTGTGCAGACCGGTCAACCCATCGAACACCGCGATCTGTTCAAGCCGCCGCATCAGCAGTTCACGGTCGGTCACATCCGATAACATCAGCGTTCCGCCCACTTTTTTGCCGAAACGGCTGGTTATCGGCGCAAACCGGGCATAAAAATAACGGGTGGTCCGCCCGTCGTTGAGTTCGATATCGACCCCCGGCAATCCCGTGGAAACCTGTTCAACGAGCAAGGGAAAGACCGACAGCACCTCGGAAACCGGCGTCCCGATCGGCGTTTTGGCAAGCGCCGGCAGGATCATACTCGCCGCCGTGTTATAATCAACCAACCGATCGCGCATATCGAACACGATGACCGCCTCGGCGATGGCGTCAAACACCCGTTCACGCGCGATCGGCACGATGTCGAGCATACCCAGCCGGAACAGGCCGGCGGCGTAGAAAAGCCCCGACGCCACCACCCCGAACGGGCCGGTGTCGAGTCCCCACGGCGTATGCCCCGACTGGTAGAAACCATACGCGATCCACGGCGCAACGGCGCCGGACAACATCAACAAGGCGCGTTTGCGCGACGAGGCGTCCTTGGCCGACATGATCAGTTCTATCAGCAGCAAAACGCCCACCATCGCCGCGATGTTGATGTAGGCATTATGCAGATAATACCACGGACCGGGCGTGAAGGTCAGACGGATGATACCTTCGCTACGGGCGATATCGGTGGCGGCATAGTAAAGGCCGTGCCACTCGGTCGTGAAGTTGAACAGCAACGTCAGTGTCGGCATGCCGATAAGCGCCACGCGTATCCAGCCGACGGTCCAGTGGTCGCGGCCGGTATAGCGGAATGCGAGCATCAGCCAGAACGACGGCAGCGTCGCAATGCCGATATACTCCACGCGATTCCAGAAACGGAGCATCTCGTGCGTGTCGCAAAAGCCTTGGAGCGTGTAGGCCAGCGTATAGACCGTCGCACTCGCCATCAGCGCCATGAAGGCCTGCACCACCGGCAATCGCCGCTTGGGCCACGCGTACAGGATCAGGAAGAACGATATCAGCGGGGCGATGAAATAAAGATGCCGCATCAGAAAAGCGAGCGAGAACATCTCGGTGGTCATCCCGCCCGCTCCGTCCCGACATCGAAGAAGCGGCGCACGCGGAAATCGTCGGTCCGCATCGCCTCATCGAGCGTGCCGAGGAACGCCACCCCGCCGTCGGCCAGCATCAGCACCTTCTGGGCGCTCCGCCGTATCGAGAGCAGTTCGTGCGTGACGGTGAAGAAGGTGATCCCCATCTGTTCATTGAGCCGGATGAACAGGAGATCGAGTTCGCGCGTGGTCACCGGATCGAGCCCCGCCTGCGGCTCGTCGAAGAAGATGATCTCGGGATCGAGCACCAGCGCCCGCGCCAACGCGCCGCGCTTCCTCATGCCGCCCGACAGTTCCTGCGGGATCTTGGTCCGATGTTCGTATAGATTGACCATGGAGAGTTTCTCGCCCGCCACATCGCGGGCGTCGGCGTCGGAGAAGCGCGGAAAATGCATCTTTATCGGCAACATCACATTCTCTTCAAGCGTCATCGAATTGAGAAGCGCCGAGTTCTGGTAGAGTATCCCAATGCGCCGGTAGAAGGCGGTATCCTCCGGCAACGGATGCACGACCTCATCTCCGGCGAAGAATATCTTCCCCGACGACGGCGGATTGAGCCCGACGATCGCTTTGAGCAGCGTCGACTTGCCGCATCCCGAAGTTCCCAGCACGACGAAACGTTCCCCCAGCCTGATGGTGAAATTCACCTCGGACAGAATAACCGTATCGCCGTAACCGACCGTCAGATTTTCGACCGTAAGCAGTGACATAGCGCCACCTCCCGCCGCCATTCTACATACTTTGCCTCTTTTTGCCAGTCGTTGGGGTCAGGGCGTTTATAGTAAAGTTATTGACAAGCGCTTTTCTCTTTGGTAGCTTTCCCTGAACCGTTGAACGGAGGTGCTCCATGGCCCGCCCCCTGCGCATCGCCTACCCCGGCGCCATCTACCATGTCATCAACCGCGGACACCGCCGCGACCCCATCTTCACCTGCGACGACGACCGCCGCGAGTTCCTCCGCCGTCTGCTCCTCGCCGTCCGCAAATATCGCCTCATCCTCCACGGCTGGTGCCTCATGCCCAACCACTTCCACCTCCTCCTCGAAACGCCCGACGCAAACCTCAGCCGCGCGATGCACACCTTCCAGTCGAGTTACGCCAACTGGTTCCGCATCAAGTACCGCCTCGTCGGGAGCGTATTCCAGAGCCGCTACAAGGCGGTGCTCGTCGAGAACACCGAATACCTCCTCATGCTCACCGCGTACATCCACCTCAACCCGGTGCGGGCAAAGATCGTTGAAAAGCCGGAGAAGTTCCCGTGGAGTTCCCACCGCATCTATATCGGTGCGGCGACCGATGAGATGACCACGACAGCGCGGGTGCTCGCCGAGGCGGGCGGCGTAGAGAATCTCAGCGACATCATGTGGGATCAGGAACTCGAGCCGGAGCAGGTTTACGGCAAATATTCCATCGTCGGCGGCGAAGATTTTTTCTACGAGATGAAGGAAAAACTCGACACCGGCAAACTGCCCGACCGGCAGGCGGTCCCCGATGTGCGCGGCCTCACGATGGTGAAGCCCGAGACGATAGCGGCGGCGGTCTGCGCGGTGACGGGGGCGACGGAGGATGAGTTGCATCACTCCCGTTCACGCGCCGTGGCCCGGAAGATATTCTTTTACTTACTCAAGCACGACACGACGATGCTGATCAAGGAGATCGCAACGATAGCGGGGATGAGCCGCGTGGGGATGAGCGGCGTCCTTTCCAAGTTCGAGAAGGGGCTGGCGGCCGATAGACGGTTGAGGCAGGTCATTGAGAAGGTGCGGCAATCGTACCGGCATTAACTATACAAGAAACGCCCTGACCCCCGATCCTGATCTGGCAAGGATTTTTATTGCAAAAAAGTCCCGATGTCACTAGAGTGGCCCGTATTATTTATGGAGGCATTCCATGTACAATCTTGCGATAAGCATCGGCGGCGGCATCGTCATCGCGCTTCTTATCGGCCTTATCACCGGCTGGTGGGGTTTCGGCGCGTTCATCGGTCTGTTCCTCGCCATCGTCGCCTTCTTCGTCATTTCGCGGCAGATCACCCAGAAACTGCAGGCGCTGTTCCTGCGCGCCAACGCCGAGATACAGAAGCAGAAGGTCGACCGCGCCATGGAGATACTGCGCGACGGGTATCGCTGGAACCGCTGGGCCTTTCTCGTCAAGGCGCAGATAGACAGCCAGATCGGTATCATCCTCTACTCAACCAAGAAGTTTGGGGAAGCCTACAAATACCTCCAGAACTCCAACGCGCGGCTTTATCTCGCCTACTGCATGCTGGTCATCGGCCACCTCAAGAACAACAAGCAGAAAGAGGCGCTCGACGCGATGGAGCTCCTGATGCGCTTCAACAAGAAGGAGCCCTTCGTCTTCTCGCTGTGCGCCTACCTGTACGAGGAGGAACTCGACGACCGCGAAAAGGCGCTGGCGACCCTCAAGCGCGGCCTCAAATCGATGCCGAACAATCAGAACCTCAATGAGCATCTGATGGCGCTCCAGAACAAGGTCGCCTTCAAGATGGAGAAGTACGGCGAGGTGTGGTACCAGATGTTCCTCGACCGTAAAGCGGTCTCGCGCCTTCAGCAGAAGATGATAAAGGATCAACAGCGGCGCATGAAGGTGAGCGGCGTGGTCCGCTGAGGCGATTTTCTTGAATTTCTTTCCCTGCGGGAGCATAATGGGCCGTTCCATATCTGAAGGGAGCGGGATATGAGCGGCAGAGGACATGATCGCAACATCATCGAATTCTTCCGGCAGAACACCGATCTGGAGGCGTCACAGGAACATCTCCGTGGCCAGGCCGACGAGATCGTCACGCTCTTTCACAAGGTGCTCAAGGGGTACAAACTCTACCCGATAAGCAACCCGATGTTCAAAAGGTTCGCCGAAGACTTCAAGGTCAAGGTCGATCTGATGCACACCGAGATACCGGTCATCCCGTTCCGCATCAAAAAGACCGGCTTCATCTTCATGAAACAGCCGATCGAAACGGCGCTGGACGACAATGAAGTCATCTATGTGCTGTTCAACGACGGCATCCGCGAGATATACTTCGCCAAGGGGATAACCAACGACGAGATCGTTAAATTCTTCAACATACTCGCGAAGGTCACCGTCTATGCGAGCGAGGATTACGACATCGCCACCCTGCTGTGGGATTCGGCGTTCGAGCATATCGGTTATGTCACCGAAGAGGAACTCATCGCGTCGGAACCGTTCGAATATGACGATTTCGATCAGGGCTACGATCTCAACGCCGCCGCAAATCAGGGGCGCGATCTTATTCCCGAGAAATTCAGCGATCGCGATGTCCCTTTTCAGGACAAACAGACCTACATCATCACCAACGAGGATAAGGCCATTTTCGCGGAACAGATACAGCTCTATGACGAGAATGCGGTCACCGCGCGTTTCCTCAAGGAGCTTTCCCTCAAGTTGTTGCACGGGACCAACAATGAGGTGCGCAGCGACCTAGTCGATACCGCATCGCTCCTCTGGGAGCGACTGCTTTTGTTCGGCGCGGTCAAGGAATCGGTCGTTTTCCTCAAAACGCTCCTCAAGATCGGGGCGCAGTTCCGCGAAACCAACGAAGAGTTCTATGTCAAGATAAAGAACGGCATCGCGAATGTCACCAATGACGATTTTCTCAACCGTGTCTTCAAGATGGCCGACAACTTCGACCCGGAACAGTTCGAATATTTCGGCGATTTCCTCGCCGTCGTACCGCCGACTCAACTGCCCACGATGATCATCAAACTGACCGAACTCCAGACTAAGGAGCTCCGGATCGCGGCGCTCGAGAAACTCGGCAAGATCTTGAAGAATCCCGAAGTGGTCAAGCCGCTCCTCTCCCACGCCGACTGGCACGTCGTCCGCAATGGACTGACCGTTCTTAAGGCGATAGACAACCCGGCGGTCGTACCGCTGTTGCGGTCGATCATCAACCATCCGCAGAAACAGGTCCGCATCGAATCGATCACGGTTCTCATGAACTATTCGGTCGAAGAGGCGCTCCCGGCGCTCGAAAAAGCGGTGTTCAGCCCCGAAAAGGACATCCGTCTCATGTCGGTCGACAAACTGCTCGAACTCAAGAACCCGCAGGTGAAAACGGTTATCAACCGTCTCCTGCAGGAAAAACATCTGGCTTCACTTGATCCGGCCGAGGCAACGAACTACGTTCAAAAGATCATCGACGAGAAACGGCAGGATCTTTACGATCTTCTCTCGGTGCTCCTTTTTTCGCGCACACCGGTGTTGTACGGGATAGCGCTAAAACTGCTCGGCAAGATCGATTCGACCAAACCCATCGTCCGCCATATCGTTAAGTTCATCGACAACCCCGAGTTCGAAAAGTGCCCACGCGCCGAAGTGGAACTCTTCCTGCCGCTCATCCGCCCCGAGAACTTCGCTCAAACCATCCCGCCGCTCGAGAAGATACTCAAACTCAGCGGCCCCCTGCTTAAACGCGATGCTTTCAAGGATATCAAGGATGCGGTCATCACCCACCTTAATCAATACCGATCCGATCCGGCGGTGAAACTGTTCTTCAAAAAAGGGATCGCATCGGGAAATAAAGAGACCGAAGAGTTGATCCGCGCGAAGGGAGGCCTGCTGTGACCGAAGACACCCGCATTCAGGGGCGCGAAGGTCCGCGTAACTTTCTTAAGTCGGTGGACGAAGGCATCAAACTTAAAGGGTACGAATTCGCCGCCTCTTTCTTCGCGTTATGGAAGTCGCTCAAGATGTACGGCGAAGAAAATGACGCGGTCAAAAAATCGGTCGACAAGACCATGGAGTTGCTTCAGTTCTTCTTCCGGTCGACGCCGACCGTAAACTTCGGCTACAACGGCACCGACATCGTCATCAACGAGCAACGTCTGAAAGGCAAGCGGGGCGGCGAAGATTATCTGGAGATGCTTTCTCAGATATTCCTTTCTCTCTATATCGGCGACGTGGAGATAGGTTCGGCCATTCAACGGCAGGATCTCATTAATTTCTGTCTGCTGACCCGCAACATCACCCCGGGAACTCCCGGCACCGAAGAACACTTTCAGAAACTCGAGAGTGAACTGACGGCGCGTGCGCCGAATATCCGCATCACGATGTTCAACCCCATCTTGGACGAACTGCCGCCCATCATCGATAAGCAGCAGAAGGCGCGACAGGTCTACCGCAATCTCGTGATGGACTTCCCTCAGTTCCGTAAAAAAGTACTCCAGAAACAGCCGATCCCACTGAAAAAAGCGATACGCAACATCCAAAACCTCATCGACTTGATGACCGACGAGGAGGAAGATTCACAGTGGGGCCATCTGCTGTTCCTCGCTTCGCTCGACAGTTATCAGAAGTTGTACATACCGACCCACGCGGCCAATACTGCCGTACTGGCCGTCGCCGTAGCGGTCAGACTCGGCGTCCCCAAGCGACGCCTGACCACCGCCGGATTGGCCGGCTACCTTCACGATATCGGACTGCCCGACGAGGATCCGCGCGATCTCAAGAATCTACATAACGAGATCGGTTTCGGGTTCCTCAGTCACCTCAACTCGCTCAATTTCTCGATGATGGAGGCGGCCATCACCGCCTCATCGCACCATGACACCTATGACTTCCGCGGACTCATTCACGAACCGGAAGGAGAAACCTATTCGACCCCGATATCGGAGATCATCAAGGTCTGTGACTACTACGATATCGCCACTCGCTGGTGGCCGTGGAACCCCGGCAAACCGCTCTCTCGCGTCAATGCGATGGAATGGATATTCGACACCACGAACAAGAAGAAGACCTTTACTCCCTCGGCAACTAAAGGACTCTATTCCGTGCTCGGCCTCTATCCTCCGGGACAGATACTGCGAGTCAACCAAAAACGTTCGCTTGCCTGTTCCGTCGGTGGATTTTTCAGCAAATACGAGGAAGCGCGGGTCATCATCCTGTCGGACCAGATGGATTTCAAAGGATATGCAAAATTGAATGCCGGCGCACTCTCACATCTGCCGGCCGAACAGCATTATCGTCTTCCCCCGCGCGCTTACAAGGATATCTTTCAGAGTTTTCAGGTCACGGTCTGACCGTTTAGTTTCCCTGCGCGATCTTCTGCCCATTGAGCATGACACGCCACGAAAGCGGTGCTATCTTGCGGAACATCGCCGATATGCCGCAGTATTTTTCCTGCGACAGCGTCACGGCGCGGATGAGCTTCTCCGCTTCGATCCCCCCATCGACCAGATAGGTGATCGCAAAGGCGGTGAAGACCTTCGGATGTTCCTCCGAGAGCGGCGCCTCGACCTCGATACGAAAGCTCTCCGGGAGCGGCACCCGCATCTTGTTCAAGATGGCCACCACATCGAGTCCCGTGCAACCGGCGACCGATTGCAGGAACAGGTGCTTCGGCGTCTCGGCGACCGGTCGGCCATCAACCTGATATTCAGGCCCAGCCATCGGCACCGATACCGCGATATCGCTCCCCGTCTCGAACAGGCCGTCTTTTTTGTGTGTGATCCAGACCAACATGGTTGCCCCCCGCAAAAGTATACCTTGACAAAAACCTCATGACACACTAACATCCTCTAGACTATGTGTTTTTTAGAAATAGGCAATCTTTATTTTCGGGACAAAAGGGAGGTGTGGCGATGCGTAGCGTGATGTCCTTGGCCCTCTTGTTGGCGGCCGTTTGGATAGTCATCGGTGCCTGTACGACCGAAGAGCTCGGCTTTGTCGCGGGAGACATCTGCGATGTGGCCGGGACGACCGCGTGTGACGCCGACGGCATGGTGGTTCTGCAATGCGCCGACGGCGTATGGCAGCCGTTCGAGGACTGCCTCAATGGATGCACCGAAGAGAGCGGTTCGGCCGCCTGTATCGGTAACGAACCGAGCGATGAGGACACTGCCGCCACAGACAAGCCCTCGCTTCCTGAGAACGAGCCGACGATCACCGATGACGCCACGGTGGCCGAGACCGAAGAACCGACCGGTGACGATGCAGTGATCGAGACCGATGATGTGGTCGTAACCGACGACGCTACCGTTACCGATGATGCGGTCGTAACCGACGACGCTACCGTTACCGATGATACGGTCGTAACCGACGACGACACCGTTACCGATGATGCGCTCGTAACAGACGACGACACCGTTACCGATGATGCGCTCGCAACAGACGATGCCACCGTTACCGACGAAGACGGGCTTATCACCGACGCCGACACCACTCCGGTCACCTGCACCGCGATAACCCTGCCTTACAATAACCCCTCCCCCGGCAACAAACTAGCCATCACGTGCGTTTTCGCACGGCCTGTTTTCTTGACAAGACACCGTAACTTTGGGAGGTTCGAGGCCGTACGGGGAATCTCGCATCCTCGTTGAAAAAGTAAAAGGGGTGTATCGTGAACAGTACGCGCAGAACAACTCCGACGCTCGGCATCGACATCGGCTCGGTCAATGTGAAGATATGCCTCCTCCCTCTTGACGGCCCGCCGCGTCACGCCGTGCTGGCGCACGAGGGCGATCTGGACGCCGCGCTTACCGAGGCGTTCGGCCGCGTCTCGCTCGGGACCGATCTTCCGCCGGTTGCCATGGCCACCGGCGGCACCGGCAGAGCGCGCCTCAATGTGCCCGACATCATCGCGCCGCTCGCCATCGAGACGGCATTGAAGGCAAAAGGGCTCACGCCGCGCGCCGTGGTGTCGCTGGGCGGCGAGGACATGGTCGTCTACGTGCTCGACGCGTCGGGCCGCATCCAGACCAGTTACGCGGGCAACAAGTGCGCGTCGGGCACCGGCGAATTCTTCCGCCAGCAACTCGGCCGCATGGATCTCGCGGTGGAGGATCTGGACCGCGCCGTGGACGGGGCAAAGGTCCACAAACTCTCGGCCCGCTGTTCGGTTTTCATGAAATCGGACTGCACCCATCGTCTCAACAAAGGCGAGGCGACGCGCGGGGACATCGCACTGTCTCTTTCCAAGGTGATGGCCGACAAGGTGGGCGAGTTCCTGACCAAGGCGAAGATCCGCGAAGGACAGGTGGCGCTCATCGGCGGAGTGACCGCCAACCGGCATCTGCTCAAATTCCTGCGCGAGGAACGCCCCGCGATAGAGTTCATCGTACCGCTCGAGGCGGTCTGGTTCGAGGCCTTCGGCGCCGCAGTCGCGGCGCGCGACCGGGGGCTCCCCCTCCCCGCCGAGGGTCTGCTCCGTCCCCGCGACGCGCTCGATCAGGGAATGCTGCGGCCGCTTGCTTCCGCAGAGGGGCTGGTGACCTATCATACGGCGCGGCGCGGCGCGATCCGCCTCGACCGCGAATACATACTCGGCGTCGACGGCGGCTCGACCACCACCAAGGCGGCGCTCATTGATCGTGAGACGCTCGAGATCGCGGCGGCCCACTACGGCCGCACCCACGGCGATCCGGTCGGCGCGCTCAAGAACTGCCTGCGCGAGATCCGCACACAACTGAACGGCGTCCGGCCGCGCATCACGCTGGTGGCAACCACCGGTTCGTCGCGCGAACTGCTCGGCGTCTTCCTCGGGACCGACGGCGTCTACAACGAGATCATCGCCCACGCCACCGGCACCGCCTTCTTCTCCCCCGAGGTCGATACCATCTTCGAGATCGGCGGACAGGACGCGAAATATATCCTGCTCCACAACGGCGTTCCGATAGACTACGCGATGAATGAGGCCTGCAGCGCCGGCACCGGCTCGTTCCTCGAAGAATCGGCCGCGGGCGATCTCGACATCGCGCGGGCCGAGGAGATCGGTCCGATCGCCCTGACGGCCGCCACGCCGCTCAAGTTCGGCGAACACTGTTCCGCCTTCATCAACAGCGACATCCGCAAGGCGATACAGCAGGGGGCCGACCGCGCCGACATCGTCGCGGGACTCGTTTTCTCCATCGTCTCCAACTATCTCAATCGCGTCGTCGGCAACCGCACCATCGGCGACCGTATCGCCCTGCAGGGCGGCGTTGCGAAGAACCCCGCCGTACCGCTCGCCTTCGCGCAGCTGCTCGGGAAAAAGATAGCGGTCCCGCCCGCCCCCGAACTGATGGGCTCTTTCGGCGTGGCGCGTCTGGCGGCGCAGAAATGCGATGAAGGACTGCTGGCCGCCGGTTCGTTCGACCTCGATTCGCTTCTCGACAAGGAGATCGTCCAGCACGGCGAGTTCCTCTGCCGCGCCTGCGAGAATCTCTGCCCGATACGCAACCTCGAGGTCGGCGGCAGACGCTATCCGTTCGGCGGTCGCTGTTCTAAATACACCGGCGCGCGCCGGCGCTCCTCGTTCGACGAACGCTCGGTGACCGACCATGTCGCGTGGCGCACCGAACAGTTCTTCGCCGCCGGTCTGCCCGACCCCGCGACCTTCCGGGAACGCATCCCCGCCATGGTCGGCGTACCGGTCGCCTTCTCGGTCCATTCGCTGTGGCCTTTCTATGCCCGGTTCTTCCACGAACTGGGTGTCCGCGCCGTCCTTTCGGAAAAGATAGTGCCCGAAGGAATACACCGGCAGGAAAGCAACTACTGCTTCCCGGCCGAGATAGCGCACGGCGCCATTGAGGACCTCCTCCGGCGCGGCATCGACCATCTTTTCCTTCCTCACTTCCGCGACATGCCCACCATCGAAGCGACCTCCGCCGAAGCGTGCGTCTGTCCGCTGACGCAGGGACTCCCCTACTATGCGAAACACGCTTTCGGCCTCGACGACGCGAAGATACTGCGCCCCGTCGTATCCTTCAAACACGGCTGGGACGCCTGCCGCGACGAATTCGGTGCGGTCGCCGAGAAACTCGGCCTGCCGCGCGCCGACGGCCTGCGCGCCTTCGACGCGGCGAAGGACCATTATCTGCGCTTCATGGAGGACTACCGGCGCCGCGGCCGCGAACTCATCGAGGAGATGCGCCGCAATCCCGACCGGCTTTACGTCGCGCTCCTCGGCCGCCCCTACAACGCATTCACCCGCGACGCCAACATGGGGATCCCGCGCAAATTCCTTTCGCGCGGCGTGACGGTCGTCCCCTACGACCTCATCTTCGACGAGGCGGCCGGCATCTTCCCCAATATGTACTGGTTCTACGGCCAACAGGACATGAAGGCGGTGCAGACGGTGCGCGACATACCGAATCTCTATCTCGCGTGGATATCGAACTTCTCCTGCGCTCCCGATTCGTTCATGCTCCACTATGTCCGCTGGATGATGGGCCGCAAGCCCTATCTGGTGCTCGAGATAGATTCGCACACCGCCGACGCGGGGCTCGACACGCGCATTGAGGCCTTCCTCGACATCGTCGAGAGTTACCGCCGCCACGCGCTGGCGGTCGAACCGCCCGCCGACCGGAAACGCTACCGCCTCGAGAACCGGAACGGCGACATCGTCATCGAGGACCGGAAAAGCGGAGAACGGTTCGGCATCCGCGATGAGCGGGCAACATTGGTCTTCCCTTCGTTGGGCGATCTGGCGACCGAAATAACGACCGCCGCCGCTTGGAAACAAGGGGTCCGCGCCGAACATCTGCCGGTCGCCGACATCCATTCGACGCAGGTGGCCCGCAATGTCGCTTCGGGAAAGGAATGTATCCCGGCGTTACTGTTGCTGGGCACCGTGCTCCAGTATCTCGAACGCCGCTCTCCACGCCGCCCCGACGAAGTGCTTCTCATCTATGTCCCCAGCACGACCGGGCCTTGTCGAACCGGACAATATCATGTGTTCTACGAACGCCTCTTCGATGAACTCGGTTTCGAGAATGTAGTGGTCTTCGCCCCGAACAGCGACAACTCTTACCGCGAACTCGGCGTCGGGTTCGCCCGCGACATGTGGCGCGGCGTGGTCCTTTCCGACTACTTCACCGACGCGCGCACCGGCATCCGGCTCCTCGCACAGGATCCGGCAGCCGGGATGCAGGTATTCGAAAAAGTATGGCGATCGGTGGTAGAAGCGATGGCACAGGATGACCGAGTTCTTGATCGAACGGTCACCCACGCGGCACAGGAGCTGGGGAGGATACCGAAACGCCGGACCCTCGACGATATCCGCAAGGTGCTCATCGTCGGCGAGATATATGTCCGGCGCGATGTCTTTTCGGTACAGGAGTTGTTCGATCTGCTCATTGCCGGCGATATTTTCCCCAAAGCGACCGGCATCGGCGAATGGGTCCACTATACCGACTGGTCCCAGCGTTACCTGCTCAGAAAAGAGAGACAATGGCGCGGCCCGCTGACGATCCTGCGCTCGGCATGGTTGCGCAAACGCGCTTTGCTCGCCGTCGAAGGCTGGTGGATGCACCGCGTCGAAGAAAAAGTAAAGCGGGAGATGCTCGCTACCGGACTTTTGCCTGCGGCACCCGATGATGTCGATGCGGCCCTCGAGTTCGGCACAAAGGAGTTCGTCTCTGCGGAACTCGAGAGTGAGGCGACCATCTCGCCCGCCGTGGCCGCGGCCGGCATGGGCGACGGCTACTCCGGTGTCGCGATCATCGCCCCGTTCGGATGCCTGCCCGGACGGCTTATCGAAGGGGTCTACGCGCCGTGGGCGAAATCGCGCGGCTATCCGGTCATCGCACTCGAGAACGACGGACAGCCTTATCCGCCCAATACCGTCGCCCGCCTTGAAGTTTTTGCCGCCAACGTGAATCGCTATGAACGGGCCTGAATCGGCCCACGTTTCCGCTAAAGATAAAAAAAATGGCTCCTCGTGACAGACTTGAACTGCCGACCTAGTGGTTAACAGCCACCCGCTCTACCGACTGAGCTAACGAGGAACCTCGGAAAACATCGTCCCGCTGCAAAGAACGCCTGCGGATGCCTACTATAACGAGAAGTTGCATCGAGTCAACAATTTTTTTTAGTTTCTTTCGTAAACATCTTTTATAGTATTAAATACAAGCAGAAGTCTCTATAGTGACTAGGGAAAAAAATAATTCACTTTTTTCTTGACTGTTTCATTTTTACATGTAATGATGGAGGCGTGGATTAAATTCAACATTCCCCTCCCACCCCCAGATATTGGCGGCCCCGCAAGGGGCCGCCGTCTTTTTCCCCCGCTTCTATGCGACGGTCGGATGCTTCATAAACTTGACTAACGCCCCCATTGACATTAAAAAACAACCGTACAGTAATGGAGGATCGCATGACGGCGCACATCGAGGTCGAAAGGCTCTCTAAGACTTATCGGCACCCGATGAAGGTATGGAAGGTCATTGAAGCGGTTAAAGAACTCTCTTTTACGACCGACCCGGGCGAGATCGTGGGTTTCGTCGGCCACAACGGCGCCGGCAAGACTACCACTATCAAGATGCTCATGGGCTTCGTACGCCCCACCGCCGGCCGCATATCGTTATTCGGTAAGGCGCCGGGCGATCCGGCCGGGCTCAGACGACTGGGATTTCTGCCGGAACGCCCCTATTTCTACAGCCATCTGACCGGCCGGGAACTGCTTCGTTACTTTTGCGGCCTATCGGACATCCCCGGGGCGGCGGCCAAGGGACGTATCGAGAACACCCTCCGCATGGTGGGTCTTTCCGATGCCGCCGATCTCACGCTCAACAATTATTCGAAAGGGATGCTCCAACGCATCGGTATCGCGCAGGCGGTCATTCATGATCCCGAACTGGTGGTGATGGATGAGCCGATGAGCGGGCTCGACCCGATCGGCCGCCGCGAGGTGAAGGATATCATCCGCGAACTCAAGAAGAATGGCAAGGCGGTCCTCTTCTCCTCGCATATCCTTGCCGATATCGAGGACCTCTCCGACCGCATCCTTATCATTGAGAACGGGGTGCGCCGCTCGTTCGGCCCCCTTACCGACATCATACCGAAACAGGACATCTCGTGGCATGTATCCTTCGCGGCGCCCGACCGCGACCGCGAGACGCTCTTCGCCGCCTTCAAGGGACTTCGCGCGACATCCGGCCACTTCACCGTGACGATAGCCACCGAACAGGAAATGAACGCCACGATCGCTACGGTTCTCGATAAACGCTACACCATCATAGAGGCGGGCCCGATCTATCCAACGCTCGAAGAGGTGGTTTTCCGAATGAAAGAACGTTCGGAAACGGAGGTGCATCATGGGTAAGATACTGCTGGTCGCCCGCTACACATTTCTTGAGATGGTGCGGCACAAGGTGCTTTATGCCTTTGTTTTCTTCGCTTTTTTCATACTGGGACTCGGCGTGGCAATCACTCAGATGACCATCGGTGAACCGCTCGACATCATATCGGATATCGGACTAGGCACCATCGAGATATTCTCGACCATCATCGCCATCTTCATGGGAATCACGATCATTCAGAAAGAGATTTCGTTGCGCACGCTCCACCCGCTCCTCGCCCGGCCGCTCACCCGCCCGCAGTACATACTCGGTAAATTCTTCGGCATGCTCCTGCTCACGCTGGTCGGCATCTTCTTCATGACGATCATTCTGTGGGTCATGCTGTACTTTTACGGCGGTCCGGAGCGGATGACGGTTTATCTGCCCTCACTCTACACGATATTCCTGCAGACGGCGCTGGTCGTATCGGTCGCGGTCCTCTGCAGTTCCTTTGTCGAACCTGCGGTCGGCGCGATGTTCACCATTTCATTCTATCTCATCGGCGCCACCTCCTACAATCTCGTCTATCTCATCAACAAACAGTCGAGTGACCTGCTCAAGAACATTGTCAACTTCCTGCGCTATATCCTGCCCGACTTTTCCAACTTCAACATCAAGGACAATCTTGTCTACGGTCGCGGACTCGAAAATATCAGTCTTTCGTTCGCCACTCTCTACGCCGCCGCCGGCATACTTATAGTACTTGCCGTCGCGGTCATCGCCTTCAACAAAAAAGAGCTCAACTGATGTCGCGGGCGGTACTCATCCGCTACGATGAGATCGGGACAAAAGGAAAGAACCGTGGCTGGTTCGAAGATATGCTCGTCGGGAACATCAAGAAAAGTATCGGATCGTTCGGCAAGGTCCGCAAATTCCGCGGCCGTATCGAGCTTCTGCTCGACCGGGACGACGATCTGCCGCAGGTCATCACGCTACTCGCCCTGATCCCCGGCATATCGAGCTATTCGCCCGCCGCACGGCTGCCGCTCGACGCCTCATGGGAGGACATCGAAGCGGCGGCGCTGCCGCTGGCCGACCGTGCGCTCGCCGAAGGCCGGACCGTGTTCCGCGTCACTTGCACCCGCGCCAACAAGCGCTACCCGTCGACCTCGGTCGATCTGCAGAAACGGCTCGCCGGTACGATCCTCAAGGCGCGCGACGGCCGCTTCACCGTATCGATGAAGGATTTCACCTTTGAGCTCGAGATGGAGATCGACGCCGATGCGATCTATCTCTTCTCGGAGCGCTTCCCCGGGACCCTCGGCCTCCCGGTCGGCTGTGCCGGTGAGGTGTTGACGCTCCTGTCGGGCGGCATCGATTCGCCCGTCGCCGCGTATCTCACGATGCGGCGCGGCGCGCGGTCCCATTTCATCAGCTTCCATTCGCCGCCGCACACCACCGAGGAAAGCATGCGCAAACTGCGCGACCTGACGCTCGTCCTGCGGCAATATCAGGGGACCGGATCGAGACTCTATATCGTTCCCTTCATCGATATCCAGCTCCTCATCCGGGCACGCTGTTTCGAATCCTACCGGACGATACTTTTCCGCCGGATGATGTTCCGTTTCGCCGAAGCGATAGCGCAGCGCGACGGCATGAAGGCGCTGGTCACCGGCGAATCGCTCTCACAGGTCGCCAGCCAGACACTGGAGAATCTCACCTGCATCAACGACGCGGTCGAAATATTGCCGGTCCTGCGGCCGCTCATCACCAACGAAAAACAGGAGACCATCACCATCGCGAAAAAGATAGGCACCTTCGAGGTCTCTATACGCCCCTGCGCCGATTCCTGCACCGCATTCCTCTCGAAGATCCCCGCCACCCGCGGCAAACTGGCCATGGTCCGCGCCGAAGAGGATAAACTGAAACCCGAGATAGATGCGCTGTTCGCCGCGGCGCTCGACGCCACCGAGATACACGATGTCTGAGAACATCATCATCAAAAAGAAGACCACCGTCCTCTCGCCGCAGGTCACCGATGTCAAACGGCTTCTGCGCCGTCACCGCCTCCATTCGGTCTGCGAATCGGCCCACTGTCCCAATATCGGCGACTGCTTTGGAAAAAAGACCGCCACCTTCCTCATCATGGGGAATATCTGCACCCGCAACTGCCGCTTCTGCGATATCGGGAACACCTCCCGGCCCGATCCGCTCGACCCCGCCGAGCCGGAGAATCTCGCCCGCGCCGTGGCCGAACTCGGCCTGCGCTACGTCGTGATCACCTCGGTGACGCGCGATGATCTCCCCGACGGCGGCGCCGAACATTTCGCCAAGACCATAGCGGCGGTCAGCGCCGTGAGTCCCGCGACGCTCGTCGAGGTGCTGACCCCCGATATGCGCGGCAACCCGGACGCTCTGGGCGTTGTGGCCGATGCGCGGCCCGATGTATTCAATCATAACGTCGAAACGGTCCCCCGCCTCTACGGAGAGGTACGGCCGCAGGCCGACTACCGCCGCTCACTCCGGGTCCTGTCTTTCATGAAGGAACGGGGCCTAACCACCAAGTCGGGACTCATGGTCGGACTCGGCGAGACCGATGATGAGATACGGGAGGTCCTGCACGACCTCAAAGTATACGGCTGCGATATCGCCACCATCGGGCAATACTTTCGGCCGTCGCATGCCCATCTGCCGGTCACCCGCGACCTCACCGAAGAAGAGTTCGCGGCGCTCCGTGCCTACGGCCTCTCCATCGGACTGCGCGAGGTCTATGCCGGCCGCTTTGTGCGCAGTTCGTTCAACGCCGCCGAGGTGTTCGCCGCAACGACCCGATAAACACGCTGGCCGAATACCGGCTCTCCCCTTGTTCGAAAAACTCCATTCCTATGTGTCGGATGGCACCATACCGGCCGATAACTATCTCGGTCTTATTCAGGTACTCTCTGGATACGGCGCTTCGAACCAGAATGTGCGCGGCATTCTCGAGACGATGCAAAAAAAGCCATTTCACAACCCGGAAGTCCGCTCTCGGCTTAATTCAATGCTACAGGGAAAGAAATAGTCACCGAATTCAGATAACTATTCACACCGCGCGTAATCTTGTTCTTCGGCGGTGGCTCCGGCGACTCCTTCTAACATACCTTTTTCTTTAAGATAATCAATTATCGCAAAATCAGCAATGCAATTATCTTCTATAGTTAATATCCTTAATTTTGTTAATTTTTGTAATGAGGAGATATCTTTAATTTGATTTTCTCGAAGATAAAGCGTGTCTAGATTTGTTAGGTTTGATAATGGTCCAATGTCCCTAATTTCATTGTCACTAAGATACAATACTTCCAAGGACAATAATTCCTTCAAGGATGAGATTTCTTTTATTTTAAGATTTTGCGCCAAGTTCAGCGTTTTTATTTTGTTTTTGCCTCTCAAAGGATCAATATCCGAAACCCCCCCGCCCCCTATATTCAAGTATTCAATATCAATGGTGTTTCTTAGCGGCTCAATGCTCGTTATGGGATTTCCATTAAACTGCAACTCCACCATCCACGGCATCTTCTCCAACCCGGTCAGGTCAGTGATACCGGCACTGATACATTCGAGGAAGGTCAGATTTTTGACATCCTTTATTCGTACCGGTTCTTCGGCGGATATGTATGCATGAGACTTAACACAGGCTAGTAGATGCGGGTCAGGAAAGTTTATTACCTCATCCATATTGACGACATCGTCGTCTGTCGTTTCATCGTCATTAAGCGGTTCTTCACCGGGAGTACATGCGACGATTATCATAAACAGGGCTGGCACTAGCGACAATATCAGACGGTACATGATCCCTCCGTTCCGTTTTACCGGATCTATTCTATATAGATTTGTCGTCCGGTGTCAATCTAGTTGTTCAGTAGCTTGATCCCCTCCCCTATCGAGATGAGGTTGGATTTCAATGGCTTGATGGGTATGAGGTTCGGGAAGGTCAGTTTGATGAGCGGGTCGAATTCGTAGATGTTCCCGTTCGGGTTTGATAAACCCAATAGACTTGACAAACACCACGGCTTATGTTGACAAAGTGTGATGTTTCGCCATTTTTGTGTTGCCAAAGTGTGATTTCTCACCGACCGCATGGTTGCGGGAACGACACGGTGACTCCCCGTTTTCTTGACAATCCGCATCCTTTGAAATACAAAGCGAGGCTGGCTTGTTATTGTGTCGGTTCATACATACCTATAAGAGGAGGTAACCCGTGAGAAATCTTGTTCTTGTTTCCGTTTTTACCCTCGTCGCCGCGCTGGTCGGCTGTAAGGGCGCGTCGCAGAATTCCATCGACCTGTTCCCGACCTCGGGCGGCGAAGTGATCGCCGAATTCGACGGCGTGAAGATCACCGATCAATATCTCAAAGCCTATGTCGATCAGCTTAATCCCTACCTCAAGGCGCGTTACAATACCCCGGAAAAGAAAGAAGAACTCATCAGCAAGATCATCGAAGGCGAACTGCTTGCCCGCGAAGCGCTCAAGAAAGGCGCCATCAACGATCCGATACTGTTGACCAAGCTTAAATCGACCATCTCACGCCATTACCAGAGCGTCACCCTGCAGAAAGAGATCGAAGGGAACATCAAGATCGGCGACGACGAGATGAAGAAATACTTCGATGAGCACGTGAAGGAATTCGTGCAGGCCGAAAAGGTGAAGGCGAGCCACATCCTCGTCAAATTCGACAAGAACAAAGCGGGCGACCGTGAGGCGAAGATGGCGACCGCCAAGAAGGTGTTGGCCGAGGTCAAGAAGAAGGCGAACGATCCCAATTCGTTCAACGATCTGGTGACCAAATACTCCGAAGATGAAGGAAGCAAACGTCGCGGCGGCGATGTGGGCTTCTTCGAGAAGACCGAAGAGGGCGGCCGGATGGCGAAAGAATTCGCCGACGCGGCTTTCGCGCTCAAAAACATCGGCGACATCAGCGAGCTGGTCGAATCGCCGTTCGGCTTCCATATCGTCAAACTTACCGCTCGCCGCGAAAAGGTCGAAAAGAGTTTCGATGAGGTCAAGTCGCGCATCGAATCGACCCTCAAGGCCGAGAAGCGGAAAGGTTCCTACGACGAAACGGTCGAGAATATCAAGAAGGGCCTCAATTTCAAATTCAACAAAGAGGCGCTCGCCAAGTTCGATCTGGGTGTGGCCGATAAGGTCGATCAGGCGAATCAGGAATTCGAGAAGAACAACAATCAGCCTACTCCTCCCGGCGCCAAGCCGCTTAACCCGGTGAAGCTGCAGGAAGCGATGAAGAACCGGCCGAATCTTAATCCGGCCCCGGGCAAAGCCCCGGCTCCGGCTCCCGCTCCGGCCCAACAGCAGTAACGGCCGATGCCGTTCCTCGTTCTCCTTCTCGTGTTGGCGGCACTGCCGCTTAACGCCGCCGAACAGGTGCTTAATACCGTCGCCATCACTGTCAACGATGACTTCGTGACCCTGTACGATGTCAAAAAGGAGATCGCCCCCGGAGCGCCCGATGCGGTCAGCGCTCAGCAGATCGCCGACCGCAAAAAAGAGGTGATGGAAAAACTGATCGCCGATCTTCTGGTGCGCCAAGAGATCAAAAAACGCAACATCATTGTCGGCGATGCAGAACTTGATCGCGCTATCGAAAACGTCGCGTCACAGAACCGCATTACGATAGACAAGCTCAAGGAAGAGATCGCCCAGCAGGGGCTTTCGTGGGAGAAATATCGCAACGAGGTGCTTCGCAAACAGCTCGAAATGCTCTCCCTTAAACGCGATATCGCCGTGGCGACGCTCGATATCGATGAGACCAACCTCCGCGATCTTTATAAGCGGCACTTCACCGGCGGGATACTCTACACCGCCTCGCATATCGTTCTGCGGGTCGAAGGGACTTCGGCCGATGCCGATGCCTACGACCGTATTTCCGACATGCACCGCAAGATAACCTCCGGGGAACTCACCTTTGAAGAGACGGCCGAGCGGTGGAGCGAGGATGCCGCGGCAAAGAACGGCGGCAAACTTCCTTCGTTCCGGTTCAGCGAGATGGATCCGAAGTTCTCCGAAGAGGTCGCTTCTCTTGATCCCGGTAAGATATCGCGACCGTTCCGCACCCGTTTCGGCTGGCACATCGCACGACTCGACAATGCCGAAAAGACCGAAGTGCCGAAATACGAAGAGGTCAAAGAACGGCTCCGTTTCATGTTCTATCAGATGCATCAGGACAAAGCCTTCGACAGTTGGCTTAAAGGCAAACGGCAATCGAGCGTGATCAAGGTGCTCTTCTAACCGCACCATCGGGAGGGTCTGCATGAAAGTCGCCCTCATTACCGCATTACTGTTGGTCGTCTTGCCGCTGAAGGCGGTGGATTTCGATTTCGACCGGACGCTCGAGCGCTTCGACGAGGGCAAGTTCATCGGCGGCGGCGCCGGGTTCTCCCATGAAGGCGACGACGAACTGTTCGGCGTAACGATACTCGGCGAATTCCGCTGGGAACCGGCCGGATTCGGCTTCAATGTACCGCTCCGCTGGCTGGTATACGATGAAAACAACGACACCGATACGGTCATCGGCATGCCGACCTACGACTGGGACGACGTCCGTGACTACGTGCGCCTCATCACCTACGCTCAGTATGGGCATCCCGACGATGAGGTCTACCTCTATTTCGGCGAACATGAGAACCGCTACATCGGCCACGGAACACTGGTGGGAGGCTATTTCAACAATATCCGCCTCGCCCGACCGAGTCGCGGCATCTACACCCTCTTTCAGACCGATTGGGCGGGGGGAGAGCTGATGCTCAGCGACGTGGCGCCCCCCGACATCATCGGCGGCCGCGCCTATCTAAAACCATGGAGTTTTATCGACAAGGAATCCTATGCGAACAACTGGGAGATCGGCGTCAGCTGGTTCTCCGACATCTTTATGCCGGAAGAGGTGACCCGCGACCTCGTCGGCTCTTGGGCCGTCGACCGCGTCTTCGATTCGGCGATAGGGATCGATACCAGTTTCCGTTTTCTTGCCTTTGACGGCTGGCACCTCACCCCCTACTTCGACTGGAATCTGCTTCGTTTCGCCGGCAACGGCATACATGGCGGCATCATGCAGACATTCGACATCCCGCTGGGCGGGGGCGATGATCTGCGTATCGAAACGAAATTCGAAGGACGTATTTTTGAACGCGACTACTCGCCGCAATATTTCGGCACCTTTTACGACATCGAGAAATATTACTTCTTCGATGATAAGACCAAATACCGGACTCATGCCTCGCCGCTTCTTGGCAACGGACCTTGGTATACGGGCTGGTACGGCGATGTCGTGTTCACCATGGTGGACCTCTTCGCGGTCGGCGGTTCGTTCGAATGGAACGAATACCTTGACACCACCCGCGGCGGTCACCGTACGGGACGTTTCGGCGTGAACCTCTTCGGCGACCTGATCCTCTTCGACCGCCTTCGTTTTTCACTGTTCTTCACACGGGCCGACGCCGGTCGGGGCGAATTCTTCGACATCACGCACACCCGGTCACTCCTTTCGACATCGGTCGCATATACCATCAACGAATATATGGGCGTTTCGGTCCGCGTGGGCAACGGGTATCGCCTCGACACCGCCGCCGGACTCAATGGCCGCTATCGATCAGAGATACAGTTCGGTATCGGATTCACCGCCGGCTACGGTTTCTGACGATGCGGCTCCTTCCGCTTGTCATCCTCCTTTCCGTTTCCCTCTTGCGGGCGGCAGATGCCGATAATCCGACATTGCCCGGCATCGAAGATATCATCCAGAAGAAAAGCGTGGCGACGGCAAAGATCGCCGGCATCACCCTCTATCAATCCGAAGATTCGGTACGCGTGGTCATCCAACCCTCCGAAAAGGTCGATTTCAAATATGATCTGCTCGCCGGCAACGGCAAGGACCGCATCTATATAGACCTCAAAAAGACCACCGCCGACGGCTTTACCGTACCGACGGTGACCGCCGATTCATTCCTGCGGGCCATCCGCCTCGGGAAACGGGACGACGGGACCCGCATCGTTCTGGATACCGGCAAGGTGGAGAAATACAATGTCATGGTGATGGAAGAACCGTGGCGCGTCGTCATCGACTACATCGGCCGGAAACAGGCACCGCCCGCCCCGTCCGCCCCCGCCCTCCCGACGCCACCGGCCACCGGCAAAAAAGGGACACCGCCCCCCGCCGTCAAACAGCCGGAACGGTTCGTCATCGTGCTCGACCCGGGCCACGGAGGCAAGGACTCCGGCGCCCTGCGTAAAGGAATATTGGAAAAGGACATCGTGCTCGATCTGGCCCGTATCATCCGGAAGAAAGCGGCCAAGGAACACCCCGATGTCTCGGTGATCCTCACCCGCGACACCGATATTTTTCTGCCGCTTGAGGAGCGGGCCGTCATCGCCAACAAGAACGACGGCGACCTCTTCGTCTCACTCCACGCCAACGCCTTCAAGGACCCGGAGGTCGGCGGGCTTGAGGTCTACCATCTCAACAACCGTTCCGACGAATACGCCGAAAAACTGGCACGCGTCGAGAACAGTATGACCAACGACAACTCCTTCCTCAACACCATTCTCGTCGATATGACCATGAGTTTCTACATCGGCGATTCGCAGAAATTCGCCGAATCGGTCGGATTGCGTTTCGGAAAAGAACTGAAGCCGTTCAATGTTAAACTGCGCGACTGGCGCAAAGGCGCCCTGTTCTATGTTCTGGTCGGCGCGCGGATGCCCTCGCTGCTGGTCGAAATCGGCTACCTCTCCAATCCGCAGGAGCGGAAACTTCTCCAGACGAAAAAGTATCTTGAGACCATCGCCGATGCCATCCTCGACGGGGTACAGGAGGTGCGCAAAAAGCACACCCTTGCCAAGGATCGGCCATGACCGGCGGTCAGTTCATCGCCATATTCCTGTTCCTTCTTTTCTCGGCGCTTTTCGGCATGTTTGGGATCGGCGGCGGCGCGATCTACACGCCGGTCCAACTTTTTCTCGGCACCTCGTTCAACGAGGCGGCGACCCTCACCCTCTTCCTCATCACCGTCACTTCATTCTTCTCCGGCTTTGTCTATATCCGGGCGCAGCTGGTCGATGCGGGGCTCGTCGCGACGCTGGCGGGGACCAGCTTCGTCGGCAGTATCTTCGGCGGCTGGAGTGCATCGCTTCTCCCTGAATCGCTTCTGTTGGGCCTCTTCTCTTTCTTCCTGTTCGTCAACGGCGTCCACCTGACCGTTTCACGCAGCGTTGAGGGAGGCGAAGAAGGTTTCGCCGATAACCGTCGTTTCTGTTGGCAACGGACCGTAGCGGGAAAAACTCTACGCGTCTATCTGCCGCTCGCGCTTCCCACCGCGCTCCTCTCGGGATTGTTCGGCGGCATGGTAGGACTCGGCGGGGGCATCGTGATGTTACCGCTCATGATCATCCTGCTACGCTTCCCGATAAAGGTCTCCATCGCCTGCAGTTCATTCCTTGCCGCTTTCACGGGGTTGGGCGGATTCCTCAGCCGTCTGCCGCACTATCCGATAGACTGGAAATTTGCTCTCTTCGCGGCCGCCGCCGTCGCACTCGGCTCGATGGTCGGCGCCCGCTGGACCGTCCACAGCTCCTCGAAAAGCCTCAAGCGATTGCTGGGGCTGTTCTTCGTCGCCATCGCTGTCGTGCTGTTCCTGCGGGGCGGCTAGGCGCTACTTCACCTTCGCGGCGATCGTCTTTTCGATGAGTTCTTCCTTCGGGATGAAGGGGAGCGTGATGTGGTCGCGGCCGGCATTCTCGCGGTTGTACTGGGCGCTCGTCTCGATGGCGTGATCGTTGCGTGCCCATGCGCGGCGCGAAACGCCCCCCATGACATCCCACGGCATCGCGGTCGAAAGTATCGCATCAACCCGCGCCGAACCGTCGAGCACCATACCGAAGCCGCCATTGATCGATTTACCGATGCCGACCCCGCCGCCGTTGTGAAGCGCGATGAGGCTCATGCCGCGCGCCGCGTTCCCGGCGAAGATGTTGGTCGCCATGTCGGCCATGATGTTGGAGCCGTCCTTGATGTTCGAGGTCTCGCGGAACGGGCTATCGGTCCCGCCGGTATCGTGGTGGTCGCGGCCAAGCATGATGGGCCCCACCACCCCGTCGCGCACCATCTTGTTGAATTTGAGCGCCAGCGCCGTCCGGCCCCACGCGTCCTGATAGAGTATCCGCGCCTTGGTGCCGACCACCAATTTGTTCTTCATCGCGTCGCGGACCCAGAGGTAATTGTCGCGGTCCTGATAGCGGAGCGGTTCGCGGCAGGTCGAGATATAGTCGGCCGCCGCCGCGTCGGTCTTTATAAGATCCTCTTCCTTTCCCGACAGGCAGACCCAGCGGAACGGGCCGTAGCCGTAGTCGAAGAGTTCGGGACCGAGGATATCCTCGACGTAACTGGGCCAGATAAAGCCGTCGTAGGTATTGACGCCGTTCTTGGCGATCTCGGTCACCCCGGCGTCGAAGACCGACTTCATGAAGGCGTTGCCGTAGTCAAAGAAATAGGTGCCGCGTGCGGCGAGTTCCTTGATGAGTTCATAATGGCGGCGCAGACTCTTGTTGACCAGCGCGATGAACTTCTGTTTATCCTTGCTCAGCAGTTCGGTCCGTTCGGCGAACGAAAGCCCCTGCGGGCAGTAACCCCCTTCGTACACCGCGTGGCACGAGGTCTGGTCGGAGAGGAGGTCTATCGCGACCTTTTCCTTAGCCGCGTATTCCAAAAGATCGACGATGTTGCCGTGGAACGCGATCGCCGCCCGCTCCTTTTTCTTCGCCATACCCAGCGCCAGATCGAACGCCTCTTTCGCCGTTCCAGTGACATGGGTCACCCAGCCCTGCGAGTGGCGCGTCTCAATGCGGCTCTTGTCGACCTCGGCGATGAGCGCCACCCCGCCCGCTATCCAGCAGGCCTTCCCCTGCGCGCCGCTCATCCCGCCGAGTCCCGACGAAACGAACAGTTTCCCGGCGAGGTCGCCGTCGCCCGGCACGCCGAGTTTGAGCCGCCCCGCGATGAGCAGGGTGTTGTAGGTCCCGTGGACGATACCCTGCGGCCCGATGTACATCCAGCCGCCGGCGGTCATCTGGCCGTAGTTGGCGACCCCCAGCGCCGCGGCGCGGTTGAAGTCGGCCGGGTTGTCGAAGAGCCCCACCATGAGCCCGTTGGTGGTGATAACGCGCGGCGCGTCGGGTTTCGACTTGAACAGCCCCAGCGGATGACCGCTGTGTATGACCAGCGTCTGTTCCTGTGTCAGCACCTCGAGATATTTCTTGATGAGCCGGTACTGCATCCAGTTCTGGCAGACCTGCCCCGTTTCACCGTAGGTCACCAGTTCGTAGGGATAGAGCGCGATGGCGAAATCGAGGTTGTTGTCGATCATCACCTGAAAGGCGCGCCCCTCGATGCAGGCGCTCTTATACTCGTCTATCGGTTTGCCGGTCAAACGCCCCTGCGGCCGGAACCGGTAGCCGTAGATGCGCCCCTTGGTGAGCAGTTCGTCGAGGAATTCGGGGGCGAGCGCCTCGTGCAACTCTGCGGGGACATAGCGAAGCGCATTTTTCAGCGCGAGCGCTATCTCGGGCTTGGTGAGCGTCAGCTCCCGCTTCGGCGCACGCCGGATGTCCGGCTCGAAGACCGGCGCCGGCGGCAGCACCGCGTCGAGTTTAATGGTCATCGCCTGCGAAATGTCGAGATTGGTGAGCATCGGGCCCTCCGTCAGAAGTAAGCAAGGGGTCAGGCGCACTAGTTGCCTGACCCCCAATATACCAGCGCCCATAACGATTTCAAGAAAAGAAGGGGGGTGAAAAAAAAGGCGGCCCCGGAGGACCGCCCCAAGAGATAGTGTGTCGCCGGACGACTACTCCCCGGCGCCCCATTCGAATTCGGTCTGCCCCAAGAGCTCGTCGATATGGCTCTTTTCCACCACCTTGATCGGCCTGTCGGCCGCATCGCGGGTATAGGTGAAGGTGTGAGCCGCATAATCGGTACCATCCATTTTCTTGTAGGTCTCGGTAGTGACCGGCAGGATCATGAACTGACGCTGAGCCGCGATCATGGCCAGAGGATCGCTGTAGAACTGATCGGCCAGCTCTTGTGTCGTATAGGGCTTAAAAGTCATGAACCAATAATAGTTACCGAAGATGGGGTCATATTCGGTTGAATCGTCGTAGGCATACTCCATCCACTCACTGGTGTTCTTATTCCACATCTTGGTCGGGAAACAAGTGTCGGCCGCAGTGAATTCATAGACCATGTTCGCCTCTTCCTGCCCCTTCAGGTACTGCTTCACCGATGTCGCGCACGCCTTCCACGGAAGATCGGCCGCCGCAACCCATGTGGCGGTCGTATACTCGATCACCGCACCCTCGGCGTCACGCAGGGTGGCGGAGGTCATCCGTCCCGACGCATCGTAGGCGGCTTCATAATCCATAAACTCATATCCGGGGCCGTCGTAGCAGGTCAACCCACCGGAAGAATAACAGAAGTCGGCATACTTCACCTGTGTCAGTTCCCAGAAGTTCGCATTATACACCCGTTGTCCTAAATGGTCGGTCACCGTACTGCCGCCGGTATTGGTGTAAACTCCGGTAAGAGAATATCCCGTCTCGCGCAGGTTATCCAGATGCCCGACATACGAATCGAAATCGTATTGGAATTCTTCGGTGAAGATATCATACACCACCTCGTCATCATAACGCCCGGAGGTCTGATCCTTCTTATAGACGACCTGAGCGCCATCATAGCTCATATGTGTTTTCGTCCTAAAGGTCAGATAGAAAGGGTATACCGTCGAAAGCCGATATGCCTTATAGTCGGTGCGCAGGATCTCGACCGGAGACCCGCCCGAACCTTCAAATCGGACCTTGGTCGTTTCGCTCCACGTCCCATCGGCGAATACCGCCTCCCGCAACACATAGTCAGTGTTCTGTGAGGCGTAGTAACCGCAGGCGCCCGCATAGTCGCAACGATAGTATATCTCCTTGACCTCAAGAGAGTAGCTCAGGTTATCAAGGAAGTCGGTGGGATCGTTCATCCACAAGGCGCGGCGCGTTTCGCTCATGAGAACATGCTGACTACCGTTGTAGGTATAGCGAAGTTCCTTGGTCTTATACTGACTGCCGTGAGTAAGATTCGCTCCCGGAATATCCACATACCCATACTCTTCGACTATGTCCTCTTCATCGGGGAAAGAGGCGCTTCCCAACCCGGCAGTGAAATAACGGGTGAACTTTGTCGGCCGGTTGTAGCTATCGTACTCATACACATAGTATTGGCTGTAGTCGCTATCGCCGACATAGCGCGTCGCCGATCTCAGAATATTGGCGTTCGCATCATACCACCACCAATAATCGACGCCGCTCTGACGCCGGAAGATATAGTTGCCGGACGCATCTTTCTTGTACCATTGCTCGGATTGAGATATCGGCGTTTCGACATACCCCGTGACCAGACAGTTGCTACTCGCATCGGGAGCACCCAGTTCCAAGGTCTTGTTAAGCAGGGAGCTCTCTTCACGTGTGGTGCCACTCGTTGCATCGACCGCGACATTATATTCGAAATCAACCCACATCGCCGTGTAGGCATAATAATATGAACTGTCGCTACAGTATATCGTATCGCCAACCTGCGGCAACCCCGTCGCGTCATCCTCTATCTGCTGCATGGTCTGTTCTATACGACGGGTGACACGGTTCGATCCGTCGAGTTGATAATCGTAATCGGTATAATCGTACGGAGCGCTCCCCGCATCGCAACCACGCGTGTAGGAGGCGCCGGAGGTCGTGCAGTGGAACAACGACCTCTTCATGAGCAGACCGTTCTTGGCGCCGCTCGAATAGTACGAATACCCGGTACGGTAGTCATTGCCGTAGTAACAATTACCACTGGTCAGGGCATACGAGGGAGAACCGTTCGCCAGATAGGCGCGTTCTTCGACCAGAACGACCTTTTCTTCGCCCGTGGCATTCTCCCGCACCCCTATCTCATAAGAATAGGCGGTCTCTTTACCGGCGGCATCGTAGCTCCATTCCTTCTGATAGTAGTTCGTGTAGGTGTAAAGACAACTGCTGCTGTAGCTGTTGGTACAGTAACAAACCCCGCCGTCCACAAAAGAGATCGGAGCATAGCCGCATTCTCCGCTGTAACTGCCCTTGCAGTAATCTTTGGTCTGCTGAAGCGCACTATTATAACGACGCTCTTTGATCAATTCCCCGTTCTCGTCATAATCGAGGTACAGTGATTCGCGACGCAATTCGGTACCGTTCTTTTTATAACCCGCCCAATCGTACGTGTACTCGACGATCAGGCTCTCGGTGCCGTCGGCATAGTAGGTCGTCCGCGTTTCGGTCATCAAGAGTCCGTCCGCATTGTAGACGTACTCGTACAGGTGATTGTTGCGCACAAAATCGGTTACCACGCGCGGCAACCCCTGTATCATCTCCCGTTCGAGCGAACTGGTCATATTGCCGAACTGATCCCAGTGGGTCTCTTTCAGCAGTAACGAATGACCCGGCTCTATGTTCTCATATTCTTTTATTCCGCTCACATTGCCGTCATAATTCTTGGTCGTCTCTTTTTTCAGATTCCCCTTTTCGTAACGTTCATATTCTTTCCAGAACGTTATCGTACCGGACTCATTGCGGTTCACCTCTTTCACGAGGAACTCGCCGGCCGCATCGTACTCGAACTCCTCCCATGCCATAAAAGTATTGTTGGGATCGGTGTCGCGCGCGATGTTCGTAATGACATTCCCGAAGGCATCCTTTTCGACCAGACTGGTGATGAGGCCATCCTTATTGTACATCGTGTCGCGGAAAAGAATGCCGCCGCCCAGAGGAGCCAAAAGACGTGTATCGGGAGCATACCCGAACTCTTCTATACCCGTCACCTGACCGAAGCCGTTCTTGAAGATACGGCGGAGAAGCCGGTTATCCTCATCCCCGATCGGGGTCTCAGGAACAACACAGCCCCCTACCGGCTCCCAGATACCGTCCACGCAGGAGAACTTCTGGACCGTCCCATTCCCCACACCGCAATCGACCTCTTTCTGGTCGCCATTATCACAGGGACCCGGGTCCACGCAGGCGCCATCATTCACCCAAAGACCGCTTTCACAGATCTGCCCCTGCTCATAGGCTTGATTCGTCCCACACACAACTGTTCGGGTGTCTCCTTCGGAACAATCGCCCGCGCCCTGCACACAGGGACCCGGCGCACCCCAAGTACCGTTCGTGCAGGTCTGTTTCTGCACACCGTCACCTTCACAAGCCAAGAAACGGGTCTCTCCCTCGACACAAGGATTGGGATCATCGACGCATTCGCCCTTGTCCTCCCACACACCATCCTTGCATTCCTGCGCCTGCACCTTCTCCTTGTTCTCGCCGCAGGGCAATAAGCGGGTCTGCCCCTCTTCACACGGTCCCCCTATCTGATCGGAGTCGTTCGGAAGCAATCCGTCGTTGAGCAGGTCCGCATCCTCGAGGATGTCGGTGTCGCCGGATGCCAAGGCATCCTCATCGTTCTTGGGCGACGATTTCCCCTTGTCGCACGAGATCACAAAAAGCGCCAGAAGAAAGATACATACCGTAAAAATAATACCGCGCATAAAAACTCCCCCTTATTTATGGACACAAGCCGCTCGATAATATCGAAAAGCGAATGAATTGTCAAAAAAAAGGCGGCCCCAAAGGACCGCCTTGGAAAAGCTACCCGAAAACGGGCGTCCCGTAGGGAGCGCCCCTACTTGGTCGCTTCGTCGAGTTCGCTGAAAGCCTTGTTGGCGCGTTCCACGACGGCAGCACGGACCTTCTCGTCAAGCTGCTGCATCGAGTTGACGGCGCCCTTGAACTTCTCGACATCCATGCACATTTGCACGTAGAGGGTGCCGGTCTTCGCGATCCAAGTGTTCTTCATCTCGGTGCCGCTGAGGGTGGTGTCGGTGACCTGCTTGGAGACATCCTCAATGTGCTGTTCGTCGTTGGCCGCCTGACCAAAACCTTCGCCGCCCGTGGTGGTCGACTGGTAATCCTTGAGCATCGCCTTCACCTTGACCTCAAGCTGACGGGCGATCTCGGTGCGGCCCCGGCCCTGCGCCGCGGTGCGAGCAAGAGAAACGTTCCGGGTGCCGGTCGCCGAGCCGACGCCGCAGATAAGACCGTTGGTGCTGGCCGAACCAAGCACCCAATCGGGGGCGCCGTCAAGTTCGTTGGCCATGGCGCTCGACGGAGCCGCCGGTTCCTTCGAACCGCAGGACATCATAAAGAAGGCCACGCCCAGAACCGCAAGAACGATCATCAGTTTCTTCATCGTTGTACTCCCTTGTACCTATTGGTGGTTAAATCCGCCTGTGTACCCCATGAAACACGCCGTGTTATACCGCAACGCCTGAAACGAGTCAATTTTTTCCCCATTCCTATCGACGGGAAGAAGCGACACGATGAATATCTTTTTATTCAAAGCCGACATAAGGTGTTTGATTTATCAGAAGAAAGCCGTCACCAGCAGTTTTAATCCGAGGCTGTCGGGTGATGCGGGACCTTCGGCGAGGTTCATGAAAAAGAGTACCGTCGGCTGGACATACCCGCCGATGAGATAGCCGCCGCCGACCTCGAGCCGGGTCTGGAACAGATCGTACTCCCATTTCCCCGACGGCTGATAGAGCTCGTCGCATTTGAGTTGCACCCGCCCGTACAGAGTAAGGCCGATAAGGGGGTAGCTCTGGATCTCGAAAAAAGGCCACACCGGCAGGTACCAGCCGTTGCCCGGGCGCTTCTCGATAAGGAGAAAACTGCCCGCCGACAGTGCCAGCTTCCGGTCGAACAGCCACTGCCGCACCTGCAGGGCGACATAGCGGTTGACATAGCGCATCGGGGCAAGGGCATATTCATGATAGAACCAGCCGAACAGATCGGTATCGGTCGTAAAGTTCCAACGCCCTTTGAGATACAGCGCCATCCGGTCCTTGTCGGTCAGCGGTTCGGCCTCTTCTCGTTTGTAAGAGAGGGCATAGGCAAGATGGAGACGGTTGTCGAAGAACAATTCCTCCCCGCGTAGACCGCCGCGGAACCGGAGCAGATCGAAGGTGTCCTGTTCATTGAGATCGTCGCTGTAAAACAGTCCGGCGAAGGGTTCGAGTGCCGGGAATATCCGGTAACTCATCTCGCCGAAGGCGAAGAGGTTAGTGTCGCGGATGATGCCGCTGCCGAGTTCGGACGCCACATCGTAGGACTGGCTGTTCACACCGACCGCCGCATTCATGCGGAATTCGGCGAACGGGTTTGCCGAAAGATAGAGCTCCTGATGAATATACTCCTGCCGGTAGCCGCCGAGCGTCGCCAGCCCCTCGGTGATAAGCTTCGAGTAGTCGCCTGAACTGTCGGAGAGCGACGCATAGGTCACCGTCCCGATCTTCACCTTCGGCCAGTCATATTCCATGATGAGTCTTCCGCGGCCGAGAAGATAACTCGTCTCGACGAGGTTGGTCATATCATTCTCGGGGAATCCGTGCTGGAAAAAGATATCGCCGCCGATGAAGAAATTCTCGGCCGGTTCGTAGAGGGCGCGTCCTGTCAGGAAGTAGTATCCCGGCGCGGTCGGGTCGGCCGGCTTCGTTTCGTTCAGAGGAACATAGGCGCCTGCCGTCACCTCACTGCCGCCGTACAGCGCCGCGCCGCACAGCAACAGCGTCATTGCCGCCATCAGCCGTATCATTGCGGCCTCCCGGTGATCGCCTGCCACGGGCACTCACGGACGCAGATGCCGCACTGGGTACACTTATCGGGATCGACCATCGGTTTGTCCTCGGGGCCGTAGAAATGCATCGCATCGTAGGGACAGACCCGCTCGCAGACGCGGCAGGAGGAACCGACACACCGGTCGTAATTGATCGTTATCGGGCTGTCAAGCGACGGATCCATCCCACAGGAAACGAGCATCCCAACGAACAGTAGCGCGCAGAGGAGAAGCCTCATTTTTTCACCTCCCGTTCGACCGGCGCACCGAAGGAACACGCTTTGGCGCACAGGCCGCAGTCGATGCATTTTTCTGGATCGATGACCGCCTGACCCATGGTCAATGAGATCGCCTTGACGGGACAGACCGGGATGCACTCACGGCATCCAGTGCACTTAGCCATCTGAATATATTGGACTTTTTTAACCGCAGGGGGTGTGGGAACGTCAGTTATTTCGTTTTTTTTTCAGCCGCAGGCGCCGCCGGAGCAGGCGCCGGAGCGGCGGTCGGCCCGTGAATGGCTTTGGTCGGGCATTTCTGGACACACAGGGTACAGTTGATGCATTTCTCGGGATCGATGACCGCCTTTTTCGCCTTCTGGGCATCCTCGACCATCGTTATAGCCTTGGTCGGACAGGTCTGCACACAGAGGGTACAGCCGATGCAGGTCTTCGGGTCCACCTGATGTTTCTCCTCCTTTTTCGCGCCGGCGAAAAGGAGGAAAGAGGCGGAAAGTAAAAACAGAAAAACGGCGCGGGCGATCGGACGCGGCATGGGTCACTCCATAGTCACAAGATCAGTATCGGCTTCGGCTTCGGCTTCGGGACCCTGCGGACCATTGATCAGTTCGTCGCGATCAAAATTGTCACCGCATGCCATCGCCAGGAGCATGCTGAACAGGATGGATACGATAAGCCGGCTCAACGGATCAACCTCCCTAGGGGGCCACACCCCACTATTGACGAGTCATGGCTCCGAAAAGTTCCCAAAACTTTCTACTGGCAGGAAAAAAAAAGGCAATTTTTTATTCTTATTACTCTTTTTTATGCTATTGTGCCCCTATGAAGTTCCGTCCGCAATACACCCTGACCGAAGAGCTGTTCCACGGCATAACCCACGGCATCGGCGCGGCGCTCGCCATCGCGGGACTCGTGGTGCTGGTTGTGCTCGCAGCGCAGAAAGGCGACGCGTGGCGCATCGTCAGCTTCTCGATATACGGCGCGAGCCTCACCCTCCTCTACCTCGCCTCAACGCTCTACCACGCATTCCAGAATGAACGAATCAAACGATTCTTCCGCAATCTCGACCATCTTTCGATCTTTCTGCTCATTGCCGGGTCCTACACACCGGTGACGCTCATCACCCTGCGCGGACCGTGGGGCTGGACGCTGTTCGGCCTTGTCTGGGGTTTCGCGATCTGCGGCATCGTCTACGAACTGCTGTTCCTCGGCCGCTGGAAGTGGATAACGGTGTCGATCTACCTCGCGATGGGTTGGCTTGCCGTCATCGCCGTGAAACCCCTCCTCACCGTGATGCCGCGTGGTCTTTTCTGGTGGCTCCTCGCGGGCGGCCTGTGCTACACCGGCGGGGTGCTCTTCTATGTCCGCAAAAAGATGCCCTACCACCATGTGCTGTGGCACCTCTTCGTCCTGTTCGGCAGCGCCTGCCACTTTCTAGGATTTCTCTTCTATCTGGCCTGACCGGTCTCGCTCGCGAAGAAAAACGTCATTCTATTTTGCAATCGTTATTCTTTTTATTATAATCGGAGCACGATCACTGTTCCGGGGAACGCATTATGGCGCACACTACCTCCAAAGAAAAGATATTCCTCAAAGGGAGCAAGACCTACTTCACCAGTTCTCTTTTCTTCCCGCCGCAGGTACGTAGGGATGTCTTCACCCTCTACGCCTTCCTGCGGGTCGCCGACGATCTGGTTGACAGCATCCCGCAACGGGCCGACGATTTCTTCAATATGCGCCAGTTCTGGCGCAACGCCGAACTCGGCACCCCGGCGAACGATCCGGTCGTCGACGACTTCGTGGCGCTCGCCAAGAGGGTCGGCTTCAAGCAGGAATGGACCGAGGCATTCTTTCACTCGATGGAGCTCGACCTCGTCAAGAAAGAGTACAATACCCTTCCCGAGACGCTCGAGTATGTCTACGGCTCGGCCGAAGTAATCGGCCTCTACATGATGCGCATCATGGGTCTGCCCGACGAGTCGGAACACCCGGCCCGGATGCTCGGCCGCGCGATGCAGTACATCAATTTCATCCGTGACATCAACGAGGATATCGGGCTCGGCCGCCGCTATCTGCCGCTACGCGATTCGGTGCTCACCTCGCTCCTCCCCGACGAGGCGCGCCGGAAGCCCGACGCCTTCCGCCGTTTCGTCGCCGAAGAGATAGAACGCTATCTCGGCTGGCAGAAAGAGGCCGAGGCAGGCTTCTGCCACCTGCCGCGCCGCTACCGTATCCCGGTGGCGACCGCTTCAGACATGTACGCATGGACCGCCGCCACGATACGGCGCGACCCCTTCATCGTGTATGAACGCAAGGTCAAACCGTCGCGTCTGCGGATCATCGCCAACATCATCCGCCGCTTTGCGGCCATCAGGGAGTGCCCATGAAGAAATACCTTGCCGCCTCCAAAGAACGGACGAGCGCATACCTCGGCCGGTTCTTCGCCGCGAAGGAGCGGGAGTTGGCCCCCATCGGTCCCCGCGCCGCGGCGGTGGCCCGCGACATCCATGAATTCTGCACGCGCGGCAAGATGATCCGCGCCGCGATGACGCTCCTCGGCTGGGAGGCGGCGGGCGGGACGCCGGGCGACGCCGTCGTCCCGGTGGCCGCCGCGATGGAGATGGTCCACGCGGGACTGCTCATCCACGACGATGTGATGGACCGCGACGATTTCCGCCGCGGCAAACCGGCGTTCCACCGCCGCTACGCCGACGCGCTCAAGACCGACACCAAAGAACCGCGCCATACCGGCGAAGCGCTGGCGATCTGCGCCGGGGATGTCGCCTTCTTCCTCGCCTCCGAATCGGTCATGGCCGCCGCGATACCCGAACCGCACGGCGCCGCGATGCGCCGCACCTTTTTCCGCGAATGCGTGCTGGTGGGCGTCGGCCAGATGGACGATGTCTACCTCGGGGCGCGCCTCGCTCCGGTGAGCGTGGCCGACATCCTGCCGGTCTACCGCTACAAAACGGCCCGCTACACCTTCTCGATGCCGCTCATACTCGGCGCCATCGCCGCGGGCGGCGACGCGAAGATACGGGACGGACTTGATGCGGTCGGCGAAAAGATCGGGACGCTCTTCCAGATAAAGGACGACGAACTGGGGCTCTTCGGCGAAGAGGCCGACATCGGCAAACCGACCGGTTCCGACATCCGCGAAGGGAAAAAGACCATCCTCTTCTCTCTACTGGCCGAGATGGCGCAGGGGAAGGAGCGCGAACAGCTCATGAAGACGCTCGGCAACCCCGCCATCGGCCCCGACGACATCACCTTCGTGCGCGAACTCGCCGAAAAAAGCGGCGCGCTGGGGGAGGTCCGCACGCAGGCGGCCGCCATCGACCGCGAGTCGCGTGAACTCATCGCCGCCCTGACAGCCGGGACCGAGGTGAAGCGGCTTCTGAACGAACTTATCGACTATAATCGCGACCGGGGCTTCTAGGTGAGCGCCTATCTAGCCGTCAACCTCTGCGTCATCGCCCTCCCCCTCCTCCTCTCATTCGACAAGCGGGTCGCCTTTTGGCGTACATGGCCCGCCGCGTTCACCGCCATCGTTACGGTCGGCGCGGTCTACATCGCGTGGGACAGCCATGCCACCGGCGCGGGACATTGGGCATTCAACCCCGCCTATGTCGGCGACCTGCGGCTGGCCGGTCTGCCCGTTGAGGAGTGGCTCTTCTTCGTGACGGTCCCCTACGCGTGCCTCTTCACCTATGAATGTCTCCGGGTCTACCTCGCGCCGCGCACCTTCCCGCTGGTACGCCCCGTCATGGCCGCCGTGGCGGTCGCGGCCATCGTGCTCGCCTTCCTGAGCGTCGGCAAAGGGTATGCCTTCCTCGCCTTCTCGGGGTTGTTCCTCGTGCTGGTATTCTATATCATCTTCATGCCGCGGATCGCCCAAGAGATATCGTTCGTCGCGGCGATGGCGATCTTCTTCGTGCTGTTCGCCATCGTCAACTCGGTGCTGACCGGCATCCCCATCGTCACCTACGATCCGGCGGCGATAACCGGTCTGCGAATCGGCACCATCCCTATAGAGGACTTCGTCTACAACTTCATCATGCTCGCGGGGCATCTCGCGATATACCGGACCCTGCTGGACCGGAGGGGGACATGAAGAAGATCGCGCTCATCGGCGCCGGGTTCGGCGGGCTCGCGGCGGCGGCCATACTCGCCCATCGCGGCTACGCGGTCGAGGTCTTCGAACAGCAGCCGACCCCCGGCGGGAAGGCGGGCGACCTGCGGCTCGGCGGCTGGCGTTTCGACACCGGGCCGTCGCTTTTCACGATGCCCGCCGTATTCGAGAAATGCTTCGCGCTGGCGGGCGGCGACCTGAACGCGGCGCTCAGCCACGAGCCGATGGAACTCATCACCCGCTACTTCTGGGACGACGGTACGACGCTGGACGCGTGGCAGGACCCCGACCGCTTCGCCGCCGAGGTCGAGGCGAAACTGGGCGACAGCGCCGCGTCGGTGAAGCGCTATCTCAAGCGGGCGAAAAAGATATACGACACCACCGCCGACATCTTTCTCTACGGGAACCCGTGGGACCCGCTCAACATCTTCCGGCTTGCGGGCTGGCGGGCGCTTGCGGGGCTCCCCTTCATCGCCCCCTTCACGACGATGGACACCTTTCACCGTCGCTATTTTCACGACGAACGGACGATACAACTTTTCGACCGCTACGCCACCTACACCGGCTCCGACCCCTACCGCGCCCCGGCAACGCTCGCCATCATCCCCCATGTCGAATATGCCATCGGCGCCCGCAACCTGCGCGGCGGGGTGACGGCACTGGTCCGGGCACTGCAGACGCTCGCCGAAAAGAACGGGGCGCAGTTCCATTTCAATACGCCGGTCGACCGCATCATGAAGAAGAACGACCGCGCCGTCGGCATCGTGACCGGCGAGGAGGAACGGCTCTTCGACGCGGTGGTATCCAACGCCGATGTCACCCACACCTACCTGTCGCTCCTCCAGAGCGAATCGGAGGCGGCCGACCGCTACCAGCGCCATGAGCCGTCAATATCGGGCGTCGTCTTCTACTGGGCGATGCGCGAAAAGTTCCCCGAACTCACCGTCAACAACATCTTCTTCTCGGGCGACTACCGGCGCGAGTTCGAGGAGATATCGATCAAGCACCGCTGCGGGTTCGACCCCACCGTCTATGTCAACATCACCTCGAAGTTCGACCCGGCCGACGCCCCGGCGGACGGCGAGAACTGGTTCGTCCTCATCAACGCCCCCTACGACGACCAGCAGGATTGGGCGCTCGAAACGACCCGCCTGCGCGACACCGTCATCGAGAAGATATCGCGGCGGATCGGGCGCAACATCGAACCGGCGATCGCCCACGAACAGGTCCGCACCCCGAAGATACTGCGCGAACTGACCAACACCAACCACGGTTCCATCTACGGCATATCCTCCAACGACCCGATGGCCGCCTTCCGCCGCCAGCCGGTGAAATGCGGCGATCATCCGGGGCTTTTTTTCTGCGGCGGATCGGCCCACCCGGGCGGCGGGATGCCGCTGGCGACCCTGTCGGGGATGATGGCGGCCGACGCGGTGACACGGAGGCTGAAATGAGAAAACATCTTCTCCTCATCGCGCTCACCGTTTTCTATATCGTCGGCATCGCGGGACATCTGTGGGCAAAGACACTGCCCTTCTTCCAATCGATAACGCCGCTGGTGCTCCTCGCCTTCACCCTCATCGTCCTCATTCCGGCGATACGCGACGACAAAAAGATGCTCCTCTGGTTCCCCCTCACCTATGCCGCCACTTTCGCGATCGAGGCGGCGGGGGTCGCGACGGGGCTCATCTTCGGCCCGTACCACTACGGCGCGACGCTCGGCCCGAAACTGCTCGCCGTGCCGCTCATCATCGGGGCGAACTGGGTGATAGTGGTGCTGGGGGCGCTCCGGCTGTCGGAGCGGCTGACGGTGCGACCGATCCTCTCGGCGCTCATCGTTGCGGCGCTCGCCACCGGGTTCGACTGGGTGATGGAGCCGGTGGCGATACGGCTCGACTACTGGACCTGGCACACGGCGGGGATACCGCTCCAGAACTACGCCGCGTGGTTCATCACCGCCGCCATCGCAGGCTATATCTACCGTCTCTTCAAGATAAAGACCAAAACCATCCTTCCGGCGTGGTATTTCATCATTCAGGTGGTGTTCTTCGCGGTACTGCGCTGGGTGTGAACTGCGTCGCGCCCGACTAATTCCTGCCGGGGTTTTTGTACGGCGGAGTGCGACGGGAAAACGGGCAACATCCTGAATATTGAGGAATAACCCCGCCTATCGGAACCGTCCTCATTCGGAAATAAGAACATCCCTGCCGATAAAAAGGGTCCTCTTTTACGAAAATTCAAGAGCAAGGACGAAATCTCCCTTTTCCTCTGATAGGCATCTTCTAGGCTTTTGTTTTTTCATCTTACGATTGTTGATATGGAGGTCCCCATGAATCGCCTTCTTCCGATGACGGTCTCCTGCGTGCTCCTGTTTTTCGCCGCCTGCTCGACCGACGGCGGCTCCGACCCGATCGCCGATATCGGTGAACCCTGCAGCGGCAGCGGTACCATTTGCGACTGGTCCAGCGACAAAGCCCTTCGTTGCGAAGCGGGCGCGTTGGTCCTGGCGGAAGACTGCAGTGCATCAGGCAAGACCTGTAAAGAGGGCGCGTGCGTCGCCGATGAAGAAGTAGGCGGCGACTGTACCGGCGATGGTTCGGCCTGTTCGGGCGACAAGATCGTGGTCTGCACCGACGGCAAATGGACCGAAACGAGCGATTGCGCCGCACAGAGCAAGGATTGTGTGGAAGAAGGAGCCGGCGCCGTCTGCAAGGACAAAACGATGACCGACGACGCGAAACCCGATGACACGGCGAACGACGATACGACCGACGGGACCGTCACCGACGATCCGGGGAGCGACGGCGAACTGGTCGATGAAACGACCGGGCCCGACACCGACTGGGGCGAGATCGACCCGACAGGCGACGAGGACGGCGACGGCATCCCCAACGAGGTCGAAGGACAGGACGATCGCGATCACGACGGCATCCCCAACTTCATGGACGGTGATTCGGATTCCGATGGCCTGGGTGATGCAGAAGAATGCCCGATCCAACCGTGCCAGAACAACGACATGGACGAAACCCCCGACTTTTTGGACAAGGATTCGGACAACGACGGTCTGGCCGATGTCGATGAGATCGCTATCGGCACCGACCCCTACGACAAGGATTCCGA
>JAKLIW010000018.1 GCA_022709425.1 bacterium
CCCATGCCCCCGTTCGGTAAGATAGTAAATGGCGTGACGATCATTCCTTTGGTAAGGTTAGCAAATGTCTTGACAGGCTCCACTCCCTGAAATCACTTACAAGATAAAGGTTGTCGAGAACTTTCCCGACATCAAGGTCAAGTTCGTCGAGAACTTCCCCGGGTGTGGGAAGTGAAGAAAAGCCGCTGTTCCGATTTTAAGTTTTCTTAATTACTCGACGATTGGAGAACCCCACCCATCGTAGTTACCGCCAAACCTTTTCGCAATCTCGTTGAACTGGATCGTGATATTCTGAATGGCTTTCAGTTCCGGGAGCATTGTCTTGGTTGCAAAACATAGCCATGACTCGCCTTGCGCCGCGCGCTCTACTTTAACTTCAAAAGATTTCGCACGAATCTGCTCCGCCGCTTTCTGAGCATCAGCTTCTGTAGGAAAATACAGAAAAAATTCTAATTGGTGTGGCTTGCTAAGATCTGAGCCATATCTCTTAAGCTGGTCAAGCACCTGTGCATCTGATGCAAGTTCATTTTCTGTTGAAGACGCAGCGACTTTAGAGCGAGAGAGCCAAAATAACAGCGCGACAACGACGAATGCAAGACCAATCCAAATGGATGTTGATTTGATCATGGCTTAACCTCTTCCGCAAAAACGATTGAAGTTTATCCTCCCGAAGAATTGAAGTCAACTTCCCCGCGCAACCTTTTTCTTGCCTCGGCGGTCAGACCACAGTATAGTCGCGACGGTCCTTAGGGAGTCGGCATGACACGCTACATCCTCGGCATTTCAGCTTTCTACCACGACTCCGCCGCCGCCCTCATCGCAGACGGCCGCATCATCGCCGCCGCGCAGGAAGAACGCTTCACCCGCATCAAGCAGGATTCCCACTTCCCCCTCGAAGCGGCCAAGTTCTGCCTCTCCTACGCCGGGGTGACGGTCAGCGAACTCGACGCGGTGGTCTTCTACGACAAACCGCTCCTGAAGTTCGAGCGCCTGCTCGAGACCTACTACGCCTTCGCGCCGAAGGGGCTCGCCCAGTTCCTCTCGTTCGTCCCGGTCTGGATAAAGGAAAAACTCTTCCTCAAGAAACTCATCCGCGACGCACTGAAAACGCTCGACCCCAACTGCGACCCGCTGAAAGTGAAACTGCTCTTCCCCGAACACCACCTCTCGCACGCCGCGTCGGCCTTCTTCCCCTCCCCCTACGAAGAGGCCGCCATCCTCACCATCGACGGCGTCGGCGAATGGGCGACCGCCACCATCATGCACGGCAAGGGCAGCGAGATAAAACCGCTGAAGGAACTGCGCTTCCCCCACTCGCTCGGCCTGCTCTACTCCGCCTTCACCTACTTCCTCGGCTTCAAGGTCAACTCAGGCGAATACAAGTTGATGGGAATGGCCCCCTACGGCAACCCTTCATCGCCCCAGATCAAGGAGTACCGCGACAAGATAACGGGGACGCTCATCGACCTCCGCGACGACGGCTCGATCTGGCTCAACCCCGACTACTTCACCTATACGACCGGCTTGCGGATGATAGACGACAAAAAGTGGGCGGCGCTCTTCGGCTTCCCGACCCGCCCGGTCGAAAGCCACATCGAACAGCACCACTGCGACCTCGCCTATGTCATCCAGCAGATCCACGACGAGATCGTCCTCAAGATGGCGGCCGAGGCGAAACGGCTGACCGGCGCGAAGCATCTCTGCCTCGCGGGGGGATCGGCGCTCAACTGCGTGTCGAACGGGAAACTGCTCAAAAGCGGCCTCTTCGACGGCATCTGGATACAGCCGGCGGCCGGTGACGCGGGTGGCGCTTTGGGGGCGGCGCTCGCGGTCCACTATCAGTATTTCGGCGCGCCGCGCACCGCCGACGGAACGAACGATGCGATGCAGGGCGCCTATCTCGGCCCCGAATATTCGGAACTCGACGCCGAACTGATGGCGCGCAAGCACAAGGCGATCTACCACCGGATCGGCGACTTCGAGAAACTCATCGACCTCGTGACCGACCATCTGACCCACGGCAAGGTCGTCGGCTGGCATCAGGGGCGCATGGAGTGGGGCCCGCGCGCGCTGGGCAACCGGTCGATACTCGGCGACGCCCGCAACGGCTCGATGCAGAAGAAACTCAACCTCAAGATAAAATACCGCGAGGGATTCCGCCCCTTCGCCCCATCGGTGCTGGCCGAGAGTTCGCCCGAATTCTTCGACCTTAAGCAAGGCTCTCCCTACATGCTCCTCATCGCCGATGTGGTGAAGGAGCGGCGCACAGAACTCCCCGCGAACTACCATGAACTGCCGCTCTTTGACAAGCTCTATATGACCCGCAGCGATGTCCAGTCGATCACCCACCTCGACTTCTCGGCGCGGATACAGACGGTCCACAAAGAGACTAACTCGCGCTATCACCGGCTCATCAGCCGCTTCAAGGAAAAGACCGGCTACGGCCTCATCGTCAACACCAGTTTCAATGTACGCGGCGAACCGATCGTCTGCACTCCCGAGGATTCGTTCGCCTGTTTCATGGCGACCGAGATAGATACGCTGGTCATCGGCGACCTTCTTTTTATAAAGGAAGAACAGCCCGACTGGAACGACCGCGACAAATGGAAACGGACCTTTGCGCTCGACTAGGAGGATACGATGGAGTTCCTGAAAGACCTCTGGGGCTTTCTCAAAGAACGGAAAAAATGGTGGCTGCTCCCGATGATCGTGGTGCTCCTCCTCATCGGCGCGCTTATCGTCCTTTCGAGCGGGTCGGCGGTCGCTCCGTTCATCTACACGCTCTTCTAGGGAGTTAACGGTGGAACGGAAGACGGTCATCGAAACGCTCGCGGTGCTCGCCCTCGCGGCGCTCCTTTTCAACCTGTGGCTGGGTCATGCGTGGCTCCTCTACCTCGCGACGGCGCTGTTGGCGCTGGCGATATTCCCCAACCCGCTGGCGACACTCATCACGAAGGGATGGCTCAAATTCTCCGAGGTGCTCGGCGCGGTCATGTCGCGCCTTATCATGACGCTCATATTCTTTTTCTTCCTCACGCCGCTGGCGTTCGTGTACCGCCTCTTCAACCGCGCGGCGGCCGACCATTTCCTGAAAAAGCGCGACACCTATTGGCGCGTCGCCGAAGAGAAATTCACGAAAGAGTCATTCGAAAAACCGTGGTAAGACCGTAACCCCGCCCACGGAACACCCACTCTCAGCAGTACTTCTTCTCACTGCGGAGAAGGCACTACCCCAGCGTATCCTTGAGCCACTGGTGGAGCGGCAGCGTCTTCCGGAAGTGGATGAAGCACCAGTCGACGAACTTCGCGCTGTAGAATTCCTTCGGCGCCTTCGTCTCGAACCCGGCATAGATACCGTTGTAACGCAGGAACCGCGCCTGCGGCAACTCCTTGTCGTAACCGGTCGGCACCTTTTTGTAGTACTCGCCGCCGATGCCGTAGCCATCCTTTTCCATATTCGCGGCCAGCTTTGCAAGCAGTGCGCCCCTCTTCGGATCGGCCACCGCGTCGCGGTAGACCCCGATGAGGTGGCGCGGGAACATATAGATGCCGGTCCCGAGCATCACCTCGCCGTTCTCGACCTGCAGGTAGAAACCGCTGCATTCCATCCGCGGCCGCACGCCGCTCCAGAACCAGACGCCGAGGTTGGTCTTGTAGGGGGTCTTGTCGTTCGAGAAGCGGGTGTCGCGGTTGAGCCGGAAGATGCTGTGATTGACCTTCGGCACCGCGTTGATACCGCTGTCGAGGAGCATCAGCGGCTCCTCCATCGCCTGCACGAAGAGCTGTGTCGGCTTTTTAACGAACTGTTCGTACTCTTTCCGGTGGGCGTCGAACCACGCGCGGGAATTGTTCTTCTTGAGTCCCGCGAAAAAAGCGAGCGTCTCTTTTGAAAAGCCGTCGAATCTCTGCATGGATGATCCTCTTTTTTAACTGAGTTCCTTGAACCGGTAGCCGACGCCGCGCACCGTTTCGATGTATTCGCCCATCGTCCCCAGTTTCTTGCGCAGGTTGAGTATCTGCACATCGACCGAGCGGTCGGTCACCGGATAGTCGTCCCCCTTGACGCCGTTGATGATCTGACTCCGGGTGAAGACCCAGCCGGGCCGTTTGGCGAGGAACATGAGGAGGGCGAACTCGGTCGCCGTAAGGTCGATATCCTCCTTCCCCACCGTCACCTTGTGCTTCGACGGGTCTATCTTCATATCCTCGATGACGACCATCTTCACTTCCTTCTCCTCGGCCGTCCGCATCTTGCGCCGCAGGATGTTGCGGACCCGCGCGATGAGCACCTTGGGGCTGAAGGGTTTGGTCATGTAGTCCTCGGCGCCGAGTTCCAGCCCGGTCACTACATCGCTGTCCTCCCCTTTCGCCGTCAGCATGATGATGGGAATAGCACTGGTGCGCGTCTCGCCTTTGAGCAGGCGGCAGACATCCAGTCCGTCGATGCCGGGGAGCATGAGGTCGAGGATGATGAGGTCGGGATGGCGGTCGCGGGCGATCTTGAGCGCCTCTTCGCCGGTGGTTACCGTGTCGAGCTGGTAGCCTTCGCGCGACAGGTTGTAGCGGATGAGTTCGAGAATGTCCTGCTCGTCGTCAACCACCAGAATTCTTTCCCGTGCCATGGTCACCTCCCAAAGGTTCACTCACTGCGAGGAAAGTATAGGAGAAGCGTTAGTATTTTTCCAGTACTTCGGTTAGATTTCGGTTAAGAGGTCAGAACTTGTAGTTGAGATCGAGCTGGAGGAGAATGTCCTTGTTGGTCTTGTCCGAGTTGAAATCCTTGTTGAGCGTCCAGAAATAGTTCAGCGTCGCGGCGGCCGAGAAGTTCTTGTAAAGCCCCGCCTTGATATCGAACTTGATACCTTCGGCGTTCACATTGCCGTCGAACGGATCCGAATCGATGAGGAACGGTATCCACGACGCGATGCCGATCTGCCGGTAGGAAAGCGAACTCTGAAAATCGCCGAGATCCTTAAGCGCCTTGGTGCCGCCCTTCACCCCGACGAAGAAGGCGATGTTGTCGTCAGCCTTGTCGCCCAGCGCCGTCTTGTTGAGATCGTAGAGGTTCGCCGTCACTTCGCCCATGAGCCCCACCTGATACTTTTCCTTTATGGTATAGGATGCGTCGAGCGCCGCGGCGATGTTCTTCCAGTAGTAGCCCTGCGAAATGTAGCCGACCATTTTCGACCCTTCGTTGGTGTTCGATTCGGCATTCGTCAGGTTCATCGGGTCGTAGTAGGAAAGGGTCGCCGTCGCGTCGAAGTCGGCCACCTTGAGCGCCGCGCCGATCTGCACCACCGCCATCATCGGGTCGTCGAGCGCCTTGATCTCGTCGAGTATGAAGATACCGGCGTTGGCGATAAGCGACAGCTCGTCGATCACCGCGTACTTGAACTGGAGCGCCGCCCCCTCGGGGGTGATGTCGCCGTCCCAGATGAGTTCGGAGGCGGTGTGGAACGGGTTCTTCATCTTGCCGCCCGAAAGCGTGAGCCACGACCACGGCGTGAATTCGGCGTAAGCGTAGTCTATCCAGAGCGGTTTGTGGCTGAAGAAATCGTCGAAGGTCTGGTTGGTCGACCGGATATCCTGTCCGAGCGAGGCCTTGATGTCGTCGCCGGCGGCCAACTGGTCGGCCGTTATCTTACTCTCGTAGGAACCCGACGCGATGCCGAAATTGACCTTCGCCCAGTCGTTGACCTTCGCCTCCAGACCGATGCGCGCACGGTAGCGGAGCCGGTTGCGCTCCAGCGTGTCATCCTTCACCGCGTCTTCGAAATTCTGATACTGATAGCGGAAACGGAAGTCGCCTTTGAGTTTGATGTTCTTGACCCACTCGGGCACCGCCGACTCCTCTTTCTTCGGTTCTTCCTTCTTTGCCTCTTCCTTGACCGCCTCTTCTTTCTTCGGCTCCTCGGCCCCCAAAAGTGTAAAACTCCACGCCAACACGGCGGCCATGATCATCATCGTTGCGATCCGTTTCATACGGTCCTCCATTTTCAAGTCCATCGTTCACGGTCCGATGGATACCCGGCGTATGTTAAGGTATCGTTAATGGAGGGTCTCGCTTTCGTCAATTGTTGTTTGCGCTTAGGGGCATATTCTGCTATGGTTCTGTAGTTCATGATCGGAGAAGAACATGCTGACGCCCGACGGCTGGGATCCGAAGAATCACGCGGCGCTGACCGCTTTTCTCGATGCCGAAGCGAAACGACCCGGCCGCAAGGTGGCGGTGTTCGACTGGGACAACACCGTCATCAAGAACGACATCGGCGACGCCGCCTTCGTCGGACTACTCGACCGTGGGCTGGTGGCCGACCCCGGCGACTGGCGCCGGACCAGTCCCTACCTCAACGACGCGGCGGTAGCGGCGCTCGAACAGGGGGCGACCCCCGAACTCATCTTCACGATCTACAACACGATGAAGACCCCCGACGGCGCACAGGCCTTCGCGGGGCACGATCCGAAGATAACCGAGGCGGCCTACGCGTGGCTCGGCCATCTGCTGGCCGGGAAAACCCCCGACCAGATTCGGCAGACATCCCGCGAGATATTCGAACGACAACTGGCAAACCCCATCGGCGCGACCCGCCGCATCGGGAACGCCACCATCGTCGACTATATCCGCATCTATCCGCAGATCGCCGATCTCATCGTCGAACTGGAACGGAGCGGTTTCGAGGTGTGGGTCGTATCGGCGACGCCGAAATACATCATCGACCCCTGCGCCGAGAAGGTCGGCATCCCGCCGGAGCGGGTCATCGGCATCGAGAATGTCATCGGTCCCGACGGGAAACTGACCTATGACCTCATCGGCTGCGGCCCGGTGTGCGACGGCGAGAACCGGATGATCACCTACCGCGACGGCAAACGGTGCTGGATAAACAGCGTTATCTTCGGCATGACAGACGGCGATCCCTTCCAGCCGAATCCTGACCCGGGAAAACGGCCCCGCTTCGGCGCGGGCGATTCCGACGGCGACATCAGTTTTCTTGAAGATACGACCGGCCTGCGCCTTTTCATCGACAAGGGGAAACCATTGGACGCGCATAAAGAGGCGACCGCGAACACCGACGGCCGCTGGCTCCGGCAGGAGCCGTTCATACGGTAGGAAGCAAAATTCCGCTTAGTGATTGCGACCGCAACCGGAACAGGCATATTCACAGATGGGCATGGGAACCTCCCTCCCTATCGTCCAAGATCATGGAAGCCATGTGGAAAGGAAGACATCGCTCCACCCGGCGTTACTGTTCCCGTCAAGGGCCCCGGGGGTCTGTCCGGCCACATAGATGCGTCCCGTACCGCTCAGCGCGACCGCATAAGCCTGATCGGATGCGGAGGAACCCCACTGTTTTGTCCACACCTTGGTGCCGTCGTGGTTCCATTTTGTGAGAAAGAGGTCGTACTCCCCGGCATTCGTGTTCCCGTCAAGAGCGCCGACGGTCGACCCCGTCACAAAAATATCGCCCGCGCCGTCCACGGCGACAGAGGGCTCCGTTTCACCCGTGGCCGTGCCCCATTGTTTTGTCCATTCTCTGGTCCCGTCGGCCGTCCATTTAATGAGAAACACATCGGAGGAAGAGCCGGCATAGAGATTGCCGTCGAGTGCGTTGCGGGTCTCACCCGTCACGAAGATGTTCCCCGCGCCGTCCACCGCGACCGATCTGCCGTGGTCATCTCCCGGCGTGCCCCGCTGTTTTGTCCACGCCTTGGTGCCATCGGCATTCCATTTGGTGAGGAAGATATCGGTTCCCCCGATGAGCGTGTTCCCGTCGAGTGCGCCGGAGGTCGATCCCGTCACGAAGATGTTGCCCGCGCCGTCCACCGCGACCGCATAGCCGTGATCGCTCGCGGAGGTCCCCCACTGTTTGGTCCATGCCTTGGTCCCGTCGGCATTCCATTTGGTGAGGAAGATATCGATCTCCCCGACGAGCGTGTTCCCGTCGAGCGCACCGGAGGTCCATCCCGTCACAAAGATATTGCCCGCGCCGTCAACCGCGACCGCTTTACCGAACTCTACACTTTCGCTTCCCCATTGCTTAGTCCACGCCTTGGTGCCATTGGCATTCCATTTAGTGAGGAAGATATCGTATGTCCCGGCGTTCGTGTTGTCGTCAAGCGCGCCTTCGGTATCGCCCGCCACAAAGATATTCCCTGCGCCATCCACCGCAACGCCGCTCCCGGTGTCCCATCCAGCGCTTCCCCACTGTTTGGTCCATGCCTTGATGCCGTCGGCGCCCCATTTGGTGAGAAAGATATCGCGTGCGCCGGCCGCGGTGTTATCATCCAGAGGGGCGTTGGTATATCCCGTCACAAAGATATTCCCCGTACCGTCCACCGCGACCGAGTTGCCGTAATCGTCACTGTCGGTACCCCACTGTTCGGTTACGCGGCGAAGCACCCATTGTCCCGCGACACACTCGGAGGTGCCGTAAGGGGGTTGCTGCGTTCCATCCACGCAGTCATCAGGGTCTATGCACACGCCGCCGGTGGTCGTCCATTGGCCATCCTCGCAGAAGGCGGGTTCCAGCCCTCTCCCGTTCAGACCGCAGGGTACATCGCCGTCCGTGTCATTCTCGCAGACATCGGGATCCACGCAATCGCCGCTGTCCACCCACTGATGGGAAATACATTTCTGTTTCTGCAGGCCGTTCCCGTTATAGCCACAGGCGAAAAACCGGACCTCGTTCTCGGTGGCGCATGAGGCAAGCAAGGCGTCTTCGTCGGAGAGCTCCACCGTGTCGCTCTCGATCGGGTCTATATCGATATCGGTCGCATCGTCTTCCGGCTGTGTCTTGTCGTCGGTCTCATCCGGCAGGTCGTCCGTGCCCGGATCATCATCGGTATCATCGTCGGCAATGATCGTGTCCTCCTCCGACAGGATATCGTCGGCGATCTCATCGGGCGTTTCGTTCGGATCGACGCAGATATCCGACAGGCAGACGAACCCCTCATCACAGGTGCCGTTGGGATAACAGGGCCCTAGTTCAGAGCCCATCGGCGGGGTGTTTTTGTCGTTTTTTTCACACGATAGCGTCACCGCCAGGATCGCCATAAGCATAAGATACTTGGCCATAAGAACCCTCCTTTTTAAGAGATAGACCGGGGTGTTATATCCCTGACGAGCGGGGATGCAATTATTTTCAGGCCCGGCCTTTCCCCGTAAGGGCGAAGAACAGCGTCCCCGCCGCGCCGCAGGCGGCCGCCGTCAGGAGGTTGACCGCCGGCGACACTTGCCACAGCCACGCGCCGGCGAATGCGGCAAGCGAGACGATGGTATCGCGGACGAGATAGTAGGAACCGAAGGTCGCCGCCTTGCGTCCCTCGGGGGCAAGGTCCATGATGAGCGCCTTACGGGTCGGTTCGCCGAATTCCTTGAGACCGCGCACGACGAAGGCGACCACGAGCATCGTAAAGCCGGTCGAGAACAATAGGACGACCGGGAAAATCGTGAAGTTGAAGAAGGTGATGAGGACCAGCGGTTTCTTCTCCCCTTTGTCGGCGAGATAGGCGACCGGCACATAGATGAGGAGCGCCACCACCATCTCTATCGCCGTGAGGATGCCGAACTCGGTGCCGCTCACGCGGGCCCCCTGCGGACTCTGCATCGCCCAGATGGCAAGGTAGGCGTAGGGTATCTGTTCGCAGAAACGTATCAGGATATCGGAGGCGAGGAGCGCTTTGAGTTCCTTGGGCATCGCCGCAAGAAGCGCCCGCAGGCCGCCCGCCGACGGCTCTTTCTTTTCGGTATGTTCCTCGATCATCCCCTGCTGGATGAGAAGCGACACCGCGCCGAGAATGAACGCGACGCTGAACGAGAGGCGTACGCCGGCGGTCACGCCGTAGAGGTCGATGAGCACCCCGCCGATGACCGGCCCGAGCGCCATCGGGATGCGCCGGACCAGCGAATGGACCGACACCCCCATCGTCCGTTTGTTCTTGGGCAGCACCGCCGACACCAGTTCCATCGTCGCGGGGAGCGACAGCGCCGTCCACGACAGGAAGAAGACCGATCCGATGATGACGGCGATCCAGTGCGGGAAGGCGATGACGATGAGGAATCCGCCCATTGCGATGAGATTGAATACGGCGAGCGCCCGTTTGTAACCGAGCCGTTCGGTGAGCCAGCCGCCGGGATAGGAATAGAGCGCCGAAAGGAGATTGTCGAGCCCGTTGAGGAGCCCCGGGATGAGCGGCGAGGCGCCCAGCGCGATGAGATAGAGCGGCAGGAACCGCTCCGCCATCTTCTCGCCGAGCCCGACCAGCACCACCATCGTCAGCAGGCCGACGATGCTCCGCTTGAGTCCGAGGAATTCGACGACCTTCCGCATAGGGGTCAGTCCTCAATAATAGACATTTCAGATCACGGCTGGCAGCCACACCATCGTCGCGTGGCGACGTTCGTCATGATCGCGCCGGTATGAAAAGAGTCCCGGCGTGCAGGCGGTGCAACGGGTCAATTCCTCGATCTCGCCGACCCCCTCGGAGACCAGTTGATCGACGATGGCTGCGCCGAGATCGGCGAAGAGTTCTCCCTGCCGCCGCTCCACCGGTATGCCGGCGGCATCGAAACGGTCAATCAGTTCGGGTCCTATCCGGAAACAGCACTTCTCGATACCGGGAAAGAGCGCCGCTCGGAGCGACCGCGCACCGAGTTCCTTGAGCCGCCGCGCACCCTGTGCCGCCAGTTGCAATTCAACGCCGCGCCAGCCGCAGTGGAATATACCGGCCAGAGGACGCTGTTCATCGGCAATGACCACGGGAAAACAGTCGGCGGTGCGGATGAGCGCGCCGGTGCCGCGTTTGGTGATGATAAGGCCGTCCCCTTCGCCCGGATCGTCAATGACGATATGGTCGCCATGCACCTGCCGGACGCGGTGGATGGCCGTGAGGCCGAGTCCGGCGGCAAGTGCGCCAACCAGATCGTCGAGATGTTCTTTCGCATCGGGTTGTTCGACAAAAAGGGCGGGGAGTGTCTGCGCTTCAATGATCTTCATCATCACCTCCGTTACCGTCACCCTATCCGACGAGAGAAAACTTGTCAAATAGCCCTTGTTCGCATTGACTTTTCGGCCCGCCGCCGATAGAATGAGGCCTCATTTCGCGAGGGGACCACGTGGAACGAAATCTCCCGTTCATACTTGCTGTTGCGCTCTTCCTGTTCGGTGTGGTTCTGCTCTACCCCTATTTTACCGACGACACCTTTCATGCCCGCATATCGCTTGGCTGGAACAGCTCCTCCGACAGCGTCGCCCCCGATGTGACGGTGTTGATGGTGCCGGGAAAAGGATACGATGCGCTCTTTGCCGAGGTGCTCGGCGAAACGACCTGGAAAGAGGTCTCCGATCTATTCCGAACCAAGGCGGGCATCGCGGTCCTCCCGGCGAACGACATTCTGACGGTCACCAAAAAGGGGGATGCGCTTATCCGCGCCTCGCTACACCATTACCTGTCGCGCATATCGGGCACCGAGATAGCGGTACGGCGTAGCGGCAAGGGGTGGCGCGTTCAGCGGACTCCACTCATCCTTTCCGAACAGACGATGATAAAGACCTTCGTCGTGCACGATGAGTTCGCACGCGATTTTCCCGAATTCTATGAGATGATCCGCCGCTCCATGCAGTGGGATTGGGGCCTTCTGCACCACCTGAAACCGGGCGATTCGGTATCGTTCATGATCCGTGGCATCTTCGACCGCAAGATACTCATCGATCTTTCGGCCCTCATCGGCCTGTCGGTCAAGAACGCCCGTTACGGCTCTTTTACCCTTCTCAAACCGCCCGGCTGTTCCGCCTGCGAGTTCTATGTCACCTCCAGCGATATGTTCATGTCGCCGCCCGGCTTCTTCCGGGCGCCGCTCAACGCCGGACGGGTCACCTCGCACTTCGGCATCAGGGACGATCCCTTCAACGAAGAAACGGCCATGCACACCGGCATCGACATCAAGGCCGAACTCGGGTCGCTCGTTCACGCGGCACGCGACGGGGTGGTCACTGAGACCGGTTGGAAACGCGGCTACGGCAACACCATCATCATCCGTCACAAGGACGGCATCAAAACGCTGTACGCCCATCTGCAGTCGATCTATGTCGCGTCGGGTTCTTCGGTGGGAATGGGCGATATCATCGGATCGGTCGGCAACTCGGGCCGTTCGACCGGTTCGCATCTCCACTTCGGCGTTTACCGTGAGAGCAAGGCGGTCGATCCCCTCACCTTCACCTACGAGCGGCTCTGGCTCCCCCCCTTCGACATCGCCGAACAGTTCCGAGAAGGGACCACGCAGAAGGCGCTGGTGCTCGAAGAAAGCCTCATGCGCAACAAAAGCTTTTTTGTTCCGGAGACTTATGCGGGCATCGACCCGTACTGAAAAGTCACTTGACAAAACAGGCCGACCGGTTAGAGTTTTCCTACGAAGGTACACAATGGAGGTTACCACATGAAGTTCATGCCGCTTTTCATCATCATGGCGACCCTGCTGGTTCTGGCCGCGTGTGACAACAACGTGACCACGATCTCTGATCTGAAGACCGACAACATCGCCGCCGGAGACACCGACACCACCGGCACCGACACCCCGGTCACTACCGACAACGACACCCCGGTCGGCACCGACAGCGACATCCCGGTCGGGAACGACACCGAACCGAACGACAACACTATCATCACCGACGATATCGTCACTGACGACACGATACCCGACGACGCGACCGAGACAGAACCGGTCGACGACGAAGTAGTCATCCCCGACGAGGATAACACCGTCAGCACCCGCTGTGTCGATAACGGCGCTCTTTGCATCACCACTCAGGATCAACAATGTTACGGCGGATGGATCGCTCTGTCGCAGTTCACCTGTGACGGCGGCGGCGAGATATGCTGTGATCCGATCGTGGTAGAGATCACGGGCCCCGCGCCGGTCCCCGCAGAACTCAAGAACATCGCCGCGATCATCCCGGCCTCGGCGACACAGGGCGGCACCGGCACCCCCGCGATAACCAGCGACATCGGCCCGCTTTCGCTGGCGGTCATCGGTCTTTTGGAGAATAATGCCAACGGCTGTAACGAATACCAGACCAAACTGAATGGGGAGATAGCGCTGGTTGAACGGGGCACCTGCCAATTTTCGCAGAAAATAACGAATGCCGCGAACGCCGGCGCCGGTGCCGTCATCATATACAACAACGCGCAGGGCGTACTGGAGATGCAGGCCGACGGCGCCATCCCGACGGTCGGCATCACACAGGCCGACGGCGAAGCGATCATCACCTTCACGCAGTCGAACCCCACCATCACCGCGGCGATACGGGCCCAATAGCGAACGCTTTTTTTCCGGCTGTCAGGACAAGTTAACGATGCAGCGGTTCAGAGGCCGGAGATTATCTTCCACTGGTCCTCTTCCTTTTTGAGCGTCATCTGGTTGACCTCGGTCTCCTTGAGCCATTTCTCTTTTGACGAATTGATAGATGACTCCTCTTCGGGCGGCGCAAGACGGTCGGTCTTCAGGCGCACCTCGTAGTAATAGAGTATCTTCGCCGTATCGCCGTCCTTGTTGATCTGCAGGTCCTTGATGATGAAAAAGAGGTTGATGGCGCGGATCTTCTGGTAGGCCTCGGAATTGACGAATGCCTCTACATTGCTGAAATCGACATCGTCGGTCGCGTCGTCGGTCCCGTTGTGGTCGAGGTAGTTCTTCGATACCAGCCCCACCAATTTGTCCGCCTTCTTCTCCTTGAGCGCCGTCACATATCCGAAGAAGACCTCCAGAACGGCGCGATTGGTCGGCGTGTCGGGGATCTCGGTCCCTTTGATGTTCTCGGTCGCGCAGGAAACGAACAGATAGCACGCCGCCAAAATACAGATCATACCGGTTCTCATGGATTATCCTCCTTCTCTTTCTCTTTGTCGACCGTTTCTTTTTCCTTTTCTGCTTCCTTTTCTTTTTCAGCCTCTTGCGGGGCTTCCTTTTCGGGTTCCTTCGGGGTCTCTTTTTCTACTTCGGTCTTTTGCGGCGATTCTTTCTCTTTCTTTTTCACCTCTTTTTTCGCGGCCGAACGAGGCGGCGCAGCAAGTTCGGAGCTGGAAGAGCGCGCCGGCCGATTGGCGCGCGCATCACGGCGGACGGTCGGCCCGGAAAGGGGACCGGATATCTTTGTCGAGTAGCCGCCGTTCGAATCCTTGAAGCGGGAAAGGGCCATTTCGAGGATCGGCACCTGTTTGACGGCGCCCTCCTTTTTCTCGGTCAGGTCGGCCGTGATATCCAATCGTGAACTTTTGAAGTTGGCGGGGTTCAGGGTCGCCTTCCCCTCGATCTGTATATCAAAATCCCCCAACGCGGTCATCTTGCGGATATCGAGTTTGTTCTCTTTGATGATGCCGCTGAGGGTCAACTCGCCTAAGAGAATGTTCTTCTCAAGTTCAAGTCCGTAGACCTTTCCGCCGAGCGTGGTCGCGTTCGCGGTGAGGTCGAACTCTCCCGACAATTTCTTCTCTTTACAGAACTGGGCGGCGCCGTTGAGGGTACCTCCCATCTGGACATCGGGCCACAGCGCTCGGAACAGAGAAAGCGGCATCTCGTCGGCCTCTACCTGATAGCAGGGCTCTTCGCCCGATCCGACGGCGATCTCGATCGTTCCGCCCTGATCATCGACATCCTCCACCGTGATCGTCACCGATGGCGCGCCGAGCAGGAGCGACCACAGTGAAGGGGACAGGGAAAGCTCGCCGAAGGTAAGCAGCGTTTCATCGCCGGAACGGACGGCGCCATCTTCCAGTGTCGCCGACAGGAATATCGAATAGCCGACATCCTTAGCCTCGACCGTGATACCGCGACCGGCAAGAGCGCCGTTCACCTTTGAAAGGACCAGATCGTCGGGAATGAAAAGGGCCAAGGCCAGTGACAACCCGACCGTCGATGCGGCGCCGACGAAGAGCGTTCCACGCACCAATGAGGCGATACGGCCGCTGGCCAATAGCTTCCGGAACAGTGGAGAGAGCGTCGTGGTTATGAGCTCCCCGAGCTGCATCAGTTTCTCCTTCATTTTTCGGCCGCCTCCTTCAACGTGGCAAGGACCAGCGTCACCTCATAGTTCTTGCCGTCGAACCGTTTCTTGATGGAAAGCGCATCGATAAAAACGAAACGCGCTTTGTTCTCAAGACCGTACAGCATGGTCATCAATGTCGACATATCGATAGCGCGGATACCCACTTCGATCATCTCTTTCTGGAACTCGCCCTTTTTCTCGGGTTTCAGTTCCTTGATGGTCGATATCTCCACGCCGAACGCCTCGCGAACATTGTTGAGATGGCTGTTGAGGTTGGTTTCGTTGGTCTGTATCGCAAGGAGCATGCTGGCCTCCTTGTCGCGCGCACGGCGGAAAGCGCCTTTGTACTGATCGATCTTCTCCATGAGTTCTCGTTTTTCGCGGATCTCCTCCTTGCGTATCTCGACCATGCCGTCAAAGATGAAAAAGAGGGCGGTGGCGAAGAACAGCGCGACCGCACAACCAAAGAACAAGAGTATGTTCTTCTCGCGCGAACTGAGTCCCGACAGGTAGGTCAATATCCGTTCTTTCATTGCTGTTCCTCCTCCCAAGGCACCCGTTCGGCGCCGCCCGCATCCCGTGACTTTGGCGCAACTACGGACGGCGGCGCGACGGATGGCCGCTGAATGGGCTCTTCGACCGATTTTTCCGGTGTCTGTTCTGCTTTTTCTGTCTTGTCTACCTTATCTGTTTTTTCCGCTTTCTCCGTTTTCTCCGTCTCTTTTTTCGACTCTTTCTTTTCCTTTTCCTTCGACACCTTTTTCTGGAAAGAAAAACTTATGCCGAAAGAGTTTTTCCCGCCCCGGCTCGTTATCTGCCCCTTGTTGAGCTCGCTGACATATTCGATTTTTTCCAGATTCTCTACCATCGTATTGATATGCTCGAGCGAATCGGCCTCGCCGGAGAGCTTCACCTTGCCATCCTTGAAGGAGAAGTCGCGGACCTCGACCGAACTGCCCTCGAAGACGGCCGCCGGGAAGACCTGCTCCATGACGAATACCGCCGAATAGGGGTAGAGTTTCTTGTCGTTCTTCCCCTCTTTGCCACCACCGCCAACGGTCTTTTGCATGACCGATATCGCCTGACGAAGAGAAGGATATTCCTTGCCCAAAACCTCTTTGGTGATCACGCGTGCATTATCATCAAGCGTCGCGCTGGTCATATCAAGCTGCCAGAGACGCACCTCGAAAGCGGCGAACAAAAGAATGAACCCGATCACGAAAAGAAGGGCCATCATCATGATGCGGCGCTTGAGAAAAGAAAGTCCGCCGCGATAGGAGAACTCACTACGCGCCAGATCGGCCCTTTCATGACCTTCGGCCAGCAGGTTGACCCTCTCGAGCGCCTCCTCCGCACTCACCGCCAACGCACCGTGGATAACATTCGATACCAATTTTTCGGCGCTGCCCGGGAGACGGTCGGCAAAATAGACCATCGTGCGGGGCCCCCGGTGAAGGAAGCGGCCGAATTCGGCCGCAAGTTCATGGAAGAAACGCTCCGCCGCCTTGCGCAGAAGCAGTTCGTCTTCCGAAAGCGCCGGTCCGTCGGTCAGGTCCATGGCCGAGGCCAATATCTGCAACGTCTCTTCTTCCGATTTGGAGCGCCCCAGCGATTCGCGCATCATTGCGGCAAGACGCGCCAATCCGATGTTGCGCACCACCTGTCCTTTTTCGCTGACGAATACCGAGGTCTGATCATCCACAAAAAGCGCCTGCGTCTTTTCGCCGCCGGACGGCAAAAGCGCCTCTTCGGGAATAATGGTCCGCACGCGTTCACGCAATGCGGGACCAAGTCTGTCGAGGATCGCACGCAACCGCTCCTTTGACATAGAAAAAACGGGGATCAAACCGTCATCGCGGAGAGCGCCGATGTCGAACACCACCTCTTCCGCTTTGAAGGGCGTCGCCGATTCGATATCCTGCAGAACGATCTTCTCGAGATCGCTCCTCTTCACCGAAGGATAGTTCCCCGCGAAATAAAGCACCTCTTGCGCCGGCACGAGGATATCGAGATATTCATACTGCGCCAATTGAGCCGTCGCTTCTTCGAGCGACAGCACCGTAAATCGACACGAAACGGTCCGATTGTACTCCTTCTCGTAACCGAGAACGAGGACTCGATCCTGCTGTATCCTGCACGATGCAAATAGCATGTGTTCTCTCCGTCAACCCTCTCGGTAGAAATAGATATTGAAATTCTTGTCGACCACCATCTCGATGAGCGCCTCCACGCCGTCGCGTTCACCGTATACTCGAATACGGTAGAAACTTCCCTCGGCGGTTAACTGGGAACTCACCGCCGGGTCAAGCTCGACACCCTCTTCTCGAACCGCTGCAACAAAATCCTCGGCCTTGTTAAATCCGTCACGGGCCCGCCGCGAAAGAACCTTGCCCATGAATTCGCGCATCATGTCCTCGCTGTAGAACATACCGCTGTTCTTGTCCTTCGCGTAGCTACGAATGAGCGCCTCGAGAATGATCGGCGGCGCTTTGCTGACATTGATGCGACCGCTCGAATAGATCGTGATATTCGGCGCCAACAGACGGAACACCACATCGTCAACGCCATACACCATGCGTAGCTCGTTGATCGTGTCGAATCGCGCGTTCTTTACGCCGTATTTCGGGATGAATTCATCGTACAGCGACCGTTCATCGCCGCCGATCAGATAACGCTCGTCGTCACCGTCGATCCAATCGGCGATGTTCGCGATCAACTCCTCTCGCGTCACGAATTCCCGACGCGCGGTGTTCTCGAGGAACAGGAAATCATACAATTGCGGCTCAACAATGCCCCAGAGCATCCGCGCGACCCCTTCCTTGGCACCGCTGTCGAGCAGATTGATGTTGATCTTCGTGTCCTCGTTCTCGAACTCGAGTTTGAAATCGCCGGGAAATTCGAAAAGCGGATCCCCCTCGTCCACCGGCTGGACTACTCCTTGGTCACCGGCGGAGATCCCTTCACCCGTCGTCCCGGTACCGTCGGAAGAGCCGCTCCCGGTGATATCGCCGATATCGGCAAAGGGACCGGCAGCGGTAAAAGCGCGCAGCATACTGGTATCGAACGGAATGATATCCCATATCTCGAAACTCTGGATGCCGAGAGACTGAAGCGTGCTCGACTTCAGAAGACCTTCGATCTGTTTTTGCAGGTCGAACACTATCGCCGCGAAGGCAAGTCCCGACTGGGCAAGCGCCTGCGCCTCGGCTTTCTTCTTGTAATTCATCGCCAACTCAAATTCCGTGCGCGCCTCGTAATTCATGTCGGTAACGATGGGCAACATCACGGCGATCATCACAACCACCAGCAACAGCGCTATCCCTCGCGGCCGCCGAAATTGTGCGATCATGTCGTTCAGCATCATCTTCATGTCAGAATGTGAATGGTTTCTGCATTTTTATATTCACCACCGATTCGACGCGGAACTCCTTCCGTTCATCCTCGGCCTCGCGGATAAGCATCGTGATCTTTACCTTGGGCGGCAAGGTGTCGGCGTGATCGGTCCCCTCGCTGTCCCATACCGCACGCCATTCACGGGCCGTCTCGTCCCAGAACTCGAAGGTTATCGACCGGAATCCCGAAAAGACCGGGAACACATTGCCTCCCTTCTCGGGAAAACCGTCGACCCATGAGCTCTCGCGGCGCATGAGGGTCGGCTCGCCGTCGATCGTCTCGCTGTAGTATTCCACCTCTGCCTGATCGCATTCTTTGCCGCCGGCCCGCATCTTAACATGGTTGAGCGTCGAAAAGGTCAGATGCAATACCGGCGAATCCTCCTCGCTTTTGAACATCGTGATGTGGGTCTCCTCCGGCGCGCCGCGATTACGGGTCAGATAGGAATTCTGAATATCGCGACGCATGAGATCGAGCGCGAAATAAACACGGCGCAACCCTTCGGCACGGTCACGGATCCGCGTTCGCCCCTCGATAAGGTTTGAAAAAGAAAAATAGACCGACGAGATGATAAGCGCCAATATCGCGGTCGCCACCAGCACTTCTATGAGGGTGAACGCCTTGCGGTTCATCTTATTTCCCTCCCGAGACCGGGATATTCATCGTACCGCGGCCTGCAGGATTGCCCCATGCCGGCGCACCGGGAGCGCCCGGCGCAGTATTGGTCGCCGGGTTATTGAACCAATTCTGCTTCTTGCCGCCCTGATTCTGTGGGTTCGCAGGCAACTGACCTCCCTGCTCAAAATCCTTCACCGTCGTATCGGCCGGGATGAACAGCACGAAGGTCACCCGTTCCGATTCACGTTTTCCTTCACCCCACCACACCTCGAGCGTCAGTTTTCGTATCTTCTCCTTAATGAAATCCTCTATCATCGATTTGGCGCCCATCAGAAGATCGGCCCCCTGTTCCTGCGCGCTCGCCTCGACCTCATTGGTCGCCGAGCCTCCCGAGATGTCGGGGATCGGTATGTGGACCCGCTTGATGCTGTATTTCCACTTGAAACCTTCGTAGGCTTTTTCGTCGAAATCGCCTTCGTCCTCTTTATCGGCGGTCGGCAAGCCGTCTTTTTTAATGTCCTCCTCTATATCGTGTAGTTTGAGCCGGGCGAGCTCGGTCCCCAGATAGATGTCGGCCACCCGTTCGGTATAATAGTAACTATGCGACACGATGCGTGCGACGGAAAGAAGAAGTCCCGCCAGTATCGCGATGGCGACCGTCACTTCTAAAAGCGAGAAACCGCCGGCAACGGTCATATCGGTCATCAGGTGTTTCACGCTATTTGCCTTCCTCATCCTTATCTTCTTCCATTTCGGCGTGAAGCGTCTTTACCTCCTCACCGAAGTCGCCTTTCTCCACTTTGACGCCCAGATACATGTCGGCCGCGAGATGCAGGAAACTCTCCTCTTCCGCTGGTTCACCGATGGAGAGAAAAAAAGGAGATATCCGGCCCTGCGGAAAAAAGTAGATGTACGCCATTCGCTCCTTCTGCTCCTCTCCCTCTTCATCGTCGTGGCGCACTATCTCCGGAGTATGGTAAGAAAAGAACTGCCGCCAGCAAAGCGACTTGGGCAATGATCGTTTCTCGGAAACCGCGGCGAATTCGGGCTTCAGGAGTTCGCGAAGGTTGCGGCGCTCAGGAACGAAATTCTCCCAGTTGTAAAGATCGTCGGCCGCCGCTTGGTCGGTCGCCTGCATCGAGAGTAGTTGGAAGAAATTCTGCCCTGCCGCGCCGGCGCCCGCCTTAAGAGAACTTTCCGAACGCTCCGCCTCCTCGTAATCCTCCAGCAATGCGGCATTCTGCCGTTCGTAAACCTCCTGTTCCTTACCGGTCATCAGAAAGAACGGCGTCTCGGTCTTTTCGGCCCAGTAAGCGCCTCCTTTCATGTCCACCGCAATGCGCAGATACTCGTTGCGCCGCACCGAATTGATGAAGGTCTTCTTCATGAAGGCGTTGAATACGCCCAGTTCGGATGCCGCTTCGGAGCGCGAGATGTTGGCGACCGCCGGTATAGAGACGCCGGCGATGATGACCATGAAGGCCAGCACCACCATCATCTCTATCATCGTGAAGCCGCGGGTCGCGTTCATTATTCCTCTTCGCTCCAGTTGGTGATATCGTCACCGCCACCTTCGCGCCCATCCTTGCCGAAAGAATACAGATCGAATTCGTCGGGATTATTTGAACCGGGATTGATGTAGACATACTCATTGCCCCACGGATCCTTGGGCACCTTCTTCTCCTTGAGTATCTTCTCCTTGACCAAAGCGTCAAGCCCGTCGGGATACTTGCCGAATTCGCTTTTGTAAAGATCGAGCGCATTGGCGACGGTTTTGATATCCATTCCCGCTTGCTTGGTCTTCGCTCGGTCGAGATAGCTCATGACTCCGACCGAAACGGCACCCATGATCATCGCCATGATCGTGATGGTAACCATGATCTCGAGCAGTGAAAAGCCTGCCGACACGGCGCGCGATCTGAACAACCCCTTGATGATCTCCCGTACCATGATGTTCCTCCTGCGTAATATGGTTCTTAACCGACCGCTTCGTTTATCTTGAGTATCGGCATGACGACCGCAAACACGATGAACCCGATCACAACCGCAAGAAAGACGATCATAATGGGATTGATCATCGAGGTAAGCCTCTCCAATGAATAACTGACCTCTTTTTCATACGAACCGGCGAGCGTCTCGAGCATCTCTTCCAACTCGCCCGATTTCTCGCCGATGGCGATCATCTGTATGACTATCGGCGGGAACTCGCCGGACCGTTTCAGCGGCACCGCGATCGATTCGCCCTCCTTGATGTTCTCGCGCGCAGTTGCAACCGCGTTCTCAATGACCCGGTTGCCGATGACCTTGCGAACGATATCGAGCGCCGCGAGTATCGGGACACCCGAAGTAAGCAGCGTCGAAAGCGTCTTGGCGAATCGCGATATCGCCACCATGCGGTTGAGTTTGCCGAATATCGGCATCGTGATGAGAAGTCGGTTCCATCTCTCCTCGCCCAGCGGACTCTTTTTCCAGCGGTTGAACCACCAGAATCCAGCGCCCGCCAATAGGAGCATCAGCCACCACCAGTTGCTCACGAACGCACTCATCCAAATGAGGACGCGAGTCTGGAACGGTAAGACCATGTTGACATCCTCGAACATCTTCGAGAGTTTGGGGATGACCACCGTGAAAAGCATGCCGACAACCAGTATCGCAACCACAAAAAGAATAACCGGATAGGTCATCGCTGATCGCACCTTGTTACGCAGATCCATCTGAGATTCTAGGAAATCGGCCAACCTCAGGAGTACCGATTCGGTCGCTCCCGACTCCTCGCCCGCCGCGATCATATTGCAGTAAAGCGGGCTGAAGACATCGGGGAAATCGCGGGCCGCTCGAGAGAAGCTGTACCCCTCCTGCATCTTGGTCTTGACCAACATCAGCACCTCCCCGAGCCGGGGATTATCCTGTTGCTGCGCCACCGCCGCGATCGATTCAACCAGTGGTATGCGCGCCTTCTGTAATGTGGCAAGCAACCGCGTCATCGACGCGACCTCTTCCAACGCCACTTTTTTACGCTTCATGCTGAACAAAGTACGAAGTAACGAAAGTCCTTCACGCGCGACCTTTTCCTGAATCTCCACCACAAACCAGCCTTCGGCTTGGAATTTCGCCTTGACCGCGTTGCGCGAGACGCTTTCTATCGTTCCCTTCTTCTCGCGCCCTGCACGATCCATTATCTTGTAGGCATAGAGCGTCATCTAGGTGTCCTCTTGGGTCCTGAGAAGTATCTCGTCGGGCGAAGTTATTCCCTTGACCGCCTTCATGGCGCCATCCTCGCGAAGGGTCAGCATTCCGGCAACCGATGCCACCTTTTTGATGACCGAAGCATCCTGTCGATTCACGATCGCGCGGCGGATATCGTCGTCGATGATCAGCAATTCAAAGATACCCTGACGACCTTGATACCCGGTATGAGCACATTTATCACAACCGACGGCCTTGTAAAAGCTGTGATCCCGATATTCCTCCGGGTCAAGTCCCAGCTCTCGCAGGATCGGCGGATCGGGGTGATAGGGTTCGCGGCAGTGGACGCAGAGTCTGCGAATGAGCCGCTGGGCGAGCACCCCGATGATGGTCGAAGAGATGAGGAACGGTTCGACCCCCATATCGATGAGCCGCGTAAAGGCGCTCGGCGCATCGTTGGTATGCAGCGTGGAAAAGACCAAGTGGCCGGTAAGAGATGCCTGTATCGCGATGTCGGCCGTTTCCTTGTCACGGATCTCGCCGACCATGATGATGTCGGGATCCTGACGCAGAATGTGCCGCAGGCCGGCGGCGAAAGAAAGCCCGATCTTCGCATTGATGTGTATCTGATTAATTCCCTTGAGTTGATATTCGACCGGATCCTCTTCGGTGATGATCTTAACATCGGGCGAGTTGATCTCGGTGAGCGCCGAATAGAGCGTGGTCGTCTTACCCGAGCCGGTCGGGCCGGTGACCAGAAAGATGCCGTGCTTCTTGTGTATCATCTGGCGCATCGTCTTGAGGTCGCGCTGGTTGAACCCGCAGTTATCAAGCGACAATTGCAGTGTTGTCTTGTCAAGAATACGCAGAACGACCGACTCGCCGTGGACCGACGGAAGTGTCGATACGCGGAAATCGATATCGTTGCCGGCAACCCGTATCTTGATGTTGCCGTCCTGCGGCAACCGTTTCTCAGCGATATTGAGGCGCGCCATGATCTTGACGCGGGTAATGAGCCCCGCCTGCGCCGCCTTGGGTACCTTCTGGATAACATAAAGCTTGCCGTCGCGCCGGAAACGGACGATCATCTCGTCTTCAAATGACTCAAAGTGGATATCGCTCGCCCGCTCCTTGACCGCCTTGGCCACCATACTGTTGACGAACCGGATGATGGGCGCCTCATCATTGGAATCGATGAGATCGGGTAGCGCGGCGTCCTCATCGGAACCCATATCGCGGAATTCTTCTTCGTTAAGCGCCCCTTCGGTGGTATCAAGCCGACTGTAGGCATTGTTGATAAGTTCAGTCACCTTCTTCTCATCGGCCGGGACGGGAATGACATCCTTGCCATAGAGCAAATAAAGTTGGTTTTGAAGAAAGTAATCGTCGGTATCGACCGTTGCAACAACCAATCGCTCATCGTCCACAAACAACGGAATGGCGCGGTACTTGCGGGCGAGATATATGGGAAAAAGCGCTAGGAGGGTCGGGTCCTGACGCGACAGGATATCCTGACCGGCGACCATCATTACCCCGGCCTGTTCCGCGAGTGCCAGACCTAACCGCTCAAAAGATAGATGGCCTCCCGCTATCAGTATCTCTCCGATCTTGCGCCCGTCACCCTCACCCTGACGACGGAACGCATCTTCTATAACTGCGGAAGAAGCGAATGTTCGTTCGATAAGTATCTCTCCGATGAGTTTTCTCATCTTGTCTCCTCTATCGGCGGCACCGTCTCCGACGGCGGGACAAGGCTGTCTTCGGCGGCATCGATACGGGGTTCCGGTTCCATGGACGGTTCCGCAGCGGGTTCGGGAGCCACCGCCCCTTCAGGCATCGGCGCCGCATCGCCGCCCTTGGAAGGTTCTTCGCTCGACACGCCGTCAGGTTTTCTCCCCAGATCGATCTCTTTCTGCGAACCATCAGGACCTACCATGAAGGCCCGCTTGCGATTCATTCTTTCTATACGCTCTTTTTCCTCTTCTTCGCGACGCTTATCCTGATCGAGCAACCGCGCCATGGCAAGTAGCGCGCCTCGCTTCTTCTCTATGGTCACACTCCGTTCATAGTCACTGATGGAACCATAGAATTTCTTCGCAAACTCATCGCGTTCCCGCATCTTACGCTTATAGATACGCTCAAAATCCTCCTTGCCCTCAACGATATGGGGAGTAAGGATGATAAGGAGATTAACCTTCTCCTTTTTGTTCTTGGTGTACTTGAACAACGCTCCCAGCAAAGGGATGTCGCCCAGTATGGGGATCTTGTTCTCGCTCTCGGTCACGATATCCTTCATCAGACCGCCGATGACGACCGTTTGCTCATCCTCGGCATTGATGATTGTTTTCGCGGCCCGCTTGGAGGTGGTGAACCCATAATCGGTCATGGGACCAAGCTCCGTGACCTCTTGATCGACATTCAGCGTCATATAGCCGCTTTCGTTGATCTGAGGCTTTATCTTGAGTTTCAGCGCGACATCCTCGCGCTTGTAAGTTATCTGACTACCCGCCGTCCCCGAAATGATGTTGCCCGAGGGGAACGGTATCGTATCGCCGACGACTATCTCGGCCTCTTCGTTATCGGTGGTCAAAATATGCGGCGCCGACATAACATTCACATTGCCGTCGTTCTTCATGGCGTTCCAAAGCACTCCCAACGAGGGGATACCGGCTATCGGGCTAATGCCGGGCATCGATTCGGTACCGGAGACGACCGGCCCGAGCAAGCCTGCGACCAATCCGGGGGTCGGGGTAGTAAAGGCCTTGCCAAAAAAGACCGGCACTTTTTCGCCACCGACAGAGGTCTCGAATCCGGCCGCAGCGAAAGAGGTGCCATACTCCAGACTCTCGGAGACCTTGACCTCCATAATCACCGCTTCGACGAACACCTGTTTGCGACGGATGTCGAGCTGTTCCACCACTTTCTTCAAATTACGAAAATCCCGGAGCGATGAAACTATCACCAGCGAATTGGTCGCCTCATTGGCCGAGATATTCACCTCGCCCTCGAAAACCTCGGTCCCCTTACCTGCACCCTTGTTCTGCTGTTTGCCGCCTTTTGCAAGGGTGTTCAGGGTCGTGACCAGATCCTTCGCCTTGGCATTCTGGAGCTTGAGCACATGTATCTCGCCCTCGCCTTCTATATCGCGATCGATCTTCTTGACCACCTGTAGAACGAGTTCAAAGGTGGTCTTATTGGACAGAATAATAAGCTGTTCATTACGATCGTCAGCCACTATCTGCACATACATTGAACTGATTGTGCTCGCCCCACCTTCATCTGTCGGCTGCGGCTGGCCTTCGGCCGGCGCCGCCGATTGTTGCGGCTGTCCGTCGTTCGCCACACCACCCAGCACCGGGGTCTCGCCCGCTTTTTTCTGCTGTTTTCCGCCGGCTTTGGTGAAATCCTTGAATATATCATCGATAAGTTTCTTGGCATCGCTGGGAACAATGTGGGTAAGACGTATGAAGTGAAGACGCGCCGTATCGGCATCAAGCGGCATATCGAGATCGCGGGTTAGCTCTAGTATCTTTTTAATGTTAGCCGCATAGTCAACGAGGATCATGGTCTTGTCATCGAAAATGAGCGATGCACCACCTTTGTCGCTGAATATCTTGACGACCTTGTCCATCTCCTGCGCCGAGACATATTTGAACTTAAGGATGGTGGCGACCATCTTAAAGACATTGGGAATATCGTCCTCTTTGACCACCGATATGCCTTGTGAGATCGTGTCTTTTTCGTTCATGATAATGAGAAATTTGCCGTCCTGCACGACCGAAATGTTATTGACGGACAATAGAGTCAGAAAAGTTCTCCACGCCTCGTCAATGGTTACGGGAACGGGCGACATGATAGTGATCTTTGCCTTCGCAAGCCGCTCTTGCACTATGAAATTGCGGCCCGTTGCCTCACTGAAATACTTGATAACCGCAAGCAGATCGGTGTCGGGAAAATCAAGGTTGACTTTAGCGTTTTTGCTCATCTTTTTGGTGTGTTTCGCCTCGACCTTGATCGTCGAATCGGCCCCCGCGGACCGTTGTACTTCACCATCCGAGGGATAGGGCGGGATTGCCGACTGCTCATTCACTCCAGAGTTTCCGGAAGCGGTATTTCCTGTCGACGCGGGAGCGCCTATCGGTCGCTCACGATCCTTGATCTTTTCTTTTTCTTCTTTTTCACTCTTTTTATCTTTCTCTCCTTTTTTTCGTTTATCGACCTTCTTTACGCTAGGCGCAACATTCTTGACCGAAGAATGTATGGTCGGAGTGAATTTCACAGGAAATTGCACTTCATTCGGCTGTTGAGCAGCCGTCGTCATGAAAAGAAAAACCATCAGGATAGGTAAAATTCCGTTCCGCATGGCAGCTCCTATTTACTCCACACTATAATCCAGAGTTTCCCGCTTACCGCGACGAACTATGTCAAGGCTCAGTTTATTGGCGTTACGAAGACGCGAATACGCCTCAAGCGCCTTGTCGGGGCTGGAGAGTTCTATTCCATTAATGCTTTTTACGATATCGCCGTTCTGAACACCGATCTTCTGATACAAACCGCCCGGCTTGATGGAAAATATCTTGAAGCCACCTTCTTGACGGTCGGGCACGATACGCGCCTCTGTAGCGAGACTGTTGAGGTTCGCCGTTGCCTTATTGAGATCCTCTCGGCTTATGCGGTACGAATTGGGTCCCGTTTGCTGAACATTCATGTCATTCGGGCCGTTAGACTGATCCTTCGGCTTATTCGGATCAACGATCGCCGATTCTTTTCCCACATTTTCACCCAAGCAACGGATACCTCCCGGCGTTTTGAATGCAACAAGGTTGCGCCGTATCGCGGCCAACACGGTGCCGGGATCGATCTCATCATCGATCCGCATGACCATCACCATGTCACCACCGGCGGCGGCACCGCTACGCCCGTCGATCTGCCCTTTCGGCGAAGAAGAGGCTATGGTCGCAAACGATTCCGCCTCCGGAATCGCGACCGCCGTACCCAGAAGTGTCGCCCCGGGAAAGGCCATACAGCGCTCCGGTGTCTCAAGCAGTGCGTTTATCTCCTCGACCGAGACCTCCTTGGGCTTGGAAAGAGATTCGGGATTCTCTTCATCACTGAAGGCAACTTGTCGCATCGTCATGTCGAATACATTGGGCACAGCCTCACTCTGACTTTTGGACCCGAAGTACATCATCTCTTCGGATCGCACTTCTTCCATCGTTGTTTTTTTCTGGGTAGTCTTTCCGTCAGAACGCTCCGGCTCATCCTTGACAATGAAGGCAAAAAGCAACGCATAAACGGAGAAAAACATAAAGGAAAGAGATACAAACAACAACAAGCCAAGTACCGTTCGATTCCTCACGCGCGACTCCGAAAATCCATAAAAACGGGGCACGATTAAGCAACTGCCATGCCAGCGAACGCATATAATGATATTAAGGTATTAATGCCATTAAAGGTAGCCCATCTTGACAAGATGTCAAAATGTCAGATCAGTTTGACAGAGAGGCGAGCGAATCCGGCTAATCGGCAAGAAGTTGGTCGTCATCAACGAGCGGGCCTTGGTCAAACCCGACATCATCCGTGATATCCTCTTCTGCGAACATCGCATCGGCATCGGCAGTATCGGCCCCAACCCCAACCGTGAAAGAAACAAAATCAAGTCCTCCATGATACAGGGGATCCTTCACCTCTTCAGAACGGTCCTCAACGATCAGGTGTACTATGAACGAACCCAGATCAGGAAGGGCTATCTCAACCTTGGGGGAAAATGCACCGTCAATTATAGTCGGCTTTTCGGCCGACATCATCGACTCAACATACCAGCGGTACCCATAAACTTCCACCGCAGAATTCTCCCCGAGATCGGCCGATAAAGTGATGTTGCCCTTGGATGAAGAAGAGAGATAGATCGGCATCCCCGCAACGATCGGCATGGTCTGCTGACCGGAGATGTTGACCAGTATCTGTTCGATAACAGGGCTCTGATATTGTAACGATTGAACGATTGACGGCTTAGCAAGCAAGAGTTTTTTATGGGCGGGAAGGACCGTGCCGTCAGCAAGTCGTACAACGACTCTCAATTCGACAGATGCCTTCCCGGTCGCCGTATATTGGCCTGCGATATCGGCGCCGAAGTAAGAATCGATATCGCCCGCGAGCGGTATGTCGAACTGCGCAGACCGGTCGGCAGGGACGCTTCGCAACACATTTCCCAAGCCCCATTCTATGGTCGTGTTCGTCCGGCTGAAAAGGTCAATGCCGGCCAAAAGGAGAGAGAATTCGACCGTGTCTCCCGGAGAAAAGACCGGTTGATCAGCCTGGATCGCCAATATGCGTGGTTCATCGATACGCCAATCGGGGGCAAGATGATCGTTTTTGCAGGCGACGATCGCCCAAAGAGAGGCAAAAAGCACCGAGATAACTATTCTGCTCATAGCACACCTCACCTAAAATTCTCCCCTCAATCCGACCGTTGCAACAACCGGGGTGGTCGAAAGGTCGATCTCCTCCGTAAAGTCGGCGTTATAAATCGTGCCGACCGCATTTCCATCAAAAAGACCGCTGATCCCGCGCATTTCAGCAAAGAGGGTTATCGTCATCTCCTCGAGGAAGAAGGTGTATTCTCCGCGCAAATCAAGCTCATGAACCAAGTCGTAACGAGCATCATTGCGGACGATGCGACCATTCGCGTCAACGATGGGGAGAGGCTCGAATCGCGACTCGACGCCATCATCGATGAACTCGGAACCCGAGAAACGCGAATGGGGAGCGCCGGAACGGAGCGAGAATCGGCCTTGGAGAGCCCATTCCTTGGCGGGAGTCCAACGTCCCGTGAGAATGAACGTATGCGGGATATCGGCATCGCTGGAGCGGTAATCAAGCACCGCGCTATCCTTACGCTGACTAATGGCGAATGCATAACCCACCATGCCGGTGAAGGTATCGGCGATATCGGCCTTAAAGTTCAAGACACCGCCGGCGGCGTAGCCTTCGCCGAGATTGTTGTATTCAAGCAGATCGACACCCGAGCGCCGGATGAGATTGTAAAGGTGTTTGTAGAAACCTTTCACCTCGACGGTATAGGCATTCAGGAAGGTCTTCTCGAAACCAAGCACGACATGGGCCGAATGTTCCGCGAGCAGATCCTCGGTCCCCCATCGATCGCTCACGAGCTCATAGTCGGGACGACGCGAATAGAGACCGCCCGACAGTCGCAACGCCATCGAATCGTCAAAACGATATTGCACCATGAGCCTCGGATCAAACGACAATTCGGTGTTCTTCTTACTGTGCGCGTCAAGAGCGAGGAGAAATCCCGGCTGGATGGTGAACCCGGCGTAGGAGAGTTCGTGCATCGCGTAGAGCGTCGGATGAAGGTAGGGTTGATAACCCGGACTATCGATCTTCTGCGAGACCCTGATCGCAAAAGGCTCGCCCTCCAACGGCAACGACACATATTCAGTCGAGACATCAAAGAAACCAAGCCGCATATCACCGCCAATGGTCAGCTTGTTATGCGGATCGAATCTCCAGTGGAATTCGTCAAGACCTTCGATAAGATGCGCCGTCAGGCCGAAATCGCTTCCGGCATACATCGCGTATCGCCAATCGCGATTCTCATAGGAAAGCGCCAAGCGGTTGTCTATCTCTGTGTCAAGTTCCTTGAAGGAATACGTATAATCGGTCGTAAGGCGCGTGAAGAATTGAGACGGGAAAAGGACCCCGGCATGTTCGGGGACCGCATTGCGTAAATGTTCCGCCCGCACTCCGATGCTGTCCATCCCACCGAAAACATACGCACGGAGCCGATGATTACCGGGAAATTTATGTAGATAAAGTATCGTCACATCATAGTTATTGTTATATACGAGAGAGCTCCCTTCCCCGTAAAAAAAGGTCGGAAAAAGATCGGTAAGACCCTTACTCACGGTGGCGGCAAAATAGTCGGCGTTGGTGATAGGACCTTCCGCCAACACGGAAACGCCGAACAAGCTCAGATCGAACAGCCCGCCGAGTCGATCAGTGCGGGGATCGCGCAGGGTCAGGGAGACCACGCCGCCGGTAGCGTCGAAATAAGCGGGAGAGAACCCGCCGTAAGAGAGCTCTGCGGTCTGGATAAGCGCCGGATGTATGACCGTTTCCCGCCCCAACATATGGATGGCGGCCGGCGATTGGAATCCCTCGATATAGTACCCGTTCTCGGTTGCGGGCGATCCCATGATCGTCAGGCCGCTGTCATATCGACGCGTCGGCGCAAGCACCGCCACGCCGGGCAGATCGGCCAAACGAGAAGCATCGCTTTTCGCCATTTTCTCGTTGTATCCGTACATTCGTACCATACGATCGACCGGGGTCAGCTCCCAGACAACATCGCCGTTGCCGGAAACCGTTATTTTCCTCTCTTCGGGAATATACCCGACGATGGGTATCAACGCCGTGTATTCTCCCGGTTGAAGCGACAGAAGGAACTGCCCTTCCGCATCGACCGGTATTTGCAAATTCTGCTCCTTAAGCACTATGGCGCCGCTTACCGGTGCCGAAGTCTTTGCGTCCTTGAGATGACCGGTGATGACATAGATCGGTTTTTGCGCCGTCATCGTTTTCTCGACCGACTGCTGTGCCGACAATACCTTTTCCGCGCCGCGCAATCCTGCCGTTTCAAACGGTTTCCCATCAGGATGTTCAGCAAGCGATCGCAGTGCGGACGCCTCGAGCGCCATCCATATTTTAACCGGCAATTCCTTCATGCCGGCAACAACCTCGACATCGATCTGAAAAGGCTTATATCCCGGGGCGACGACCTCCAATTTGTAGATGCCGGGTTTCAGTTTCATGGGATATTTGAATGAACCGTCCTTCACTGTCAGCGCCGGATAGGGAAAAGTATTGGTGGTCACTTTTGCGCCGACCAAAGGACTCTTCGTGTCCGCATCGGCGACCACACCGGTCAGAACAACCGGATCACCCTTAGCGACCGGCGTCGGCGATTTTTCTTCGACCTTCGGGGCTGGAGCCGGTGCAACGGCCGGCGCGATCGTCGGCTTCTCTTCAACCTTCGGCGCGGTCGTTGCGGTCGGCGCGGCCGCCGATTTCTCTTCGGCTTTGGGGGCAGGCGTCGGATTTGCAGGAGTGGGAGCGGGTTTCGCTATCGGCGCAAGCGCCGGTTCAGCGACCGCGGCCGGCTTCTGTGCCGGTTCCTCCTTTTTCTTCTCCGCCTTCTTCTTTGGCGCCTTTTCCTTACCCTTTTTTATATCGGCCGGAGCCGCTTTCTCTTCGCTCTGCTTTTCCTCCACTCCGCCTTCGGGAGTAAATTTCTTTTTCGCAGCATAGAGCGGTCCGCCCGACCCGACGAACGCGATCAACAGCAGAAAGGCCAACAGTCGTGCCATCATATCCTCCGTACCCGTGTTCCTTGCGCCAATAACGCGGCTATACTAACACTACTCCGTATCCATGTCAAAAAATTGGCGACATATCGTTCACCGAAAAGGAAGGCCCAGGGGGCCTCGATCACTCCGGGGCAGCCTTCATCATCGTCGTAAGGTAGGCGATCATGTCTTTTTTATAGAGTTTGAGTTTGCGGAGCCGCTTCAGCTCCATCTCCTCATCCGGGGTCATCACATCTTTCTTCGCCAGCGCGTCGACCCGTTCATTGAGGTCGGAATGCTCCTGAATGGTCTTGTGGAGCCTTTTTTCGATCTCCTGAGCCGGGACGACCTTGTACTGCTGCATGGCAACACCTCCTTCGGTCAGTTCATCGAAACATAATACGCAGTATGTTCCCCCTGCAGATCGGCAGGGGTGGCCATATACTCAAGCAACAACGGATCGCTCCGCAGGTCGGCGGTCGACCGGAGCGGAAGCGTCGGGAGCAGATCAAAGTCGATATCGCCGTCAGGGCAAGCGCGGCGCAGGTCGGGGAACAGACGGGAGAAGTGCTCTTCAATGACCGGCGGTAGATCGGCGTCGGCAATGAGGACGGCGGAACGCACGGCATGAGAGGTGAGGATCGCGGCAAGTTCTCCGCCCGGCACCGCACGTTCCGTGATAACGCTGTGGCGCCTGCCGGCGCGCCATTCGAACGCCGAAAGGAACAGCGTGTTGTCGTTGAACGGCCGCGCGACGACATGAAGCGCTCCCTCGATAAGGGGAACCCGGAGTGAACTGATATCGAGCGACGAGACCAGCCGCACCGTCGTCACGCCGCGGGCATAGAGAAAACCGCCGAGAACCGCGATGCCGGTCTTGAGTCCGGTGAAAGAGCCGGGACCGGCGCCGAGGTAGACCGTCGTATCGGGACCTACCGTAAGGGTGTCGGCGATCTGTTCGAGGAATAGCGGGAACTGGGTAAGGAAGCACCGTTTCTCATACCGCTTGACGAGCCGCGCCTGCCGCTCGCCGGCACGCCACCAGAGGAGGGCGTGCCCTGCGGAACTGTCCCAGATAAGCACCTCCTGCGTCATGTCCTACCCATTCCTGAAGATGGATATATACCGACTGATATCGTTGAACATCGCGAATACCATGAGACCCATGAGAAGCGCCACCCCGACCCGGAGTGACCATTCCTTGACGCGGACCGGTATCTTGCGGCGAGTCAGCCCTTCCCACGCATACATGACCATGTGGCCGCCGTCAAGCACCGGCACCGGCAGAAGATTCAGGATGCCGAGATTGATGCTAATCATCGCCATGACCGACAGGAACACCTTCGCTCCCCGTTCGGCCGCTTTCTGCGAGATATCGAACACGAGGATCGGTCCGCCGAGCGACTTGGCCGACAGTTTGCCGGCAACGAGATAATACATCCCCTTGACCGTCAGCACCGATATGTTCCACGCCTCACCTACCGCGTACCGCAGCGAGTAGGAGACCGGATCGGCGCGGCGCGCCTGCGTCGGCTCGATATCGTAATTGAAGAGGAACTGGGCGCCCCAGCGGACGCTCGTCTCTTTCTGGCCGGTGTACTGATTGTCCTTCGAATCTATCGCGATGACGATCTCTTTTTCGACCCGTTCGCCGCCGCGGTAAAGCGCTATCCGCACCGTGTCGCCTTCTTTCGCCTTTTTGAGCTCGCTGACGAATTCGAACGGGGCTACCGTCGCGATACCGTTCGCCTCGACGATAAGATCGCCCGGCTGGATGTCGGCCTTTTTCGCGACCGAATCGGCATCCACCTGTCCCACGATCATGCCGCCGTGCCGCATCACCGCGACCGCCTGCGCCGACTGTTCAGCGGTCAGGGAAAGATCGACCTTCTTGCCGTCTCGTTCGACCTGAAGCGTATGGGCCGCCGGCGTAAGAAGCGTCGCCGCCTCATACCAGCGCGTTACCGGTTTGCCGTCGACCGCCCGCAGAAGATCGCCCCCTTTCAACTGTTCCACCGGCCCAACGAACGCGAGCCGGGAGTCACGCGGAAGCGCCGCGATACCCATGATGCAGCGCTCCGTCTCGTCGCCCAGCACATCGGCATAACGCCGTTTCTCCGGTTTGACAACGACCTCTTCGGCGGCACCGGAAGGCCAGCGCAAGACCGAAAGGGTCAGCGGCGCACAGGCGCCGTTCACCGGCTCGGGAAGATTGTTCTGCACATCCTCCCATACGGCGGTCGTCGTGCCGTTCATGGCGACAATGCGGTCGCCCTCGTGCAGACCGGCAGAGAACGCCGCGCCGTCGGGAGCGATAAATTCGATCACCGGCGCATCGCTGGTATAGTTGAAGAACGATATGCAGAGATAAATGAAAAGCGCGAACAGGATATTCATCGTCGGCCCGGCCAGTACGATCAGGCATTTCTGCCACCACACCTTCGCTTGGAAACTGCGCGGCAGATCCTCCAACGGGATCTCCTCTTCGGGCGTGTTCTCGCCGAGCATTTTGACATAGCCGCCCAGCGGCACCGCAGAGATACGGTACTCGGTCTCGCCGCGCCGCCAGCTGATGAGCGACGACCCGAAACCGAGCGAAAAAACAAAGATCTTTACATTGAAACGGCGGGCGACAAGGAAATGACCCAGTTCGTGCACGAAGATGACCAGTCCGAACAGGAGGATCGCGTAGAGGAAATTGATCATGCCGCTCCCGGCGCAGTTACAAAAGGTAGTATAACAACAAAACCCGATAAAGAAAGATTCCCTTTGAAAAAAATCTGCCCGACACCCACCGACGGCGCGCGCCGATGACCGCCAAAACTCTTGACACCCCGCGATTTGTGACTATAGTCGGAACGCGTTTTTTTGTGAGGTATCCGTGCTCCTCTATCTCCCTGATATCACCGAGAGCGAGCGTCAGCTCGTCGTCGATGAACTCCTGACCGGAGAGACCCTGAACAACGGCAGCACCTTACGGAACTATGAGCTGACCCTTTCCCACTACCGCGCCGGCGAGACGATATCGCTCACCTTCGCCGGTCAGTTCGCCGTCGAGTCGGCCTGCGACCGGTGCGGCGTTCCGGTGGAAGTGTCGGTCGAGGTGAAGGAGCAGTATATCCTCTTCCCGGAACAGAGCAGTCCCGATATGGATTATGTCTACAGCGGCGACGCCATCGAACTGGGCCCTTTCGTCCGCGAGGCGATCGTACTGAATATACCGCAGAAGATCCTCTGCGACGAGGAGTGCAAAGGGCTCTGCCCGGTCTGCGGCAGGAACCGCAACGATGTCGACTGCGGTTGTATGAACAACGGTTAAGGATAACCACGGAGGACCACCATGGCAACGGTAAAACGGAAACATTCGCGCGCCAGAGGCCGTACCCGCAGAGCGGGACACCCGAAGCTGTCGCCCGTCGCGGCGCGCACCTGCCCCAAGTGCGGCGAGACCATGATGCCGCATCGCATCTGCTCTTCCTGCGGCCAGTACCGCGGCAAGGACATCAAGGGCGGCGCAGAGGCGTAAGCGGTCGGCATGTACGCCACCGTCATCGTCGACGCGATGGGGGGCGACCACTTTCCGGCGGTCCCCGTCGAGGCCTCGATCCACGCTTGCAGAGAGAACCGGCTGTTACGGGTCATCCTCGTCGGTCGGGAACGCGATATCCGCAACGCCATACCGAATGGACTGCCGCTCCCGCGCAATATCGAGATAGTTCATGCCCCCGAACACATCGCGATGGATGAAAGTCCTTCGGCGGTGGTCCGGAAAAAAAGCCGATCATCGCTTCATGTGGGGCTGAAACTGCTGGCCGACGGCAAGGGTGATGCCTTTTTCACGGCGGGCAATACCGGCGCCACCGTGGCGGTCGCCTACTTCATATCGGGCGCCATCAAGGGTATCTCGCGGCCTGCGCTGACGGTCGTTTTCCCGGCGCTGGGACAGCAAAAGGTCGTACTTCTCGACCTCGGCGCGACGATGGAGGCAAAGGCCGAGACGCTCTTCCATTTCGCGCTTCTGGGCGAAGCCTTCTCTCACTGCATCACCGGCATGGACAAGCCGTGCGTCAAGATACTCAGCGTCGGCGAAGAGATGACCAAGGGCAAACCGTCGGTCATCGAGGCGGCCGAACTGGTGAAGAGCCATCTCAACTACGGCGGCTTTATCGAAGGCAATCAGCTCTTCAAGAACCCCGAGGCCGAAGTAGTCATCACCGACGGGTTCACCGGCAATGTGTCGCTCAAGGTCATCGAAGGGCTTTCGGAGACCATCTACGATCTGATCCGGGCCAAGATAGCGCCCCATCAGTACTGGATGAAAATGTCGGGATTCTTTTTCAAGACCTTTTTCGGGTCGGCCTTCCAGCGGTTCGACTACACCCGCTACGGCAGTGCGATATTGCTCGGCATCAACCATCTGGTCGGCATCGGCCACGGCCGCTCGAACGTACGGGCCTTCAAGACCGGGATACTGACTCTGGCACGCTATGCGGAAGAGGATCTGCAGTCACGCTTCAAGATACGGCTGGAACGGCGTTTGGCGAAGATCGATCGTCAGAGGTAGTTGCGCACCACTTCCCACACATAATCGAGACTCGAAAAAGGTTTGAGCAAATAGTCGCTCGCCCCGTTCTGAAGGGAAGATACGGTATTTTCTATCGAAAGCATGCCGGTCATGACGATGACATGTATCGAGGGACTCATCTCCTTGATCCGCTTGAGCAGTTCGATGCCGCTGATGCCCGGCATGATGACGTCGGTGATGACCAGCGCGATATCTTTTTCTTTTTTCAGTATCTCGAGCGCCTCTTCGCCGGTGACGGCAACAAGGGCGTCGACCCCCTTGAACTGAAAGAAATTCTTCATCGACTTAACGAGAGCGACCTCGTCGTCGACGATCAGTACGCGCTTCATAGCATCCCTCAGGATATCGTTGCCTCGTAACGGTCGGATGATAATAGCGCCAACGGTATTGTCAAGTTTCTCTGCGGAGCCGGGCGACCAGTTCCATATGGTGCGTGGCGGGGAACTGATCGATGATCGTAAGGTCCACAAGAGTGAACCTTCCCTGTAGTTCGAGGCGCCCGAGATCGCGCACGAAAGTCGCCCCGTCGCAGGAGACATAACAAAGCTCGCGGGCGGACGTCGCCGTGATGGATGGGATCAGATCGGGCGGCAAACCGGTCCGCGGCGGATCGACGACTATGAGATCGGCCGGGGGCAATCGCACCTCATGACCGAGATCGGCCTGTATGAACTGCGCCTTTCCACCGAGATTGGCGGCAAAATCCTCCCCCGCCTTCTCCGATAGCTCCATCCCGGTCACCGTTGCACCCCGCCGGGCCGCAAAAAGAGAGAAAAGGCCGACCCCGCAAAACAGGTCAAGCACACGGGACGGACGCAACTCGTTGAGAAGTTCTCCGAATAGGGTGACCAGAGCCGACGCGCCCTCCTCGGATGCTTGAAAGAAACTGCCGCGCGAAACGCGGAACTGTTCGCCCTTGACCACCTTGACGACCACCGCGGCGCGCGGCGACCAGTCACCGCTGCCCGGCGCGAATTCGTAGTACACCGTACCTTCAGAGCGGGTTGCGGCATCGGCATGAATGATCTTGTTGAGGCCGGGATGAAGAAGCGGACATTCCGCGAACGGCACCAATTCGTGAGACGCGCGCCGGGTAAATGCGGGATGCCCGCCGACGATGTGAACCTTTGCCCGCGTCCGGAGACCGAACTGTCCGATGTTCACGAATCGCGGTTCTACCGAAAGCGGCCGGCCGTTTTGATGAAAGAAGTCGGCGACAATACCTCGTTTCACCCGTTCCTGCGCTACGGTGTTCATATGGAGAAAGTCGCACCCGCCGCAACGCCCGAACAGCGGGCAAGCAGGTTCACAGCGGTCGGCACTCGGCGTCACAATACGAAAATCGGTCGCCCGGAAGGCCCGGCGCATCCGTTCCGTCGCCCGTATCTCGACCGTTTCACCGGGAAGTACGCCGGGAACAAAATAGGTTTTACCGTCACCCCAGCCGATACCGTCGCCGGAAGAGATGATCTTTTCTATGGTGATGCGCAAGAGATCAACTATCGAAAAAAGATGCGAAGCCTATTTCGCCGGTTTGGCGCCCTTCTTTTCGGGGGCGGCCGGTTTTTCGGGACGCGGATAGCCGACGAACATGTTGTTGTCATCGAGCAGTTCGGGATATTTCGAGATGAAGGTGTCTTTCCATTCCTTGAGCGGGAAGCGCCCTTCGTTGTAGAACATGGTGATGTACATGAGCCGATCTTTGTCGGAAATGACCTGATAGCGCATGTACAGCTTATTGAGCAGACCGAGCAGTTCGTCATCCTTAAGCTGGCGGGCGCCGGCGTCTATCGCCTTCTGGGTCGCCTTCTGGATGCGGTCCTTCACCATGTCGCGATTGAAGTTCTCGACCTCTTTCATGCGGATCATCGCTTTGATCCATTCCTGATAATCGTCCTTCGATTCGGCCTCTTTCCAGATCGCGTCATATTTCTGTTCGGCGATCTTGGCATCACATTGATGCTCCAGATCCAGCAACTGCTTGTCATTCGGGTAGTTGCTCCTCAAGGCGATGAGCAGTTGTTTGGCGGGACCGAATTGTCCCTGTTCAAACAATTTCTGCGCCTCTTCGCGACGGTCTCCCTCTTGTTTTCCCGAACAACCTGCCGTAGCCAGTAGGCCGATGACGACCAACACCGCCAGCGCCATGACCATGATCCGTTTCATACCACACCTCCTCGGTTTATTAGAAATACCGGTTGTTTTTTATGATAGGAATCGGAGCGACCGATGTCAATAAAAAAAAGGCCCGGTCTCCCGGGCCTTGAAAAATCCATCGATGGCCGCGCTCAGAATTCGGCGCCGCCCTGAAGACCGAAGTTATAGAAACCGAAACTGCTCACATCGTTGGCCGCGCCGGACATATTGACCAACTGAGTGGCCGGTTGCATCATGAAGGTAAAGCCGGCGAACGACCGTACCGATTCATATTCTTTGGCGAACAGGTTGATCGCAACGCCGAAACGCATCTGCATCGCGTCATTTTTGAAGGTATAGGTCTTGGCGCCGCTGGCCGAGGCCGCCGAATACCAGTGCAGATAATTGCCGCCACCGGCAAGTTCGCTGTACACGCCGTAATTAAGATCGAAGCGGACACCGAACTGTAATTTGTCGATGACTCCGTAATCGAGCGACAGGTTGTACGCCGGCATCAAAGAGAGGTTCAAGCCGCCGGTCTTTTCGCTCACGAGCGCTCTGCCGCCCACGGTCCGGATGAGATTGGCAAGAGTGTAGTCCACCGTCAACCATGTCTCAAAGCCGGCATAGCTGAATATCGTGCCCAATCCAAAACCGATGAAGGGAACCTGTTTGCCGAGCGTCCCTTCGTAATCGTTGCGGTACTGGAATCCCAACATGGCGGTGATCATCTCGGAACGGTAGCCGCCCTTGAAATACATGCCCATGGTCTTCTGACTCTGCCAGAACTGCGATATGTTGGGGATAACGCCGGTGCCCATCATGAGTTCGGCGGTGATGCCCGATTCGTCGTCGAGGTCATAATCGAATCCCAGCGCGAAGCCGGCATCGGTCTCGGGGATCCAGCCTTCGACCGCGAGAAGCGGACGAGTGCCCAGTGGAGTACCGACCGCAACACCAAGGTGCTGGTATTTGTCAAGGATACCATAGGAGGGGATCATCTTGCCGGCGCGGATCGTCAACATCTCGAACAATTTCATGCCGCCGTACACTTCGTAGGGCAGGCCCTGCACTATGCTGTTGACGATGTAGTTATCGTCCATGAGCGGATTGTACTGCACCGCCCCGGAGCCGTCATAGGCCTTGCCCGGGTGTGTCGTTCCCCAATCGGTGGGCTTGGGAGCGCTGAAAAGGAGCGGGTTCTGCGTACGGACGTTGATCGTCGCCTTGGCAAAGACCGCCTCGCCGAGAAATTCGGCGCCGAGGATGCCTTCGTCGACCGAACCATACATCAGGCCTTGGCCGAAATCCTTCGCGTAACTGCCGAAGTTGAAGGCGCCCTTCACCATAGCGACCGGCTTAAGGCCCTGCGCGGCAGGCTTTGCAACCTTTTTCTCTTCTTTCTTCTTGGTGCCGAGGATATCGTCCACCGATTCTTTTTTCTTCGGTTTCGGCGCCTCTTCCTCTCCCTCTTCTTCCATATCGTCCTCTTCTTCCGCTTTCTTGGCGGGAGCGACCTCTTCCTCTTCCTCCTTAGCAGGCTCTTCCGAGGGGGTATCGCCCAGCAGATCTTTTATCGCCTGATCGTGAGCCTTTTTATCGGCATCTTCCTTGTCGGCCGCCGATTTTTCGGCGTCGAACGGCTCCTCTTCTACTTTTTTCTGCTCCTCACCGCCGCCAAACTCATCGCCGAAATCATCAGCGGCGCACAGGGCGAACGGGATCAAAAGCGACAGGACGATGAACACCGTCTTCACTGACCTACGAATCATCACTGAACCTCCATCTCATATGTTCCAAAGAGTGCAACTGTCGCCACACCTTATGGGAACAGAATCGAAAATTCAAGTTTTTTTGTCCGCCGCCGGGAGAAACACATGAAAGTTGAAACAACTCGCCATTTGTGCTAGAGTGGCCCGCCATAGCAAGATCGGTTCGGCGCCGATCGGAGGAATGAATGAGATTTCTTGTGTATCGCGAATCGACCTTTTCCGCGGCGCACCATCTCCGCAACTACCGCGGTAAGTGCGAGAAGGTTCATGGCCATAATTGGCGGGTTCGCCTGTATGTTTCACGGTCGGAACTCGATCCGAACGGTTTCGTCATCGATTTTAAGGATCTTGACGCCATCCTTTTACGAGTACTAGACCGGCTCGACCACCACGATATCAATGAGGTCGCCCCTTTCACCGAGGAAAATCCGACCGCGGAACATATCGCGCGCCACCTTTTCACCGAGGCGGAACGCGAGCTGGCGGGACGCGATCCCGCCTGTTCGGTGGAGCGGGTGATGGTGTGGGAATCGGAAAAATCGTGCGCCATCGTCGAGAGGTCCGCATGAACCTGCGGCCCAATGTGGCGCTGATCGTCATCGACGGCGCCGGAAAGATTCTCATCGGCGAACGGACCGATATTGCGGGCGCTTGGCAATTACCTCAAGGCGGCATCGATACCGGAGAAGAGGCCGAGACGGCGGCGTGGCGGGAACTGGCCGAGGAGACGGGGCTGACCCCCGCCGAAGTCACGCTCGCGGGGAAATCGGGGCCTTTTTCCTATCGGCTACCCAACGGCGCGGTCGTCGCGCGCGGCTTTGCGGGGCAGGAGCAGACCTATTTTCTGTTCCGGCTGACGGCGCCGACGGCGACCTTGCGACCCAACGATGAGTTCCGCGCATTTCGCTGGGAAGAACCGGCGGCGGTGCTGGCGCTGGCGGTCGATTTCAAACGCCCCTGCTATGCGGCGGCGTTCCGTGAACTTTTCGGAGAAACGCGATGAAACGCTACAGATACCTCACGGAAAAGAAACCCGCTAAGATCATCCTGTGGACCCTCGCCGCCCTGTTCATAGTCGGAATCGTCGGCCTGTTCGCCGGCTACCGCTACCTAAAAGGCCAGATCCCTCGGATAGAGACCATCGCCGATTACAAGCCGGTGCAGGGAACCAAAATCTATTCGTATGACGGTCAGCTCGTCGCCGAGTTCTATCAGGACAATCGACGCAATATCGTCCCCTACGATAAGATCCCGCGGCTCCTGTCGCTCGCCTTTGTCGCCGGCGAAGACGGCGAATTCTTCAAGCACAGCGGGGTCGATCCGGTCGCGATGATGCGCGCCGCGCTCAAGTACGCATTCACCGGCGTCAAACAGGGCGGCTCGACCATCACCCAGCAACTCGCCAAGGCGTTCGTCGGTAGCGAGCGGACGATGACCCGAAAACTCAAGGACATGCTGCTCGCAATGGAGTTGGAGCGGGCGCTCACCAAGGAGGAGATACTTTACCTCTACCTCAACGAGATATTCCTCGGCAGCGGCGCCTACGGCGTCGAGTCGGCGGCGCTCACCTATTTCTCGAAGCACGTGTGGGAACTCGATCTGGCCGAGATGGCGACGCTCGCTGGCCTGCCGAAATATCCTTCCGAGGCGTCGCCTAAGAACAATCCCGAAAAGGCCAAGAAACGGCGCGACTATGTGCTGGGCCGCATGTTCGCCGAGAAATACATCACCAAGGAACAGTACGACGAGGCTCATGCGACGCCGATGTTCGTCACCCCGATGAAGGACTATTTCCTCGACAAGGCGCCCTACTTCAGCGAAAAGGTGCGCCGTCATCTGCAGACGACCTACGGCAACGATCAGTTGTATCAGCAAGGGCTGGTCGTGTCGACCACCGTGGATGTCCGCGCCTCGCAAATGATGGACGAGGCGGTCTACACCGGCCTGCGGGCTCTCGCGCGGCGACAGGGCTACACCGGCCCGCTCTATCGCATCGACCTCAAAAAGGAACTTGATCGCTATCTGGCAAAACATCGCAAATTCTTCGGCGAGATACTGCCCGAAACGATGGTGCGCGGCGTCATCTATCAGGGGGTGGTGCTCTCGGCCGAGAAGGACAAGGCGCTCATACAGGTCGGCGAGGTGAAGAAACCGCTCTACCTCAAGCACTTGCAGTGGGCACGCCCCTACAACCCCCTCGGCGGCTGGGCCGCGATCACCTCGACCGCTCAAGTTTTGAAGCCGGGCGACATCATCATCGTGCGGCCCACCGACACCGATGGAGCAAGCGATGACTTCGACCACCGCCGCTTCGACAAGCCGCTCCCGACCGATTTCTTCTTTGCGCTCGAACAGATACCGGTGCCGCAAGGCGCCGCCATAGTGAAGGACCCTTATTCCGGCTACATCCGCGCCGTGATGGGCGGTTACGATTTTGAACAAAGCGAATTCGACCGTACCTCGCAGGCATGCCGCCAACCCGGTTCGGCGATGAAGCCGGTCTTCTACGCCGGGGCGCTGGAACAGAAAGACGAAGAGAAAAAACTTAAATTCACTCCCGCCACGATGCTGCTCGATGCACCGGTCGCCGTCACCGACATGAACTTCAAACCGGAGAACCACGACGAAACCTTCAAGGGCGAGGTGACGCTGTGGGAGGCGATCGTTCAGTCGATGAACGCGCCGGCGGTCAGGATGTTCATGGATATCGGCATCCCCTACGGGCTCGACTTTGCCAAAAAACTGGGAATCAAAAGCGTCCTGCGACCCGAGTTCGGCACGGTGCTCGGCGCCTCGTGCCTGACGCTCGACGAACTCACCGACGCCTATTCGCACTTCCCGAATCAGGGCAAGAAACCGCATACGACCTACATCCGCAAGGTTGTCGACCGTAACGGCGCGCTCCTTGAGAACAATACCGTCTTCTACGATCCCTACCTGTCGGCCGCCGAGAAGATAGAGCGGATGCTCTTCTTCGCCAAACGCCCCGAGGAGCAGAACATGTCGCCGCAGTCCGCCTACATCATGACGCGGATACTGCAGGATGTGACCATCTTCGGCACTGGCGCGCAGGCGGCGGTCCTCGGCCGCAATATCGGCGGCAAGACCGGCACCACCAACGACAGCTTCGATGCGTGGTTCATCGGCTTCTCGCCCGAATTCATCGCCGGGGTGTGGCTGGGCAACGATCAGCATGGCATCACGCTGGGCCCCAGCGAATCGGGCTCCAAGGCGGCGCTCCCGATCTGGATAGACTTCATGGGCCGTTATCTCGCCAATTTCCCGAAGACCGATTTCCGGCGGCCGCCCGGCATCGTGTCGGTGCAGATAGACCGCAAAACGGGCTTGGTGAGCGAAACGGGACGCATGATGCACTTCGTCGCCGGGACCGAACCGACCACCACCGTCGAGGAAAAAGATGTCGTCGATCCGACGCTCATGAAGGTACAGTGAACACCAAAAGCATCGTCCGCCATAGTCTGAAGTTGGTCTTCCTCACCGCCGGAAGCCGCGTCATGGGGCTCATCCGCGAGATCGTGCGGGCCGCCTACCTCGGCACCACCGCCTTCTCCGACGCCTTCACCATCGCGTTCCTGCTCCCCAATCTGATGCGCAAGCTCTTCGCCGAAGGAAGCATCGCGGTCGCCTTCGTCCCCACCTTCAAGGGCTACCTCATCGAGGACAATAAAGAGAAGATACGGCTCTTTCTTTCGGCGTTCCTGACGGTGATCACCTTCCTCGTGGTCACGGCGGTCACGCTGGGCATCCTCTTCACCGGCGGCATCATCGACACCTTTTATGCCGATCTGACGCCCGACATCCAGCGCGAAACGGCGTTCCTCACCCGGATCATGTTCCCCTATCTCGCCTTCATATCGATCGCCGCCTTCTTTCAGGGCATCCTCAACAGCGTCAACATCTTCGGCCCCGCCGGCGCGGTGCCGATGGTCTTCAACGGCTGTATCATCGCCTCGACCGTCCTCCTGTCGCCCTACATGGACAACCCGGCGCGCGCCATGACCGTCGGCGTCATCGTCGGCGGCTCTCTACAGGCGCTGCTCCAATTTCCCTTCGTGCTCAAGGCGGGGTTCCGCTTCTCTTTCCGGCCGCTCGCCGCGGCGTTCCGCGACCCCGGCGTCCGCAAGATATTCTTCCTTGTCGGCCCCACCGTCATCGGGATGGCGGCCTACGAGGTCAATGTCCTCGCCTCGTCGGTCATCGCGAGCACCGCCGGGACCGGCGTGGTGAGTTCGCTCCAGTTCAGTAACCGGCTCCTCGAACTACTGCTCGGCGTCTTCGCCGTCTCTATCGGCACGGTGGTGCTGACCGAACTGTCGGAGAACGCAAAGCGGAACGAATGGGAGAAATTCACCGGCCATCTGCTCTTCAGCGTGAACGCCATCGCGCTGGTGACCATCCCGGCGACGCTCCTTGCGGTCATGAATTCGCGCGAGATCATCACCCTTATCTTCAAAGCGCGCGCTTTCGGCGACGATTCGGTGACGCTCACCGCCGCGATATTCCTCGGCCATATCGCGGGGCTCTACTTCATCGCCCTCAACCGGGTGCTGGCCCCGGCTTTCTACGCGCAGGAGGATACCAAGTCGCCCACTTGGGCCGGGATGTGGTCGTTCGGCGCCAACATCGCGCTGTGTCTGGCGCTGGTCGGCCCGTTCAAAGGTCCGGGCATCGCCATCGCCGCGACGCTCGCCGCGCTGGTCAACACCCTTTTTCTCGTCCTGCCGCTCATCGGAAAGAAGCGCGACGCCTTCGGGCCGATGACGCTCCGCGCGGTGGGCTACATGGTCCGCATCCTCGCGGTGTCGGCGCTCATCGCTGTGCCGCTCTATTTCCTGAAACCGTATATCTATGGCCTGTTCGCCGGGAACGGCTGGCGGATAGTCGCCTATGGCGTGCCGCTCTCAATCGTGACGGCGATCTTCGGGCTCCTTTTCTTCACGGCGCTCTTCCTCATGAAGGATGTGCAGGCGCAGTGGCTCGCGACCAAACTGAGAAATAAATTCACGAACGGCAGATCATAGGAGTGACGACATGGCGCAGAAAAGCGACGAGATCGTGGTGCCGCACGGCATCATCTTCAACTGGGGCGAATACCTCGGCAAGCGGGTGAACTACATCCTCAAGCACATGGGCTACGGTACGATGACCGTCTACCCCAAGCGCGGCCAGAACGCCAACGACGACTATGTGGTCTTCGACTACACCGACCGCGACATCCTCTTCTTCGTCCGCAACGGACTCATCGTCGAGATACGCTTCCTCACCAAGCACGCCGAGAAGGTCTTCAACCTCGGCATGGGGATGACGCGCGAACAGATAGAGGCCATCGCCGGACGGCCCAACAAGGTGATGAAGGCGGCCGAGATCGGCTTTCAGGCACCGTTCGAGCATGTCTGGGCCTACAACGACATGGAACACTTCGACTTCACGCTTGAGGTGCTCTTCGACGATCGCTGGATATCGAACCAGATAAATATCTATCCGTAAAGATCAGGTCGCGACCACCCGCGGTATCGTAACGATAAAACGCGCGCCGCCCAGCGGCGAATCCTCCACGGCGATGGTGCCGCCCGCCTCGGTGACCAGTTTCAGCGAATGGGAAAGCCCGATGCCGGTGCCGCCCGGCTTGGTGGTGTAGAAGTTGCGGAATATCTTTTCGCGCTCCGCCGCCGGAACGCCGCGTCCGCTGTCGTCGATCCGCAGGCATATCACGCGGTCGTCGATAGCTCCCGACACGGCGATGCGGCCGCCGTCGCCCAATTCCTCCCATGCGTTCTTGAGGAGATTGAGCATCACCTCGCGGAACGAATTGAGCGCGATGGTCAGTTCAACATCGGGGACCATCGCTACATCCAGCGTAATGCTCCGTTTGCGGAACTCGCCCTCGTGGAATTTGAGCAGATCGTTCAAGGCCTCGGGCAAGAGCGTCTTCTGCGCCGGCTCATCCTCAGCCCGGTAACGCACCATTCCCATGTAGCGGTCGGTGATCTCCTCGAGCCGTATTACTTCCTTGACGATGAGCGCTATCGAGGCGGCCAGTTCGTCGGGGGTCATCTTCTTCGCGTTGTCGGCGATATATTCGGCGTTGAGTTTCACCGTCGAGAGCGGGTTGCGTATCTCGTGGGTAACCTTCGAGGCCATCTCGCCGATCGAAATGAGCCGCTCCGAATTGAGCAGACGGCTGGCGAGCCGTTCCTGTTCGCTGATGTCGCGCACGACATACAGCACCGTCCCGGCGACCGCCGTCACATCGCGCCAGTAGGTTTTCCCGGCGTGCGGCAGTTTCCCCGGCAGGGCGATGTCGACGCCGCTCTTCGCGATGACCGCCTTCAGCGGTTCCCCGATGAACTCCGGTCCGGTGCCGAACCATTCATGGAAAACGGTGTTGACGAACAGCACCCGCTCCGACGCGGCGTCGGCGGCGACGATACCCGCCTGCAGAGAATCGAGGATATCGCGGTACCGTTTGAGTATCGTCCGTTCCCGGGTCAACTCCTTGCGATCGGCGCTCTCGGCCGAGACCCGTTCATCACCGATCCGTTCCGCGTGGGTCATGAGTTCCGACGCGCCCGCCGCAGGAAGACCGATCCGTTTGGCGACCGAGATCAATCGTCGTTTACTTCGCCATGCCATAACAATCCCGGCAAAAGCGAACAAAAAGACCGCGCCGAACATCCCGGCCGTCATCCGCGCTTTGAATAACAGCCCTTCGCGCCGTTCGGCAAGAGCCTCCTTTTCCAGCCGTTTGCCCGCCAGCACCAGTATCTTTCTGAGCACCTTGAGATCGCTACGAAGTTGCGAGATTTCGGCCTCGCCCAACCCGGTCTCTGATCCCCAGCGATCCAACGCCGACCATGATCGCTCGCTGTAGGTCGTCAGTCGTACTTTCAGGAGCGGATCGAGCCGATCGGATACCTCGGTCAGATGGCGCGCGTATCGCTCCGCGATCCGCGATACCGCAGGCTGCATCTTGATCGCATCGGCAGGATATATTCCGTATGTGATGTCCTGAATCGCCTCGATATCCTTTGCCATGTCGTTCGCCCAAACAGCATCCTGTGCCATGGGCGACGCTCGATATCCCTCTATGAAAAGCTCGTTAAGGAAAACATACCCTATTGCCACGGAACCGATAAGGGCCGTGGTCAGAAAAATGAAGAAACGATCAGTCAAGAGTGGTCGCCGTTGCTACATCACCGCGCTCGAGTCCGAGCACACTTTTGGTTATAATGGCGACCGAGGTGTGGGGTTCGGTTCTGACGATAACGATCTCGCCGACCGGTTCGAGCGGAAGTTTCAGCACATCCTCTTTCTCGAGCGTATTCAAGCCGTCCTGCCGCCGATGCACCGTAAGCATATTGCCTTCACGCAACCCTTCTTTGAGGCCCTTATCGAGGTAGATCAAATAGTTGTCGCCGAAATAAATGACCGGATCGTATCCGGTGAGGATCATCACCTCTATCTTGCTTGACAGAGCTACCAACGGGATATTGGTTTTATATTCTTGGAATTCACGAACGCTGTCGCCACGCTCGACCGACGTATATGCCTTGACGATCTTGACCGTTGCGATGCCCGCCTGATTGACATCGACGATCTTTCCCTTGCCCGTTATCTCGATGCGGTTACCGACCACATCATTGGTCGCCGGATGTTTTATCTTTTCCTCGATGCGGAAGAATTCCAGATAATCACCCACCGCCAGTTTCTTGCCATCGAACTGAACATAACAGTTGTCCTCGGTGGCCAGAAGCTCTTTCTGCTCGAAGGCCGCCATGATCTTACCAGCCGTTTTGATACCCTCATCAGATATGAATCCGCGGTGGGGAACATCGAGCAGGGTGTCATTCACCTGACTGAACCGGTCGATACGATACTTGCCGCCGAGCTTCACATAGTCTTTATAGTTCTCCGGTTTATCATCGAGTGTTTTACCGGTACGCGCCGTTTCGTCGGTCTCTTGATCTTCAGAGGTCTCACTCCCCTCACCCACTGAAAGACCACCCTCCTCAGTCGGCGGCATCATGATCTCTCCAGTGCCCTTGAAGTATATCTTATCTCCGGGATAGATGAGATGCGGGTTCTTGACCTGTGGGTTGATCGACCATATCTTCGGCCAATACCACGGACTCTTCAGGTATTTCTCCGAAAGGTCCCACAGTGTGTCACCCGCGCCCACCTCATGCTCATCGGGCGCCTGCGTGAAATCGGCCTTGTTCAGATCGATGAAGGGGGGCACCGGCACCTCTTCGGCGTTCCCCGGCGACTCCTGCGCCGCGAGTACCACGGCAAAAACTATCACGAACGAAATCAGCAGGTTTTTCATCGCTGCCTCCGCAAGGCTACATAACTATACTTAATTAGAATAACATTTCATGCTAATTATGTAACAATTATCCATAACAATGTCAACTTTTCTCCTCGTTTTTTATCTGCCAACTTTTTAAAAGCGTTTGCGTTTGCCGCTTGGTCGTACCGTCACGGGCATCCACGATGAAGGTCTCTATCTTTACAATGCCGATCTTGGGAACAATATAATGGACCGACTTCAGCAGCAAATCCTTACCCGCAGAGGTTGTAGCCTCTATCGCGACCGCTCCCTCGAAGTTTCCGGCAGGGGTCTGGACCGGCGTGTCGACCGAGAGTATCGTACGGGTCTCTTGCTGGGTCGGGGAAATAAAAGCGACCCACGAACGTTTCTCCAACAACGGAAAGGTGACAAGATAGCGGTCGCGATCCCGTACCCCGCGCCGATCGACGGTCAGCGAGGTGCCGTGATTATCCACGAACCACTCCCCCTCCTGTCGAACGATCTCTATGGTCATTTCTCCCGCCTGACCAAGATAATCAAGCGTGTAGGTCCATTGATTCCCCACCGCGAGCGGCATATAGAGCCGGGCCGAGTCGCGATAGTCCTGCGCCGGACCTTTCACCGTGTCGCCGCCCGACGAAGCACAGGCGATGATGAACGCCGTGCAGAGACAGAAAGCGATGCGTGCGATCATGATATCGGATACTCCCTCAAGTTGTCGGTACCAAATCGTTCCGCCAGCATAGCGACCAACTCATGCGCCAGCTCCGCCGGTCGCGGCGACGCTCCTCGTTCGCGGCGTATCGAGGTCACTCCGCCGTCGGTGATGCCGCAGGGGATTATGCCGGTGAAATGAGTCAGATCGGGATCACAGTTGAGCGCAAAGCCATGCGCTGAGACCCCCTTTTTCACGTGGAGACCGACCGCCGCTATCTTGTTGCGGCCGACCCACACCCCGGTCTTTTTCTCGTTCCACCGGGCCGCGATGCCGTACCGTTGTTCCAACACCGCCGCCATACCGCTCCCCCACCACACGACGAATTCCTTCACCGAACCGAAATGACAACGACGCAGATCGAGTATCGGATAGATCACCAGCTGGCCGGGACCGTGGTAGGTCACATCGCCACCGCGCCGGGTACGGTACAGGGCGATACCGCGCCGCTCCCGTTCCGCTTCGGGCATGAGGATATGTTTCTCAACGCCGCGGATCCCGAGGGTATAGACCGGCGCATGCTCGAGGAACAGCACGATCCCCTCGTCCAACTCACCGGCTAGCACACGGTCACGGAACCGTTCTTGCAACGTTAGCATTTCACCGTACTGTTGCGGTCCGTCGAAGATATGCCAATACATGCTAATGTCCTTCTAGCAGACGATCGGCGAAACTGCGCGGCAGTTTCAGTTTGCGTATCTGGTTCACCGTTTTTTCCACATCGTACTCGACGCGGTGGAAATGGACCGACATCTTCTCGGTGTCGAAGGTGACGAATCCGGCACGCTTGTCGCCATCACGCGGCTGGCCGACCGACCCGATGACGCAAACCGACGGATAAGGAAAGTCGATGTCGATGCGCCCCGATGCAAGATCCAGTTCCACTGAACGGCCATTCCCGGTCAGAACGAAGTAGTTGAAGAAATGAGAATGAGCAACAAAAGTGATGCGTCGCAAAAAGGGTTCCACCTCATACAGCCGTTCGACCGTTTCCTTGCTGTAAAGATAATCGAACCGTTCGGGCATCCGCGGCGATCCGTGCGAACAGAGGATGAGCCCCGTATCATCGTTGTAAATGTATTTCAGGTCACCGAGGAACTTCTTCTGTTCTTCGTTCAGTTGATCGCGCGACCATTCGATGACATAACGGATAGCATCATAATAGCTCGACACGTCGACCTTACGCGCCGCGCCGGCATCATGATTGCCGAGCACTCCACCATGTACGTTACGGCGCAGGATCTCGACCGATTCGGCCGGCCACGGCCCATACCCCACCGCATCGCCGAGGAAATAGAGCCGGTCGGGCTTGATTCCGGCGATACGGCGGATGACCGCCTCAAGCGCCGGAAGGTTGCCGTGTATGTCCGAGATGAGGGCGATAAGCATCGTTTCTTACAGCAGCTCCGCCGCCGCGTTCGCAAGCGCCGAACGCTCGCCCTTTTCGAGTATGATGTGGCCCGCCAGATGGAATTCCTTGAACTTGTCGACGATGTAGGAAAGACCGTTATTCGATTCGTTCATGTAGGGGTTGTCTATCTGGAACGGGTCGCCGGTCAGGACTATCTTGGTGTTCTCGCCGACACGCGACACGATGGTCTTCACCTCGTGCGGCGTCAGATTCTGCGCCTCATCGACGATGATGAACTGTTCGGGGATGCTGCGACCACGGATGTACGTAAGCGCCTCGACCTCGATAACACCCGAGTTCAGCAGATCGTTCATCTTGCCGAAGTTGGTCGAATCGTAGCCGGCCAACAGGTATTCGAGGTTGTCGAAGACCGGCTGCATCCACGGTTTGAGTTTTTCATTAACCGTGCCGGGCAGGTAGCCGATATCACGGCCCATCGGATAGATCGGACGGGCGACAAGCATTCGAGTATAGACCCCTTCGTCAAGGCATTTTACCAGCCCCGCCGCGATGGCCAGCAGCGTCTTCCCGGTGCCGGCGATGCCGATGAGCGACACCAGCTTCACACGATCGTCCAATAGCAGATCGAGCGCCATCTTCTGCCCCATATTGCGGGCCGAAATGCCCCAGACCGATTTGTATTGTTTGAGCGGAACGAGCGCCTTGTCGAACGGGTCGATGCGAACGATCGCCTGATGCTGTTCGTTGGCAGCGTCCTTGAGCATGAAGAACTGGTTCGCAAAGCCTTTCTGGAAGGGTGCGGCAAGCGCGTCGTCGAGCGGCAGTTTTTTCTGTTGATAAATGCGGTCGATCACCTCGCCCGGCACCTCGAGCGACTCAAATCCCTTATGAAGGCTGGTAAAATTGATCGTTTCATTCTTGTAGGTTTCGGCTTGAATGCCGAGCGCATCGGCCTTGATGCGCATGTTGATATCCTTACTGACCAGCACCACCGGCACGTTCGGATTCTCCTTGGTAACGCGGTAGGCGCTCGAGAGAATGATGTTGTCGGCGTAGGATCCGCCTAGATCGAGCGCCGGCAGATCGACCTTCGACGCAAGGTCTATCCGTATCGACCCCCCTTCTTTGAGTTGCACGCCCGCCAGCAGACTGCCGCGTTTACGAATGCTGTCGATATAGCGGGCGAACGAACGTGCCGCAAGGCCGATCTGATTCATGTCCTTCTTGAATTTGTCGAGTTCCTCGACGACCACCAGCGGAATGACGATGTCGTTCTCCTCAAAGTTGAAGATCGCCTTGGGATCGGAGAGGATGACATTCGTATCGAGGACGAATATCTTTTTGGACATGGTCACCTCCCGCAATTACTGAAGTTGTTTGAGATCTACGTTGACCGTCATGTCGCGGTCGAGCGCTATGGCCATAGGCCGTATGTTGAAATCGTCCTTTTGGAAGCCGAGCACCATAACCGCCCCCTCATTCTTGGGCAGACGGGTCTTGCAGGGCGTAACGCAGAGCACCTTACCGGTCTCGTTGTTGACGACCGTTACTCCGTCGACATTGGCATTGACGGTAAGCAGGATGGTCTTTTTGCCGCCAACCGGTTTTTTGCCGCTGTAGGTCTTCGGCTCCTGCTCCTTCGGGGACTGTTTGCGTTCCAGTTCCTTCTGCTTGACCTTTCCTTCCTCCTTCGGCGGATTCGTCTTTGGGTCCTCTCCCTGTGACCGCTCCGCCACAAGGATGTCCGTTTTCTTAGTAACTGTACGGTAGATAAGCACCGTCGCAACCAACAAGAGCACCAATATGACGACCACGGTGATGAAGGTCGACTTCTTCTTTACCGAGGCGACCGTATCGGTCCGTTCGCGGTGACGGCCCGCCATCGTTCCCTGATTGAGCATCAGGAGCATGTCGCGTTCCGATGGTGTCTCCTTGGCGGTCGGCGACGGATCATCGCCCTCGGTGCGCGAGATGACGGTCGAATTGAGAAGAAACGCCAGATTTATCCGTTTTTCGAGCCCATATTGCGTGTAAACCCGTTTGAGATCGGCGATGAGATCGAGCATCGTAGGATAACGATTCGCCGCGTTTTTCTCGAGACAACGCATCACGATGGCATCCATCTCGGCAGGGACCGTCTGTTCTTTCGAAGAAGGGAGATCGGGTATTTCGTACTGATGCTTGTGAAGCACCTTCATGTAATTCTGGTCGGTGAATGGCAGTTTGCCGGTCAGCATCTCGTACATCATGACGCCCAGCGAATAGATGTCGGTCCGCGTATCAATCTGTTGGCCGCCTGCCTGCTCCGGGGACATATACTCGGGGGTTCCGAAGATCGCGCCGGTCTTGGTGAGCGTCCGCTCCTTGCGCGAGGTCACGTTGGTTCCGATGATCTTCGAGATGCCAAAATCCACGATCTTGACAAAAGGAGATATCTCATCCTTCGACGTGATGAGAATGTTCTCCGGCTTCATATCGCGGTGAACGATCCCCTTGCCGTGAGCATTGTAAAGCGCGAGCGCCACCTGCGCCGATATGGCGATGACATGATGCAGGGGAAGCGGGGCGCGCTTCTTGATGATCTCGGCCAGCGATTCGCCTTCGACATATTCCATCACGAAGAAGGCGTTCCCCTGTTCGGTATAACCGAAATCGGTGACATCGACGATGTTCGACTGGCCTATGTTGCTTGCCGCTATCGCCTCGCGTTTGAACCGCTCGAGGGTGTCTTTGTTCTTGGAAAGCTCGAAATGAAGTATCTTGACAGCGACCTTCTTCTTGAGCAGTACATGCTCGGCGAGATAGACGTTCCCCATCCCCCCTGAGCCGATCATGCTCGTTATCAGGTAGCGCTCACTAATGGTGACCCCGATAAAGGGCTCTTTTTTTTCTTTGAGTTCTATTTCTCTGGAGGAAAAATCCGGTATCGTCATGCGGCCTTCGCGCGTTACCTACAATAAAGCACCGCCCAACGTATCATTTCCGGTGCGGTTTGTCAAACATAGTGCCGCTTATTCGCCGTTGAACGCCGCTCGGAGAGCGGCCATCTCCTCGCGCCGACCGGCCACGATGAGCGTATCGCCCGCCGCCAGCAACCGTTCGGGCTCTATGATGCCGCGTTCGCTCCCTTTTTCGCGGACCGCGAGCACCTGCACGCCGAACCGCTGACGCAGTTTCAGTTCTATGAGATTGCGGCCGACCAATTCTCCCTGCGCCGTAATGGTCTCGATGACGAAATCGCCGGCCAAGCGTATCTGATGCTGGTGCTGTTCCTCATGCTGGCCCACCATTTTGACCAGATGCGCCTTGGAGAGGATCTCCCGTTCGTAAAAGGCGATGATGTCGTGTTCGTGGATACAGCCCAGCAGTTTCCCGTCGTCGCTCACCACCGGTATCTCGATGACGTCGTATTCGGCGGTCTTGCGCATCGCCTGCGCGATACTGTCGCCGGGACGCACCGTGGGGAACGCCGTATTGATGAGATCATTGGCGACCACCACAGGGCTGATGAGGCCGTACTGTACCTCGCGCGAACTGGTGAGCACCGCGTTGATGGCGCCCAGATAGCGGCCGTCGGCATCCACGACATATGCCTCGAACCGCTCCATTTCGCGCATCCGGTCGACCACCGCGCTGAGCGGTTCATGGGGCGCCGCACGCACACAGTCCTTTTTGTAGCAGACCTCGACCTTGGTCTCGTGCATCAGAGAGGTCTCCTCGCCGGCATCGGTCATGATCCCCTCGCGGACCAACTGGTAGTTGTATATCGAAACGGAGGAGAGCGATCGCGATATGAAAACGCTGACCACCGTCGCCAGCATCAGCGCGGGAAGTATGGTGTAATCGCGGGTGATCTCAAAGACGAGCAGAAAACTGGTTATCGGCTCTTGGGTCGCCGCGCCGAGAAGAGCCCCGGTGCCGACCGCGGCGAAGGAGTAGGCGCTCCCGACGGGAAGATCGAAAAAGATGAGCGGCATGAGTTTTCCGAACCCGAGTCCGAAGATGAATCCGACGAACAGGATGGGAAAGAAAATGCCGCCCGAAGCTCCGCTCGAGAAGGCGATCGGCAGGAACACAAGTTTCAGGAGCGCAATCCCGACAAGCACCCACGGTCCCCACGCAAAACCGTCGACAATGACATCCTTGCCCAGACCGAACAACGAAGGAACGAACGGCACGACCAAGGCAAACGGCAACAATATGAGCGGCGCATGCAGATATTCGGGGATTCGTTTCTTAATCGGCTCCAGCCGGTCGGTCACGGCCGCCGTCGCTTTTATGAGCGCCACTCCCATGAGGGCGCAGATGATACCGAGCGCCAGATAGAGGAATATCTCGGTAGCCGAATGTATCGCGGTCGACGAGACGGCATCGGCGCCGTATATCTGCGCTATCCGGCTGAACGGAAGCGCCTCATGTCCCGGCAGGAAGTAGGCGCCGAAGAAGCTCGCCGTGGCGGCGGCCACCACCACCGGCGTGAGCGTTCCGATGGCATAGTTGCCCATGACCGTCTCGACGGCGAAGATCGTCCCGGCGATGGGGGCGTTGAAGGCGACGGCGAGTCCGGCGGCCGATCCGCAACCGAGCAGGAGCTTCATGCGTGAATAGCCGACTTTGAGTAGCTGTCCCACCGAGGATCCGATGGAGGAACTGATGACGATGACCGGCCCTTCAAGACCGAGCGGCGCGCCACAGGCGATAGAGAGTGCCGCCGTCACCAGCTTGAACGGCGCGAGCAGATGCGGCAGGATACCGTTCTTGAGACGAATGGTTTTGAGCAACAGACCCACGCCGGTCCCGGCGCTCTCCTTGGAAAAATAACGTATCAGGAACCCGCCTGCCGAAACACCGGCCAACGGCAGGAGTATCCGCAACGGCAAGGGAAGGGCGCGAAAACCGTTCACTGCATCGCTGGTGGCAACCCCCAGCAGGAGGCGACTCAGAAGTTCGATCAACCCGCTGAAGAGGAGGTATGCCATCCCGGAGAACATGCCGATACCGACCGCCGCGATGATAAGTACGGTACTCTCGCGCCGGCTGAAACCTATGAGGAATGCACCGATACGGCCCACGCTGTTCATGGAACTACCACGTGATAAGGGCTTGCGCAGGCCCCTCTTTGAGTTCTACGGCGAACTGGGACGCACAAAGCCGCCGCCACTCTCCGGCATAGACGCCCGATGCGAAGACCGATGAGAATCGGCTCTCGCGGACGAATCTTTTGAAGGCGCCGACCGCGGCGGCCGTCGGCCGGTCGCAGGCGGGAAAAAGGAGTATCGCCTCATCACCGCCCCGGTAGGGCATATCGGGCAGGACCGACAGATAGTAGTAGCGACCGTCGATAAGCGGATTGACCGCCTGCGCCCCCATCCACGCCGGTTCTATCGCGAAAGGGCCCGCCGATACGGGACCGCCAAGCGGCAAGTAGCGCACGATACCGAGTTCAGCGGCGATGGCGGGTGTCGTGATAGTGATGCCGACCCGTTTCTGCGGCGATATCGCCGAGCAGTTGGTCAGCAGCACCGCCGCGCGCGAACGAAGCGGCACGCGGTCTATCAGAAGTGTGCGACCACCTTTTATGAGGTGATGAACCGTAATGATACGCATGGCAAAAATCTCAGAGCTCCGGTAAGGGAACGTTATTCGGTCTCGACATCGGCGACCGACGGAGCCCCTCCCTCTTTTTTGGGACCCGAACGACGACGCGGACGACGGCGGCGGCGTGATGCTCCTTCAGGACGACGCTCTCCGCTCTCTTCGGCCGAGCGAGGCTTTTCTGAACGCGATTCGGCCGTTTTGACGACGCTCTTGGCGGGCGGTACGGCGTCGAGCCCCTCGCTTTCGGTTTCGGAAAGTATTTCCTCTATCATCGGCATGATCATTTTCTTCACCTGATCCTTGGCAACACTGTACATTGTGCGCAGAAACAGGGGCGACGAGTCTTTTTTCTCAATGAAGGAATCAATACGCTGCATCAGCGCCAACAACTCGTCGCGCCGGACCCGGGCCCGCTCATTATCGTCGACTATTTTGTGCAGACGGCGGGCGCCCGACACGATCTCCTCCCGGAGCGCTTGTATTTGCTCCGTGGTCAATACGGTCGCCAAAAGACTCTCGAAACTCGATCTTTTCATCATGACATCTCCCCGGTAAACGAGATATAATTTTGTATTTTGAAATTCTTCGCCACCTTGATGAGGGGATCCATGTCCAGCACATTGCCGCCGTCGATGGCCCACTGGTAGGCGATCTCCTTCAAGGTACCCAACAGTGAATAAGAAAGAAGTCGGACATTAATGTGGGCCGACAGATCGCCATTCTTCTGAAGCATCGTGAGCGCCCCTTCGACGTATTCCACCAGACGCGCATAGAACAAAATAAGCTGGTGATCGAATTCCGAATCGAGCCCCACCGCCTCCGACACGATGATCTTGGTCAGGTCCTTATTCTGCGTTATGTTTTCAACCACCTTGCACATGTTGCGATTGAACTGCGTCTGCAACGGCTCATGCGGTGAGAACATCGTGATATCCTGTATGATAGCGCCGGTGAAATTCTTGATGAGGGTGTCGAATATATCGCGCTTGTTCTCAAAGTACAGGTAGATCGTCCCGCGCGCCACGTCGGATTTCTTGCAGATATCGCTGATGCTTGTTGCGTGATAACCCTTTTTCGCGAACACTTTCGCCGCACAAGCCAATATCTGTTCGCGTCGATTCTCTTTTTTCGCAGTACGCATGAGACTCGATCCTCCCAAAGTCTGCGGGTATTATCGGGAAAGAACGTCAAAAGTCAAACTGATCGGGGCAAAGGCACCCTGTCAAGACATTTGCTAACCTTACCAAAGGAATGATCGTCACGCCATTTACTATCTTACCGAACGGGCCCATGGGGGTCTCTCCTTTCTGATGGGTTTTCTATCGGCGCGAATACTTTGGGAGAACGGTTTAAGGCGGCGAGTCGTGAGAGTTTCTTTTCGATCTCTTGGGAAAGGAGGAAAGGATCGATCTGATCACGCAGGAGCACGAGTTCTTTTACCTTTTCGGGAAGGTTGTG
>JAKLIW010000019.1 GCA_022709425.1 bacterium
CCATGGGCCCGTTCGGTAAGATAGTAAATGGCGTGACGATCATTCCTTTGGTAAGGTTAGCAAATGTCTTGACAGGGAGAAGAGACGCTAGGTAACAGGAACCTTATTTATAATAAGGTTATTTTTTATCTGTAGGAGAGCAAACTATTGACAGACGACCATCGTCCACATACAATCGGCCCGATTGGAACCGAAAGGAGACGCCCGTGGATACCAACGACAAGAAGACCTGTGAACAAGCCTGCGAAGTGTGGAGCCGCGTGGTCGGCTACTACCGACCGACCAACAACTGGAATAAAGGCAAGCAGGCCGAATTCACCCAGCGGCGCACCTTCACCGTGACCAATGCCGCCGTCGACCGGATAGCGTCCCCAGATATCGCCAAGAACGGCCCGCGCTGACCGCCGCCCGGTAACCTTCACGATGTCCTACCATCAACCGCGATTGTTCGTCCTTCCTTTCGGCAGGATGGCCCTCTTCGCCGCCATATCGGCTTTTTTCTGGATACCGCTGATCGGACACTATCGCGAGCGGATGCCGGAATGGGGCCCCGACTGGTGGGCGCACATCGATTGGCTTCTTATCGCGATATTTCTCTTCATGACGACGATCTGTGTCTTCACGATCGATCTCCGGCGTAACTGGTCGCTTCTGGGCATTGCGCTGCTGGGCGGTCTCTGCATCGAGGGATGGGGGACCCAGACGGATCTCTGGTATTACTACACGCAGGAACGGCCGCCGCTGTGGATAATCCCGGCATGGCCGACCGCCGCATTGACGATAGATTCATTGTCGCGATTGGTTTTTTCGCGATTACCGACCATCCCCCACAGGAGATATACGGTCGCGGCGGCGATCCTTTTCCCGTCTTTCTTCGTGGCCATGGCGCTTTTCACCTATCCGTATGTCGGGTACTCCATGACCCTTTTCTCGCTTGCCGTCGTTCTGCTGGTATCGCTTTCGATACTTATGGGGACCTGCGATCGACGCGTCGCCGTTCTGATATTCATTCTCGGATCGGCATTGGGTTATTTTCTTGAACTCTGGGGGACCACCCGGCACTGCTGGAATTATTACACGGGCGAGACACCGCCGCTGTTCGCGATCTTCTCGCACGGTATCGCTTCGGTAGCCTTTTGGCGGTCGCATCTGATACTGGACAAGCTCGTCAGGAAGGTGTTCCCGCATTGGCGCGGTCACTGGTCGTGGGAACGGAACGCACACTCGATCGGATAAGCAACAGGCCAACGGCCGCGATAGCGCACTGGATGAGCTGACCTGCGGTAAGTCCGGCTAGAACGATCTGTTCCTGCCGCAGGAATTCAAAAAAGAAATTGGCGCCGCCGTACCCGAGCAGACTGATCCCCGCGATCGTCTCGTGCCGTACGCCGCGTTGTTTCATGATGAATAGCGCGATGAAAAGGATCAGCATCGAGGCGGCGATATAAAGCTGGACCGGATGGACCGGCAGTGATTCTGCGAAACGGGAGATGATCTCCCCGTGGCGATAATGATGCAGGGAGGCGGAACTGCCGCCGGGGTAGACGATGCCGAAGATACCGTCGGTTTTTTTACCGAAACAACAGCCGTCGGAAAAACAGCCGAGCCGGGCGAGGGCGGAAAAAAGAGGGAAGGGATAGAGAAAGGGAAAAAGGAAGCGGCGTCCCGACGGTCGCAGAAAGGTGAGTATGACACCGAGCGCAAGCACCCCTGCGGTCAGCGAGAAACTCTTGAACAGCAGTTTGAAAAGGCCCAGCGGACCGTTCATCGAAAAGAATTTTGAAAAAAGATCGGGAACCGTGGAAAGCGCGAGGAATAGTTGCCCTTTTAGCGCGAGGTGTAGCAAAAGTATCGACAGCGGCACCAGCACCGCTCCCAAGAAAGAGTAGATGACTATGAGGGAAAGTTCCCAGATGTCTTTTTTGAGCTCGACTAGGCGCACGGTCATCCCGACCCACACGGCAAAGCCGATGACCATGAAGAGATTGTAACCCAAGCCGCCGATGTTCGGTTCGCCGCCGGTAAGCCAGTTGAGCATGGATCGCTCCCGTTATTTTATGGCACCCGCCGCGCCGCCCGCCGACCCGATGACGCCCTTGAGGTCGTTGTCGGTGAAGGTCAGTCCGATGCCGACGAAATAGTCGCGTTGTGAGTTGCGCAGGATATCATCCGATCCGCCGGTCAGGTAGAACCAGTTGAACGGCTCCTTGTCGGTCCAGCGGAAGGGATAGACATTGGTCAGCAGGCGTAGGTTGGGGGTGTCGCCGCTGGTAAGATCGAATATCTCGGAAGACATGGTCCAGTATTTCCACGGCGTATAGTCCACCGCCGCGCCGCCGGTGTTCTCGATAATGCCGCCGCGCAGGGTCCAATCGCCGAAGATGCGGGCGATCTGCAGGTTGAGTTTCAGAGAATTTTCTGTCTTTTTCTCTTTTTCTATCACGGTGTAGGTGCCCGGGGCGACGGTTGGATCGGTGATCTCGGTGACGGTCGTTTTTTCGGTCAGGCGACCCGACGGATTATCGACGACGCCGAGCAGGTAATAGCGGTCGTCACGCGGCTGGAGTCGTAGGTTAAAGATATTCTGGAAATTCTCGTCAAGAGCACGGAACTCGCTGTGAAAATCGACATGGACCCGCATGCCGAGGGTCGAATCGGCGTAGTCGGATGCCTTTTCGGCGATGTTGGAGATGTTCTCGTAAAGTTTTTCGTCCTTGAGCGCCTTGCCGACATTCCCTTCGCCGTTGTTGATGCGGGTGGTGATATCCTCCATGTTCTGCATGGTCGCCTTGGCGCTGGTGATGGCATCTTGCGCCGTGGCCACCTGTCCCGAAAGGCTTTTGAGGCTGTCGCGCACCGCGGCAAGCGATTCGCTGATCGCCTTGTCGTTCTCGCCGAGCATTTTGTTCGCCTTGTCGGTCAGGGCGATGGTGTTGGCGATGAGCAGTTCCATCTGCTTGAGGTTGGCGTCGAAGTTCGCGTTGACCTTGCCGGTGATCTCGGCCATGTTCTTCATCGTGACGCGCATCAGGATGAGGTTCGCCTCGACATTCTGCGCCGACGACTTGGAGACGCGGGTCAGGACATCGATCAGTTCGGTCATCTTCTTCTGGAAATCCTCCCGTTCGACGAAATCGCCGATGTTGTTGACGATCCCTTCGGTGCGGTTCGCTATCGACTTGGCCTTGTCTATGGTGTAGTTGAGCCCCGTCTTGCTGTCCACATGGGTTATCCAGTCGCCGTCCTTAAGCAGATTCGCCTTGTCTTTGCCGGGGGAGAGCTGGAGCATGGAGGTGCCGAGCATCGACTGCATATCCTTGTAGAGAAACGCGTCCTTGTAGAGCGGGACATTGTCGTAGATCTCAAGCATCAGCTTGGCCCGCTCCCCTTCGAGTTCTATAGTCCGTATCTTGCCGATGGCGACACCGGCGATGAGTATCTCGGAATCCTCCAGCAGGCCGGTCGCATCGTCGAGGTAGGCGTAGAGCCGGTAGGTGCCCCCCTTCACCAGCCAGTCGGCGCTTTTCATCATGTAGTAGGTGGTCAGCGCCGTGATGACGATGAAGAATATGCCGATCTTCGCTATCCGTGTCATGATCTCACCGCTTCGGTATCTTTAAAGCAATTCATCGCGTTCTCCATGAAAAGTTTCAGCATCGGATGTTCGGTCCTGCGCACCTCGTGCGGCGCGCCGGAGACCTCGATGACGCCGTCGTACAGGAAGGCGATCTTATCGGCGATATGGAAGGCGGCCTGTATGTCGTGGCTAATGATGAGGCAGGTGACCGCGAGGGTCCGGTTCACCTTCTGGATCAGTTCGTCGATATTCTGAGTGAGGACCGGGTCGAGGCCGGTGGTCGGTTCGTCGAACAGCACGATCTTCGGGTTGATGGCCAGCGCCCGGGCAAGACCGACCCGTTTGCGCATGCCGCCCGACAGTTCCGACGGGTATTTCTTCTCAGCGCCGAGCAGATCGACGATATCGAGCATCTCGTGGACCCGGTCGCGGATCTTGCCGCGCTCCGTCCACAGTAGCATCTCCTCGAGCGGGAAGGCGATATTCTCCTCGACCGTCAGCGAATCGAACAGCGCCGCCTCTTGGAACAGGTAGCCGATGTTGCGCCGCATATCGAGCAGCTCGCGCTCCGAGGCGTGGACCACATCGAGCCCCTCGTAGAATATCTCGCCGCTATCGGGTTTCTGGAGTCCCATGATGTTCTTGAACAGGACCGATTTGCCGGTGCCGCTCTTGCCGATGATGACGGTGATCTTTCCCCGCTCGACGCCGATGTTCACGCCGCGCAGCACCTGCTGGGGGCCGAAGGACTTGTGGAGGTCCTGTATATCGAGGATGAGGTCGGTCATCTCAGTTCTTGTAGAGCATCGTTATTAAGATATCGGCGAGCACATAGTCGGCTATCAGGATGGCGACCGAACTCGACACGACCGCCTTGGTGGTCGAGATGCCGACCCCCTTGGCGCCGTTACGTGTCGTGAGGCCGTAGAAACAGGATATCGTCGTCACGATGATCGCGAAGACCGCCGCCTTGATGAGTCCCGAATAGATATCCTTCGGGTCTATCCAGAAGAAAAGACGGTCGAAATAGCGCGCCGAATCGACCCCTTCGAGCACCACCGCCACGAAGTAGGAACCGGCGATGCCGAGGATGTTGGCGAGCCCCGTCAGCACCGGGTAGACGATGATCGAGGCGAGCATCCGGGGGACGACGAGGTAGTGAATGGGGTTGACCGCCATGGTCTCCATCGCCGCTATCTGTTCGGTGACCTTCATGGTGCCCAGTTCGGCCGCCATCGACGATCCGTTCTTCGCGATGAGCATGAGCGCCGTCATGACCGGGGCCAGTTCGCGGCCCATGGTCATGGCCACCATCGCCCCGACGAAGGTCTCGCCGCGGAAGATGCGCATCATGTAGGTTATCTGCAAGGAGAAGATCATGCCGACCGTGAGGGCGGAAAGGGCGATGATGAGCGTCGAATTGACGCCGATCTTTTCCATGTGCTCGACGAGCAGTTTCCACCGGAACGGCCGCCGGAAGGTCCAGCCGATAGTGCCGAGGAGAAAGAGTGCGTATTTCCCCGATACCGTAAGCATTTCAGTGATAAAGCCGGTCACGGCATTCATGCGGGTAGGCCATTCTCCCCATTAAAAGGCACAGGAACAGTACAGGAAAGAGGCGCGTTAGTCAACAATTATACGGAGCGTAGGATTTCGATGTCCTGACATCTTCGCCGGCGTCGACACATCTTTTTGACTTCGGTCGCGGTGCTTGCTATAGTCGGCCCCGTATAATGGGAGGTTTTTCGCCATGGTAGAGACCGCAATGAGTGCCCCGTCTATCCTGTCCGATATCCGGCAACTTATCGAACAATCGCGTCAACGCGCCGCCGTCGCCGTCAATGCCGAGCTGACCCTTCTGTACTGGCATGTCGGGCAACGATTGCAAAAAGAGACGCTGGGCGGAGAGCGTGCCGAGTACGGCAAACAGGTCATTCCCACGCTGGCGCAACAACTTACCGTCGAATACGGGAATGGATGGAGCGAACGCCAACTTTGGATGTGTCTTCAATTAGCCAATACTTTCAATGACTCAGATATTCTGCGCACGCTGTGTGCAGAATTGAGTTGGTCGCATCTGCGCCTGCTTATCGGCTTCGATGACGCATTGAAGAGGGACTTCTATATTGAAATGTGTCGATTGGAGCATTGGAGCGTCCGTCAATTACAGGAACGGATCAGATCGATGCTTTTCGAGCGCACCGCCATCTCGAAAAAACCCGAAGAAACTATCGGCAAGGAAATACAAGCGTTGCGTCACGAAGGGCGGTTTTCAGCTGACCTTGCGTTCCGCGATCCTTACCTCTTGGATTTCTTGGGACTGGCGGACAACTATTCTGAAAAAGATCTTGAATCGGCCATCGTTTCGGAACTGCAACGATTTATCATCGAGCTGGGAAGCGATTTCGCATTCTTGGCGCGGCAAAAGCGCATCACCATTGATGACCGTGATTATTACATAGATCTTCTTTTCTACCATCGCCGTTTGCAATGTCTGGTCGCGATAGAGCTGAAGATCGGTGAATTTGAAGCAGGCTACAAGGGACAAATGGAACTGTATCTGCGCTATCTCCAGAAACATGAACAGGTTGCGGGAGAGAACACGCCCATCGGATTGATCCTCTGCACCGGCAAGAATCACGAGCATGTGGAACTTCTGCAACTTGACAAGAGCAATATCCGGGTGGCCGATTATCTGACCTTGTTGCCGCCGAAAGAACTTTTGGAATCCAAACTGCGCCGATCTATAGAAATGGCTCGTGATCGGCTCGCGTTGCGGGAAGGGGATGAACGATGAGATACCCGATATACCTACTTGCCCTGTTCGTGCTGATCCTCGCCGCCTGCACCCCGCCGAAAGAACCGGGCGACGACGGCATTGTCACCGACAGCGACGAAACCAGCGACATTGATCCGGGAGAGGAGTTGACCTTCCCGGATCCGGCTTTCGAGCAGTGTGTTAGAAATACCGTTCTAAAGACGGAAGGGCCGATTTATGCGTCTGATGCGAAAGGAAAGACCCAACTCTACTGCTACGAAAACAATATTTCCAACATCAGCGGCATTGAGTATTTTACAGATTTGGAAGACATTTCTCTCTACTCCAACCAGATCGTATCGCTCGAACCGCTTAGGAATTTGAAGAAGGTGCGGGAGTTGGATCTGCATGGCAATCAAATAGAAGATTTAGAGCCATTATCAGGGTTAACGACACTGGAAAAACTAAATGTCGGTAATAATAAAATAAAATCTTTGCAGTCGCTTAACACGCTGATAAATCTTACAGACCTAACAGTAATGACCAACCAATTAACAAGCGTAGCTGGGTTAGAGGATTTAGTCAACATGAAAGATCTTTGGATATTGCAAAACAACATTTCGGATATCAGCTTATTGAATAAAATGACGATGTTGGAAAGACTTAATATGAAAAGTTGTCACATTCAATCCATCGAAGTAACAAAGAACTTTTTATCTCTTGACACCTTATGGATGGAAGACAACTGTGTATCCGATCTCAGTCCGGTGGATTACCTAAAAACCAACGGTGCCCTGACCAATGTTACCGGTGACACCGCCGAAGAACAACAGAACTGTACCCTCATCTCAGAAATGCCGATATCGATGTGACCTTCTTTTTCCCTAAAAACTGAAGTAGACGACCACCGCGATGGCGAGTGCGATGCGGTACCAGCCGAACGGGGCGAAGGTGCGGGTCGATATCCACCGCATGAAGAGGGCGATGACGGCGTAGGCGGTGAGGAACGACACGACAAAGCCGACCGCGAGCGCCACGGCCTGTTCGCCGCTCACCAGCGCCGAATGTTTCAGCAGGCTGTAGGCGGTCGCCGCGCCGATGGTGGGGATGGCGAGGAAGAAGGAGAACTCGGCCGCCGCGATGCGGGTCGTTCCCAGCAGCATCGCGCCGATGATGGTCGCCGCCGAGCGCGATACGCCGGGGACCATCGCGATGCACTGGATGAGCCCGATGAGGAGCGCGATCTTCAGCGGGATATCCTCGGCCGCCGCGATGCGGTTCTCCGGAGTGCGCCGCTCGACGATGAGTATCACCACACCACCGATCAGGAGCGAGCCGGCCACGACGAAGGGGTTGAAAAGGTGTTCCTCGATGGTGTCGCCGAACGCGGCGCCCAGCACCAATGCCGGGACGACGCCGACGATGGTCGCCTTCCAGAGCGTCAGGACGCGGTCGCGGTGATCCGGAGCGCCGACCGGCAGAAGGCGGTGGCGGAAATAAAGGATGACCGACAGGATGGCGCCCGATTGGATGACGATGTCGAACATCGCGGCGAATATCGGATCGGCGAAGGTGAAGAATTCGTTGGCGAGTATGAGATGGCCGGTCGAGGAGACGGGGAGGAACTCGGTTATCCCTTCGATGATGCCGAGTATGATTGCGATGATGATGTCCGTCACGGTGATATCCTCCGATCGCAGCCGAAAAATGAACTATGCCAAAAAGAGGGACAAGAGTCAAAAAATACGATTTAATTGAAAAAAAATACCGATTGGATAGAATTGACCCGTTGACCCGGGGAACAATCTTGCTTCCCGCATCTGCTGATTGACGTTCTGACGGAGGTGGAGATGAAGGAATTTATCGCTGAGATCGCCAAGAGACTGGTCGACAATCCCGACGAGGTCGATGTGAGTTTCATCGAAGGGAAAAGTACCGCCATCATCGAGTTGCGCGTTGCCAAGGAAGATGTCGGCAAGGTCATCGGCAAGAGCGGCCGTACCGCGAATGCCCTGCGCGTCCTTCTTTCGGCCGTGGCCAGCCGTCACGGGCAGAAGGTCGTCCTCGAGATCATCGAGGACAAGTAGTCCGATGGTTCTCGAAAAAAGAACTAGAGCCGCCGCCGCGAGGGGCGGTTCTGTATTTTCCACCGGCAGAGTATTCACCTTCGTGTTCCTCGTCGGCGCATTCGTCATGTTCCTCTTCTTCCGGCAGTACGGCGCTTTTGAAGGTGGGGATCGCATGGCGGGAGCCAAGAAATACGCCGAGTCGATGAAAGAATTCTTTGTCGCCGAGCCGGTCAAATACAAGGTCTACGATATCCCGCTCATGATCCGGTCGCAGGATCTCGGTTCGGAGTTCTACGGCAAGACCTTCCCGTCGTTCATTCGCGCGGCGCAGGATGAGACCGATAAACTGCTCGCCTTCGAGGATATCATCAACCGCAAGGATGAAAAAGGGGAGCACCGGGCGATCGACCTGTCGGCCGAGCCGCGGCTTTTCGCCCTCCTGAAGCAGGCGAAGGATCATTCCGAGAAAAGCCTCTACAACATCGCGGCGGGCGACATTTTCGATTTCTGGGATATCGCGGTGCATCGCTATGAGAACTGGAAAAAGGCCAAAGAGCAGCATTTCGCGATAACGCAGGAACTGCGGACGAAAAAGACCGAACTCGCCGCCGAGGAGAAGAAGAAGAAGGAAGAGGATCTGGCCCGGCTTGAAAAGATACTTGCCAAGGACCGGTTCCTTCCCGACATGAAGAGCCTGAAGGATTTCATACCCTATGCAAAGCCATCGGCGATAGAGATCGACGATGAGAATAAAACGGTCCGCATCGCATCGGCGAATGTCCGGATCCGTCTGAAATTCTTCCGCGAGGCGCTGTTCCTTGACAATCTGCGGGCGAAACTGCCCACGCAGATGAAATACCTTATCTATTACGGCGACCGTCACGGTATGTGGAGCCTGCCCAAAGAATATGTCCGCTGGACCATCAGCGTCGACGATCCGCAGGTCCTGCTCGGCGACCGGTCGCTGGGAGCGGTGAAACTGGCGGAAGAAAAGGGATCGTGGGCCGTCGCCCGCATCAACGAGGATGTGGTGGTACAGGATGGCCGTTTCTACCCGATGCCGATAGACTGGCGCACCGGACTGCCGACGAAGCACAATCTGGCCGCGCTGACCATAGCGGCCGATGCGGTGACGGCGCGCATGGATGCCTATGCTCTTTTCATCGCCGCGCCGGAAGAGCGGCAGCTTTTCGAGAAGAATTTCCCCGGAACTCCGTATGTCGTTGTCGCCCGGCAGGATGTTGTCCAGACCGGGAAATTCGATAACGATCCCCGGACGGCGGAATATCTCACGAAATTGACCGCGACCGGAGATCCGATGACGCGGCAGGAGATACTGACGGCGCTGGTCGAGTTCGAAACGAAGAACAAGATAGCGCCGGACGGCGCGAAGGTCGCGACCGAACTTTCCTATGTCGAACGGAAGGCGGTGCTCGTGGTCCCGGCCGTCACCAAGGATCGCTTCGTTTCCAAGGAGGAGATCGCGGCGGCGCGCGAGAAACGGCTCCAGAAGACCAAGGAGAACGATCCGTTCAAACGGTGGCAGAAAGAGCGCCCCGATGACAAATAGCCGATGAATCAGCCCTTAGCGACCGCTCTGCGCCCGCAAAACCTCGACGAGGTGGTCGGGCAGGGGCACATCACCAAACTCGTTTCTTCGTTCCTCGCGCAGGGATTCCTTCCTTCGATGATATTCTACGGCCCGCCGGGGACCGGCAAGACGACGGTCGCCCGCATCGCCGCCGAACTGTTCAAGGCAAAGATCTATTATTTCTCGGGAGTGAAGGACTCCACCGTCGAGATAAAAAAGCGGGTCTACACCGAAAAGGGAACGCTCTTCGCCCAACGGCAGATCGTCTTCGTCGATGAGTTGCACCGTTTCAACAAGGCACAGCAGGACATCTTCCTGCCGATGATAGAGGAGGGGGGCGTCATTTTCATCGGCGCGACCACCGAGAACCCCTCGTTCTATGTCAACAACGCGCTCCTGTCGCGGACCCGGGCGATGCGGTTCGAGCCGATCGGCGTCGGCGATACCGTCGCGGTGTTGAAGCGGGGGCTCGACCATCTCGGCGCGAAAGCCGACGACAAGACGCTCGCGGCGCTCGCCGACGAGGCGCAGGGCGATCTGCGGATAGCGCTCTCCATCCTCGAATCGGCCTTTTATCTCTCGGAGACCAAGGAGATCGCGTGGGAGACGGCGCGTAAGGTGCTCCTGAACCCCGATAAGTACGACAAGAAGGGCGACTACCACTACCGGCTCATATCGGCCTTCATCAAGAGCCTGCGCGGTTCCGACCCCGATGCGGCGCTCTATTATCTCATCCGGATGCTCGACGCGGGCGATGACCCGCTGTTCCTCATCCGCCGGATGATAATCTTCGCTTCAGAAGACATCAGCAACGCCGATCCGCGCGCGCTGGAATTGGCCGTGGCGGCGCTCCATGCCTTCCGTCATGTCGGACTGCCGGAGGGGGAACTCATCCTCGCCCACGCGGTGACCTATCTCGCCACCGCGCCCAAATCGAACGCCTCGTACCTCGCCCTCAAGAAGGCGAAGGAGTTCGTCCGCGAACATCCCGACCTGAAGCCGCCGCAGTATCTGGTCAATTCGACCTCGCTCGCGCCGGAAGAGGAGGGGGCCGACTACCGCTATCCGCACGACTTCCCCGGCCACTGGGTCGATGTCCGCTACTTCCCCGAAGGGGCCGAGCCGCAGAGATTCTACGAGCCGACCGACATCGGCTACGAAGGGAAACTCAAGGCCTACTGGGATAAACTCAAGAAGTCGGTCAGGAACGGCGGAAAACCGCCGGTCGAATAATCCTTAATTCTTAGTCGCGTGGCGTATTGGCCGGCAGGATGCCGTGGTCGCGGAATTCACGCGGCTGCCAGATCTGCGGCGCTTCGAACGGTGCGTAGAGAAGGAATGGCGCGGTGTGGACATTGACCTCGTAGGCGAATTCGGTGACATAGGAGGTCAAGGGCACCATCCCATCATAGTTGACAAGGTTCGAAGTATCGGTCGTCTTGTGGTATACATCCTCCAGCCCGGTCGTTATCATAACGTTCGGAACGCCGGCGTTGTTGAAAGGGGCATGGTCGGAGCATTCATAGCCGCAGTCCTCGAAACTTTCGTTGATCCCATATTTATCGGCGAGCGTCGAAAGCATGGTCACGCCCCAGGTCGAACCATTGGCATCGGTCAATTCAACCGCATTGTTGCGCAGGTAGCCAACCATGTCCAGATCGAGCATGTAGACAGTGTCGGCCAGCGTGTAGAGCGGGTGAGCGGTGTAATATTCAGAACCGCACAGGCCATCCTCTTCGGCGTCAAAACCGATGAAGATGACCGAACGATCGAGATATGGCTGTATCCGCTTCAGGGCGCGGGCGACCTCGAGCATCAACGCGACACCCGATGCATTGTCGTCGGCGCCGGGATAATAGGAGGTCGATGTGGTGCCGAGATGGTCGTAGTGGGCCCCGATGACGAGATATTCGCTCTTGAGCGTGGCATCGCTTCCCTCCAGGAATCCGACGATGTTGTCACCGGTCACTGTTTTACCCGAACAGGTATAGGAGAAATGCTGCGTCCATCCACCGCTCGTCCCGCCGCCGGCAAGCCCCATCGCCGTCATTTCATCGATGATGTAGCTCCGCGCATTGGTACTACCGGTCGTATTGTTATTGCGGCCGGCGCAGGATGAGGAGGCGAGATAGGTGACATCGTCGACCATGTTCTGTTTGTTGATCTGCTGAAGTGTCAGTTCAAGGGGATCGGTCGTCACACAGGCGGTACCGCTCCAAGCGTACTTGGTCGCACAGGTAAAGCGGCAATCGGTGGCACTGGCGGTCGCGTTGTAGGTGGTGGTCGTGTCGTCAACGGGGTCCCATGCCGAACCGGTCCAGGACTGGGGGTAGCTCGACACGGTATTCCATGAAGTGCCGGTCGCCGGTTTAGCGGGACAGGTATTGGTCTTGGTGCAGTTGCCGACGGGAATGTAGCCGGTGCAGTTGGCGTTGCACGGCGCGGTGCCGGTGGCGGCGGGAACGGAGAGCAGTGTGGAACATGCGATACCGGTAATGTCGCAGGTCTCTATGCCGGTGTAGACCACCCCGTCGCCGCAGGTATTGAAGGTGCAATCGTTCTTGCAGGCATCGCCGTTGACGGCATTACCGTCATCGCACTGTTCGGTGGCACCGCTGGAGAAGCTGAGATCGTCGATGTACCACGCGTCCCAGCCCTCGGTGGCCCAGTTATCCTTGGCGAACCGGAACTGAACGGTATGGCTGACTCCCGGCGTAACGGGCCAGCACATCTGTGTCCAGGTCTGATTGAGTCCGCTCAGTTTCTCCTTTTCGGTCCCGTCGATGGTGACGGTGAAATAATCATAGCCGGTCTCGGAGGAGCCGGCGCGATAGTAACAGATGGAACCGTCGCTCAGGCCGGCGAAGGTGATGGTCGCGTTGGCGTTGTTGCCCATGGTCGCTGAACGAATGGAATAGGAGCCTCTTTTCTGTGTCGTTGAGATCGCCCAGCCGGGGGTCCCGTTGGTGACGCCGGTAGTGGGCATGACGCCGCTTTCAAAGTTGTGGATAAGCGTCGGCAGGCTGCCGCCGGCGACACCGTCGCCGCAGGTGTTGTACGTGCAGTCGTTCTTGCAGGAATCGGCGTTGACGCCGTTGCCGTCGTCGCACTGTTCCCCGGCATCGGGAGTGCCATTGCCGCAGTTCGGCGGTTTGACGACGCATTGAATGCCGTTCCAGACATAGCCGGCGGCACATGTGTAGCGACAGCTCTCCGTGCTGGGAATCGTATTGAATTCGGTCGTCGCGTCATCGGCCGGCATCCACGCGGAACCGTTCCAGGTCTGGTGGTAGTGGTCGACGGTGTTCCACTCGCTGTTGGCCGGTTTGGCGGCGCAGTTGAATGTTCTGGTGCAGTTGCTGGCGGTCGCGAAGCCGCCGCAGGTGCCGTTGCAGGGGGCGGTTCCGAGGGCATTGGCGTCGCCGAGCGCCGCGGCGCAGGTTGCCGTCTGACCCGTTTCGCACTGTTCGGTGTCGCAGATGAAGCCGTCGCCGCAGAAGTTGGCCGGCTTGGTGACGCAGGCGGCGGTGCAGACCGAACAGCTGCCGTTGCCGCCGCCGAGATCGCACTGTTCGCCCAGTTCGGGGATACCGTTGCCACAGAGAGAGATGGTGAACTCGAAGATGTATTCGGGCTCAAAAGAGTTCCCGGCCAAGTCGGTGAGCGTTGTCTTCACCGTGACGGTGTAGTTGGCGCCCGGCGTCAGGGATGTGTCGGGGGTCAGGATCACGGTGTTATCACCGCTACGCCAATCAGTAGCCACAGCCACCGGCGCCGAGTTCAACGTGAGTTCGAACGATCCGGTCAGGGTCGCCTCGTCGAGCGGTTCGGAGAATTGTATCTCGATGGTGGTGTCGACCGGTATGCCGGTCGCCTCATCCTGCGGCAGGGTGCCGAGTATCGTCGGCGGTGTGGTGTCGCCGACCGTGTCTTGGTCAGGAAGGGAGGCATCGTCGGCGGTATCGTCGGTCACCGACGTGTCAGTAGTGGTATCATCGGTCATGTCGTCGGGGATCGCCGTGTCGGTCGTATCGTCCGGCACCGGCGTATCGGTGGTGTCGTCGACGATTGGATCATCAATGACCGGATCATCGATCGTGTCGTCGGTGGCGTCGTCAATGACCGGATCGTCCGGGAGCGGGTTGTCGGTCGTATCGTCGGGAAAGGGGTCATCGACCGTATCGTCGGTGGCATCGTCGGGGATCGACGTATCGACGGTCTCATCGGGGAGCGGATCATCGACAATCTGATCATCCGGGATGTTATCGTCGATCTGCGTCTCGTCGGAAGAGATATCATCATCGGTAACGGCGATCTCATCCTCATCGGCGGTCGCTACGGTGTCCTTGTCGATCCGCGGGATGGGCCGCACGACGCTATCGCAGGCGGCGACGAACAACAAAGCAATGATGATGACGAACAGGCGCGTCATAAGATTTCTCCTTACAGGCGTTGACCAACTTTCACAACGGGGCGATTCTACTCCAAAGTGGGCTCGGTTGCAATAGAAAAGAAAATAGGTAATATGACGGCATGGAATGGCGTTTCTGGAAAGAGCCGGGACCCCGGCGATTCGCGCTTGAACTCGCGGTTATCTATATTGTGCCGGTGACTTTCATCAAATTCGGTCTTGGGAGCAGATATTTCTTTTCTCATTTCAAAGAATTCATGGCCCTCTTCGTCTGTTGGTCGATAGGGGCGGGGATATATGCATGGGCCTCCGGTTTATCTCGGAAAGAACTGGGCTTTACCGTCGAACGATTGGGGCGCTCGCTTTTCCTGAATTTCGTCATCATGCTGTTGGCGATCACGGTGGTTCTGCTTCTTGCCGGAGATCGACTTCTTGCCAAGCCGCATCTGCCGCGCAGCTACTGGTTCCCGCTGTTCTATATATTTCTTTCGTGCCCGTCGCAGGAATTTCTCTACCGAGGTCTTTTGTTCCCGCTCATGGAAAGGTCGGGTATCCGGCACGGGTTCTGGCTGGTCCTTATCTCGACGGTGGCTTACGCCTTTTTGCACATCATTTTTCATAAACCGTTCATGATACCGCTGACCTTCGCTATCGGCATTGCGTGGGGGATCATCTACTGGCGAATACGCAATCTATGGGGCATCATGCTCTCGCACGCAACGCTGGGGCTGTTGACGATACTGGCGGGATTGACCTAAGAAGAGAAAAAAGCCTTAGCAGCCGCCTTCGCCGCCGCTTCCGCAATCCTTTTTACCCGGCACGATGATGGTAACGGTCTGCGTATCGAGAACAGCGCCGGTGACTTGATCAAGAATGTCAATATAAGCGGTGAAAACAACCGCAGCGGTCGAGGTCGGTTCGAAACAGGTGTCATTCTGAGCATGGACGGTGAAAAGTAATTTTGACCCCACCTTTGCCGGACTTGAAGTGCCCGTAGCAAAATTGCTGAAGCCGTTGTTGTATGCCGATCCGTTATAGGCTGCCGGCTGTGCTGTCGGAGCACAACTTTTTTCGGGCTCATCAGGGGGGCTGACGAACTGAAGCGATTCTATTTTCTTGAGGAAACAGGCAGTGTCGATGGTGAGTCCATCACCGTCGTCCTTGCCAAGGGAAAGAACGTTGAATGTCGCATATTTCACAACGGCATCGATCCCATCAACGACCGATGTGCCAAGGCCGCTACCGTCTGCCGGGATTTGGTAGCGTAGTGTACATTGACCACCAGTCGGATTAACGGAGCCGCCGGAAAGAGTACAGCATTTGCTATCGCCGCATCGCCAAGAAGAAACGCCGGTCTTGAATGCGCAGACAGGAACTTTTGCTCCAGTCGAATCGGAAATGTCATTAAGTTGAGGCGTTGCATCGGTGTCAGTCCCCGGTTGCACAGTTATCGTACGAACGCCTAGCGCATTAAGGGCGGTTATCGTTTCGTCTCGAGAATGCATTCCCGAAGAACCGGAAACGGGCGTATGGCTAGGAGCGTCAGTAATGTGCAAGGCAATGGGAATAGACCCTGAGCGGAAACCAACGCCACCAAGACCACCACCGGTATATGCCGGAATGGACCCGCTACCGGAACAACTATCGCATCCACTACCGGAAGAATAAGAGACTGAACCTCCAGCGCCCGTGGCGAGTTGGTAAAGTGACTCATAACCTGATTCCGGTATATCGAGACCGTCCCCTAGCGAGAGTGCGTTCACGCCATTTTGTGCTGTTGTCGCATTCGTGGTTGGGCTTTGGAGCAATTCCCAAGGAACATCACTGCTTGCGCCAAAATCACAGATGGGGAAATCTTCAAAATGAGAGACGCCAAAGGCGCTATCGCTCACACGATTTTTTGTTTCGGTCATGATGGTAGAGAGGCCTGTCTTGAGATTGTTGATTTCTTCGCTCATTGAGTACGTTGTGTCGACATTAAAAAATATGTCGGTCTTGCGAACTGTCGGAGCAAAGGTGAGGACATCGGTTTTCTCGGGATCCTGATAGGGGAGGACAAAGTAGAAATCGACAAAATCCTTGACCCCGACAAGTGGGTCGCATAAGTCACTACCAACGGCTTTTTCTGCCAAATCATCGTAGCCGTCCCCATCGGTATCAAGATAAGTGCGAGAATCTTTAGCGATGTTAGCACAGTAGATCTCTACGGAATCGGTCAAGCCGTCACTATCGCTATCGGTATCAACGAAATCCATGTAGCCGTCGCCGTCGCTGTCTATCGGCGCCGATCCGGCGGAACCGCCGTATTCGACCGAGTCGACAAAGCCGTCATTATCGCTGTCGGTATCAAGGAAATTCGGCACGCCGTCACTCTCGAAATCGGTGTCTCCTTCGTACATATCGGGGATGCCGTCGTCGTCCGAATCGGTATCGAGATAGTTCGCAGTGCCGTCACCATCGGCATCGCCCAGCCCTTCGACGCCGTTGAGTATGCCATCGTCATCTTCGTCAAGATTCTCCCAGACCACCACATCTTGATCGACCTGTGGTGTATAGTCATCGACCACCTCGTCGGCCGCCTCGTCTGCGGTTTCATCGACAAGGGTGTCGGTGCCCGCCTCATCGACATCGGTGGGCATTATCGCATCTTCATCAGTGGTCGTTATGCTGTCGGAGTTCCCATCAGGCGATACGGTATCGTTGTCGAGGGAAGTTCCGTCTTCCTCGGGCTGAACGGCATCGCTGTCGTCAACGACCACCGCGTCATCGGTTATCGCGGCATCGTCCTTGACAAGCGGTTTGTCGCTGTCGGGTAGCCCGCTTTGATCGATATCGCCGGAGATATTATTGTCAGTGCCGCTCAAGTCGTCATCGGGGATAGCCTGTTTCACACTATCGCAGGCGACAAGGAACAGGAACGCCGCAACGATCCATGCATAAACAAAACGAACCATGAGAACCTCCTCAAAAAAGCTTTGTGTTGGGTTCAGTCTACACGAACCCGTTATTTTTTCAACTAAAATTTTAGAACTGCCCTACATTACGAGCGAACAGCCGCAACCGTTTTCTTCTTCGAAAAGCAGTCCATCATCATCGGGGGACTCTCCGCCGCTGTCACCAGACCCGGTATCCACTGCGCCGTCGGGAATGGTGGCATCGTCATCGTTGGTCTGGTCGTCGTCGGTGACGGGAATCTCGCCGCAGGTGGTGTCGGGCGGATAAGGATCGGTCACCGTATCGGGACATGACTGGTCGAAGAAACTGCGGAGCGGGAGCCCTTGATTGCTCAGGTAGGCGGCCGCTTCACCGACCACGGCATCCCAGATGCGGGCGGTGTTTTTGAAAGAGGTGTTCTTCGGCAAACCCTCCTGCGGCTGAATCTTGAAACGAAGCAGGATGCGCGGACAATTCACCTCGTCCTGACAGATATCGAGCGTGTCGGCGACGAGCATACCGCCGAAGAGGGGCGATTCGCCGTTCACGTCATCGACCGGTTCGTAACAGGTACCGGTGCCGGTGCGGTCTATTTGGGTCGATCCGGCTATATATTTGAGCCCGGCCGGCATAGTGTCCTGTACCATCACCATCGATGCCGTCTCTTGACCGTGGTTCTCCACCCATATTTCGTAGGCGCTGACCCGGTCATGACAGATATTGTCGGGACTCTGCGAATTGGTCAGCAGATATTTTTCATCCATGGCCGGAATATCGAATGCGGGGAGCTTGGTGTCCACCGACATCATCATGTAGTTGGTCAGCAGGATGTCGGAGCCGGTCCCTATCTGGAAATCGAACGCGGTGGTGCCGTACTTGATGTGCTCGTTGATGAGTCCCTGCGTATCGTTCGGGTCGTACTGCAAGAGGAACGTGTCGACATCGAGCGAGAATTCGACGATACATTCGGCGGTCGGTTCCTTTTTATAATTATAATTAAGGTATTTATTGTTGAAAGGAAGGTCGGGCGGGTTGCATTGGTCGGCGAGGATCAACGGATTGTTGGCGGTCAGATTGCCCTTGATGCGGAGGAATTCCTTGGCCGAATCGACATCGTCGCCGTCGCTGGTCACCACCGACAGTTTCACCGCCGCCTGATCGGGCAGCTCGAAGCCGGTGATGTGGATGGTCAGCGGGTTGAAGGTGGTCCCCGAACTCCACTCCATGCCGTAGTAGAAGTAGAGCCGTTTGCGCGCTATCTGCTTCGATCCGTAGATGAGGATGAGCTGCCAGCCGCCCACCATCGAGGCCGACGAGCAGTAGGCGTGGTTGGAATCGGCGATGCAGTCGTAGATGTCGTCGACCCCTTTGACGGTATAGTCGCCGGTGAGCGACAACTGATCGGGCGAATCGGGGTCGCCTTCCTGATAGAGCTTCATGATATCGGTCACATCGACGCGGTAGAGGTAATAGTAATAGCCCGATTCCCAGTGCGATTCGAATTCGAGCGTGTCGGGCGATGCCGAATTGCCCGCCTGCGTCGCCGCCACCTCGTGTTCGGTCCCGTCGGGAGTGATCAGCGTCACGGTGTTGTCGCCGAAGGCGTTCTTGTCTGCGTCATCCTTCGAGACGACCCATAGCAGCATCGCTTTCTCGACCACGGCGTCGGGCGGGATATCTTCCGATCCCAGCACCGCGGTGGTTCCAGCGATACCGAGCGATGTGTCGCCCTGATGGACGCCGTCCTCGTAGGATTGCGCCTGATTGTCGGCGAGGAGCGACTTGGAGATGATGAAGTAGTCGTAGGCCCCTTCATAGGTGAAGGCGGGCTGGTCGTAGAAGGCGAAGGCGGTGGCGCTCGTCAGCAGCAGAATGGCGGCAATGACGACTTTCGGCATGGCATCCTCCCATCATTTTGAAATCAACCGGAAGGAGCCTAACGCAGAGGGAAGGGGATGTCAAGAAGCGAAAAGTTTTCCCGATTATTATTGCTCCGTGGGGAAAAGCGTATATAATCGCCCCGGCAACTTGTTGAAGGAGATATCATGTACCGTTTCATTACCTTGATTCTACTGATGGTACTGGTCACACTGCCGTTCACCGCGCAGGCCGGCGACGACGTATCGCTGACCAAAAACGTCGAAACGACCCATCCCTACCTGTGGCACGGTGTCGGGCTGGCCGGCGGCGGCGCCCTTATCTTTATAGTGGGTATAGCCTTCAACGCGGCGGCCGACAGCGAATACGACAAATACGATTCGATGATGAGCGAGGCCAAGATGAAGGCGGCCATCGCGGCGGGAGAGACCAAGATCGATTATACCGCGCGGGCCGACAGCCATCTCGCCGACGGCAAGAGCTATGCGGCGACCCGCACCGTTTCCTATGTCGCGGGCGGCATCCTTGCCCTGACCGGCGGCATCCTGATGCTCCTGACCGAGGAAAAGAGCACCGTCCCGAAATTCGCCGCGACCACCGATGGTAAAGGGGTCTACGCCAACCTGACCCTTTCGTTCTAGGATAGCGCCTATGCTGACCAGCATGTTCCTCTTCAGCATATCTTTCCCGTGCCTGAGCCGTTTTTACGGCCGCCTCGTCCGCATCGAACGGCCCCGCTGGCTCGTTCGGCGGGTGATCGCGCTCTTCATGCGCCATTACGCCATAACGATGGACGACTATCAGGGAACCCCCGACGACTACCGCAGTCTCGGCGCATTCTTCGCGCGACCGCTCGACCCGGCGAAGCGGACAATACCGACCGACGCGGCCCACTTTCTCGCCCCGGCCGACAGCGTGCTGACGGTCTGCGAAACGGTCCACGAGGACACGGCGACGCAGGTGAAGGGACGCGACTACCGCCTCACCGAACTGGTGGGAGAGCCGCTCGACCTTGCGGCCGGCTGGCGCGTCGCGGTGCTTTACCTTTCGCCGCACGATTACCACCGCTACCACCTCTCGATGGGCGGGAAACTCGTCGCGGCCCGTCGTGACGGGGCGCGGCTCTATCCGGTCAACCGTCTTTCGGTCAATAACATCGACAACCTGTTCGTCCGCAACGAGCGGGTGACCTTGAAATTCAACACCACCGGCCACGACTGGTACTATATCGCCGTCGGCGCGACCTTCGTCGGCAGTATCACCACCGTCGCGGGCGATATTCCGACGGCGGGGGAATGGCATCCGGTGAACACGGACCTGCCGCAGTCGGCCGAAGTGGGCCGTTTCGACATGGGATCGACCATCATCGTGGTCGTTCCGGCGGCGCTGGCGGGCGAACCGCTCATGGCCATCGGCTCGAAGGTGCGGACGGGCGATAAGCTCTGGCGAGTAGCGTGATGCAGCCCGACGACGCCAAGGAACTCCGCAGATATCTCGATTTCGTCAAGATAGAGAAACGGCTGTCGAAGAACAGCGTATCGGCCTACGAAAGCGACCTCGAACAGTTCTTCGCTCACCTCGATACGGCGGGAAAAACCCTCTCGACGCTCGATCCGGTGACGCTGACCGACTACCTCGTCGAGATATCGAAGGACCTCAAGCTCAAGGACCGGTCGCTCGCCCGGAAGATATCGGCCCTGCGCGGCTTTTTCCGCTTTCAGGTGGAGCGCGAGAAACTCTCCTCGGAACTCATCGAGGCGATGGAGCCGGTCAAACTGGCGCGCACTCTGCCGGTATTCCTCTCGATCGAAGAGATGCAGGCGCTCTTGGGCGCCATCGACACCGCGACCGAGCCGGGATACCGCGACCGGACGATGTTTGAACTGTTCTATTCGTCGGGGCTGCGGGTATCGGAACTGGTCAACCTGAAACTGGGCGACATCTACCCGGCCGACCGGATCATCCGCGTCTTCGGCAAAGGGTCGAAGGAGCGGGTGGTGCCCTACAGCGACGACGCGGCGCGCTATCTCGAGACCTATGTCGGGGCGATGCGCCACAAACTGATGAAGCCGGGGGCGTGGAACGACATCCTGTTCCTCAACAAGAACGGCAAGAAATTCACGCGGCAGGGGATATGGAAGAAACTCAAGGAATACGCGAAACTGGCGGGCATCGACAAGGACATCTCTCCCCATAAACTGCGCCACACCTTCGCGACCCATCTGTTGGAAGGAGGCGCCGATCTGCGGTCGCTCCAGATGCTGCTGGGGCACGCGAGCATCAACACCACCGAGATCTACACCCATGTCGAACAGCAGCACATCAAGAACGAATTCAACAAACTCCATCCGCGTAAACGGATGAAGAACGGAGGAAGCGATAATGGATAACGACAAACTGATGCAGATCCTGATATGGGTGGTGCCGGTGCTGTTCAGCATCGTCATACACGAGGTGTCGCACGGCTGGGTCGCCTCGAAGCTGGGCGATCAGACCGCCAAGGTGATGGGGCGTCTTACCCTCAATCCGATACATCACATCGATATCCTTGGCACCATCGTTATCCCGCTCATCGGCATCATCGCCGGCGGCTTTGTCTTTGGCTGGGCCAAACCGGTCCCGGTCAATCCCTATAATTTCTACCAGCATATCAATGTCCGCAAGGGGATGATGCAGGTGGCGCTCGCCGGTCCGGCGTCGAACTTCATACTCGCCTTTGCCGCCTCGTTCCTGCTGGTCGGTTCGCAGATGTTCTTCCCGAACGATTTTGTTTTGTGGCTGATGAGCGCGCTGGTCTGGATAAACATCTATCTCGCCATTTTCAACCTTATCCCGATACCGCCGCTCGACGGTTCAAAGATACTGATGGGGTTCACCCCCTACAAATACGACGAATTCTTCATGAAGGTCGAACGCTACGGTTTCTTCATCCTCATCTTCCTGCTGGTGACCGATCTGATCAAGTTCCTTCTGATGCCGGCGCAGTGGATATTCCAGCTGTTCATCTGGGTGCCGCAGACCATATTTTCGATGATATAACGGAGGAGGGGACCATGTTCAAGCCGACCGAGTATTTCGATCTTTCCAAGAGCGAATTCAGTTCGATCTTCGACGGCGTGGAATATGTATGGCAGATATTGCCCAAAATAACGGACTATATCAAGGCGGCCCGTCCGCGCCTCATCGCCGCCGGATACCGCGAGACAGCGCCCGATTTGTGGTTGGGCGAGGGGACCGTCATCCCGCCGACCGCGTCGGTCAGCGGCCCGGCGATCATCGGGAAGAAGGTCGAGATACGGCACGGCGCCTTCATCCGCGGTAGCGCCATCATCGGCAACGGCTGCGTCATCGGGAATTCATGCGAGATAAAGAATTCGTTCATTTTCGACTCGGTACAGATACCGCATTTCAACTATGTCGGCGATTCGGTGATGGGCTATAAGTCGCACATCGGGGCGGGGGTCATCCTGTCGAACGTCAAATCGGTGCCGGGAAATGTCTCGGTGAAGACGAAAGAGGGCTTCATCGACACCGGCCTGCGGAAGTTCTCGGCCATCATCGGCGACCACACCGAGGCAGGCTGTAACACCGTCTTCAACCCCGGCACCATCGTCGGGAAGGAGTGCGTCATCTACCCGCTCACCAGCGTCCGCGGCGTCATCCCGGCCCGCACCATCGTCAAGAACGACGGCAAGATGATGCAGAAACGGTGAATTGCCTTTTTGGTTGACTTTCCGGCATAAATCCAAGATAATTGCGCCATGAAACAGCGGATGGGAGGGATCGACGATGTCCCGGATCTTCACAACGATCTTATTTATCGGCATCTTATTCGTTTCCTGCGACACTAAAAACACGGCTCCTCACGATGATGGCCTTTCCGGCGATGCCGATCTGCCGATCGACGGCGACAGTTTTGATGCCGATTCGGTGGATGGATTGGCCGATGTTGATGGAGAAAAGGACGAAAGCGACCCCAAGGACGATGGACAGCCGGATGAAACCGTGTTGCCTGACGAGATAATACGCTGGGCGGCGATGACGACAGTTTGCTGACTGACGAACCGTTCGATGAGGACAGCCTTATCGACGACAGCGACCAGTTGATCCTGCCGCTCTGTTTCGAGAAGAACTGCGGCTCTCACGGCGATTGCAGTGTGCCCGACAATGTCTGCGCGCCGTACATTTTCACCGAAGAATATGCCTGCGGTCCCGATATCGAAGATTTCGGCTATCAGGGAGAATGGCTCTGTCTGGAAGTGAATTGTGCTACCGATGCCGACTGTCGCGATGATCTGGGGTATGTCTGCGTCCCGTTCGGCGGCCCGCTTCCCGAGTTTAACGAGGCGTCGTCGGTCTGCGCCCGCTCCCTGTCGGGGACCGCCTGCGCCGAGGAAGGGAAGAAGGTCTGCCAATTCGGAAGGGATATCGCCATCACCTGCACCGACGGCGTATGGAAACCCTATTTCTGTGAGGAGGGATACTCCTGCGAAAGCGGCGAATGCGTCCTTGAAATGCTCGACAGCGACGGCGAGGCCAACGATGCCGACATCATCCCGCCGCTTGAGACATGCGATAACATCGACAACGACGGCGACACCCTCATCGACGAAGGGTGCGACGACGACGGCGATGGCTGGTGCGATATCACCATGGAGGTCTACGGCATCCCAACGATCTGCCCCAACGGGCTTTTGGACTGTAATGATGGCGATCTGAACATCTATCCCGGCTCGACGATCCATCAGGAAGCGGCCGATTACGACTGCGACAACCGCAAGGAATATCAGGCGACGATGACCCTGTCGGTCGACGACGAACTGGTGGAGCTCTGCGCCAACGGAACGCAGTTCGATCAAGACGAATTCGGCGGCAACTACGGCGATTGGGCCCGCGCCGACACCTACGGCGGCCCGAAACTGGTGCTGGAGTCGGGGACCAATGTCATCGGCATCCACGGCAAAGATGTGGGTCTTGCGATATCGGCCTTTGTCGCGACCATTCAGGTCAACGGCACCATCATAATTTCGGATGGGGTCATGCCGCCGGATGACGGGATAGCCTACACGTCGCTTGATGACGAATGGGACGATGCTCTGTGGCGTTACTTTCCCGAGGCGGTCCCGACGCCCAACGCCGATTGGTGCGACAAGTGGTTCGACGACAGCGACTGGGGTCCCGCGATATTGGCGGGTACGAGCGGCACCGATCCGTCGGTCTACGGCAACCTCGGGACCGATCCGTGGTGGGGCGGCGCTTGTGGCCTGACAAAGTACGAACGGTGTCCTACCGCATTCGAGCCTTATTATACCGACGCTATCGCTGGGAACGAGCCCAAATGGATATGGGACTACAATCCTACCCAACTCGCCGATGCGTGGCTGCGCATCCGCATCGTGTTGCCGTGAAGGAGGGAATAATGAGATATCTCGCTCTCCCGATGACGGCGCTGTTCCTGCTCTTTATCGCCGCGTGCGACGACGGCAAACCGGTCGGATCAGATCAGGACGGCGTCACCGACAACGTCGACCTCGCGGTCGACGAGGACACCGGCCTGCCCGACAAGGACGATGATCAGACCGATCAGTCGGATCAGACGGATCTGTCCGATCAGATCATCCCCGACGACGATACCCTGTTCCCCGACGACCTCCTTTCGGACGACGATTCTCTGCTTCCCGGCGACCATGACGGCGATGGTATTCCCGATGCGGTCGAAAAGCCGGGCGGCGTGGCGGTCGATACCGACAAGGACGGCACCCCCGATTTTAAGGACGATGACAGCGACAACGACGGCATACCCGATGCGGTCGAAGGGGTAGGCGATGCCGACAATGACGGAACGCTCGACTACCGCGATAAGGACAGTGATAACGACGGCATTTCCGATGCGGTCGAGGCGGGAAGCGATCTGACCGAACCGGTCGATAGCGATGGCGACGGCACCCCCGATTATTGCGATATCGACTCGGACGGCGATGGCATCGGCGATCTCTACGAGGGGGTGAAAGATGCCGACGGCGACACGATTCCCAACTATCTCGACCTCGATGCCGATGGTGACGGGATCTCCGATTGCATCGAGAAGAATGGTAAGACTTTCAAGGATATCGATCAGGACGGCCAGCCCGACTGCAAGACGCCGCCCGACGCGGCGGTCGCCCCGGCCGACACCGACAGCGATGACCGTTATGATTTCATCGACACCGACAGCGACGGCGACGGGCTCGGCGATGATCAGGAGGCGATATGTCCGAACCTGCAGAAAGATGGTCGCGTGTGGGCTGATGTCGATGGCGACGGATTCAGCGATCTGGCCGAGGCGGCGGTCGGCTCGAAGGTGTGCGACGGGGCGAATGGCGTCACCGATGTCGCCGGCATCGATTTCTATTTCGAACTGCCGTACCAGAAGCCCGAAAAGACCGACATCCTAACATTCACCCCCTCGGTGCAGAAGGCAGATGTCTTTTTCAACATCGACACCACCGGTTCGATGGACGGCGAACTGTACAACCTCAAGCAATCGCTCTCCAGCACCATCATCCCGCAGATACGGCTTAAGATATCGGACAGCGCATTCGGCGTGGCCCAGTTCAAGGACGAGTACGAGCCATCGCTCATCCAGAACGATCCAACGACCGATACCATGACCTCGCAACTCGCGGTGAACGGGTTGACGGCCGAATTCGGCGGCGACGGTCCCGAAGCGGGATACTTCTCGCTCTACAATCTCGCGCTCAACGGCCAGTGGCGTCAGGCGGCCATACCGATGGCGGTCCACATAACCGACGCCTCGTCGCACGAACGGGGGGCCGACAAGGCGACGACGCTCGCCTCGCTGGAAGGAAAGGGGATAAAGGTCCTCACCGTTTTCTCGACCGGCGGCTATGACGGGACGACGGCGCAGACACAGTTGACCGAACTTTCCGACTCCACCGGGGCAACGGTACCCGAATGCGCCGGGGCGGGACGGACCACCCTCATGTACAGCATCGACGAGAATGGCAACGGACTCGACACGGCGATAGTGAACGGTATCGATGCGCTCGTGAAATATGCGGCGTTCGATGTCTACTCGCAGGCGGGGGATGACGGTGATACCGGGACCATCGATACCGGCTGTTTCCTGAAAAAGATAGAATCGTTGGCATTCACCGCGCCACCGGGGGACACCTGCGCGCCGGCAGCGGTCGCCGCATCTCTTAACGGCGCCGCCTACAACAACGGATTCACCAATTTCGTGACCGGCACCTCGAACCCCGCCGTGATCGGCTCATCGCTTACATTCACGGTCCACGCCGAGAATGATACCTGCGTTACGCCGCTCGACCATGCACAGGTCTTCACGGCCGTTATCTATATCATCGATGCCGGTTCGGGGGCTTTTCTCGACACGCAGAATGTCACCATCATCGTCCCGGGCGAGATAAAACCGCTCGACGACGAATCCTGACCCTTATTCGACGTACCGTCCCGATCGTCAACCATTCTTTGCGTGATCGGTACGTTTGACCTGCACGAAAATCGGAGTATACCAAAAAAAGATAACTGCGGAGGTGCGGTATGAACGGCGCTATCCTGCTTCTTCTCGCGGCGGCATGGCTTGTCGCCGCCTATGTGTGGTACGGCAAAAAGACGATACAGCGGCGTCTCATGGAGCCACTCGACGGAGAGGGTACCCCGGCGGTCACCCGCAACGACGGCGTCGATTTCTGTCCCGCCCACCCGATGGTCCTGTTCGGCCACCATTTCTCCTCCATCGCAGGGGCCGGTCCTATCGTCGGTCCCATCATCGCGGCGGCGGCGTTCGGCTGGGGCCCGGCGCTTCTCTGGCCGCTTTTGGGGGGCGTCTTCATCGGAGCGGTGCACGACTATCTCGCGCTTATGATATCGGTACGGCACGGCGGCACCTCGATACCCGACATCGCCGACCGGTATGTGTCGCGGCGCGCCCGATTGCTCTTCATGATATTCGTCGAACTGGCGCTCATCCTCGTGGTGGCGGTCTTCGCGGCCATCACCGCAAAGATGTTCGTCACCACCCCCGAGATCGTCATCCCGACCTTCGGGGCGATACCGGTCGCGATGCTCTTCGGCCTGTTCCAGTACCGCTGGAGCGGCGTCGGCGGACCGCTATGGCTGCGGACGCTCCTCGCGTTCGGGGCATTGGTGGCGCTCATCTATATCGGCTTCATCGCGCCGATTTCCCTGCCGTTCACGCCGGAGACGGCCTATATCGCATGGTTCGTCGCCCTGATGATCTACGGCTACTTTGCATCGGTACTGCCGGTGTGGATACTGCTTCAGCCGCGCGACTACATCTCCAGCTGGGTGCTTATCGCCGGGACCCTGCTGGCCCTCATCGGCATCGCCGTCACCCATCCGGGGATGAGTCTGGCGCTCACGGGAGATGTGGCCACGGCGGTGGAAGGGGCGAAACTGCCCCTCTTTTTCCGCTGGTCCGACCCGGAGGTGGGGCCGATCGTGCCGTTCCTGTTCATCATCATCGCCTGCGGCGCGGTGTCGGGGTTCCATTCGATCATCGCCGGCGGGACCACCTCGAAGCAGTTGACCAAGGAAAAGGACGCGATGTTGGTATCGTTCGGCGCGATGCTGACCGAGTCGCTCATCGCCGTTATCGCGGTCATCGCGGCGGCCGGAGCGCTCTACTGGGTGGGCGAGGGGAGCCTGACGGCCGTGATGAAAAGCGCCAGTCCCATCGGGGTGTTCGGCGCCGGGTTCGGCCGCTTCACCGAGTTCCTTTTCGGGCCGAAAGTGGGAACACTTGTCGGTATCACGATGATCAACATCTTCGTTATGACCACGCTCGATACGACGGTGCGTTTAGGAAGATTCCTGACGGTCGAGATGGCGGGTGATGCCTTCCCGCTCCTCAAACGGAACCGTCATCTGGCGACGCTCGTTCCGATCATTCCGGCGTTTCTGCTCGGCGTGAGCGGCGGCTGGAAGACGGTCTGGCCGGTTTTCGGCGCGGCGAACCAACTGGTCGGCGCGCTGGTTTTCATCATCCTGACCAGTTATCTCTACAGCCGGGGCAAACCGATACGCTACACCCTCTGGGCGACCATTTTCATGCTGGTGATGACCGTCGGGGCGCTTCTGTTCCTTGCATACGGATACTTATTTGGCGGAACTCCCCAGTATGTTCTGGGGCTTATATCGATCATTCTGGTGGTGCTCGCGGTCATGATGGCTGCCGAAGGGATGAAGCTTGTTACCGGCAATCATTCCGCAAAGAAATAAAGCGAGCGAAATCGAACACTTATTTCTGCCACTAAACTAAGAAAATAGTTGTCAAAAAGCGGACATTGGGTTATAGTTTTGCGGTTTTATGGGTCTATTTACAGATACCAAGGAGTATGCAGTGGCAACAGCGAAGAGAATGACTTGGTGCTTGATCGTGGTCACATTTTTCATTTTGCTCGGTTGTGACAGCGGCGCAAAGAAGATAGCGCCGAAAGATATTGATGCAAGCACCGACGGCGATGAGCTTCTGATCGGCGAAGACGACCTTTCCTCCGATGATGCCGTCGACGGAACGTCAAAGGACGACCATGGACTGAAGGACGATACGATGGTATCCGACACCGATGTCGTGCCCGAAACCTGCGGTAACTCACAGGTGGACGAGGGCGAAGTATGCGACGGGAACCTCATTGAGTGTATCGATATCGATGATAATATCTACAGCGCCGGCAAGGCAACCTGTCTGGACACCTGCCTCGGCTGGGACACCGTTACCTGCGACGAGATCCCGCACACCTGCGGCAACGGCATTGTCGAAGGCCCCGAGGTTTGCGACACCCAACTATTGACCAACTGCGTCGAGATCGACCCGGCTCAATATTCTGCAGGTAAAGCATACTGTCTGGATGATTGCAGCGGCTACGACACGGTCACCTGCGAAGAGATAACGGAAGACAGCGATGTGGTGACGGATGACGACAATACCGCCGAGATCGACATAGTGCCCGATAGCGACACGGTCGGTTCCTGCGGATCGGCCCGATTCGACGGGTCGTCCGGCTATATCGAGGTGGCGCACGCCGCCCTGCTCAACCTGACCGGCAACTGGACCATCGAAGCGTGGGTCAATCAGGATACCAACGATGCCCTATCACCGATACTTCGTAAGGGGGGGGCGACGGCCTCGCCGGCGTATTACATCTACGGGACCTACTTTCAATTCCTTTATACCGAGGCTCCTCGCGCCGGTTATTACTATGCCGCCGACACCTCCAGCGCGGTCGAGGCTACTGGTCCTGCGACCCCGGCGAATGGCGAATGGTATCACATCGCTTTGGTAAAGAACGGCTCGACCGTCACGACATTCATCGATGGCGTTGCCGGTAGTGCGATTACCGATGCCAACAATGCCTATGCCAACAGCGAGAATCTTTACTTCGGTTCGCGCCAGTCGACTACGCCCGGTTATTTCGACGGCCTTATCGACGAGATCCGCATATCGAGCGTGGCGCGTTACACCGCATCGTTCACCCCGCAGGAGCGATTTGCGAACGACGCGAACACGGTCGGTCTCTGGCACTTCGAGGAAACGAGCGGCACGATCGCCGACAATGCGGCAGGCTCCGGACTCAACGGAACGCTCACCGGCGGCGTCACTTGGGAGGATGCCTGCGCGGCCGAAGGACCGATCGTCGTACCCGATGATGATGTAATGCCTGATGTTGATGTTGATGTTGATGTTGATGTTGACACTGCGACGGGGGTCATCGATACCATCGGCAGCGATCTTGAGCCCTACGTGGGCGATGTGAGTCGTATGCGCGGCAATTATTACTCCTGTGACACCGACAGCACTCTGACCGAGATAGAGATGTACCTCGATCCGGCCGCCGCGACGACGGTTTATTTCGTGGTGTACGAGTCGACGACGCTCGACGGTACCTACTATCCGCTGGAAAGCGTTTCGCGGAGCGTTTCGGCCGCCGGGGCCGAGTTCTATACCTCCGGTCCGCTGACGGTCTCTTTGCAAGCGGGAACTTATTATTTTATCGGCGCGTGGTGGGGGTCGTCTGCTGCGGTGGGATATGCCGCCGACACCTCCGCGACCTCCTACGATACCGCCTTCGGTGCATGGGACACCGGCATGACGCTCGAATCGGTGACCAGCGCCCCCGCTTCCATAGATTACGACTCGACCTACTATGCGAACAATGCCTATTATCAGCGTTTGACGACCGAATAAAGATAGGGGAACAGGGAAATTACACAAAGGGAGAGCTCCTATGTTGAAGACCGCATCGCTATTTTTTGTTTTGATATCTTTTTTCATGATCGGCTGTGACAGCGGCACCAAAAAAATAGTGCCGAAAGACACCGGAGCGAACACCGACAGCGATGAGCTATTCACCGAAGAAGACGGCATCTCTTCGGACGAAACCGCTGATGAGAGCATGGAGGACGGAACGGGCAAAGACGGCGACGCAACGGGTGATGGCGATATGATCGGCAAGGACGACCATGGCCTCAAAGATGACACGTCGGCACTCGACGACGACACGGTGAGCCCCGATGAGGATATCGTACCGCCAACCTGCGGAAACGGCGATGTGGATAGCGGAGAGGTATGCGATGAGAACCTCATCGACTGTATCGATATCGACGACAAACTCTACAGCGGCGGTAAGGCAACATGCCAGGACACCTGTTTGGGCTGGGACACCATCACCTGTGATGAGATCCCGCACACCTGTGGCAACGGCATTGTCGAAGGTCCGGAGATCTGTGACACCCAGTTGCTGACGAACTGTGTCGAGATAGACCCGATGAAGTATTCAGCGGGCAAAGCCTATTGTCTCGAAGACTGTAGCGGTTACGACACGGCCACCTGCGAAGAGATCGTGGCCGACGATGATGCCGACGACGAACCTGACACGACCGACATCCCCTTCGACGCGGATATGACCGATGATGTGCAACCCGACATCTCCGACATCCAACCCGATCTTGACATGTCTGATACGGATGTCCAACCCGATATGCAAGCCGATGTCGACATTGTTGACACGGATATACAGCCCGATGTCGATATCGTCTGTTCACACGACTGCGACACCTTGACCGAGACCTACTGTAACGGCGCAATCGTGATGCAATGCCAGATCGGCATCGATGGCTGTCGTCACTGGACCGAGGAATTAGACTGTGCCGACACGGGGCGATCGTGCGAAGACAATAATGAAGTGGGGGACAACACCGAGTCGAACGCGCGGAGCGCTCTTACCAAGGTCAATCATTTTCAGTGCACCGCCACCCATGATTTGAAATCATTTGAGATGTATATCGCTCCATCGCTGATCGGCCAATCGCTTGTATGGGTGCTCTACGAGGCGACCACCGAGACCGGCAATTACACCCTTATCGCGCAGAAGACGACGAGCGCCACCGGTACGACCGCCGCATGGTATTCGTCCGGCGCGATGACCCGCACCGATGCCGGCCACGTCGGCGAAACGATAACTCTTACCAGCGGACGCTACTATGCCATAGGCCTTGCGTGGAACGAAAACCTGACCTCTTATTATTGGGCACCCTCGTTCTTAGGTTCTTTCGAGACCGAATACACCCTGTTCGGCGCCACGCTGGGCGGCACGGCCAATGATGCGACCTACCCGCCGCTTGCCAGTTTCTCGGGCGGACCCGCCAATGATAGCACCTACTGGATGCGAGTTCACGTTCTTAATACCGATGTCGATCTGTGTGTCTGTCAGAATGAATGCGACACCGTGGGGATACAGCAGTGCAATGTGAATGCCGTCGAAGAATGTTCCGCCGACCTTCTCGGCTGTCTTTATTGGCATTTCACTGAGGATTGTGTCGTCGACTATACGCCTGATCGCGTTTGCACCGAATCGCTCGATACCGCCACCTGTGAAGAGGAGGTGACGGAGGTCGTCGACACCGTCGGCAGTGCCGGCACCCTGTACAGCGGCGACAGCCGTATGCGGGGCAATTTCTACTCCTGCACAACGAACCGAACACTGACCGAAATAGAGATGTATCTTGATTATTCAGGCACCGCAGCGGTCTATTTTGAGGTGTATGAATCCTCGGCCCTTGGCGATGATCTTTCTCCCTACGAGCCGGTATACACTGCTTCAAAAACGCTGACCATGTCGTCCGGCGGCGCATTCTACTCAAGCGGTACGATATCGGTGCCACTGTACGCCGGGAATTATTATTATATCGGGGTGCGTTGGGGTTCTTCGTACACGATCTCTTACTACAATGCCTCGCTTTCCTCAAAGACAACGGCTTTCGGGGCATGGTCGGCAGGCATGACGAATGACGATGTGTTGTCGGCGCCCTCCAGTATTTTTTACAGCGACACGTCTGCAAGCGGTTATGCCTATTATCAGCGGTTAACGACCACCGAGTAACTACAAAAACCGATCACTATCGTTAGGAGGAACCCATGTCCCGCCATCGTCTGTTTTTGGCGCTTTTCGCCTTGTTCGCACTTATTGCCTGTGGCGAGAACGATCCCCAGCCTGCCACGCAGAATGACATCGACAACGGTGCCGCCAGCGATGCCGATACCGTGGCCACCGATGATCTTCTCAGCGACGAGACGGCCGACGAAGACATTCTCGTCACCACCGATGAGACCGGCGACGAGCTACTCTCCGACGCGGATGTACCGCCGGCAGTAACCCGGGAAGTGGTTCTCGAGACCACGATGGGGGAGATCACCATCGGCCTCTATGGCGATGCGATGCCCATTACAAGCGCCAATTTCGAAAGTTACGTCGAAGAGGATTTTTTCACGGGGCTTACCTTCCATCGGGTGATCCCGGGATTCGTGGCGCAGGGTGGTGGTTACGATAAGGACTTCGTCGAAAAAGAGACGCATGATCCGATAATCTTCGAACGCAATCCGGCGGTCGATCATGTGAAATACGCCATCTCGATGGCTCGCACCAACGATATCGATTCGGCCACCTCGCAGTTCTTCATCACCTTCGAGGCTCAACCGCGGCTCGACTACAATTCGGACGCCGACTTCTTGAGCACGCAGAAATTCCCCTGCGCCGCCTTCGGCATCGTCACCGCCGGGTTCGATGTGGTCGACGCGATGGGGGAGGTCGAGACCGGCACCCAAAGCACCCCGTTGGGCGATCTCGAGGATGTTCCGGTCACACCGATAATCATCACGAAAAGCTATTTCGCCGAATAACGCCCGACGCCATCACTGGAATTGATGGAGTGCTCCATCGACGTGGATGGTTTTTACGTCGACGGAGATCTCCCGAAAGTTGACGCCGACACCGTCAAGGTCAAAAAAGAGAGTAGCGGCGGCTGCGCACTGGTGCTCTGGTAACCGCCCACTTTTTCTTTGACTTCAGATGGACAATGCTTTTATAGTTCCGGCGTGAAATAGTAAGAGGACAATTTCATGACCAAGAAATTACGCATGAGCGGCGGATATCGCACCGCCGCAAGTTTTCAGACCGCGACTCTCATCTACGACGCGACCTACTGGTTCTGTGAGAAATTCCTCGACCCGCATTCGCGCACCGTCGATCAGATGGTGCAGGCGGCCCGGTCGGGGCGGCAGAACATCGCCGAAGGAAGCCGTGCGGCGGCGACCTCTTCGCAGACCGAACTGCGTCTGCTCAATGTGGCGCGGTCGAGCCTTGAGGAGCTGTTGCTCGACTTCGAAGATTTCCTGCGCCATCGGCGGCTGACGCAATGGAAAGCTGATGGCACCGAATCGATGGCGGTCCGCAATGTTCCGCGTCTTCTGAAAAGAGATCGGACCGATCAGTCTGATCTGACCGATCTGTCGGATCAGGAACGCTGGGCGCTGTATACGCCGTGGCTTGAGCATGCCGATCCGGCGATACGCGCCAATACGCTCATCTGTCTTATCAATCAGGCGAACTTTCTGCTGGACCAGCAGATCGCCGCGGTGGAAAAGCAGTTCGTCGAAGGGGGCGGCTACAGCGAGAAATTGGCCGCCGCCCGTTTGGTGGAACGGGGGCGCAAAAAAGATCAGTCCGATCCGTCTGATCGGACAGATCCGACGGATCATATTCCCGCCTGTCCGAAGTGCGGCAAGGCGATGGTGCTCCGCACCGCGAAGACCGGCAAAATGGCCGGAAAATCTTTCTGGGGCTGTTCCGGCTATCCCGAATGCAAAGGGGTGGTGCGCGAAAAGTAACGCCTCACTTTTTCTTTGACTTCCGAACGGTCTATCCTCGCGCGCGAACCCAGATAATAGTTGCTTTTTGGCCTCCCCATGCTATAGTCGGCCCGGTTTAACGGAACGGGGATAAATACCCGGGCTTTGACAACATGACTAAAAACATTCGTAACTTCTCGATCATCGCCCACATCGACCACGGCAAATCCACTTTAGCCGACCGCCTCATGGAAATGACCGGCGCCCTTTCGGCCCGTGAAAAGCGCGACCAGTTCCTCGACGACATGGAACTGGAAAAAGAACGCGGCATCACCATCAAGGCGCGCGCCGTCACCCTGCCGTACAAATTCGAGGGCGAGACCTACGAACTCAATCTCATCGACACCCCCGGCCATGTCGACTTCGCCTACGAAGTGAGCCGCGCATTGTCTGCCTGCGAAGGGGCGCTCTTGGTGGTCGATGCCACGCAGGGGGTCGAGGCGCAGACGCTCGCCAATGTCTACATGGCGCTCGACCATGACCTTGAGATACTGCCGGTCATCAACAAGATCGATCTCCAGAGTGCCGATATCGACGAGGCGCGTCGCGAGATAGAGGAGATCATCGGTATTGACGCCTCCGACGCGGCGCTCGTATCGGCAAAGACGGGACTCGGCGTGCCCGAACTGCTCGGCGCCATCATCAATCGTATCCCGGCGCCCAAGGAATTGATGCCGGGCGAGACGCGCGGCCTCATCTTCGATTCGTGGTTCGACCCGTATCTCGGCGTCCGGCTCCTCATCCGCGTGTTCGACGGCGAGTTCAAGATGGGCGACAAGATATGGCTGATGCACTCCGAGAAGGAGTACGAGATACTGGAGATCGCCCGCGAGATGCCCTTCATGACCAAGGTGCAGAGCCTCGGCGTGGGACAGGTCGGCATCATCGCCGCCGGCATTAAAAACATCAAGGAGGTTCGCATCGGCGATTCGGTGACGTTAGCCAAAAAACGCGCCCCGGAACCGCTGACCGGCTTTAAGCATATGAAGCAGATGGTTTACTGCGGCATATTCCCGATAGAATCGTCGAAGTATGAGGAACTCAAAACCGCGATGGAGAAGCTGGCGCTCAACGACAGCTCTTTCTCCTTCGAACAGGAGAATTCGTCGGCGCTCGGCTTCGGCTTCCGGTGCGGATTCCTCGGTATGCTCCACCTCGATATCGTCAAAGAGCGGCTGGAACGCGAATTCAATCTCGAGCTCATCACCACCGCCCCATCGGTCTCCTACAAAGTGCTCACGGTGAAGGGGGAGGAGCTCTACATCCAGAATCCCGACAAGCTACCGCCGGTAACACACATCGACCACATCGAAGAACCTTATGTGAAGATATCCATTCATACCCCGGCCGAATATATCGGACCGTTGGTGAAGCTCTGTCAGGACAAACGCGGCCGCCAGATAAACCTGCACTATCTCACCAAGGACCGCGTGATGATCGAATACGCGATACCGCTGGCCGAGATCGTCTACGATTTCTACGACAAATTGAAAAGCATCAGCCGCGGGTTTGCCTCGATGGACTACGAGTTCATGGACTACGAACGCTCCGAACTGGTGAAACTCGATATTCTCATCAACGGCGAGCCGGTCGACGCGTTGTCGGTCATCGTGTTCAAGGATTCGGCCTACAACATGGGCCGGTCGCTCACGCAGAAGATGCGCAAGGTCATCCCGCGCCAGATGTACGAGGTGGCGATACAGGCGGCGATCGGCAGCCGGGTGCTCGCCCGTGAATCGGTCAAGGCGTTCCGCAAGGATGTCACCGCGAAATGCTACGGCGGCGATGTGTCGCGCAAGCGCAAACTGCTCGAAAAGCAGAAAGAGGGCAAAAAACGGATGAAACAGGTCGGCATGATAGAGATACCGCAGGAGGCGTTCCTCGCGGTCCTTAACGCGCAGGAAACGGAGTAGTTACGGTATGATATTCAAAATAGCGGTCCTTCTCACCATCCTCTACTTCATCGCCGACGCCATCGTCGCGCGGTGGGGAAAGCGGGTGTTCCCGTTCTTCAAGCCCAAGACGGTCGAACACCTGATGGAGCGCCGCGCCCAGATCCAGTGGATCCTCAAATACCGAAAACTCGCCGATGAAAAACGGAAAGGGGCCGAAGAACTGGTTGCCACCGCCACCGAGGCAATAGAGAATTATAAGAAGAAAAGCCACGCCGAACTGGTCGAAGCCGCCGTCAAGGTCGACAACGGTTTCAACGCCCACCTAAGCCGCCACAAACGGAACGGAATGGTCGAGTTCGTCGATTCGGTCTGGGTGGTGGTCCTTATCGCTCTGTGCATCCGGTTCTTCCTCTTTGAATCGTTCCGCGTGCCGACCGGCTCGATGGTGCCCAACATCTACATCGGCGACATGCTGTTCGTCAACAAGTACATCTACGGCCTGCGTCCGCCGTTCACCAAATGGCATTTCTTCCGGTTCAAGGAGCCGACGCGCGGCGAGGTGGTGGTCTTCATCTATCCCGAGAACCCGTCGCAGGACTTCGTGAAGCGGGTCATCGGCCTGCCGGGCGACACGGTGAAACTCGACGGCCGCCGCATCTGGGTGAACGGCAAAGAGATAATGCGTGAAAAGGTGGGACAATTCAACTACGTCGAAAGTCGAGGCGGCGAACGACAGACCGATTGGTATCTTGAGACCAATCAGGATGGCGTTCAGTATCCGGTCATTTATACTCCCGGATCGGGTGAACATCCCGGATTCCTGCTCGACTGTCAACTTTGCGACACCGAATTCACCGTGCCCGAAAGTAGCCTTTTCGTGATGGGCGACAATCGCGATGTGAGTCTCGATTCCCGTTTTTGGGGGTTTGTCCCGATGGAGAATCTCAAGGGACGCGCCTCCATGATATGGTTCTCGGTCAGCATGGGCGAAGGGCTCCACCTCGAACGGGTGGGACAATTCATAGAATGAATGTGGGGTATTGAATGCTTACCTACGCGGTAACCGGCGCACAGTGGGGAGATGAGGGAAAGGGGAAGATAGTCGACGTGCTCGCCGAGAAGATGGAGGCGGTCGTCCGCTTTCAGGGCGGCAACAACGCCGGCCACACCATTATCATCGGCGGTAAAAAGCATGTCCTCCACACCGTTCCGTCGGGAATATTTCACCAAGGGGTCCTCAACTATATCGGCAACGGCGTGGTGCTCGACCCCGAGGAGTTCCTGACCGAGGTAGAGGGACTGCGCGCCGGAGGCATCCTGATCGATCCGCGATTCCTCAAGATATCGCGCCGGGCATCGCTCATCATGGACTATCACCGTGTCATCGACAAGGCGCGCGAATCGTCGAAAAGCGCCGAAACGAAGATCGGTACCACCGGCCGCGGCATTGGTCCCGCCTACGAGGACAAGGCGTCGCGTTTCGGCGTCCGGGCGGCCGACTTGCTGAGTCCCGAACGGCTCAAGGAACGCATCGCCCACGCGGTGGCCGAGAAGAACGCGCTTCTCAAACATCTCTACGGCTCGACCGCCCTCATCGACATCGACGCGACGGTCGAAAAGTATAGCAGAATAGGGGAGAAGCTCGCCCCCTTCATCGTCGCGGAGGAACAGGCGTTCCTCGCCTCGTTCGCCGGAAAGAAGATACTGTTCGAGGGGGCGCAGGGCTCGATGCTCGACATCGACTTCGGCACCTTCCCCTTTGTCACCTCCTCCAACACCGTCAGTTCCTACGCTTTCGTCGGTTCGGGCATCAACCCCGGCGGGCTCACCGAGAACATCGCCGTGATGAAGGCCTACACCACTCGCGTCGGCGGCGGACCCTTCCCGACGCAGGACCCGGGCGAAGAGGGGCGCATCATGGTGAAAAAGGGGATGGAATTCGGCGCCACCACCGGCCGCGAACGGCGCTGCGGCTGGCTCGACCTCGTGGCGCTCCGGAGCACCTTTCTCGTGAACCGTTTCACCGCCATCGCGCTGACCAAGATAGATGTCCTGTCGGGTTTCGATACGCTGAAAGTGGCGACCGCCTACCGCGTGAACGGAAAAGAGACGCCCCATTTCCCGACCGACATCGCCCAGTTCGCCGCAGCCGTCCCGGTCTACCGCGAACTGCCGGGCTGGCACGCCGATCTGTCGGCCGTCCGCAAATTCAGCGACCTTCCCTCGGAAGCGCGCAGTTACATCGCCTTCATCGAACAGGAACTCTCGACGCCGGTCCCGATCGTCTCGGTCGGCCCCGGACGCGAACAGATATTATTCACCAGACCTATCGGATAGGGGACCATGGCACACACGATACCGCCCACCGACCCAGCCCAACTCGACGCCGTCCGCGCACGGGTGAAACTGGCCGCCGACCGGCTGGCCGCCGGCAAAATGATCATCATGGTCGACGACGAGGACCGCGAGAACGAGGGGGACCTCACCATCGCGGCGCAGTTCGCGACCCCCGAATCGATAAATTTCATGGCAAAACACGGCAGGGGACTCATCTGTCTGTCGCTTGAGGGCGCGCTCATCGACAAACTCGACCTGCCGCTCATGGTGACCGACAACCGCTCAAAATTCGGCACCGGCTTCACCGTGTCGATAGAGGCGGCCTGCGGCGTCACCACCGGCATCTCGGCCCACGACCGCTCCCACACCATCCTCACCGCGGTCAAAGACGACGCGAAGCCGACGGACCTCGTCCGTCCCGGCCACATCTTCCCGCTCCGGGCCCGCGACGGCGGGGTGCTTGTCCGCAGCGGCCAGACCGAAGGTTCGGTAGATCTGGCCAAGATAGCGAAACTCAAACCGGCTGCCGTCATCTGTGAAGTGATGAACGACGACGGCACCATGGCGCGCCGCCCGCAGTTGGAGATCATTTCCAAAGAATTCGATATCCCGATAGTGTCGGTCGCCGACATCATCGCATACCGGCTCGACAGCGAATCGCTCATAGACCTCGTGGCCGAGTCGGTCCTGCCGACCCGTTCCGGCGGCGAGTTCGCGATACGGGTCTACCGCAACCGCATCGACGGCCTCGAACATGTCGCCCTGATAAAAGGGGACATCGCCACGAAAAAGCCGGTCCTTGTCCGGGTCCATTCCGAATGCCTGACCGGCGACGCCCTCGGATCGCTCCGGTGCGACTGCGGCAGTCAGCTCCAGAACGCGCTGGTGATGATAGAGAAAGAGGGCTCCGGGGTCCTTTTATACCTCCGGCAGGAGGGGCGCGGCATCGGACTGGGCAACAAGATAAAGGCCTACCATCTGCAGGATGGCGGCATGGACACCGTTGAGGCCAACATCGCCCTCGGCTTTGCCCCCGATATTCGCGATTTCGGCATCGGCGCCCAGATACTCAAAGTGCTCGGCATCGGCGATATCCGCCTCATCACCAACAACCCGAAAAAACTCATTAGTCTGTCGGGGTACGGCCTGCGGATCGTCGAACAGATCCCGACGCGGACGGGGGTGACGGCGCTCAACGAACGCTATCTGCGGACCAAACAGGAGAAACTCGGACATACCATCTTTACCAACGATATCCCCAAGGGAGGGAAATCATGAAGACCACGATCATCAACGGTGAACTGACCGGAAAGGGCAAGAAGTTCGCGATCGTACTGTCGCGCTTCAACAGCTTCCTGAGCGAATCGCTCCTGAAAGGTGCGCTCGACTGTCTGGAACGGCACGAAGCGACTGATGTCGACATCGTCCGGGTCCCCGGATCGTTCGAGATACCGTTCGCCACCAAGAAACTGACCGAAGGCAAAAAGAAGTACGACGCCATCATCTGCCTCGGCGTCCTCATTCAGGGCGACACGCCGCACTTCCAGTTCATCGCGTCCGAAACGACCAAGGGTATCGCGCAGGTATCTCTGGAGAGCGGCGTCTACTGCTCCTTCGGCATCCTGACCACCGACACCATCGAACAGGCGATCGAACGGTCGGGGACCAAGGCGGGGAACAAGGGGTTCGACGCGGCGTTGGCGGCCATTGAGATGGTCAATCTCGCACCGAAGTTATAGGTATTATTCACCATTTAGTGTTCTAACCACCATGGGACTGCGCAGAAGATCACGCGAAAAGGCATTACAGATCATGTACAGCATGGAATTCAACCATCGGGGCTCCTACGACGATGCGCTGGATGATTATTATGCCTATTACAATCTGCCCGGGAACTGCCCGGACGCCGATTTTGACGCCGAAGAGCGGGTGTTTGTGAAATATCTGCTGGATATCGTTTCGGCGAACATTAGGGTGATAGAATCGCTGATAGAGAAGGCGGCCATTAACTGGCGGATGGACCGGATCGCCTATATCGAGCGAAATATCCTCCGGCTGTCGGTAGCGGAGTTGCTGGACGACCAGAACGGGATTCCGTTTAAGGCGACCATCAACGAGGCGATAGACATCGCCAAAAAATTCGGCAATAAGGAATCGTCGTCGTTCGTTAACGGCATCATCAACAAGGTGGCCGAGATGATCGACGTCAAGAACAAAAAACTCTAAAGAGGGGGCAGATGGACCGGAATCGCAACATCCCGCACTTCCACATTAATTTCGCTACAACTTCGCATAACATATATTATGTCAACTTGAAGGCGGTTTGATGGCGGGTATGCTGGAGCAATTGATCAAGGCGACCGATAAGGGTCGCCTTCCGCATGCGATCCTTCTCTGGGGCCCGATGCCGCAGAAGGAAAAAACGACGCTGGTCATCGAGCTCTCCCGCCACCTCATGGGACTTCGCCGCAAGCTTTCAAAGCGGGACTTCCACCGCCAGGCAAACGATGGAATGCTAATTGATTTCAAGATGTTGATTCCTGATGACAAATACTCTAAGGAGTCCATCGCTGTCGAGCAGATCGACCGTCTTGACGAAGAATTGGCGCTCTACCCGTTCGAGAGCACCAATCGGATCGTCTATATTCCGAATGCCGGGCTCATGACCCCACAGGCGCAGAACTCTCTGCTCAAGAAACTTGAGGAGCCGCCGGCCAATAATTACCTCATCCTCGATGTCCAGAAACCGCGCACTTTGCTCCGGACGATCCTCTCCCGCTGTCTCGTTCTTTATCTTTCCAAGCCGGGAGAATCAACCACTATTGAATTCGAAGATTACCTCCACTCACTTTCGAATTCCGACGAGGCTAAGAAGTATCTATCAAAGATTGAGCAATTGTTCGGGGAGACCGAGTCCAAAGGAGCCGCTTTTCTCTCGTTCTTGCGCCAAATTCTTGTCGACGGAACCCCCTTGCCGGATGAGGAAAAACTACTTCTGTGCGCCTATGCCCTTAAAGAAAAACGGCCCGATATCGCCCACGAGATACTCGTGCAGAACGACAACCCCCAGCGGCTGTCAATCGACGCATGTTACTATCATATGTCCACCAGCATCGTTAATTAAGGAGTGATCAATGGCAGATAGACGGCATCAGCATCTCAGTTTCGATGAACAGCGGGAATTGGAGATACTCGAAAAGACCCGTAATGAAGGGTTCGTGGACGAAGAACTCCAAAAAAACAAAAAGGCCGGGGCCCCCATCGCGCCCCTCGGCGGCGGCGAGGCGGTTTATTTTAATTACGACGATCCTCAACCGACCATCGAAGAGGCCCTACCGCTCCAATTTCAGGCGGCAGGAAAGATATTCTGGTACTACTATCCAGAGAATCTCACCCTGCCGGAAGAGAAAAAGATCAATGAAGGCGATATGATAGTTGCCTATAGTGAGCGTGGCATCGAACTGGCGCTGGTGCTCAAACGATCGCTTGATGATTTCAAGATGCAGAGCAAGGTAGACTTCGTCAAAAAAGGGATCATTCGCAAGGCGACCCCCGATGATCTCAAGAAAGAGGAATCATTAAAAGAAAAGGCAAAGGAAGCGTGGCGTATCTGCGAACAGCACAATCGCGAACTCTCCATCGTGATGAAACTGCGCAAGGTCAAGTACACCCTCGATGACTCAAAGGTGATCTTCTACTTCACCGCACCCGGCCGTGTTGATTTCCGTGAACTAATAAAGAGACTTGCATCAAGTCTGCGCCGCCGTATCGAGATGCGTCAGATCGGCGTGCGCGACACCACCAAGATACTTGGCGGCCTCGGACCCTGCGGGATGGAACTCTGTTGTCGCCGCTACCTCCATTCCTTCATTCCGGTTTCGGTCAAGATGGCCAAGGACCAGAACTTGTCACTGAATCCCAATAAGATATCGGGCGTTTGCGGACGACTCTTCTGCTGTCTGGGCTATGAGAACCCGGTCTATGAAGAGATCCGCAAACAGATGCCTTATGAAGAGACCGAGGTTCATGACGCCATCACTAACCGGCGCGGATTTGTAAAGAAAGTCAATGTATTGCAGGGTACCGTGTCGGTCGTTTTCCCCTCTACCGAAACTGAATCATACGAAGACCGGCTCATAGAAAAGGTACAGTTCCGGAAAAATGAACAGAACAAATGGGTCATCGACCCGGCGCCGCCGAAACCGGAAAAGGACAAAAAGTCCGAGAAACCTTCGGTTTTCGGCGATGACCTCAAAGACTATATCCCTCCGTTCCGTCCCGAAAAAGCACTGAAACCGGGAGAGCCGGAACCCCAGAAACTGGAACCGCGCCGCGATGATCGCGATAACCGAAACCGAGATCGCGACCGTCGACCGACCGACCAGAAAAAGGAAGGTCAGCAACAGAAGCCGGGTGAACAGAAAAGTAGCAGCAATAGCGGCGGCGGGCGCGACAACCGCGATCGAGACCGCAACCGAAATCGTAATAATAACAACAATAACAAGCCCAAAGAGGGCTCGTCCGGTCAGCCGCAGAATCAACAGGGATCTCAGGGCAACCGTGACCGTGACCAGCGGCGCGACCGGCGGCCACACCGCCCCGACCGTCCGCGACAGGATCAGAATAATAAGCCGGCCGCTGCCCCTACCGATCCGGGGAAAAAAGATGGCGGCAACAATTCGGGGAATCCCCCCGCCTCGAACAACAATGACCCGAATTGACACCCACGCCCACCTGATATCGCTGATAACCGACAAGAAACAGGACCCCGGAAAACTCTGCGCCGCGATGCGTGACGCCGGTGTCGGAGCTTGCGTCAACCTATTGCTTTCAAAGGATGAATCAGACAATCGGCGCCTAGCCGACGCCGCCTGCCATGCCGCCGGGATACGCCTCTTTCATGTCGCCGGTATCCATCCGCACGACGCATCGAAATGGGACGGCGACGATTCGTGGGTACGGGCCATCGCCGGAGAGATCATCGCCGTCGGCGAGATCGGCATGGACCTCCACTACGACTTTTCGACCCCCGACGATCAGGTCCGGATCTTCCGCCGGATGCTGGAACTGGCGGTAGAACTGGGAAAACCGGTGGTCATCCACGGGCGGAAAGCGGAGGAAAAGATATTCGATATCATCAATGAATATAATGGAATCGGCGACCGCGTCCTTTTCCACTGTTACACCGGTACGCCAGCCACCGCGCGGCGTATCTTCGACCGCGGCTGGTCCATCAGCCTGCCGGGCATCGTCACCTTCCCGAATGCGGATGATCTGCGTGAGGTTCTGCGGATGGCGCCCGACGGTCAAGTCTGCTTCGAGACCGATTCCCCCTATCTCGCCCCGGTCCCCCACCGGGGGAAGATGAATCAACCGGCCTATGTATCCGATATCTATAACTATGCCTCGCAACTCACCGGTCTACCGACGGCCGATTGGGAGGGTCGGGCGGCCCGTTGTTTCAGCCGTGTGTTCGGGGTCACTATATAATGGAAAAGCGGCTCGCCTTCACCACCACCATCCCGGTCGAGGTCATCATCGCCGCCGGGTACCGGCCGGTCGATCTCAACAATGTCTTCGTCTCCTCACCCGATGCTCCCCTACTCGTGGAACAGGCAGAAATTGCTGGGTTTCCCCGGAGCTGCTGCGCGTGGATAAAAGGGATCTTCGAGGCATTCAAAAAGAGCCGCGACACCCTGCCGGTCGATGTCTTTGTGGCCGTCACCGAGGGCGACTGCTCGAACGCCAAGGTGCTCAAGGAACTCATCGACCTCGAACGGGGGGCGCAGTCCTACCTCTTCCCCTTCCCGCAGGACCGCTCGCCCGAGGCAATGCGTAATGAAATAGATAAGTTCGCGACGTTCCTCGGCACCACCGTCGCGGCGGCCGAACAGGTGCGGCACGACCTCCGGCCGCTTCGGAAATCGCTCGAACGGTTGGATGATCTTTCGTGGCGGTATCCGGGACTGGTAAAAGGGATAGAAAACCACTTGATGCTCGTCAGCGCCTCCGACTTCAACGGGGATCCGGTCGTGTTCCGTAAAGAGGCCGAGCGGCTGGTCGCCGAAAAAGAGGAATTGCTCAAGTCGGGCAACTATCCGAAAGAATTAAAACCTCTCGCCTATCTCGGGGTGCCGCCGATATTCGATCTCTACTCGTTCCTTGAGGAAAAAGGGGGCGTGGTGGTCTTCAACGAGATACAGCGCGAATTCGCGATGCCGGGGGAGTTCCCCGACCTTACGGCGCAATACCTTTCCTACTCCTACCCCTACTCTGCCGAGTACCGTTTTGCGAAGGCTATCGGGGAATTACGGCGGCGGAAGGTCGCCGGTATCATCCATTATGTGCAGTCGTTCTGTCACCGGCAGATAGAGGATATCATTCTGCGCCGGATGGTCGCCGCGGCAAACCTCGACATCCCGATCATCACGATCGAGGGTGACAAGCCGCAGAGGGAACTCGACGGGCGTCAGAAAACCCGTCTTGAGGCATTCATCGAGACGCTGTAAGAGGTTTAGCATGTTTGTGTTCAAACAGTTGTGCTTTGTTGCTCTGTCCGCCTCCCTGTTGCTCTCTTTAAGTTGCAAGCAGCAAAAAACGCCACTAGTTGATGTCGGTGCACCGTATTATATGGCAAGATACGGTAACCAATATCTCTTACTCGATGCGCATGGAAAAGAGATCCCCGGACTATCTCTTTGGGCAATAGGCGAAACATATGATGGAATGACCCCCATTGCGAAAAGCAAGGATGGCGGTTGGTTCTTTATTAACGACAATGGTATGCTAATCTCAGAAAGCACTCCGTTCATTGCGGGGAATATGTTCACCAGTGGATTAGCCGCCGTGAAAACAGTGGAGAGCAAATACGGTTTCATTGACAAAACGGGGAAATGGGTCATCCCGCCGGAATATGATGACGCTGGATTCTTTGACGGCGAAATAGCGCCGGTAAAAAAAGGTGAAAAATGGGGGTATGTAGATATTCGGAACAAAATAGTCATTGATTTTCAATATGATCTTGCTTTCGGGTTTAATGGTTTTCTGGCACAGGCTATGATTGGAGATAAGCATCAGGTCATAGATAAAACAGGCAAGGTCTTATTTTCAAGTAACAAGTACTATGATCTTGTAGTGTTGTCTTCAGAGCTTATGGGACTCCAGAGATTTCCTAGTGAATGGATTCTTCTTTCGAAAGAAAAGGTGATCGCAGGGCCTGAGAGAAGCTATTATAAGGTGGGGAAATTTCATGACGGCCTTTCAGCAGTGATGCGATTCAAAAAAAACAAGGGATACTGGGGATTTATTGATACCAAAGGAAATGAGAAGATCCCTCTGAAATATAACTATGCGACTGATTTTTCCGATGGTATTGCGGCCGTTGAAAAAGAGGGCTTGTGGAATTTCATATCATTAGAAGGAAAAGCTCTAGCGAGTGAAAAACTCAAAAAGGTCGATCAACAGACACAGCAGGGTGTCTGGATAGTTGAAGATATAAATGGCGATAAGGGGCTATGGTCTCTGGCAAAAGGTTTTTCAGACATGGAATATGATGAGGTCGGTCCCTTCATTTCTGGACAAACCATTCGCGTGCGGAAGAAAGGACTGTATGGTCTTATCGACACCGCAGGGAAAGAGATCCTTCCTGCTCAATACGAAGAGATTAATCAATGTAAAGACGACTCTCATTTTCTCATAAAGAATAAGGGACTTTGGGGGTATGGAGATGCTTTGGGAGATATCATCATAACACCGAGATATGAAAACGCCTGCTGTTTTATTGACGACCGAGCTCTTGTCGTTGAAGATAAAGACGGCCCCCTGTTTGTTGACTTGACAGGCAAAACAATTTTCAAACTAACTAAAAAGTATTCAATGATATGGCGTGTCAATGGAAAGCAACTGTGTGACGATCCGATTCGGTTCCTCTAGAGTCTTTAGCGAGACGCTGTAAGAAACGGCGCTAGTTGGTAACGCAACGATTTTTTCGCACATTTCCTGAGAGCATCCCCAATCCATCATAATCACACAGCCATTTCTTCGG
>JAKLIW010000002.1 GCA_022709425.1 bacterium
CGCAGCACGCGCTTATCGAGCGTCACGGCAGGGGAGGCACCCTGGCGATAGGGCCGGCGGGTGAGAACCTGGTGAAATACGCGGCGATCGTTTCCCAGGAACGGCTGCATGGCCGCACCGGGATGGGCGCCGTGATGGGAAGCAAAAAGATAAAGGCCTTCGTCATATCGGGGGAACGGTCGATACCGGTCGAGGATAAGAAAAGATACCGCGACCTCTATGACCAGATCTTCAAGGCGGCGGTCGAATCGCCGGTCATGAAGAAATACCACGACCTCGGCACCGCCGGGAACGTGAGGACGATGCAGGGGCTCAAGGCGATGCCGACGCGCAACCTGCAGAGCGGCACCTTCGAGCATGCCGAGGCGATATCGGGTGAATCGCTCGCCGCGAAGTATCTCGGCCGCCGGCTGGCGTGCGCACACTGTCCGGTCGGCTGCATCCATATCGCGGCGGTCCGTGAGCCTTACGAGAACGAACAGTATTTCTATAAGACCACAATGGTCGGCTACGATTGGGAGCTCATTTACGCGCTGGGCTCGATGCTCGGCATCGGCGATCCCGACGGGATGTTCCTTCTCATAGACGAGGTCGAGAAGGTCGGCGTCGATTCGATGTCGGCGGGCGTCTGCCTCGCCTGGGCCACCGAGGCGCAGGAGAAAGGGATCATTTCCGAGAAGGAAACGCTCGGACTCAAGTTGGCGTGGGGTGATTGGAAGACCTACATCAAGGCGGTCGAGCACCTGGTGAACCAGCCGAACGATTTCTATACGGCGCTTGCAAAAGGTGCGGCCCACGCAGCCTCGGTCTATGGCGGGGCCGATTACGCGCTTGCCTTCGGCGGCAACGAGATGCCGGGCTATCCGACCGGGCCGGCGAGTTATCTCGGGTTCTTACTCGGAACGCGTCACAGCCACCTTGACAACGCCGGCTACAGCCTCGACCAGAACATGATAAAGAACGGCACGAAGATGACCCCGCCGCAGATCGTCGACGAACTCATGAAAGAGGAGTTCTGGCGGCAGATACTTACCAGCCTCTGCATCTGCCTGTTCGCCCGGGGCGTTTACACTCCGGAGGTGGTGCGCGAATCGCTCGCGGTGGCCGGCTATTCCTTCACCGACGCGGAGATACTGGCGCTCGGCCGTTCCATCTATCGCGACAAGTATGCCTTCAAATTGAAGCACGGGTTCAACTTCGACACCATCGCCAAGCCGGGCCGCATCTTCGAGGCGGTCGCCCCGACCGGTCCTTTCGACCGCGCCTTTATCGACGAGGGGCTTGCCTACGCGAAAAAGAAGATAGGGGAACTTATCGCCGAATGACCGGTCCCGGTCAGAGTAACAGCCGGATAGCGTAGTACGACAGGGCGGCGCAGGCGCCCGATGCCGGGATGGTCAGTATCCACGCCCAGATGATCTTGCGTGCCGTCATCCAGCGGACCGTCGATGCGTGTTCGACGGTGCCGACCCCCATGATGGAGCCGGCGATGACATGGGTGGTCGATACCGGGATGCCGAACTGGGCGGTCCCGAAGAGCACCAGCGCCGACGAGGTCTCGGCGCAGAAACCCTCCATGGCCTTTATCTTGGTGATACGCGTTCCCATTGTTCTGACGATGCGCCATCCGCCGAACATCGTGCCGATCGATATCGCGACATAACACGACAGAATGATCCAGTGGTCTATCTCGTAGTTCTGTTTCATCCCGGCGGCGATGAGCGCCATGGTGATGATGCCCATCGTCTTCTGGGCGTCGTTGGTGCCGTGACTGACGCTGTAGGCGGCGGCCGATATGAGCTGGAGCCGCTTGAAGATGCCGGCCGCCTTGACTGGATGGGCCTTCCGGAAGAGATTCATGACGAGGATGGTGAAGAGCACCGCGGCGACCATGCCCAGAAGCGGCGCTATGATGATGAATGAGACGATCTTGATGACCCCGGCGCCCACCACGACCTGTGTCCCGGCGGCGGCGATAGCGCCGCCCAGCAAGCCGCCGATGAGGGCGTGCGAACTGGAGGTGGGTAGTCCCCACAGCCACGTGAGGACATCCCAGAGCGCCGCGCCGATGAGGGCGGCGAGGATGACCATGAGCGAGGTCGCCGCGTCGTATTCTTTGATGATCATACCGATGTTGACCACATCCTTGCCGATGGTCTTGGCGACCGCGGTCCCCAGCGTAAAATAGCCGAAGAAGTTGGCGAACCCGGCGAGCAGTACCGCCTGCAAGGGAGTCAAGGTTTTGGTGATGACGACCGTCGCGATGGCGTTGGCGGCGTCGTGGAATCCGTTGAGGAAGTCGAAAATGAGAGCGATCACGACGATAATGACGACGAGCAGGAATATGTGTTCCATGCCCTTACCCCAGCTTCACGATGATGCCGCGGATGGTCTTGGCGATATAGTCGACGCAATCGGTCAGGTTCTCGAGATGTTCGTAGACCTCCTTGAATTTGATTATCTCGACCGCGTTGGTGTTGTTGTTGAACAGATCGGCCATGCTGATGTGGAAGAGGTAGTCGGCCTTGTTCTCGTACTGATGGATCTTCGCGACCGTTTCGTCGACGTTTCCCTTTGCCCGGAAGAGCCCCATAAGGGTCCGCAGTTCTTTGCACATGTCGACGATGATGTCGGCGAAATGGATGACATGGGCCGGCGTTTTCCGGATATTGTACATGTCGATCTTGTTGACCGAACTGTTGAGGATGTCGAGCGCCCGGTCGATATTGACCGCCATCGCATGGATGTCCTCGCGGTCGAAGGGGGTGATGAAGGTCTGCGAAAGGTCGTCGATGATCTTATGCTCGACCGTATCGCCCTTTGTTTCCAGTTCTTTTATCTCGCCGATTTTCTGTTTGATCTCGTGTTCGGGCATTTTCTCGAGATGGGTCATCAGATCGTGAAAGACCAGCGCCGCCTTGATGAGGATATCGGCCTGCTCCTCAAAATGATCGTAGAACTTCGTTTCGCGCGGCAACAGAAGATCGAGAATGTTAAACTTCATCACGGCACTCCGTTCGTTAAAAAACAGTCATTAGCCGATTTGTTTGATACAACGATATTGTTAGGTTTCCGTTAAAACAACGGTAGTTTTTCGTAAGGCTCTGTTTCTGTTTTCAGAACGATGATATGAAAAAGTGGAAACTCCAGAGGTCCTCTTTGTAATCGAGGTTCCGATCCTCTTTCGGAAAAAGGTTCACCCCCGCCTGCAGATTAATGGAGCCGATGGGCGAGGCGAACATGATGCCGCCGCCGGTGCCGTACCGCAGGAGGTCGCCCTGACCGATGTTCTCGATCCGTTCCCAGAGGTTGCCCGCATCGAAGAAGGTGACGATAAAGAGGCGATCTTGCACCTTGAAACGGATCTCGTTGCGCAGGAAGAGATAGTATTTCCCGTCCCGTTCGCCGTCATCGTTGTCGGCGGGGATAATGGAGTTCTGGGCGAAGCCGCGCACCGAGGTCGAACCGCCGAGCTTGAGGGTGTCTTCGGCGGTCAGTTCGCCCGAATGATGTAAGAGCGCGGCGTATTTGAGATACGAATGCCATACCAGCGTGTCGCGCGGCACATAATCGCCCGATGCGGTCTGGCGGTACTGGAGCGGCAGGTAGACCGACGCGTAATTTTCCAGAAGCGTGTATTTGGTATCGTCGCCGGCGAGCGAGGCGACATTGCGCGCCCGAAGTCCGATCTTGAAACCGCGATCGGGGCTTACCGGGCTGTTGCGGTAGTCGGCCCACCCTTCGATCTCGGGACTCAGAAGATAGCGGGTTGAATGTTCAAAGGCGACGGTAGCGGCCTGCGTCGCTTGGTCGAATATCTCTTGGTATTCCTCCTCATCCTGCCGCGAAAGTTCGGTATTGAGCGCGAGGAAGAAATGATCGCCGAATCGTTTGTAGAAACTTACCATCATGCCGTTCTTGTCGAGCAGATAGGGCAGACCGCTCGATGAGCGCGAATCATGGATGTGGAACACCTCGGTTTGCATGGCGAGGGCAAAGGGGAGGAAATAGAGATCGGGGACGATGATGGCGCCGTTCACCGTCCGATCAAATCGTTCAAAGAACGAAAGATCGTGAAGGAAATAATCCTCAAAGGCGCTGTTCATGAACCACGGTATCTTGTGGGCGAACTTGTAACTGAGACGGAGCGTGAAGACGCGACCGAGGACGTTCTTGTATTCGAACGCGCCGAACAGCCGGCCTCCTTCGTCGGTGGCCACTCCTGCGCCGATGTCGATACGGAAGCGCCACGCCTCGCTGATGGTGATGACGATATCCTTGACGCTGTTGGGCGCCTCTTCGTCGATGAGCGCTATTTCGGCCGCGTCGAAGGCGCCGGTGGTCAGGATGTTCTGGCGCGCGTCGTGCAACAGTCCGGTGGTCAATCGCGTGCCGGGATCGAAGCGGACGATGCTGCGCACCACCGGTTCGGCGGTTACCGCGTTGCCGCTCACCACCAGTTCGCCCGCGGTGACGGGGAAAAGGTCCTCGGCGCGGAAGATCACGCGGATATTCGTGTCGTTGACCGAACGGTCATCCCGGATGCGGGCAAAGAGATAGCCGCGTTCCCGCAGTAGCGCGTTCAGTCGGGTCACCGCGTCGTCGACCAGCGTTGGGGTGAAGGGGATGTTCGCGGCCAGATCGAGTTCCGAGAAAAGCTCCTCGTCGAGCGTCGCATCGCCGGTGTCAACGCCGACCCAGGTGAGCATCGAGCGGGGCCCTTCGGCTATTTCGACGCTCAAATAGAGTAGGTCGCCGTCGCGGACTATCGCGGCGCGGGAGACCTGCGCCGCCAGACAGCCGTGCGCCGCGTAGAGCGCCTCGATATGCCGTGCGATGTCTTCTATGTACGCCGAGGGTACGGCGTAGCGCGCCTCGGGCAGGACGGCGCGATCCTTGTTGGTGCGGGCTACCGTGGTAGAACGAGTCCCGTCGGTGTCGCGATACCCGCCGCCGATGATGGTGCGGTCGAGCGTCGTGGGGGGAAATTCTTCGAGTTCCAACCGCGTCTCGACATATTCGAATATCCGTTCTTTGAGCTCTTCAGGGTCTTCCGCCGCCACGCCGCTGAAGACCACGCCGTCGAGGAATCGCCGTTCCTTTTCGGCGATGGTCACGGTGATGGATATCTCCTCCTGTTTTCCCTTTTTCATGCGTTTGGTCGCGGCGGTGACCGCCGCGTCGGGGAATCCGGCCGCCTGATAGAACAGCGTCAGTCGCGCGGTGACTGCTTCGGTATTGTGTTGCCAGTTTTCGATGGGGTTTATCAGGGCGCGGAGCGTCGATCCGGAGAAGGCGACCGCGCCGCTGAAGGCCAGTTCGTAGCGCGGCCCACGGTTGACCGTCAATAGGACGGTGCCGTCGGGATTGAGTTGATGGCGCACCGCGGCGTCGAGATGTCCCCGGTCGCGGTAGTAGCGTTCGACGCGGTCATCCATGTCGCGGACCCGTTCATCGGTGAGCGGCGCGAACGCGTTGGCGAGCGACAGTTCGTTCTCGAGTTCCCGTTTTTCCGAAGGAAGCGCCTGGCCGACGAGTTTTACCGACCGTACCTGGCGTCGTTCCCCTTCGCGTATCGATATCGCCAGATCGACCTCCGAGAGCGAATCCTTCTTCACCTCGATGCTCACCTGCGCATCGGCGTAGCCTTCGCTGCGGTAGGCGAAGAGTATCTCCTCGCGGATCCGCTCAAGACTCGATTCGTAGAAAGGAGAAAAGCGCCGCAGGCCGCCGGCGAGTTTGACGCGGTTGTCCGAAAGCCCGCCGTTGCCGTGTATCTCGATATCGTCGATGAACAGAAGCGGCCGCGCCGTCACGGTGAGGAGCGCCGTTTCGGAGGTCGATCCCGCCGCCAGCGATACCACGATCTGTTCGAAGCGACCGGTGGCGTAGAGGAGGCGGACCGTCCGTCGCACGCTTTTCTGCGACAGCGGCGCGCCCGTTTCTATCTTGATCAGGCGGCGGTAATCGTCGAAGGGCAGATCGCTTTTCCACTGGACCCGTTCGACGGTCATGCCGCACAGAGAGAGCGTCACGAGCGACAGGAGGAGGAGCGTCACGATCCGCATCGCGTCACTCGAAGAGATAGTTGAGGATGAAGTTCACGCCGACGCCCCCGTAGGTCGTCTCGAGTTTGTTCTTGTATTTCCAGTCAAGCGACAGGTCGAAGTTGGATCCGCGGTACGACAGACCGATCATCTGGTCGGCCGGATCGGCCGGATTCGATTCGATCGACATAACTAGGAATGGATAGATCTCCTTGACGGCGATTATCTTGAGCACCGTCTTGTAGTCTATCTCGCTGTATTTGGGTGTCAGTTCGAAACGCGCCAGCTGGAAGTTCTTCTTGACTTCGTCCGATATCCCCATGATGTCGGTCACCGCCACCAGCGCCAGATTCTCGACACCCGGCTGGGTCGGGTCGAAGAAATCGCCCCACAACAGGAGCGAGTAGGCCTGCGTCTCCTCAAGTTGCGGCATCGACGAAAGGCGTATCGCGAGGTCCTCGGGATAGCCGGATACGCCCAGAACGAGTTTGTACTCGGTCTCCTTGGAGCGGGCGTAGACGCGGGTCGTTCCCTGTATGTCGAGATAGGGGCGGATCCGTTCCTCGGTCTCGACCGTCACCAAGCCGCGGTCGAGCGTAAAACGGTTCTGCTTGAAGGTCAGTTCGCCGGCGTTCAACTGCAACGAACCGCTAAGGGCGGGACGCCGGTAACTTCCGGTGAGCCGCATATCGAAGGCGAGATCGGCCTTGAGGATGTTGTTCATGATCCGCAACGCATTGCGGCCGGTCAGGTGAAGGTTGAATCGCGGGTCGCTGAAAGGTCCGTCTTCCGCACCGGCGGCACCCTTATCGGGGTCGCGCGCTTTGCCGAGCAGTTTCACCAGCTCGTTGTCGAGCGATAGATCGTCGCGGTAGGTGATGTTCTTTATCTCGATATCGCCGCTTATCGACGGGCTTTCCCCCGCCGTCAGGACGATGTCGAGGTAGGAGGAGAAGGCGAACGGGCCGATATAGCGTTGGCGCGCCGCCGCGTTGGTGATGGAAAGCCCGATCTGGCCGGTGGTGGTCGGCGTCAGTGCGCCGGAACCTTTCACTTCGAGTTTGCCGCCGCCGATAAGGCCGGAAAGCGACTCTATCTTCCATGCGCCGCCGGTGAAGGAGAGCGATCCGTCGAGCTTCGCGACCGGCAGATCGTAAGGGGCGAGCGTGAAGCCGAGATTGCGCACCATGAGCGATCCCGAGAGCGCGTCGTCCTCCAGCCGGAGATTGAACGCGGCGTTCCCCGCAACATCGGTGAACAGTTTCGCGCCGACGAAGGAATCGAGTACCGCCGGAAAGAGCGTGCCGACCGCTTCGATGTAGGGTTTGCCGGCCCGGAGTTCGCCGCGCACCACGCCGTTGAGTGTCTCGCCGTCGAAGGCCACCTGTTCGATCGTCAGCTTCTCCCAGCGTCCTTTTAGGTGGAACGGCTGGGCGTTCCGCGCGAACAGCCCTCTTTTCTCTATCATCAGCTTGCCGATGCGGGCGTCGAGTTCACCGTCGGTCCACTTCGCGTCGAACGAGGTCTTGAAGAAAAGATCCCCTTTCTTATGCACGAATTCCTGTACCTTGATATTGGCCGTAAGCGTCGACGGATCGAGTCCCTGCATCTCGCCGCGGAAACTGGCCGCTTCGCCGAGGTTGCCCGCTGCGGTGAACTGCCCGGTGCCCAGATCATAGGCGGCGGCGACGGAGAAGTTCCCCATCACCACCTCCTGATACTGCACCCGGCCGAGAAACGCCTCGGCGGCGAACTTCGGCGCGGTGAGGGGACCGGTCACGGTGATAAGGGCGCGTGGCGCGATGAAGGAGGTGTCGTCGAGGAACGCAAAGTCCTTGCGGAAGAAGGCGTCGAGCGTTGCCTGCGCGTCGAGCGTGAAGGTGCGGCGGTCCATCGTTCCCGACAGGGCGAGCGAACTGTCGCCGATCATGATCGCCCCCTTCGCGATGCGCAGGAGGTCCTTCTCGTCCACGAACGAAAAAGTGACCCGGTCGGCGACCGGCAGGTCGTTGAACCGCACCTTGTCGGCCTGCGCCTTGCCGGTAAGTGAGGTGAGCCGCCCCGCGTACCGTCCCTCGGCGGTGAAGGCGAACCTGCCGTCCATGTCGGGCAGTTTGCGCCGCAGGACCGCGCCGACATCCTTCAGGTCGCCGCTCATGTTGTTGAAGAGGAAGGAAATATCGGTCGGGGTCTTGTTGAAATCGAGCGCCACCCGCGATCCCTCGGTGTGTACCGAACGATAGTCGATGCGGTTTCCGAGGAACGACAGGACGAAATCCTTGAGCTCCACGGTCAGGTCGCAATCGCCCGCCTCGAAACCCTGCACGGCGCACTCTTTTCCCTTGAAATGGCCCACGATGCGGGGGTTCCGGTAAAAGGAGGTGATGGCGACATCAATAGCGCCGCGACCCTCTGCGGGTAGCTCGACGATCCGGTCGATCCGCGCGAGATCAACCCACGAATGGGGTCGGACGATGATCCGAAATTTCTTATAGTCGTCGAGATCGAACCAGCTGTCGTGCAGGAACAGGTGAGTCGTATCGTCGCGGACCGTCACCTCCGCCTCGTCGAGCGTGATGCGATCAGGGCGTATCTCGCCGCGGCCGACGACCTGATAGGTGTCGGCCAGATCGAGTATCGAGAGCGTCCCATCGTCGTGTACCGCGAAATCGCGCGCCGTCAATTGCGGGCGGTACTGGGCTACGAGCGTGTCGAACGAGAAATCGTAGTCGATGTTCCCCGATATCCACATATCGACCCAACACGAAACGTCGAAACGGTTGAGCGTATCTTTGAAGTCGAGATCCCACAGCGTTATACTGCCGCGCAGCATCGCCTCGCGCCAGTTCATCACGCCGCCCAGCGACAGGAACGGCTTGTCGCCGTTGAAGAGCACCAGCTGGTCGATGATGAGTCCGCGCGGATCGGCGGTGAGATGGGCCGCGACATCCCAGATGCGGAACTCGTCGTTCCACCCGAACCCGGTGCCGCGGATATCGGCCGCTATCTGCGGGGCGCCGCCGAAGAGCGTGCCGGTGATGTCGGCGACGATCTCGCCCGACGCCGGACGGTCATCGAGCCGTTCCACGATCTGGTCGAGCCGCACGACCGCTCTGCCGGTGAATCCGGCGGGGGTCGCCGCGCCCGAGAGCTCGAACCCGGTCCCGGAGCCTTTGAGTGACAGGACGGCATAGTCGCGTCCTTTGGCGCGGAACGACAGCGTGGCGGTCGACAGGACCGCGGCGCGCAGACCCTTCTGGGTGTAAACCGCCTCGGGTATCGTGAAGGTGTAGAGCCCGTCGCCTTTGAGCGACATATCGCTCAGCTTCAGTTCCCGTTCCGGCAGCGACAGCGTTATCGAGAGATGGTCGATGGCCACCTGTTCCAGCGGGAAGTAGGGAAGTTCGGGGCCGAAGAGCGGTTCGTCCGAATCGCCCATGAGTGCGTCAAGATCGACTATCGTCAACTGTCCCTTGCCGACCGCGAGCCGCGGCACGACCGCCGCGATATCGAACGGCCCCTCGCGCCGCGCCCACGCCGAAACGGTCAGGTTCTCGGCGTCGAACCGGAAGACGCCCGGCTGTTCGATAGAGAGGGTCGGTATGGAGAGGCAGGCGATCCCGCAGATGCCGCTCTTCCCCATCTCCACGCGGATATCGTACTGTATCTCAAGATAGCCGCGCAGGAGCGGATAGAACGAAAAGCGGAGAATAAAGAGGGATGCGAGCAGAAAGAGTAAAATTACTGAGAGGAACCGTACTCTTTGCACATCACTAGGCCAAAAAAGTTTGGAGCGGGCGACGGGACTTGAACCCGCGACTTCCAGCTTGGGAAGCTAGCACTCTACCACTGAGTTACACCCGCTCAGTGGGATTTATATATCCTACAATTAAAGAAAAGTCAACTGGACGGTTGCTATTCGATGCGCTCTTCGCTATTATTTCACCACGTAACGGAGGAGTTATGAAGATATACCGGGTGGGTGGTTCGATACGCGACGAGATACTCGGCCTGCCGCAGGGCGACAACGATTTCGTCGTGGTCGGCGCGACCGAAGAAGAATTCCTTGACCGGTTCCCCGGCGCGCAGCGGGTCGGCAAGGCGTTCCCGGTCTATATCGTTGACGGCGCCGAGTACGCCTTCGCGCGCCGCGAATCGAAAAGCGCCCCCGGCTACCGTGGCTTTGACACCGACGCGTCGCCGACCGTAACGCTCGTCGAGGATCTCAAGCGGCGCGATCTTACCATCAACGCCATCGCGCAGGACTTAGAGACGCGCGAACTCATCGATCCGTGGGGCGGCCGGAAGGATATCACCGCGAAACGCCTGCGCCACATCAGCGACGCCTTCGCCGAGGACCCGCTGCGGCTCTACCGCGTCGCGCGATTCGCGGCGCTCCTGCCCGACTTCACGCTCGAAGATGCGACGCTCGAACTCATGAAAAGACTCGTCACCGAACTCGATACGCTGTCGCCCGAACGGGTTTGGCTGGAGTGCGAACGGGCGCTGAAAACCCGCGCCCCGTGGCGCTTTTTCAGGATACTGCGCGACACCGGCGCGCTTGCCATCCACTTCCCCGAACTGCACGCGCTCGTCGGGATGATGCCGGGGCCCGACTACTACCACGAGGGGGAGACCGACACCTTCGACCACGCGATGCAACTACTCCACCGTCTGCCGGGGGCCGACGCGCATCTGCGGTTCGCGGCGCTCTGCCACGATCTTGGCAAGGGGCTGACCGACCCGGCGATACTGCCGCATCACTACGGTCACGACGAAGCGGGGGTCGATCTAGTCACGGCGCTCTGCGACCGTCTGCGGATACCGAACAGCTTTCGGCTAGCGGGGGAACTCGCGGCGCGGCATCACATGGCGGCGGCGAAACTGCCGGTGATGCGGGCGGGGAAGGCGGTGACGCTCCTCAAAAAACTGCGGCGCTTTCCGGGCACCGGCATCGCGGGTTACTTCACGATGATCCACGCCGACTCGGCGGGGAAGGCGGACGACCTCACGCCGCTCGCCCATGAATTCGAGCGCATCCTTGATATCCCGCTTCCCGAAAAATACCGCGACCTCGGCCCCAAGTCGGGCGAGATACTCCTCACCCTCCAAGCCGAAGCGTTCAACGAACTGCGGGAACGGGTGATGCCGAAAGAGTAGGGAAAAAATTACGTTGAGAGAGAAGCGAAGGTAGTTATTAAGTCATGCGTAATAGTTCAGTACCAAGATCGGCAGGGAGGTGAAAGGATGAGTAGCGGCAAGCGACCATTGACAGCGGCCAAGCCGGATGCGCTTTTTGACCGCATCGTCACGATCCTCGAGCAGGCGCGAGGCAATGTTGTCCGGGCGATCAACACGAACATGGTGATGGCCTACTGGCTGATCGGGCGGGAGATCGTGGAGGAGGTCCAGCACGGGAAGGGACGGGCGAAGTACGGAGAGAAGAGCATAGAAGACCTTTCCCTGCGGCTTACCGAACGGTATGGAAGCGGATTTTCCGCCACGAACCTTTGGTATTTCAAGCAGTTTTATCTTGCTTTCTCTGATCGTTTTCAAATTCCCCACCCGTTGGGTGGAGAATCTAACAAGTCGATTGTCCACCCGGCGGGCGGAGAATCTGCGCAAGGTTTCTCCCCGCAACTTTCGTGGTCCCACTACCGTGCCCTGATGCGGGTGGAGAACCGCGAAGCCCGCGATTTCTACGAAAGAGAGGCTGTCGCGGGTGGGTGGGATAAGCGGACGCTGGAGCGGCAGATCCAGTCGTTCTACTACGAGCGTATACTCAAGAGCCGCAAGCCGGAAAAAATGCTGACGGAGGGGCGGAATTTGACCGTCCCCGCCGCGCCAGCGGCCGAACAATTGAAGAATCCTTATGTGCTCGAGTTTCTCGGTCTGCCGGACATGGCGGCGTTCCACGAATCGGACTTGGAGCGGGCGATCATTACTCACTTGCAGCGTTTTCTATTGGAACTCGGCAACGGTTTTGCCTTTGTTGCCCGGCAGAAGCACATCCGCATCGAGGAACAGGACCGCTACATTGACCTTGTCTTTTACCATTGCCGGTTGAGGTTTTACCTGCTGATAGACCTCAAGATCGGCGAGTTGACCCACGCCGATGTTGGACAGATGGACGGCTATGTCCGCATGTATGACGGTCTCTTCGCCGCCCCGGACGACAATCCGACGATCGGCCTGATCCTTTGTACGGAAAAGAACGAGACCGTAGCGCGTTATTCGGTGCTGAAAGACCGCAAGCAGATCTTCGCCTCCAAATATATGCTGTGCCTGCCGACGGAGGACCAGCTCCGGTCGGAGATCGACAAAGAGCGCCGACTTATCGAGGCGGCGAAGGAATCGGAAAAATGAGGGATATCCCGCTCCCCGAAAAGTACCACGACCTCGGCCCCAAGTCGGGCGAGATACTCCTCACCCTCCACGCCGAAGCCTTCAACGAAATGCGGGAAAGACTTTTTCTCCGATCAAACGACATGTTGAACGAGAAAAAACGATGAAATGCTTGACGAAAGCGGCGTGGATTGTTGTTGCAACGGCCATTTTGCTGTTGGCTTTATTCTTTGTCTGGCCTCAGCAATATGCAATTTCGGAAGACGAGTGTCTCGCTAAACGAAGCGATGGTTATTATATTCTTGAGTATCATTCGCATGCATACGGCTGGGATCTTAACCGCAAATATAGAGATCTAGGCCTGCATCCCCAACAAGAAATATATACTTGGGGGAATACGCCCGAGTCTGTATTAGAGCAACATGTACTAATGGCAAACAAGTTTTGCCTAAAAGGCTCTTTTAAGGGAAAAGTATTTAGTAATGTTGACAACATAGAAGATCAACATAGAGTGGCTTTTTATGTTGAATCATGGGAAACAATAGGTCCCATAGATCGATTACACTTAAGGCAGAAGGTCTTTTATTTTATTCGCTGGTGGTTGGTACGTACAGATTATAAAGAATATGAAGAAAGCAATGACTATTGGGGTAAAAGGGGATTGCGGATAGAGGGACCATAACATGATATTCCTCAGTATGGTCTCTAAGCGCTCTCGGCAAGGTCCGACCGAACAAGTGACCGTGGCGGATGTCCCTGTAAATGTCTCTGTAAATGTCCCTGTAAACGAAGTGTCGGACAAGACGGGCCATTGGGAAGTCGTTGAATGACCGCCGCACCGAACAAGTGACCGAACAAGTAAAATGGGTACTGACGGCGCGTCACGAACGGGGGATAGGCCGCATTCTCAGGGGATAGGGGCGTGCTTTGATTATTTGCCGTCGGTGTTGGCGGGGAGCCGTAGCGGTTCCTGCGTCTCGTCGAGTTCTATCATCGTCTTGCCGCCGTCGGGCATCCCGAGTTTAAGAAGTTTCTCCCCCTGCGGCCGCACCATCCGCTCGTAACTGCCGACCGCCTTGTTGTAGGCGTCGTTCATCGTGCCGAGCCCTTTGCCTATCCGTTCGAGATGTTCGGTGAAGACGGCGACCCGCTTATAGAGTTCCTGCGCCGCGGCGCTGATGGCGCGGGCATTGTCGGTCTGTTCCGACTGCTGCCAGCTGACGCTGACCGAGCGCAAGAGCGCGATGAGCGACGCCGGGGTGGCGAGCAGTATCTTTTTCGACGCCGCCCAGACGATGAGATCGTGGTCGGCCTCGAGCGCGGCACTGAAGAGCGACTCGGCCGGAAGGAAGAGGACCACATGGTCCAGCGCGTTGGGGAACTGCGCGGGGTAGTTGCGGTCGCCCAGCGCCTTGATGGTCCCTTTCAGTTTCGCCGCGTGCGCCGTCAGAGCGATCCGGCGGGCCGCCGCGTCGGCGGTGTCGAGCGCCGCGAGAAAATCGAGGTCGGGCACCTTCGCATCGACGATGATGAGCCGTTCGCCCGGCAGGCGGATGATCATATCGGGGCGCGATTCGTCGCCGGTGGTCTGTTCGGTGAAATCGCAGTGGGCGCTCATCCCGGCCGCTTCGACCACCCGCCGCAGCGTCTCTTCGCCCCATTTGCCGCGCGCCTGCGACGACGACAGCACCATCCGGAACTTCTGCGTCACATCGGCGAGCGTTTCGGACTGATGCCCAAGTGTTTCGAGCTGTTTTTTCACCTCGCCCAGCGCCGTATTCTGCTCCTTTTCGCTCTGCTGGAGCCGTTCCTGATAGGTCTTGAGCTGCTCTTCGAGCGGTTTGAGTAACCCGGTGATCGCCTCCTGCCGCTTGGCAAGGTCGCCCTGCGCCGCGATCTGCGACTTTTCGAGCGTCTCCTTGGCGAGCTTCACGAACTCGGGGCCGCTTTCCTTGAGCGCATCGGCAGACAGCGCCTTGAAGGCGTCGCGCAGATCGGTCAGCGCGGCGGCGTGCTGGTTTTTCAGATCGGCGAGCTGCTGCGCGAAGAACGAATCTTTCGCGTCGGCGACCGCCTTGAGCGCGGCCGTCTCGGCGGCGGCCCGTTCCCGGCCGATCCGCAGCGCGATGAACCAGCCCGCCGCGAACCCCGCCGCGACGCCGATGAGCATGTAGAGCGCTTCCATGTCTATCCCCGTTCAGAGCGTCGTTACTATCTTCTTTTCGTCGATAAATAGCAAATAACCGTCGATGGGACGGCCGTCGGTAAAAACGGCGCGCAGGATCGTGCGGTACCGTTCCATCTGGAGCCGGTACTTTTCGGTGAGATCGCTGCGGCGCGGGCCGGTCTTGTAGTCGATGAGCGTCACCCGGTCGTCGGCGACGATGAGCCGATCGACGATGCCGAAGAGCGTCCTGTCGGATATGTGCTGTTCGCAGAGCGCCTTTCCGGGGCGGCCGAGAAGCGTCCGTACCTCCGGATCGCGCAGGAAGCGGATAAGCGCCGCCCGTTCATCGGCGGTCAGGTCGGCATCTTTCGGTATCTCGCACTGCGCCGTCAGCCGGGCGAGCGCCGTGTGGATGCGGCGGCCCCGCTCTATCCCCGCCTCGATATCGGCCGACCGGAGCGCCGGGTCGATATCATCGCTGTCCGTTCCGGGGGCTTGTCCGCCGAAGCGTTCGGCGAAGGCGGGCGGTAGTTCTTCGAGGCCTTGCCCGCCAAAGCTTTCAGCGACGGCGGGGCCGAAGTCGTGCCGGTGGCCGAACTCGGTCGCGTCGAACCCCGCCAGCGGCGCTTTCGCGGCGCGGTGCATCCGTTCGCCGAACCCTTTGAGTTCCCCCTCCGCATTCGCCTTGATGAGTATCGTGAGGCTCCGCACGGCGCGGGTCGCCGCGACATACAGCAGGTTGGCCGTCTCATCGCCCTGTTTCTCGCGCGCCGCATCGAAGGTCTGCGCGACGGCGGCGGCACCCGGGATCGGGTCGGCGGCGAGGAATTCGCGCTCCGTTTTATTGAGGTCCAGCGGCGTTCCGTCATCGGGATGGGGCGCCGGATCGCTCTTTTCACTCTCCTCCTTCCAGAGCAGGAAGACATGGGGGAATTCGAGTCCCTTGGTGCCGTGCATCGTCGCCAGTTTCACCCGGTCGGCGTGCTCCCCCTCGGCGACGGTGATGAGCGCCCCCATCTCGACGATGGAGCGGAGGAGCGCCGCGGCGTCGATCCCGTCGGGACCGTCGAAATAGCGTTCCGCCTCGTCCCACACCGTTTCGATGATGGGGCGCGGGAAGCGGGATGCCAGTTCGCGCAGCGCCCCGGCGACCGCGGCGAAGCGGTGCGGCCGGGAGAGGCGGCCCGCCCGCTGGGCGATCCGCGCCACGAGTGAACGGAATTCGTCGTCATAGCCCAGCGCCGAAAGGGCGCGCGGTATGAAGATGCCGTCGTGCGCCGTGAAGATCGCCGCGAGCGACAGCACAAGCGCCGTTCCTTCGCGCAGGCTCATCAGTTCGCGTCCCTTGAGTCCCGAAGTGCCCACCGGCACGGCCGCCAGCATCCGCGCCGCGCGGTCCATCTGGGCATTGGTGCGGCAGAGTATCGCGATATCGCCCCACGCACAGCCGGTCTCCCGCTGCCGCTCCTGCACCTCGGCGACGAGCCGTTCATAGAGCGCATCTTCGCCTCTGCCGCAGACCACCGGGATCACCGCGACCGACGATATCCCGGCGTAGGGCCGCTTCCGATCGCTTTCGGGCGGCGGTTCCTGCAGGTCGGACGCGCTGTCGTTCCCGGCGAACAGTTCGGCCGTCAGCCGGTTGAAAAAGCCGATGAGCAGCGGCGTCGAGCGCCAGTTGTAGGGGAGCGATTCGGCCGTCAGCTGTCCCGACGCGACGATCGGGGCGATCCATTCCCGCAGCCGTTCCGGATCGGCGCCGCGCCAGCGGTAGATCGACTGTTTCCAGTCGCCCACGAGAAAGAGCGATCGCGGCCCGTCGCCCTCTTCGCCGATATCGCCGCGGATATCGTCCATGAGCGGCCGGAGCAGTTCCATCTGCTCTTTCGAGGTATCCTGAAATTCGTCGAGCAGGAGGTGCGCCGTCCGGTGGTAGCCCCGCTCATAAAGCCGCGCCATGAGCGTCGGCCGGTCAACGCTCTCGGCCCCGTCAAGGGCGATGAGGGCGCGCGGGATATCGGCGAAATAGCGGCGGGCGCGCCGTTCTTTCTCCTCTTCCACCAGTTTTGCCCGCAGGTCGCTGAAGCGTTTGAGAAGCGCACTGCGGAGCCGCGCCGTATTGACGACATACCGGGCGATGAGGGCGCGCATCGGCGGGTAGAGTTCCCGCAGTGTCGCGTAGGCGGCGCTTTTCTTGTCGGCCGCTGCCACCTTCACCGCGTCGATGTCGCTTTTGAGGAAGATCGCTTTGGAAAGATCGACCTTGTCGAGCGGCTGCGACAGCGGGGTCACGACCTGTTTGAGCAGGTTGCCCGCCGTCCCGTCGGCGACCGCCCCGACCTGTTCGCGGAATTTTTCGTAGGCGGCGACGATGCGCGACTGCTCCCCCTTGAGTTCGGCCAGATAGGTCGGCGGGCATTCCCACCCGGCGAGCGTGTCGCGGTTCTGGTCCAATTCGCTCAGCAGCGTTTCGGGCGATATGTTGAGTATGCGCGCCGCGATGAGGATATGTTCGGTGTCGGCGGTGACGGCGGGGTGGGTGAAGAACCGTTCGTCGGCCGCCGCCGCAATGAGCGCCTCGTCGAGTTTGTCGGCGATCTGCGGCGTCTCCTCTTCGGTCGCGAGGAGGTGGTGGAACAGGGCGTCTATCGTCGAGAACCGGACCTGCGCCGCCCGCATGAGGAGGCTTAGTTTCTCGGCCGGTGCGCTCGCTTCCCCCGTTATTTTTTCGAGTATCCGTTTTTCCATCTCGGCCGCCGCCGCGTTGGTGAAGGTGACCGCGACGATGAGCGACGGGGCGGCCGCGATATGTTCCCGCACCGCGTGGGTCAGGCGGAAGGTCTTCCCCGATCCGGCCGATGCGGTGACCAGCAGGCTTTTCACCATGGCCGTCCTCCCGTCCGGTAGAGATCGGGCTTGAGGCAGATCGCTTTGTAGGGGCAGTAAGTGCAGGCGTCGGCGCGGTAGTTGGGGGTGAATTTTTCCTGCGCGATCATCCGGTCGAGCCGCGCGGCGACGGCCGAAAGCGTCGCGTGCCGTCCCGCTATCTCGGCGGCGGGCAGTTCGCGCAGATAGCCGTCGGGCGATCCGCTCCGCAGGAGGATATAGGCGGCGTCGAGATCTTCCGGCTTCGCGCGGTCGTTCTCGATGAGGAGGTGGGCGTAGAAGAGGAGCTGGAACTGGTCGCTCAGCCCGTTCGGGTCCTCAACCTCGGCGATGAGTCCCTCTTTGCCGACGGCATCTATCGTGTCCCGATATTTAAGGTCGGCGACCAGTAGCCGTCCGCCGCGCCTCTGCAGGCGGTCGATCCGTCCGGTGAGCCGGTAGCCGGTACCGAAGGTGGCATTCAGGTCGAACTCCGCCTCGGTCACTGCGCCGGAGAAGAGGATCGGGTCGCCGCTGTTCCGTTCCCACGCCGCGATCTCGTCGAGGTAACTCAGCACGATCGCTTTGCGGACCGCGTGGTCGGGCAGTTCTTTGTGCAGTTCGCTATCGGCGTTCCACTGTTCCTCGAAATGGGCCCGCCACCGGTCGATCGGCTTATCGACATTTTTCAGTCCGGCGAAGAAGCGGTGGAGGAACGACCCGATGACCATCCCGGCCGATCCCTCGTCGCCGAAACAGGCGGGCGGCTCTATCTTCTCGTGTTCCTTCAGCAGGAACCGGAAGGGGCAGGAGAAAAAAAGCGGGAGCGAACTAAAGGACCAGTGGTATCCTTTGAGCCAGTCGCGCACCTCGCCGCTATTCTCTATCGCCGGGATCTCCGTGGGGGTCCGGAACGATGTCGCCGCCATCAGCCGTTTCACCGGCGGCGCGCTGAACTCGACCGCGAGGAACGCGAAATGGGGCGACGGCGCCTCTCCCGCCGCGGTGTCGTACCGCGCCGCGATGTGGGCCGTTTCGCCGAACGCGAGGAATTGCCGCAGCGCGAGGTCGTCGGCCTCGAACTGCGCCGTATGGATGCGCGGCAGGTGGATGAGATTGAGGAACGGGCCGCTGAAGGGTTTGCGCGGGAAGGTGTCGCGGTCCATCGGCAGGATGAGCGCCCGCTGATAGGGGATGCCGGTCGCACTCCCCATGCCGACCACCTGCACCGGGGCGCTCCGTTTACCGCGCAGGCGGAGTTTCTTCGCATTGATGAGATGGAGCGCGAGCGTTTCCCACTCCTTCCCCATGAGCGGCCGCAGGCGGACCAGTTCATCGATGAGCGGTATCGCCCCCTCGAAGGCGGCCCGGTCGGCGGCGTCGAGGTCATGCCAGCGCGCCGTGAGTTCGGCCGCCAGTTCGCGCCGCACCGCGTCGAGCGGGATCCGGTCGCGGATCGCCGCGGTCAGCCGGTGGGCCGCCGCGAAGTGGGAGAACGGTATCCACGGGACGAAGTTGACCCGGTCGCCCAGCGGCCGGAAGAGCAGTTCCCACAGGTAGAACGAAAGCGTTTCGTCGAGCGGCACGATGAAAAGCTGCTGTCCTTCGCCCCTGTTTTTGAGGAACTCGTCTATCTCTCGCGCGATGAGCGCCGCCACCGCCGGGCGTTCCGCCAGTTCGGAGAATGATATCCGTCCCGCTCCGGCGCGCTCTTCCCCGATGCCGATGCGGCGGGTGAGGGCGAGGGCGGTATCGTAGTCGGGAATATCGTGGGGCAGGTGGGGTCCGAAGAGCGGCGCGTCGATGAAGCGGCGCTCCTCCGGGATGCGCGCAAAGAACCGTTCGTGCGCCGGGGTCATGACCGGCAGACCGACGAAAAGTTCATTATCGCGCGGTGTCAGATCGGCAAACAGCGCCTCTTCGAACGGTGCGTAGAAGCGCCCCTCGGCGGCCAGTTCCGTGCGGAATCCGTTCATCGCGGCGAAGAAGGAGTCTATCCGTTCCAGTTGTTCGGAGGCGATGCGGTCGAGCCGGGAAAGTTCGTCGACGCTCACCGAGAACCGGGCGATGAGGCCGAGGAATTGCATCATCCGCTCGGTATCTGCGGGGGCGATGGCTTCCCCTTTTTCGCGGCAGCGCAGCGCATGGAATCGCAGGAACGCCTCGTCGTCGGGGAGGGGAGCGCGGCCGGTCGCCTCGGCGATACAGCGGCTTTTGTAGTCGCCGAATTCGAGGACGGTGGGCATGAGTCCGCCGAGGAGCCGGTGCAGGGTGTCGTGGATGAGGTCGCGGCCGGTGCCGCTCATCGACACCACCGTGAAGCGGGAGAGGTCGGGATGGTGGGGTCTCAGCGCGGCTATCAGTCGTTCTATCGCGGTCATTCCTCTCCCTCCGGTCGGTCGGGCCATTGTAGCGTGCCGCAAGGATTTTACAAGATAACGGGGACGCCGGTTGTCCTTATCTCTAAATATTTACTTGCTAAATTCCCTTTCCTGAACATACTGGGGCTGTTCCGTGTTCCGCTCAGGTGAGCGGTCCCGGTTTTTTATTTTTTGTTTTTCGAGGCACATGACCATGGCAGTTCAGATTTATGTCGGCAATCTTTCGTACAGCACCACCGAAGGCGAGATCCGCAGCGCGTTCGAAAAGTTCGGCGAAGTTTCTTCGGCGAAGATCGTGATGGATCGCGACAGCGGCAGACCGAAGGGTTTCGGTTTCGTCGAGATGGCCGATTCGGCTTCCGCCGAGAAGGCGATCTCCTCCCTTGACGGCGCCGACCTCGGCGGCCGCAACATCAAAGTCAATCTTGCCAAGCCCAAAAGATAGTCCTCGCACTTTCTTTTAATTCCGGCCCCTCGCATCTCCGTCACGGGGAGCGCGAGGGGTTTTTTTCATCCGGCGGGGATAGCCTACATATAATAAGGTAGTCGGGAATTATCGGTTTTGCGCGAACAGTGCGCTGTCCCTTTCCGAGTAGAAGACCAGCACCACCCGCTCGATGGTCTCGTGCATCGCCACCTCATCGATGAAGCGCCCGACGATCCCGGCGGCGCGCTCCTTCGGGAACCCGTACACTCCCGTCGATATGGCGGGGAACGCGATGCTCCGCGCGCCGATCTCCGCCGCCGTGCGGTAACTGTTGGCGTAGGCGTTATAGAGGAGTTCATCTTCATTCATTTCGCCGCCGCGCCAGACGGGGCCGACGGTGTGGATGACCCATTTGGCAGGCAGTTTGCCGGCGGCCGTGGCGACGGCCTCTCCGGTCGGCAGTCCGTCGGGGTACTGTTCGCGCCGTATCTTCTTGCACGCTTCGAGTATCGCGGGGCCGCCGGCGCGGTGGATAGCGCCGTCCACGCCGCCGCCGCCCAGCAGGGTGGAATTGGCGGCGTTCACGATGGCGTCGACGGTCAGTGTGGTGATGTCGCCGGTGATGATGTCTATCTGCGGGGTCATCGGTTCCCTCCCGAAGGTACGGCGGATGGTACGCGATATTCAAAATCCCGTCAAGGCCCCTTTGACAAGGGGCCGGAAGGTTGTTTGCCGTCGGAAAATGTTGTGGCATCAAGATCGGATCTTCTGATCCGAAAAGCCAAGTGATCCGAATTCATTAGCCCTTTGATCAGCGTTAAAATTATTTTGATCTGGAGGATCCGCAAGGGTAAGATCTTATGGTAATTACGGCGTCTAATCGGGAGGATGTTATGGCGGTTCCTGATTTCCAATCGTTTTTCAAGCCATTGTTGGATATTGCTGCGGACGGGCAGGAACACTCCATTGGCGAGGCAAGAGAAAAAATAGCCGCCGCAATGGATATTTCCGAAGAAGACCGTTCCGAGATGTTGGCGAGCGGCACGCAGACTAAGTTTGACAATCGCGTGGCATGGGCCAAGAGCTATTTTGTCCAAGCGCGCATTCTTGAATCTACCCGTCGTGCTCATTTCCGGATAACAGAAAGAGGCCGGGAGTTGCATAGAAGAGGACTTGAGAAACTCGACATTCGTATTCTGAATGAATTCCCAGAGTTTGTAGAATTTCATTCGGGCTTTATTCTCGACAAGCCTATACCGACGGCGGCTGATGTTTCTACAACTCCCGAAGAAACTCTTCAGCAGGCATACCAGAATATCAGAGATGAATTGGCTGCAACCCTTCTTGCGCAGGTTAAAGCTAACACCCCTGCGTTTTTTGAACGCCTAGTCGTTGAACTTATGGTTGCGATGGGATACGGTGGTAGCATGTCCGACGCGGGGCAGGCGATTGGTCGTTCCGGTGATGAAGGAATTGATGGTATAATTAAAGAGGATCGTTTGGGATTGGATGTCATTTATATTCAAGCAAAAAGATGGGGAGAAAAAACTGTTCAGCGAGACGACATTCATCAGTTTGTTGGAGCCCTACATGGCAAGCGTGCCAACAAAGGGGTCTTTATAACAACTAGCCGTTTTTCTGACGGAGCTATGACTTATGTCAATGCTATTGTTCCTAAAGTTATTCTCATTGACGGAAAGACCTTGGCAAACTACATGATTGATTTCAATCTGGGTGTCACTCGTGCCGCCACATATGAAGTCAAGCGCATTGATTCCGACTATTTCTCTGAAGAATAACCTTTCCCACCGCCGCTGGCTGAATTTACGCCTACCTTATAGATTAACGGGAAGCGGGGTCCGTCCTCCATTTTCCTCTTCCCCCGACCACCTTATTATATATATGGTAGCCACCACTTCCCCGATTTGACTTCCCGCCCGTCACCCGATACCATCGCCGATAAGCGGGGTCAGTCCTTCATTTTAAAGTTTCTTCCACCCGAAATTGCGCCTACCTTAACTATATGCTATAACACCTCAACTTACTCAGGAGGCCCCCATGACCAAATACCTTTTCTTCCTCGCGGCCCTGACACTGATGATCGCCTGTACTGACGGAGCCAAGACGCAGACCGACGACACCATCGACAACGACACCGCCGTCGACAACGACACCGTGACCGACAACATCATCGACAACGACACCGCGGAGACCGACGACACCCTCACCGACAACCTGTTGACCGACGAGCCCGGTGACGACAGCGACACGCAACCCGACGAACTGATGACCGACACCGAACAGCCCGATGTCGACCATGGCACCGGAACACCGGGCGAGATGGTGTCGGTGCCCGCCGGTGAATTCCAGATGGGATGCAACGAGGCGGTGGATGACATATGCGGCGGCGACGAATTCCCCTACCACGCCGTGACGCTGTCGGCCTACCAGATCGGGAAATACGAAGTGACCGTCGCCGAATACCGAAAATGCGTGGAGAGCGGTGCGTGCAACAACGGCGGCGAACACATCCACTATTCCACCAAAGCCGACGAATTTTCACGCTGCAACTTCGGCGCGGAGGGAAGGGATGCCCACCCGATGCAGTGCGTGACCTGGTACGGAGCGAAGGCCTACTGTGAATGGATCGGTCAGCGGCTTCCCACCGAGGCGGAATGGGAGAAGGCGGCGCGCGGCACCGACGGCCGGAAATATCCTTGGGGGAATGAGCCGCTCGTTTCCTGCGATCACGCGGTAATAGACGATGGCAGTGGTGAAGGATGCGGCACCCTTAGTACCTGGCCGGTAGGGAGCAAACCGAACGGCGTTTCACCTTACGGCGCCCATGACATGATAGGCAATGTGGCGGAGTGGGTGAACGACTGGTACGACGGAGATTACTATGCAACATCGCCGGCGAACGATCCTGCGGGGCCGGAGATCAGCGAGTCCCGCGTGTCGCGCGGCGGGGCATGGTTCGACTACAGCGGCAACCTCTTCGGCTCCAACCAGCGCGCCTCCTATCGCGACGGTTGCAGCCCGGACGGCTGTTTCGGCGGCGCCGCCGGCGACGGATTCCGGTGCGCCCAATAGCCGCCGGTCCTTCGTTTCCCTGCTTTCTCTCCGACCACCTTATTATATATATGGTAGCCACCGCTTCCTCGATTTGACTTCCCGCCCGTCACCCGATACCATCACCGATGAGATACGGGGGGCAGGGACACCGGGCGTCCCTTTTCTGCGGATATGATGAAGCGTACTTTTAAAGGGGGCGCGCATGGTTTGGGGTCTTTCAAGTATCTTCGAAGAAGAAGGGGTGAAACAGTTCGAGGCCACGGAGAACGGCTGGGTTTTTCAACTGGAAGGAATACCGACGAAGATAGCCATTGAGTTGATCGTCGATCCGCTGAATGAACAATATCGTTACCGCAGAAGCCATACCATCCATTCCCCCGCCAATCCGGCCGCGCCCTATTATCCGTCGCTTCCCTTCGGTGAGACCGTGGAGTGGGCGTTGCGAAAAGCGATAATGAGCATCATGATGTACTACAACGATTCGGTGGAAAAGGGCCATGCCCCTTCCGCCGACTGGATAGTTCCGAGTTCTCTCTATTGACCGCCCCCATGATTTACACCATCGGTCATTCGGACCACCCGATAGGCGACTTCATCGCGCTCCTCAAACGGTACGCCATCACCTGCCTGTGTGATATCCGCAGTACCCCCTACAGCAAACGCCACCCGCAATTTAATGCGGAGAACCTCAAGCGAGAACTGCCCAAGCACGGCATCCGCTACCGCTACCTCGGCAAAGAACTCGGCGGCCGCCCACCCGCGACCGTTCCGATTCCTCCCTCTACTTGCCAAGGAGAGGGCCGGGGTGAGGTCGGAACTGGCCGGAGTGAGGAGTTCAATCACGGCATCTCCCTTGTCGCCGAAGAGCTGGCGAAGGGGGAGACCTTAGTCCTCATGTGCGCGGAGAAGGATCCGGCCGACTGCCACCGGTCGCATCTGGTCGCCCCCGGCCTCATCGCCGCCGGCATCGCGGTCAGACACATCCTCTACGATGGGGAACTGGCGGTTGAACAGATGACCCTTTCCGGCCTGTAGGGGCGCCCTTTATGGGGGCTCACCCTACGATGTCTTTGACGATGAGTTCCAGTGTTTTCCGGAAGGCGCGCGGTCCGTGGGTGGTGTCTATCACATAGGTGGCGCGGTCGAGTTTCTCATCCTGCGGCATCTGGGCGCGGATGATGCGGAGCGCCTCGTCGGCGTTGCAGAGGTTGCGCCGGATGAGCCGTTCCACCTGTTCCGTTTCGTGACAGACGGTCAGCAGAGTCGCGGGAAAATGGCGTTCCCAGCCCGCCTCGAACAGCACCGCCGCCTCGAACAGCACCCGGTGCCCCGCCTCGAGCAGGGCGGTCAGCTCCCCCTGCGCCCGCTCGATGATGAGCGGATGGGTGATGCCGTTGAGAAGTTCCAGTTTCCGCGGGTCGCCGAAGACCTGCGCGCCGAGTTTCCGGCGGTCCACTTCATCGTCCGCGAAGATCCCAGCCCCGAAGATGTCCCGGAGCGCCGTTTTCACCTCCGGCAGTCGCAGGACGCGGTGGCCGATCTCGTCGGCGTTGACATGGGCGAAAGCGTGGTCGCGTCGGAGTATCTCGGCGACGTAACTCTTGCCGGTGGCGATGTTACCGGTGATGGCGAGCAGTCTATTTGACATTCGCGCCCCGTTGCTGGAGTTTCACTTTGATGTAGTAGGGGCGTTCGCCGGGCATGTCGCGCACCTTGATCACGTCGCCGTCGACCAGTTTCAGCGGCATTTTGTAGGTGACCACCGTGCCGTTGGGCATTTGGATGGTCTGTGGAATACCCTGCTGGACCTCGTCGATGAAAATGACCTGCTCGAGTACGACGGCATCTTCGGGCAGTTTTTCCTTTATCTCGCAGGCGGTGAAGGCGGCGGCCAGTATGGTCGCGAATAAAAACACGACAAGATCGCGCATGGAGCACTCCCTGTTCCGACGATATACGGGGGTAGTATATCCCGCGCGCCGAACTCCGCAAATTTTATTGACTTGGTCGTAGCGGCTTTTTATACTCGACCACATGAAGAGTCCTGTCGTATAGTAACATCTGGAGAAAAGAGATGAGAAAAGCAGCCATCCTCGTTTGTTCGCTTCTGTTCGCGTTGGTCTCCTGTTCGACCAAACATGACGCCCAGAAGCTGGTCGAAAAGTATTTCGATCTTATCAAGGGTAAGAATTACGAAGCGGCGTGGGAACTGGTCGATGAAGAATCGAAAAAGGAGATCGAGCAGGAACTGTGGATGAACGATGTCCGCCAGATCAATTCGCTTTCGATGTTCCTGAAATTCCAGCCGACCCAGATCAACAAAGAAGAGACCAAGGTGGTCATCTTCACCGAATTCACCGGTGCCAAGGAGGCTATGAACAAGCTTCCCGGCGCGCAGATCAAGTTCTACGCGGTGAAGAACGGCGACCAGTGGCAGATCAATCTGCGCGAACGTCTCGAGGAACTGAAAAAACAGCGGGAGTGGGAAGCGATCGAGATACCGATAGACGAGACGCTCATCAACAACGCGAAGCAGTACAAGGACAAGATCCTCGTCGAGAATGTCCGTAACGGCGCGGTCCAGTACGAGAACGGCCTTGAACAGTACATGATGGACGCCACCATCACCAACAAGAGCGATAAGCCCTTCTCCTATATCGGCGTTGCGGTGAAGTTCATGGACGACACCAATACGAAAGTGTTGATGGACAAGGTTTTCTTCCTTATCTACACCCGTCAGGTGCAGGGGATCTACCCGCTCAAGCCGGGCGAAAAACGCGATGTCATCATCCCCGGTTACGCCGCCGAGGATGTCTTCGAGCGGACCGGCGTGGAGTGGACCGGCAAACTCCAGTGGGAGGTCGAGGCGGTCAAGATCGCGACACCCGAGGAGATGATCGAGCTCGAATAGCCGATGGACCTGAAGGGCAAGATCGACGAGGTCGCCGTCACCATTCAACGATTGGATCGAGCCTTCAATTTCTACTTTACCGGTTTTGAGAAAAGACCGCCGCTCAAGATGTATGAACGGCTTCAGCGCGAAATAAAGAAATTGCACGATATGGCCGATGAGGTCAAGAACACCGCCGATCGTTACATGATACAGATGCTGGTGTCGCGTTTCTCGACCTACCGTATCAAGTGGGACCGCGGTCTGCGCGCCATCGAGGATGGCCGCACCAAGCCGGGGACCGAGTTTTTCGGCGGCATCGGCAAGGATCCCAAGGCGTTGGGGGAGAAGGTTCCCGATTTCGACGAGATCGCCGACAAGGGTGAGGCGGTCGACGAGGTCGAGATGCGGCTTTCCGACGCGGCGAAACGCTATGTGGCGCTGGCCCGAGCCCACATGGGGAAGATGTACGACCCCGAATCGATCAAGCAGATGCTGGAAACCAAGATACCGGAAATGCGCAAAAAATTCGGCGACGATATCGAGTTCGAGGTCTATTTCGACGGCGAGAAGGTGCGCGTGAAGCCCGGTGCGGCCAAGAACGTCGCCAAACGCTGACATTCCCGGAGGAGCCATGACAAAACGGTCCGATGATATCCGCGCGGTGTACGAACTTGCCGCGCTCAAAGCCGATGAGGCCGAATTGACCGCGATGAGCGGACACTTCGAGAAGATGTTCAAACACCTCGACGACCTTTCCCGCGTGCCGGTCGACGGGGTCGAGCCCTATTTCACCTTGCCGCTGCGCGAACTGCCGCTTATGGCCGACACGGCGACCGCGTCGGGCGTCGAAGCGGCGATCCGCCGCACCTTCGTTCAGAGCGCCGAAGAATTCCTCGTGGTCCAGCGGGTCGTGAACCGCGGCGCCGGAGAGTGCGTCGGGGAGGAGGAGTGATGGAAACGCTGGGCAGAAAAGAGATATACGCCAACATCGCGGCGCACAATAAAGCGCTCAACGCCTACCTGCAGATCGTTCCCGAAACGGCGGCGCAGGCGGGTGCGGGGCCGCTTTCCGGGGTCTGTATCGGGGTGAAGGACAACATCGCGGTCGCCGGTCTGCAACTCACCTGCGGATCGAAACTGCTCGAAAGGTATGTCGCCCCCTACACCGCGACGGTGGTCGAACGGCTCGTCGCGGCGGGCGCGACGGTGACGGGCAAGCTCAACATGGACGAGTTCGCGATGGGATCGGCCACCACCTATTCGGCCTACGGCGATACGAAAAACCCATGGGACGAGGAGCGCACCCCGGGCGGCAGTTCGGGCGGTTCGGCCGCCGCCGTCGCGGCGAAGATGTGCGACGCGGCGCTCGGGAGCGACACCGGCGGCTCGGTCCGCCAGCCGGCCTCTTACTGCGGCATCTACGGCTACAAACCGACCTACGGAACGCTCTCGCGCTACGGACTGACGGCGTTCGCCAGTTCGCTCGACCAGATCGGGATACTCACGCGGCGTCCCGGCGATATCCGCGAGATCATGGCGGTCGCGGCGGGACACGACGGACGCGATGCGACCTCCATCGCGGCGCCCTCATTCGCGGCGCAGGGATTCGACCCCGCGAAGATGCGTATCGGCATCATCACCGAATACGAACAGAAGATGAATCCCGCCGTGCGGCCTGCCTATGATCGCTGTATCGAAAAACTGAAAACGGCGGGAGCGACCATCATCCCGCTGTCGTTCCCCGAATACGATACGGTGATATCGGTCTATCAGGTCATCGCGACCGCCGAGGCGAGCGCGAACCTTTCGCGGTTCGACGGCATCCGCTACACGGCGCGCGCCGAAGGGTGCGACTTCCGCGAAACGACCGCGCAGAGCCGCGGTCGATGGTTCGGCCCCGAGGTGAAGCGCCGCATCCTGCTGGGGACGTGGGTATTGTCCCGCGCCTACTACGATTCCTACTATCTGCGCGCCGCGAAGGTCCGCACCGTGATACTCAAACGGTGGCAGGAGTTTTTCGGAAAGGTCGATCTGGTGCTCACCCCGGCGACGGCCGGTATCGCCTTCAAGCGGGCCGAACAACCCGACACCTTCGCACTGTATCTTGAGGACCTTTTCACCATACCGGCGAACCTCACCGGGATGCCGGCGATCGCCGTCCCGGCCGCGACGCACGACCGTCTGCCGGTCGGCCTGCAACTGACCGCCGACCTTTCGCGGGACGGTATGCTCCTCGACGCGGCCGAATGGCTCGATAAGAACTTCATGGACTGTGCGACCATCGAGCGGGGGTGCCGTCATGACACGATATGAGGCGGTCATCGGGCTCGAGATACATCTCCAGATCAAGACGGCCACCAAGGCCTTCTGCCGTTGCGCGGGCGACTACAACGCGCCGTCCAACCGCAACATCTGCCCCGTCTGCACCGGCGCGCCGGGGGCATTGCCGGTGCTTTCCGACGAATTCGTCGCGCGGGCGGTCAAATTCTGCCTCGCGCTCGGGGCGCAGGTGAACCTCACCTCGTCGTTCGACCGGAAGAACTACTTCTATCCCGACATGCCGAAGAACTACCAGATAACGCAGTTCTTCACCCCCATCGGTTCCGAGGGGCATCTCGCCGTTACCGGGAGCGACGGGACTGAGCGCGACATCCGTATCGAGCGGATACACATGGAAGAGGACACCGCCAAGTCGGCCCACATGGGCGAGCGGACGCTCCTCAATTTCAACCGCGCCGGGTTGCCGCTCATCGAGGTGGTGTCGCATCCCGATCTTAAAAGCGGCGAAGAGGCGGCGCAGTATTTCAAGAAGATATACGACATCGCCGTCAAGTACCTCGACATCTGCCATGGCAACATGGAGGAGGGGAATCTCCGCTGTGACGCCAATGTCTCGATCCGGCCGGTCGGCAGCAGCGAACTTTTCACGAAGGCCGAGGTGAAGAATGTCAACTCGTTCGCCTTCATCGCCAAAGCGATAGACTACGAGATAGAACGGCAGATTGCCATCGTAACCGGCGGCGGAGAAGTCGAGAGCGAGACGCGGCTGTGGAATGCGAAACTCAAACGGACCGAGACGATGCGCAAAAAATCGGGCCGCAACGACTACCGCTACTTCAACGAACCGGATCTCGGGCCGCTGCGCATCACGGCGGAATTCGTGGAGCAGATACGGCGGACGCTTCCCGAACTGCCCGACGCCAAACGGCGGCGGCTCCGGGATGCCTACGGGCTCAACAACGAAATGCTCGACCTCATGGTCGGGTATCCGGCGGTCTGCGCCTACTTCGAGACGGCGGCGGCGCTCTATCCAACGGGTGGCCGGACCATCGCGTCGTGGATAGCGGGAGAATTGCTCCGGGTCGAGGACAAGGAACACTTCGCGGCGGTAAAGACCCCGCCGGCGCATATCGCGTCGCTTGCCCGGTTGGTGGACGAAAAACGGGTCACTGGGCCGCAGGCGAAAGAACTTTTTGCCGTCATGCGTGAAACCGGACATGATCCCAATGAGATAGTCGTCGCCGATCCCCGGTTCCAGCAGATGGCCGGCGGCGAGACGGCGGCGATGGTAACCGCAGTCGTCGACGAGAACCCCGATGCAGTCGAAAAATATCTCGGCGGCAAGGAGAACCTCTTGGGATTCTTCATGGGACAGGTCATGAAACGCTCGAAAGGGAAGGCCGACCCGGCGGAGGTGACCGAAATGATTAAAAAAGAATTGACTAAACGGAAAAAATAACCGAAAATGGCGCGCGAACGGTACGAGAATAAAAGACCAGCCCCGGAGGAGCGATGAAATTCGAGATTATTTTCCCGTCGACCGACGGTTCCAAGGAAACGATCGTCCGCGAGGAGGGCGCCAATTGGTTCAACGCCCTTGAGAACGCGCTCAAGAACGGCGGCATGGCCCACATGCTCAACAACATCCTCTGCGACATCAAAGAGGACGGCTCGATCCATGTGACCGAGACGATAACGGGCAAAAAGTTCCTCATCCGCGAACTCGATCCGAACCGCGTCGCCGCCAAGGGGCCGGAGGTCGAGATCGGCCGTACGCTCAAAAAACGCGACCCCAACGAGGTGCTCGCGGCGGTGTTCGAGGAGGTGCTCGACGGATTCGACAAGCCGGAACAGGAAGGGCTCGATTTCTTCCTCGATCTGGCCATGAAACATATCCCGGCCGATGCGGGATCGGTCGCCATCGCGCCGCTGGCCGCGCGCGAACTGACCTTTGTCGCCTGCCGCGGTCCCAAGGCCGACGGCGTCAAGGGGCTCAAACTGCCGATGGGACAGGGGATCGCCGGTTTCTCGGCGCTCAACAACGTTCTCATCGCCGTATCGGACGTGCAGAAGGACCCGCGCTTCTTCAAGGACATCAGCCAGAAGATCGGGTATCCCACCAAATCGATCGTCGCGTCGCCCATCGCCTACAACAGCCTCACCTTCGGCATGATCGAACTCATCAACAAGACCGAAAGCTCTTCGTTCGACGAGGACGATATCCATATCATCCGCTTCCTTTCCGAAAAGATCGGCGAATACCTCAACATGATCTGGGAAACCCGCAACAACAACCTCGAGGATGAGTGACCCGATCGGTCGGGCCTATCCCGCATGACTATTCCGGAGATATCATGAAACGCTTTTTGTCGCTACTGCTTCCGGCGGCGGTGCTGTGCGGCCTAACGATCGCCTGCGAAGATGCCGAGATCGCGAAAGAGACCTTTACCGCCCAGACCATCAACGGCGACGAGGTGCTCGTCGGCGCGGTCACCGATCTCATGTGGCAGAGTTATAAGGAGGGGGACGTTTTCTCCTACCTCAAACAGAAAGGTATCGCCGAATCGGAACAGTACTGCGCCGATCTCGATTGGGCGGGCTTCACCGATTGGCGGCTCCCGACCATCGATGAGTTGCGTAGCATTGTCGAAGGGTATCCCGATCTGGAGCGGGGCGGACGCTGTAAAGTGGGCAAAAGCTGTCTCGAATATCCCTGCAAGGACAAGGGGGCGAAGGACGACAACGACCGTCCCTGCGCCCATGACGAGGCGCAATACACCGGTCCCGGCCCGCAGGGTTGCTACTGGGAAACGGTATGGCATGACCGCTTTTGCGGTCCGCACTGGTCCTCTTCGGTGGTGGCGGGGGGCGCCGGGGAACGGTGGGTTCTCACCTTCTACGATCCGTCGATATTCGTCGTTCCGAGCACCGGCACCGCCTTCCCGCGCTGTGTGAGAAAGTGACCCCGTTCCTTTTCGATACGCTCGAGAGATGTCCGACCATGTTGAACAAGATCGCTGAATACCTCTCATTGTACCGCGCCGATGCGGCGGCGATCTCCTTTATCTCCTATCTTTTCGGTCTCTACCTCAGCGGCGGTTTCCAGCCGCATGATATCCTCAAGGGGCTTCTCATCACGCTGATCTCCTTCAATTTCATCTACAGTTTCAATTCGTGGAGCGACCGCGCGGCCGACCGGATAAACAAGCCGCAACGGCCGATCCCGCGCGGCGGCGTATCGCCCGTCGGGGCGTTCCGCTATGCGATGGCCCTCTTGGCGACGGCATTGCTGTGGCCGCTTATCCTCTTCCGTTCCGCAGAGGAACTGATCCTGTTGCTTCTTTTGCCGCTTCTGGGATTGAGTTATTCGCTCTATCTCAAGAGGAACCTTATCGCCGCCGCCGCGACGACCGCGATCGGACTCATCCTGCCGATGTGTGTCGGCCGTCTGCAGCATGACGGGGCCGCCTCTGCCGATGGGTGGTGGATCATACTTACCATCTTTTTGTATTGTGTGATCGTCATCCCGCTCAAAGATATCGGCGATCATATCGGTGATGTTCAGGCGGGCCGACAGAATTGGAGCGTCGGACGGGAACCGCGATCTCTGGTGAACGGGGTGCTCACCTTACAGATCGTGCCGCTTCTGACCGGCTGGTCGCTTATCGCGTCATACGAGGCGCTGTTGGTGATAACGGTGCAGGCGGTCGCCACGGCCGGTGTATTGATCTACTTCCTGCGGTACCGCGAGGTTTTCCGTGGCGTGTACCGGGCGATCATCGCGACGAATCTTCTTTTGGGCGGCTTATTCACGGTGTATCATGTTCTTCTGGTCACAATGACGCGGTGATCAGGACGGCCAAAAGAACGGAATCAGAATAGCCAATGCTCCCGCCACATACAAGGCGACAATACTGCGTACCGGATTATTTTTCAGCAGAAAGAACGCGGTGGCGCCGTAGATCACCGTGGTGACCGGCATAATAAGCAGGGCCAGGTCGCCGCAGAAGGCGGGAGCGCCGAGTATCGCCGCGATGACTAAAAAGACGAACAGGGCGATCGGCGCACAAAAGATGGCCCGCTGTCTCGGGAACGGAATCAATGCCGCACCCTCTTTCCAGACGAACAACATGCCGAACAATGCCGTCAGAGAGAAAATATAGAGCGCCATGAAAGGCCAGATCGTGAGGGAGGAGTGAACATAAAAAAGCGGGATGGTCGATACTATGCCGGCGAAATTCTCGGGGGCGATGATGAGGGAGGCGATGGAGAACATCATCCCGAGATAGCCGGTCAACGCCCCGGCGAGCGAACGGAACGGACCCTTGGTGAAAAAATAGATGATGCCGAAACAACCGATAAAAAGGAAGAGCAGCTCTAGGCCGAGAACAACGTTGCTTTCATGGAGGAACATGAAGGTGGCGATATCTATCAGCGCGTCGAGCGATTTCCCATAACTGACATATTTAAGCTCCATCGGACGATCGAGCGCGAAAGAAATAATAACCGGAGAGAGCATCAGCGCTCCGGCAAGATAGAGATACTTGAGCGTCGCGAGCGGCACGCCGCCGAAAAGACGCAGTACGAAGAAGAACCAGTTGGCGACCCCCAGATAGAAAAAGAACCACGACAAGAAGAGGAAGTATCGCATGGTGGTGGTGTCGGCAAGGCTCCATTCGGAGAGATTTCGCGTCAGAGTGAAAAGGACATAGAGACCGAACAGCGCCAGCCAACGCAGGGACTCGCTCATGCCGCCCCATCTGGTTTTCAGCGAAAGAAACGTACGGGCTATCCGTTCGGGCATCTTTTCGTCCACCTTTCCACCGCAAGGAAGCCCCTACAGGCATTCACTCATCAACCGGGCGTGATGGATCTCGCCCCTACAATTCCGTGCAACACCCTCCGTCGCTCCGCGCCACCTCCCTGCGACAGGGAGGCAGTTCGGTATTCCCGTTCACCGTTCACGCCGTTTCGAAATTGATGCTCTTCAGTTGTTCCGCCGATACGCGGTTCGATATGCCCAGCAGTTCCACGCCGATGACATTGTTTTTGTCGTCGTAATCGACAATGACACCGGGTCGTATCTCTTCAGAATCGACGATGCGGCTCTCGTCAAGCCGAAAGTACAGCGCATCGTTCTCATGGTCGATCTTGAGTCTCATGGTTTCCTCCCCAATCTGCGGTCAAAGAACAAGGTTATTACCTTCCTCGGGTTCTTGCAAGGATTTACGATGATTCGCAGAAATCTTCCTTCGTACTCAGGAATGGCACCGATGAAATGGACGGTGCCATCGGGAAAGGTTTCCGTGCGTTCAGGTCGCCCGATCACCTCGCTAACCCATGATTCCTCGATACAGCGTTCAACCATCATTTGTTTTGCGTGATCGCTCAACTGGTACGAGGCCATACGACCGCTCCATTCCAAAGGGCGTGAAACTAAACCATCAAGCTCTCAACAGCGTAGCGCTCAACTCCTGCTCAACAACGTAGCGCTCAACCACTTCCCTCACTCAACTGCACCCGCTCACGTCGTAGCCCTGACAGGTGCCGAGACACGTAGCGGTGCCGGAGGTGTAGGCGCCGAGCTCAGAACAATTTACCGTGTCGGAATCGCAGAGTTCGCCAGCTTTAATATCAATATTGCCGTCGCCGCAGTAGGGACCGGGACCATTGCATGTTCCATTACAGGGGCTGTTGTATGAACCGTTCTGTGGCCCAAGATCACAAGTTTCAGGTCCATTTATCTCATTGTCGCCACAGCGGGGGCCCCAATCGGAACAAAGCTCATTACAGTGGCCATAGGTGCCGTTTTGCAATCCTTCGTCGCAAACTTCAATACCAAACAGCAATCCATCGCCACAGAAACCTTCATTAATGCCGGAGCAGGTTTCATTGCAGAATCCCAACACGCCATTGTTGATACCGTCGTCACAGGTTTCAGCGAATTCGGTGTCGATATTTAGGTCCCCGCAAATAGGACCTGTTCCTGTGCAGGTGCTGTTACATATACCATAGTATTGTCCATTTGCGGCACCGAAGTCGCAAACTTCCCCATATGTTTCGTCAATTACTTCATCTCCGCAGAAGGGTCCCATGCCTGAGCAATCTGCCAAACAATGACCATAAGAGCCATTATCTATTCCACTATCACAGCTCTCTTCGCCATTGATAATGCCATCGCCGCACTCAAGGATGAGGGTGCAATCAATATTACAATAGCCATAATTGCCGTTTGTGTCACCATCATCACAAAGCTCGTCGCCGTTTATAAAACCATCTCCGCATGCTGCAATATCTGAACATGTGGAATTGCAGTATCCATAAGTACCGTTGAGATTGCCATCATCACAATATTCAAGTGCGTTAATAATATTATCGCCACAATGCTCGCCGAGGCCGGAACAATCGTCTTTACATTTGTTGTAGGTACCGTTTAATGCTTCCCCGTCATCACAAATCTCCCCGCCATTGATCAATCCATCGCCGCACTCGAGAATGTCGGTGCAGGTGCTGTTGCACTTGCCATAGGTGCCATTGTCATCGTTGTCGTCACAGAACTCATCACCGTTGATCAGTCCATCACCACAATGCAGGCCGGGGCCGGAACAATCAGTAGCACAGTTCCCGTAGGTGCCGTTGATCGTATCTCCATCATCGCATGATTCATAATCTCCTTGTAACAGACCGTCGCCGCACCGTGGTCCGGGGCCGTTACATGTTGCGTTGCAGGCATTCCCGTACTGGCCGTTGTAATAGCCAAGATCACAGGTTTCTCCCTCTTCCCCCTGAACAATGTTATCGCCGCAGTGAGGTCCCGGCCCGGTGCAATCGACTTTACAATGGCCATAGGTGCCATTATCTGCGCCGTCGTCACACACTTCATTTCCTTCTTCGAGAATGCCGTTGCCGCACTCCATGATCGCGGTGCAGGTCGTATTGCAGTTGCCGTAGATGCCGTTCAGATCGGTACCATCGTCACAGGTCTCCGTTCCATTTACGGTGCCGTCACCACAACGCAACCCGGGACCGGAGCAGTCGGCGGCGCAGTAGCCATAGGTGCCGTTCTGTGCAGAGTCATCGCATGATTCGTAGCCGATCTGCGTTACCCCGTCACCGCATTCAAGGTTGCCGGTGCAGGTACCGTTGCAGGCACCATAGGTCGTGCCGTTGGTCGTACCATCGTCGCAGGCTTCGGTGCCGTTGGTCAAGCCGTCACCACATTCGAGTATGTCGGTGCAGGTATCGTTACAGAAACCGTAGGTGCCGTTATCACCACCACTGTCACAGGCTTCGGTGCCGTTGATGATGCCGTCGCCGCATTCAAGGACATCGGTGCAGAATCCATTGCAGAAGCCGTATTTCCCGTTATCAGTACCGCTGTCACACTGTTCGGTGCCGTTAACGATGCCGTCACCGCATTCAAGAATGTCGGTACAGGCGCTGTTGCAGAAGCCATAGGTGCCGTTGTTGTCGCCGCTGTCGCAGTGCTCAAATCCGATATCGGTATTGCCGTCGCCGCAGTAGGGGCCGTCGCCGGAACAATCGCCCAAACAATGACCGTAGGTGCCGTTGTCATCGCCGTCATCGCAGGTCTCGTTCTCCGAGAATTGGATGATGGTGTCGCCGCACCGTGGAGCCGGGCCGTCGCAGGTGGCATTGCAAGCAGTGCCGTATTGTCCGTTGTTGTAACCCAGATCGCAGGTCTCTCCTTCGTCGGCTTGGACGATGGTGTCGCCGCACCGTTCACCGGGAGCGGAACACTCATCATTGCAGTGGCCGTAGGTGCCGTTCAGGAGTGCGCCGTCATCGCAGATCTCGTATCCGGTAGAGGTGACGCCGTCGCCGCAGTAGGGGCCGACGCCGTCGCAGGTATCGTTGCACGCGCTATTGTAACTGCCGTTGCCTGCTCCCTCATCGCAGGTCTCATGATCGGCATCGACGATGGCGTCCCCGCAATGTGACGCCATGCCGTTGCAGAGAACATTGCATTTGCCGTAAGAGCCGTTGAGCGACGCGTCGTCGCATTCCTCGGGGCCGTCCACCGATCCGTCGCCGCATTCGAGGATATGGGTACAGTCGTTGTTGCATTTACCATAGGTGCCATTGCGGTTGCCGTCGTCACAAATTTCATGGCCGGTATCGGTGTTACCGTCGCCGCAGTGGGCGCTTATGCCGTTACACTGAGTGTTGCACTTGCCGTAAGAACCGTTGAGCGATGCGTCGTCGCATTCCTCGGGGCCGTCCACCGATCCGTCGCCGCATTTAAGTATATCGCTACAATCGCTATTGCACTGGCCGTAGTACAGCCCGTTCGAAGGACCGATATCGCAGAATTCAGAACCGGCCGCCAATGCGCCGTCGCCGCAGTAGGGGCCGTGACCCGAGCAGTCGGCCTTGCAGTGATCGTAGGTGCCGTTGAGGCCGCCGTCGTCGCAGACCTCCTCTCCGTTGACGATATCATCGCCGCAATGTTCGGCAAGCCCGGCGCAGGAGGTGTCGCAGTGGCCGTAGGTGCCGTTCAGGAGCAGGCCGTCGTCGCAGGTCTCTCCATTGACCGTATCGATGAATCCGTCGCCGCAGAAGGCATCCATCGCGGTGCAGTCATCGAGGCAGTAGCCGTATCCGGCGCCGTTGTCGTTGCCGTTGTCGCAGTCCTCGCCGTCATCTTCCTGAAGAATGCCGTCGCCGCAGTGGGGCGCCATGCCGGCGGCGCATCCGGTGTTGCAATGACCGTAAGAACCGTCGTTGAAGGTGTCGTCGCAATCTTCCCCTTCATCGGTCTGCACGATGCCGTCGCCGCACCAGATCGTCTTACCGGTTATGCATCCGGGGTTGCAATGGTCATATGAGCCGTCGTTCGCCCCGTCGTCGCAGTTCTCCTCGCTCTTGAAGAGCAGACCGTCGCCGCAGTAGGGACCGACGCCGTCACAGGTGCGATTGCAAATGCCCTCATAGAGGCCGTTATCTTCACCCTCATCGCAGGTCTCGTCAAATTCGGTATCGACCACATCGTCACCGCAGTAATGGTCCGAACGGCCGTCCATGCATCCCGGTTTGCATCCGTTGTAACTGCCGTCGTTCAAGCCATCATCGCAGTCCTCTCCGGCGTATTTCTGCACCTTGCCGTCGCCGCAACGCGGTCCCGGGCCGGTGCAGGTGGTATTGCAGGGACTTCCGTACTCATTACTGTTCACGCCATCGCCCAGATCGCATATCTCGCCGTCATCAACGGCGCCATTGCCGCAAAGGGAGAGAATGACATCGGTATCGGTAAGGAGTTCGTCGCCGTCGATCAATAGTTCGTCGCCATCGAAGAGGATATCATCCATGTCGGGGAGGATAGCGGTGTCATCCTCGACCGGTTCGATGAAATCATCCGGTTCGACCGGATCGGATTCGGGAAGGATGTCTTCTTCCGGGATGATGACACTATCGTCGGTCTCTTCGAAAAAGTCGTCGAATGTCTCTTCCGGTTCGGGCAGGACCGCTTCCTCATCGGGCTCCACCGCACCGTCATCGGCCGATGCCTCATCCTCGTCGGGATAGACCTTTTGGCAGGTCTTGTCGACACATTCGAGCCACGGCTGACACTCCTCACTTGTTTCGCACGGATCGCCGATGTCGCCGAGGTCAAGTGCATCATCGTCGGTCAGGATGGTGTCGCCATCGAGGAAGGGGAAGTCGAAGTCGTTCTTCGGGTCCTTCTTATCGTCGCAGGCGACAGAAAATAGGGTAACGACAAGAACGACACAAAGAAAAATCCGTGGGTACATCAATCCCCCCTCTTTTCTTTACCAAACCAAATCAGTTAAGAGTAACCGTATCAATGCCCCAGTAATCAATGTTCCAAGTATCTGCTCCTGTAAAGCGGAATCTGACTTTTGGTGTAGCGCCACGACAGGCTGCCGGCAATGTCGCTGTTGCTTGTGTCCATGAAGTGGTTGAATCGCTGTTTGCATCGGCTTTCGTCCAGACATCATTTGTCCAAGTGGTTCCGTCGCCAGAACAATCGAAGCTCATGTATTCGCCAGATCCTCCGTAATCGTCAAGATACCAGTAGAATTTAACGGTGGCTGTAGCGCATCCGGTGAGATTGGCGAGAGTTCCGGAAGTGATGGTTTGAGAATAACTATAACGTCGTGTCAAGTAATTCCACTTTTCCCAGCCTCCTGATTGGCCACCAGAGGTTTGTCTGCTCCAATTGTCTTCGCCGCTGGTGGTCCACTCGTCAGCACTATCCCATGTGGCAAGGGTCGTTGTGCCGGGACAAGAAAGACAGGCAGAGCCGGTCCATGTGTAACCGGCGGCACACTTGTAGTCACAGGTGTTTATGACCGGCGTTTCATTGTAGGTGACGGTGGTATCATCCGCCGGACTCCAGCCGCCCGCAGTGGTATAGGTCTGGTTATAGGAATATGAAGCGGTGTTGTTATACCACACGGCTCCGGTGGGAAGTCCGGTACAGGCATACGTTTTAGCATTGGTACAAGTGGAGCCAACACGCGCATAATCCGTAGCGCACCTGTAGCGACAAGCGGTATTGCTTCCGGTGGCGTTGTAGTCGGTCGTTGCGTCATCCACATTATTCCATGCCGCGCCGTTCCATGTCTGAAGATAGGAGGCAACGTTACTGTATATTGTTTCGACGGTTTGCGGTTTCGCCGCACAGGTATAGGTCTTGGAACACTGACCGGTCGTCTGCCAACCGCTACAATCGGCCTTGCAGGTAGCGGAAGTCGTAGTTCCGGCTATTCCGAGATTTGTACAGGTCTCGGTGGTGGTGGTGGGATCGCACACCTCTCCCGGATCAACGACCGAGTTGCCACAGCGGTAGCACGATGAAGGTGCATCCCCTGAACAATTCCAGCTCGTGTCTATGTTGCAGGAAGTACACCCGTCGCTTGCAGTACCATTGCCGTCGTCACACATTTCATAGGAGTTGTCACCGGTTTGATTGTAGAGGGCGGATATTTCAGTTACAGTCAGGGCGCGGTTGTAGACCTTAACCTCGTCTATCCAACCCAAGAAGCGGTTTAGTGCTCCATTGTTGGCGGCGCCGATGGTCAGGAATTTGTCTTGAACGGCAGTTGTACCGACCGGTATCGTCACCGCCGCACCGTTGTCGGCATAGGCCAAGGCGCTCGGTCCGACTCCATCCCAGGTGACAACGACATGGTGCCATGCATTGTTGGCAACACTCGTTTTTATCTGGGTATTGGTACCACCTTTCACTGCGACATAGACTCGGTTGTTATAGACATTCAGCGCAAAGGTTCCGCCGGTTGCGGTAGTGCTGAGATTTGCCAATGCCTGATAGATGGTCCCGGTGGTATTGGTCTGTTTGAACCAGAGACTGACGGTCCATGGATTGCCGGCGACCGCGTCAAGATTGCCTACCTGCGCTTTGAGTGTAGTGAGCACATAGTCGTCGATGCCGTCGAAGCGCAACGCATTGCCGATCTTGCCGGAGGTCCACGCCGGCCCATTGGTAAGGGTACCGGTGATGCCGCTGCCCGAACTGTCGGTGGCCGTTGTTCCCGAAGTTTCGTCGAGGTGGAGAACCATCTTTTCGCTTCCTTCATAGAAACGGAGATTGCGAATATAGGTTTCCTGTGCCGAGACATCGCTATAATTTAAAAGGAACATTATGGTAGCCGATTTGGTGCCGGTATGCCATGCAGCGTATACCCCCGTATCGCTCGATTCGCCGGTACGCGCCGCACCGGCGATCACGGCATTGACACGATCGGTATACCAAGTATCTGCGGTGAAAGTAGTTCCGACTTCGCCGAAGTAATCGTAACTGCCGGGATGCCCGGGCAACATCGTTCCGCCGCTGTCATAACTGTGAGTGCCGGCATACATGGTTTTTCCGGCATTGTTCTTGGTCATGACATCATACTTGATATAATAATTCTTGGTAGTGTCGATGGGTATCTTTGTGGTCAGATAGATGTTCTTATATCCCACCGCTTTCAGGGCATTGTTCGCTGCATCCCAAGTCAGAGTAGACCCCGTCGAACCGTCCACCGTGGTCCAGTTGGCGGGATTGGTCCAATCGGTGCCTACAATATAACTTCTGATGCCATCACCGCACGTGTTGGGTGTACAGTTGTTCTTGCAGGCATCGTTGTTGTTGAGATTGCCATCGTCGCACGCCTCACCGCAGATATCGCCGTCACCGCAGGTGTTGATGACCCGGTTCTTGCAGGTGTTGGAACAATTGTCACAGTTGTCGGCATCGGCATCGTCGCACTGTTCGCCATCAGCCGCACAGGTAAGGCCATCGCCGCAGACATTGGCCGCTTTAATGGTGCAGGAGGTGGTGCAGGTGGAACAGGCACCATTGTTGGCCCCCAAGTCGCAGGCTTCAGTTCCCTCTTTAATGCCATTGCCGCAACTCGGCGTGCCTCGTTCACAGATGTAGGCCTGAGTGGCGGTGCAGGTGGCGTCGTTCCATGCGCCTCCCGCAAGCATGGATGCACACGGTTCACTAGCGCAATACCCATTGGGCGAATTGTTAGGTTCGCCAGAGTTCCAGTTGGTGTAGGTAACGGAAGAGCTGTCTTTCCAGTTCCAGCTGCGAGCGTATGCCGGAGCACCTGAAGCAGTTACGGTCAGCGTATATGCCCCCTTTGCCCCGCTGTAGCCGTCAACGAATATCCTGTAAGTGGTTCCTCTGGTAAGTGCTATGCTGACTGAATCAATAGAAGAGGAGCCTGCATCATTGTAAGCAAGCTGAGTAGAACAGGCGCTGTCTCGCACATATATGACGCGATCCCAAGAGGTCCCAGAATAATTGACCGCTATTACCCAAGTGCCGGTCCATGATGGAACAAAAGTGAAAACATGTTCCGGACCACTTCCTGAATCCCCTGTGTAGTAACTGGTAGAGAGGCTAGCGGTCGACCCCGTATAGGTGCCTCCATCTGGATCAATAGAAACAGCAGTCGGGCAGACGCCGCTTCCATAGCTACCGCCCGAGGATCCAGAACCGACAGCTCCGATACCATCTGTACATGTATCGCTCAAGCCGATCCATGCATTACCGTTGTAAATGGTGTTGATCAGAAAATCTTTTTCATTCGAATCACCCACGGAAACCAGATTGCCGCTCATTGCTTGACATGCGGTCTGTGCATCGTCGAAGGTCTTTAGGACATTATATGGCGCGGGGGTGGTCGTGTCGAAATACTTGTAACAGTGGGACGTGGTGCTGTTATAGGACCAGCCGGTCTGACAGGGGTTCATGATACAGGTGTTCGAGGCGGTACAGGAGTTGCCCGCGCCGCAGTCGGCGTCGACCAGACACTGAACGCAGGCGTCGGTGGCCGGTTTGCATTTCATCTTGGATGTTCCCACCGTACTGCCGTAGAGCGCCACACACTGCGCGTTGCCGGTGGTCGAATTGTTGCCGGTGCATTCGACACACTGGGTAGTGGTGGTGTTATCTTCGCAGTTCGGGGTCGCGCCACCACAAGCGGTACAGTTCGAACCGCAGTAAGCGCTGGTATTGCAGTAAGCGCAGGTGTCGCCGGTACCATACTGGACCGTGCCGGTGCCGCGGTAGTAGTTGTTGCAGGTGCAGGTGTAGCCCGGTGTGCTGTCGGCGCAGGATGCGTTCACACTGCAATCGTGGCCGCCGGCGCATTCGTTGATATTGTAACAGGAACCGCTGGTGAAGCTGAATCCGGTCGAACAAGTGCAATTGTAACTGCCGATCGTGTCGGTACAGGTCGCTGACGCGTCGCTATTGTTGTCGCACGGATTGGTGTTCACCACGCATTCGTCGATGTTGATGCAGGAAACACCGTTGTAACTAAAGCCGCTCGAACAGGCACAGGAATAACTGCCGGTGGAGTTGGTGCAAACAGAACTGTTATCGCCGTTGTCGTTGCAGGGATTGGTGGTCGTACATTCGTTGACATCGACGCAATCATTGCCCGATTTGGTGTAGCCGGAGGCGCAGACGCAGAGGCTTCTATCCCACGCGGAGCAGTTGGTGAGACAGGAAGCGGCGCCCGATGCGTACGCGCCGCCGAAGGTGGTGCAGGCGGGCGTTCCGCCGTCGCATACCTCGTCGCCGACATTGCCGTTCACGACGTTGTCGCCACAGAAATCACAGGTCCCGGTGTATCCGAAACCGTTCACCGAACCGATGCTCGTGGAGACATTCGTAGCCGAAACGCAGTCGGCGGTACAGGCCACGTTCCTGTTCGCGTGGACCGTGTATGCCGGGTAATTCGTGGCTCCCCACACTTTGCAGGTGATGCTGTTCGATCCGTAGGTGGTGCCGCTCTTGCCGGTTTCACACAGTTCGCCGCCTTCGATGATGCCGTTGCCGCAACCCGGCGTGCCGCGTTCGCAGACATAGGACATGGTCGTGGAACACTGGTTGTCATTCCATGTGCCCCATGTGGAATCGGCGGTCAAGCCCCACACCTGCGTGCACCGCTCATTGCCGTTCGAGTAGTCGGGCTGAGAGGCGCCCCAGTTGCGGTAGGCGTGGTTGTTGCCGTCGGTCCACGTGTATTGGGAGGCATAGTTGGCGGCCGTTATCGGAGGTCTGACATACATCGTTCCAGTGAGATCGGTGAGTCCCGCTATCATGATGTAGTAAGTGGTTCCAGAGGTGAAATTGTACGAATTGAGGTTTTCCCATCCCGATGTGGTGTTGTTTGCGCAGTCAAGCTTTGACCCGCAGTTGCAGGAAGTGTAGATACTTACATTTGCATTGCCGGTGGAATTAACGGCGATCTCCCATCGTCCAGTGAGGTTAGGAGCGAATTTAAAAACAACATAATTTCCGGTTACGGTCGATCCATCGCAGAGACAGCCAGTGGCGCTTGCGGAGGAGGTGTCAAAGCTGTATGTGCCGCCGCCGTTATTAATAGCGTATGAGGCACTACTACCACAGTTATTCCCGTTCGCGGAACCGGTGCCGGGGCCGACCGCGTTGGCGGCGTTGTAGCCTAACCAATATTGACCTTGGGTAGGTACGCCGATGGAATCTCTGACCCAATTATTTTCCGCCAACGATTCAATGTTTACCAGATTGCCTTTTTGGTTGTCTACGCAATCGGTTTTAGCGGCATCGAAATTCAGCGGTCCCGTAAAATACTTGTAGCAGTGGGTCGTTCCCGGATAATAAGACCAGCCGGTCTGGCAGGGGTTACAGGCGGCGCCGTCCCACGGATAGCCGGAGTTACAGGTATACCGGCATTCGGTGGTTGACGGTGCATCGTTGTGGGTCGCCACTTCGGATGGCGTCCATGCGGAGCCGTTCCATGTCTGGGTGATGGTGGTCGCCGTGTTGTAGGTCGAATTGGCATCCTTACCGGTGCACGCCTGAGACTGGGTGGCGGCGTCACAGGTCGATGTGCCGGTGTTCCACGTATAGTTCGTGGGACAGGTAAAGTTACAATCGCCTGCGGTCGCGTTGAACTGGGTTGTGAGGACCGGCATAAAGGCCGAGCCATCCCACGTCTGGGTGTAGGTGCCGTTCTTGCCGCCGTCGTTCCAAATGGTGCCGGCCGGTTTTGCCGGGCAGGTGGCCGACTGGGTCGCCGGGGCACAGTTGGGGGAGGACCAGTTATAATTGAAATTGCACGCAAAGCGGCATTCGGTGGTGCTGGCAACGGTATTGTGCGTGGCAACCGTGGAGGGTTCCCATGAATCGCCATCCCATGTCTGCGTGATGCTGGTCGCCGTGTTGTAGGCGGAATTGGCCGGTTTGCCGGTGCAGGCTTGATTGACGTGCGTGTCGGCCACGCAGACCGATCCGTTCCACGTATAATTCGCGGCGCAGGTATAACGGCAGTCGCCGGCGGTGGTGTTGTAGGTGGTCGTGTTCACCGGCGCCCACGCCGAACCGTTCCATGTTTGGGTGTAGGTGCCGTTCTTCCCGACGTCGTTCCACATGGTGCCGGTCGCCGGTTTTGCCGGGCAGTTCGCCGTTTGGGTAGCCGCCACACAGTTCGGGCTGACCCAGTTGTAATTGGTATTGCATTTGAACCGGCAGTCGGTGGTGCTGACAGTCGTGTTATGATCGGTGGTGGGGTCGTCGACCGGGGTCCACGCCGAACCGGTCCATGACTGAGTGTAGCTGGAAGCGGTGTTCCATGAAGAATTCGCAGGACGCGTATCGTTGCAGGTGTAGGTCTTGGCGCAGGCCGTTGCGTTATAGCCGGAACAGTCCGCTTTACAGGGGGCGTTGCCGGTGGCGTCGGCGCTACCGGTCAGTGTAACGCAACTCTTCGTGTCGCCGTCGCAGGTCTCGGTGACTGAGACGGACTGGTCTTTGACGAAGACCAGATTGTCGACGTACCAACGGTCTATGTCTGTATCAACACTAGAATCCTTGGTGTAAAGAAACTCTATGGTATGGGAACCGGCGGTCACTGTCCAACATTTGTTGGTCCATGTGGCTTGATTGCCATGAAGAGTTTCTTTTAAGACGCCGTCGATCGAAATCTTTAATTCGTCGCAAACACAGTCTTCCGAGTAGCCGTAGCGGTCATAACATATCTGGCCGTTGCTGTTGCCGGTGAATTTTATCCCCGCATTTTTGCTGGATTGTTGGTAATTGGTGGTGCGGATCGAATAACTGGGGGAAGAGGAATAGGTGGTTGAAACTTCCCACCCATAGTTATACCCACCCGTAGCGCCATTCACATAACTGATATTGGCATCGCTGGGGATGGTCCCGCTGTCAAAATTGTATGTGGTCGTGGTCAGGTAGGTATAGGTGCCGGGAACACCGTCGCCGCAATACCCCTGCTTCTCGCAGACGTAGGGCATGGTGGCGGTGCAGGCGATGTCATCCCACTTTCCATTCCAAGATTCGGTGGTCTTGTAGATGTAGCCACAGGGCTGAGTACCGCAATATCCGTCAGGTGAGTTATTGGGCTCTCCGCCGTTCCAGTTGTTATAAGAATAGGTCGATCCATCTTTCCACGTCCATCCACGGGTCGGTGCACCGCAGGATGCGCGGCCGCTCCATGAGTAACCACTGGTGGATGGGAAGTAGTTGCTCACGATCGTGGCGTAGGTGCTGTAAAGATTCCAATAGTTCTCTTCAGGATATGTGTCATATTCCTGGTATACAAGTCCGATGGTATCCCCAGTTTTTGCGTCAAAGTTCCACGTGTCGCCGCCGCAATCCTCGTCGGTAATGTTTATGGGGCCGAGGATCTGTGAACCGTTAAGATACACATAGAGCTCGTTGGTTCCTTCAAAAGGATAGTCCCATCCATCACATCCGGTGTCGTACAGAGAGATGCTATGTGTGCAAGAAGGCGACGTGCAGTTGGTGTCGCGCAGGCCGAACCATGAGGTGGCGGATGAGATCTGGTTGACAAAGGAGTTCTCTTCCGCGCTGGCGATCGATGCAAGGGCGCTGCCGTTGGTTACGCAGGATGCCTGGGCGGCATCGAAGTTCACGGTAGAACTGAAATATTTATAGCAGTTGCCGCCGTGGAAATACCAGCCATTGGCGATGTCGCAGGGGTTGTTCTGGCAATCGTATTTGTGCGTAGTATCGCCGGGCACATTGAGCAGGCATGCTTTGTTGTAACCCATATCGGCCGAGCCGGGATCGCATTCTTCATCGGGAGATTGACAACCGTCGCCGCAGAACGATGAGCCGCTGGCGGTACAGTTACTGCTACAGCCGTCGCAGTTGGCGATGTTGCCATCGTCGCAATCCTCGCCCCATTCGGTCTGCTGCGTACCGTCGCCGCAGGAGCCGCCGAACGGGAGCATGTTCGTGCCGGGGTTATCGCCGGGGGGCGCGGTCGGTATGTTGAGGGGGTACGCTTTTACGTAGAAGGGACGGGTGCCCTGCTGATCGGCCATGGCCGCGGTCTTGAGCACGTTGACGGTGGTCGCGTCGAGCGAAAGATTGTAGTCGAACCGATGGGTGGCGCTGTCGGTCGCCAATTGGCCGCATTCGACCTGTACCGCGCCGTCGGAAGCCACGGAGGTCGGGCCGATATCTTTCCATGCATTGCCGGACATCGGTATCACGGTTGTCTGATTCTTTTTGTAGAAATAAAGGTGTATCGTGGCGTTCTGGGCGGGGGTATCCTTGTCACAGCCCCAACCCGCAATGGAGGTGTAGGAGGCGACATCGAGAGTGCCGGTGGGATTCCATTTGGTGCAGTTGTCGAAACAGCCGTCGGTCGCGGAGGATCCCAATGTGCCGGGGCTGGCGTTGCCGCCGTTGCGGCCGTCGTCGCAGGTCTCGTACCCGGCCTGCGTGATGCCGTCGCCGCACCACTGGGCGGTGCCGCTGTCCACGGTGCAGGTGCTGTTACAGCCGTCGCACGCGACATAATCGAAGGTCCAGCCGCAGGTCTCGGTGACATTGTTGCCGTCGTCGCAGACCTCGCTACAGTCGGTGTCTTTTTTGCCGTCGCCGCAGTAACGGGTGGCGCCGTTGGCGAAGAAACAGGATGCGTCGCAGACGGTGCAGGAGGAAACGCCGCACCCGCAGGTTTCGGTGATGATATTGGGCGGATCGTTTTCACAGTTCTCGTTGCGCAGGGCGGGATTCAGATCGGGGTCGAGCACGCCGTCGCCGCAGATGTCCCAGAGATAGATATCCTTGGGCGAACTGAACAGGAGGGTCCGTTGGGCCTCATTGCCGACATTGATCCCGTAAACGTAGACCTTTATCGGCTGGGGGCGCGTCGGATTCACGGTCAGATAATCGAAGATGGCTTTACGGATATCGGCGTCGGCAAGGACATCGTAGGAAAAACCGTGATTGTCGGTGTCGTTGCAGTAGGTCGGATCGTTGGCCGCGGCGGAGGGCTGGTCGGTCAGGCCGTAGTTTTTGGTTACGATGAGATGTTCGGCTTGGGTCGGCAGTCCCCTGTCGGAGACGGCGTAAAAATCTATCTCGACGCGGTTGAGTTGACCGGGGTGCGAGCGGTCGCAGGTCCAGCCGGTTATCTCCGCGGCGCTGGCGGTGGTGCGGTGGTTGAGGTCATGCACGCCGATGACGTCGTCGCGTACGCAGGCGACCGACGAGGGAACGGAGGCGTCGGTCCAGTCGGGATCGGTCGATGAGTCGGGATCGTACGCCTTCGGGTTGATGTAGGTGCGGCCGTCGCCCAACAGGATGGTCCACGCATAGAGTCCGTTGTCGCCGATGCTGTTGACGGTGGTGGATGACCATACCCGCTGGTCGGTGATGGCGCTGTTGTCCGTCTTGACCGCCGGCAGGAAGGTGGCCGGTTCATCCTTGGCGTAGTTTATGATGGAGCCGAGTTCATTGATGTCGGGCAGACGCCAGTCGGTGAATCCGCCCCATGTCGCGGTCGAACATTCGTTGAGCGCGTCGCCCCAGAGGATCGGGTCGCCGATGCTCTTGCGCCACCAGAGGTTGGTGAGATTATCCTTGATGATCAGAACGCCGGCGGGGTTGATCGCGGCGGCGAGATAATGCTCTTCGGTGAAGCGGTCGGTCGAAAGGCGCCGCCACCGGAGCGTCATATCGTTACTGCCGTTGGTCTTACAGAGATATTCATTGAGCAGGAGCCAGACATTGCCCGAGAAATTGGCGGTCCAGCGGATGGTCGAGCCGTTGCCGCAGGAGGCGCCGCCATAGCCGCCGTTGTCGTTGTAGGCAAGAAGCGGTGATACGACATCGGGTGTCAGGTCGCCCTCTTCGCCGCGCAGGGTGAGTTGGGTGTCGAAGTCGTTGTCGCCGCAGGTGGTCCATTCGTAGGTACTGCCTTTGACTACCTCGAAATAAAAGAATTCGCCGGCCGACATGCCGGAAGAGACGGTGACGAAGGTGTCGCTGGTGGTCTCGGGTATCGTTCCCAGATTGTTGGTGTATGCCTCACAGCCGAGCACCGGGGTGATCTGATGCCATTGGAGGGTCATGTCGTCAGCGGTGGTGTCGGAGCAGTAATTTTTGGAGAGCAATAGGGTGACCGTCTGGTCGTCGAAGGCAAAATAGGAGATGGTCGAACCGGTCGCCGGGGTACATGCCGAGTCGTCGTTGTTGAAGGAGAGCAGTTCGTCCGATCCGCATTCGCCGTTGTACAGGGAGAGCTGGGTGTCGAATGCGTCATCGCCGCAGGTGGTCCATTCGTAGTAGGTGCCGCCCAGAAGTTCAAACTGCGTCCAGTCGCCGCCCGACATGGCGGCGGAAACGACGGTCCAACCGGTAGGTCCTTGCCCTTTGAATTCAGGATTCTGCTGGAGTTGCATGGGATGATGACTGGTGCAGTTGATACAACTCTCGGGGAGAGAGTAGCGCCATTTGAGCGTCATATTCGCCGCCGAAGGGGCCGTACAGTCGGATGCTTGGGAGAGAAGCACCGCGACTGTCGTATTCATGTAGGCGCGCCAGCCGATGGTAGACATTTCGCCGTCGGTACAGGCGGGATCGTTGTCGTTGTGGGAGACCGGACTGCCGCCGAGTTGTCCGGCGGTGCAGGAGGCCGTGACGCGCAGGGACAGAAGGGTGTCCCATACTTCGGCGCCGCCGCAGGTGCTCCATTCGTAGTAACGCCCTTTTTCGACCTTGAAGAGGGCGTATTCGCCCGCCGCCATGTCGGTCAGGACCGTGGTCCAGACACCCGGAGCGGTCGCCACGTCCATTTCCTGAACGGCGGAGGGGTTCTGGGCGGAGCACTGGTCGCACTGCGCGTGCGCGGTGTTCCACAGCATCAGCGTCGCGCAGACGCCGAAGACGATATTCATGCGTATGTTCATGGCCTGCTCTCCCTTCATCAGACCTTAAATATTCTCAACACACCGGACTGCGTACCGGTTATTTTTGTCGGTATATTCGACGAAACCATCGAGCGAATAGACGATCCACGCGGTGTTCTTGATATCCTTCACCCTGCTGGTGCCCCAAAACCACACCGATTCCGGAGTGCCGGGGAAGGCGGTGAGATCGATCGCCGGTGCATGCATACCGTAGTCGATGATACTCTTGAGTTCATGGGTGGTCGGCAGGCGCCATTCCCGACCGGCCAGATCGAGATTCTCGCAGTAGGCATAGGCGCCGTCCCAAGCAAGGTTCAGGGCGAAACCCTGTTGCCAGCGGAGGCCGGTCACATCGTCGACCACGGTGCCTGCGTCCCCGCCGGTGCCGGGAAGGAACGAGCGCGTTTTCCACTGTCCGTTCTGCGCATCCTGTCCGAAGAAGGGATCTCCCGGTTGGGGGCAGGGTATCTCTTTTTGGTTGTTGTAGCATTTCTTCTGACCGGTGGGGACGACATTGGACCATGTCTGTTCGCCGTTCAGGTTCTCGTGCGATACGACGGCCGGATCGACCGGCGTGCCCGAATCGGCGTCCGGCATCGGGCCGAAGTCCCACGTCGGATCGTTGTTGTCGTTCTGTTTGTCGCACGCGATACCCGAGATCAGTATCACGCAGAACATCGCGCCGTAGACAAGCCATTTCATGACCGCCTCCTTTCCCCTATTATTTTCAGTCGCATCAATTATATGCCGAACATGCGGTGTTGCAAGCGTTATTTTCATCAGTAGTTCCACCCGTCTTTGAGGTTCCCGGCGGTGTCCTTGGTCTTTTTTACGCCGTTATTGTCAATGGTGAATCCGATGTCGTAGGAACTGGTGGTGCAACCGGATGAACCGCCGAAGCAGACGTAGGCTTCCGCCCGCCACGTGATGCCAGCCGCCATTTGAATGATGAAGTATTTTCCGTTGAAGTTGGCGCCATAGGCCTGCAGGCGGGCCCCGGAGGTGTCGTAACTGCGGTAATCGTTCAGTATTTGTTCCTGAAGAGCCGCGATATGGGTGAGTTCTTCCCATGCTTCGGTTACTTTGGTTTTGCGGATGTAGTTGTCGTACAGGGGGATGCTGACGGCGGCAATAATGCCGATGATCAGGATGACCATCGCCATCTCGATGAGCGTGAATCCCCGCGCCTTCATGTCGTAACTCCTTATTTGCATACCGTATCCTTGTCGGCGAAAGACTGTCCCGTGAAGTCGTTGGCGTTGGTCAGGTCGTCCCAGAGCCGGACGAACCCGCCTTGCGAAGCGGGAGGCTGCGGCATGTTCCGGCCGAAGAAAAGCCAGCATTCGTTGTAGGGGTCGGCGGGGAGCAGGGTCTTGTCGATGTCGGCGCTTCCCGCTACCCAGTAGCCCTGCCCCATATTGAGAGTGATCTGGACGCCTATCGATATCTTCGCTTCCGCTGAACCTTTGAAGCCGTATTGCGCCAGATCGGTCAGCGTGTTGGTGTAGCGGCCGCGCGCGGCGAAGAAACGGTCCTGCGCCGCGGCCACCGTCAGGATGACGCTTTTGAGATTCTCAATGCGCGCTTTTTTCGTGTACTGATCGAATGCGGGGATGGCGACGGAGGCCATGACGCCGATGATGGCGACCACGATCATCACTTCGATCAGCGTGTAACCCAGCCTCATCTGCCGCATGCTCATCTCCCGGGGGTCAGCGCGCCGCCGTTGGGCGCTTTTTCGTTGTCGGGAATGTTCTTTCCCGTATCATCCTTTTTGTATTTTTTGTGAATGCTCTCTTTCGTCCATGACCGTTCTTTGCCGCGGACGATGCTGACATTGGCGGTCAGGGTCATACCGCGCTGTACGATCTGCGGGATCATATATTCCTTGGCGAAATCATCGACCATCATCTCGTCGTAATCTTCGTAAAAACGGGAAGCGACATAGAGCAGTTTGTTCGTTTCGGGGTGTATCTGGAATACCGCCGCGCCCCACGCATTCTTCATGATCTTCTTCACGAAGGGGATGGTGAGGTAGTAGTCGAAAGAAACCTTTTTCAATCTCTCGACGATCCCCTCGGGGAGTTGCATCTGTTTGATGTTGTTTTGAACCAGATAGAACAGCGGCAGGTATTGCAGATAGGTGTTCGCATCGTCGTGGAATATCTTGGCGAGCATGTCGGGATAGAAGGTCATCTGCATGTGATCGTCCTTGACCGATACCAGCCGGAGCGCGCGCAGAAAACCTTTGTCGATGGTATTGTAGGAGCTTTCCAGTTTCGCGCGGAGCGTCGCCAGTCTATCAGGGGAGAGGGCCGTGGTGAATGCGGTATTGCCGATGGTTACCGAGGTGGGGGTGATGTCGACCACCTGTCCCACCAGTACGATGGTGGGAAATTCAATGAAGGAATTGCGCACCTGATTGTCTATGTCGCTCGGCGCCGTTTGCCCGCTCAGCATCAGGGAAAAGGCGACGCACGCAATGGCCAGCGCCGGACGGTAGAAGCTCTTCATCACTATTTCTCCCTCAGTACAACTCATACCATTTCAGGATCCGTATCGTTTGGGTCGGCGGCGCGGTCTCCAGCCGTTCGATCGAATAAACATTGGCGCCGGCCGAGGCGAGGATGTTTTCGTCGTCGGCATGTTGACCGCCGTAGACGACCCGCGGCGCCGCGGCCAGACCGCTGTTGATGAACTCGTATTTCGCGCACTCGTACCCTTCCGGGATCAAGCCTTCGTCCGCGGTGCGCATATACTGGAATGCGTTACCTTTGTTGGCGCACTGGTTCACGACGGTTTCCGGTTCGTAGGTCGTGAAGGAGACCCAGCCGCGGTCGAGACCCTGATAGGTGGCAAGCACCAACGGCGGGGTGGTCCCCTTTTCGTGTTTGGAGAAATCGTAGTTGATGAACCAGCCGCGCGCCGTTACGGTATAGGGGAAGGTGCCGACGCCGGTGGTCGAATCGACAAAGCCGGTCGGGTAGGTGGATATGGCCAGATGGTCGGCATCCATCGCTTGAGCGCCATTCTGCGCCATGCTCCACGTGGTGACCATTTCGTACTGGATATCCTGCTCTTTGATGGTGACCTTGTTGCCGCTCGATATCGGCAGGGGGGCGATGAAAACATCGACCGCGTCGGCCAGATCGTCGTCGTCGTTGCCGTCGATCTGTTTCGAGGGATAGATGCCGGTGGGCGGATAGAGCGTAAAGGAATGATAGGTGCGGACGCCCTGCGTGAAATCGGGAGTGCCGGGAACGCCCGGCACGGCGCGGTTCTTCGACAGGACCTCGACCGTCCATGTGCTGGGATCGACGCGGAAGACGGTGCCGGTCAGGTCGACGAAGACGAGGTATTCGGTGTCTCCCAGCAGGGATGCGCCGTTATCGTAGAAAAGCGGCATTTTGGTGTTGATGGCGATCCCTTCGGCGACGATCGGAGCGACCAGCCATTTTTTTTGCGGGTGGGCGTCGTTCCGTTCAATAACAATGCGGTGCGTGGCGTCGTCGAGGAATTTTTCGTTGGCACTGTCACAAGGCTTCACAGAACATCCGTATTCATAGATGTATATCTTCGCCCCCTTGGGGGAGCCGCAGGAGGGGGTGGCGTTGTCGTAACAAGGATCATAGCCGCCGCCGATCGCCATATAATAGGTGTTCCCCTTGCGGAAGAGAACCGGTTTGGACCACGACTGTCCCTCTACCTCGATATGTTGGACGAATGCCGGGGCGTCGCGGTCGGAGATATCGATGACGGTGTAGTAACTGTGGCCGGTTACGCCGATATCGATGCCGCGCCGGTAGCCGAAGATGAGGAAGGCTTTCTCATTGGTGTCGATGACGCCGTTGTTGACCAGTCGCGCGACGCCGTCGCCGTCGTCGATGTGAAATACGGTCGAGGGGCCGTCGACCGACGAGTTGAACACGACGGTGTCGAGGTCGGAGAGGATGAAGGAGAGTTTGGGCATTACGACCGAGGGCATGTAGCCCCATTTTTCGTTGCCGAGTCCGTCGAAGGAGTGCATCAGGCCGTCGTTGGCGCCGACAAAGATACGCAGGTTCTTCGCCAGATATTCCGGTTCATCGACCCCGCTGACCTTCTGCGGTCCGTAGTAGAGGACGATCGGTTCGTTGTGGACGATGGCGCCGAGTATCGAATAGGGGATGGAAATTTTCCACCCCTGATTTAAGGCGGGATCGATGGAGTCGAACGGGTCGCCGACATCTTCGAGCAGTTTTTTGCCGGCGTTGGGGCCGGTGGTGTATTCAAGGCTCGTGTAACTCCGTATTTCGGTGTCATCCCCGTCGTTGTCGTGATCGACCGAATCGTAGCCGTACACATAGTTGATGATCTGGCGCGAATAGTTCTCGTTGGTGACATCGAACAACTGTTTGAGCACCAAGGTGTTGGTGTTGTCGATCTGCGTGAAGTTCCGCATGACGCTCTTGGTGGCGGGATCGCCGTCCTGATCGTAGTCGAAATAGAGGTTGCGCCCGGTGTCGCCTTTGAAACAGGGATTGCCGGGGCAGGCCTTCAACTGGGCGTCCAATTTGGTCCGGATGCCGCCGTTGAAGACCTTTTCGAATTCGGTCTTCGAGGTGGCTTCGTCGGCCTCCACGGTATCTTCCGACGAGGGATCGAAACAATCGTCGAGGAAGTCTTCGGAGGGTATCGGAGATACTCTGCAACTTACCGTCTCGGGTATCGGTGTTTCGCCGAGGATACAGTTGACATCGTCTTCGTCACCGTCGCCGTCGAGGTCGGTCGCCCCTTTCTCCTTCATATAGTACTTGCGCAGGTTGCCGAACCAGAAGCGACTCACCTTGTTGCTGACCGGGATCGCCGCCGGGATGACCACGAGGTTCTGGTCGGCGATGCCGGTGGCGCCCTGCGGCTGGATGGGGGACGAGGTCCAGTAGGGACGGCCGATGGATCGCATGCCGGAATGGGTCTCGGTGAACTTGTTGAATAGATCGGTCAGATTCGAGAAGGTGTTGGGGTTGGCGTCGTCTTCGGTGGTCAGGGTAAAGGAGCCGCCCCCCCCCTTTGCCGCCAGAGAAAGGGTGTTGGTGTTGAGGTAGTCGGGGTTATTGCCCATCTTGACATAGAGGGCCGCGAGTCCCCACGTGCCGATGCCGACGGTGTCGATGCGGTTTATCAGGTTGAGTCCGGTCGAATCGTTCGCGCGGCAGGTGGCGCCGGCGGCGGAGCTGTTGGCGTTGAAGCCGAAGCGGTAGTTGAGCGGGTTGGCGCGGCAGGCGATATTGCCGATGAAGGCATCCTGCGAGTTGACGAAGGTGGCGACATCGGGAAGCGCGGTCAGGAACCAGCTGTCGATGGTGTAAGGTTTGGTGCTGGTGCCGTAAGGCGCCGGGAGGTCTGCGAGATTTTCGATAAGATAGGGGCCCGCCACCGGATCGGGAAGCGATGCAAGAGCGGCATACTGTCCGTAATTTACGGGATCGGAGACTGCCATAGCGGCCAAGGTGGCGTCCATGTGGCTGTTCGAATCGAACAGCGGCTGGCCGCCCGAGATAATGATGACGCTGTTCTGGAAGCAGGCAGGGTCGGTCTCTATCGGGGATGCGTAGCCCTGCGGGAAGCGGGCGATATCCTCGTAGGCCGGTTTGAGGCCGCCGAGGTAGCGCCACACCTCATAGAGCGTTTCGCCGAGCGTGGCGCCTCCTTTTCCCTCCAGATTCTTTACGATATTCTTGAAATCGACGAGTTTCTGGCCGATGAGGTTTTTCGGTTCCATGACCAGCGTGCCGCCGTCGCTTTGGGCCACTTTCACCCAGAAGGTGGGGAAGTCGCAGTAGTCCACGGTGCTGGTGTCGAGGCCGCATCCGCAGATGGAGCCGCAATCGCCGCAGACCTGATCGAGCATATCGGCGGCCATATCGTAGGCGCAGGCGGTCATCCGGTCGGCATTCTCGCTGGTCTTAAACAGCGAGACGAACGAAGAGGCGACGGTCGATTTACCGTAGTTGACCAGCGCCTTATCGGAGTACCATTTGTTGATCGTGGCGCTATCGGGATCCAGATCGACGTACGGGGTCGAATAGCCGTCGAAATAGTCGCCTTTGATGCCGTTCAGGAGATAGGAGCCGCCGGGGACCTCTTGAATGTGTCCCTTCACGATCTCGTTCTCGACGCCGGCCACGAGGATGGTCTTTTTCTTTTCGTTGCCCCACGAATCGACATCGTAGGTGTATTCCTTGGAATCGAACGCGGTCCATGCGCACCGGTAGTTCTGCCATCCGGTGGCCGGCAGGGCGACACAGCAGTGGCCGGCGACCTGATCCCACGGGCTGTAGGCGCCGGTGGGGCAATCCGCCGGATCGGCTTCGCAGGTGTCGTCGAGACATTTCGGTTGAGTACATTTGATATCTTTGAAGGCGGTGACGGAGGTGTTGAAGAAGTGGAGATAGGTGTTGTAGAAAGCCTCCGTGTCGCTACAGCACTGGTTGACCGTGTCGCCGTTCTGATAGTCGCAGTGGACCAGATTCTCGCCGGGGCCGGCACGCCGTTTGCCGCTGGCGTTGTACGGTTCGGTGCCGTTGGCGAACAGCGAGAGGGAATCGGGTATCAACGCCGATGAATGGTCGAGCTGTTCGAAGTATTCCATACAGCGCCACAGATCGTCGTACTGGGGGGCGTCGGGGCAGATCCAGCCGCAGTTGTATTTGCCGCTCTTCAGGTCCTGCATGTTGCGGAACCGGCACAGGAGCGGGTCGCGGGTGGTGCCGTCGATGGTGTAGGGGGTGTAGCAGTTGTTGGTGGCCAGACAGGCGGGATATTTTTCGCAGTCGTCCTTCGCACCGTCGCCGTCGCTGTCGATATCGCATTCGGGGGTATTGCACTGCGCCTCGGAGGTGACGATCTTGGTCTTCATGCTGAAGAAGGTCGTTTTGCATTCGTATTCATTTACGACCTGAACCGGATCGCCCACTTCTCCTTCCGGTTCCCACGAGCGGCCGCGGAAGAAGGCGGTGCTTTCCTGAAGGACGGTGCGCGAGAAGAAGCCATTCTTATAGTACGCCAGCTCGGGAGTGAATACCAGATCGGCGGTCGCGGCGCCTACCCCCAGACCGGTATGGGTCACCGTCAGCTGAGCCCGCAGGCGGTAGCCTTTTTGGTCACAGCCCAGCATGGGTATCGGCGCGGCGAGATTTTCGGTGGTCGAGACGGTGTAATCCTTATTGAACACCTGCGATTCGGAAAGTTCTCCGATACAGCCGGCGAAAAGTTGGAGATTGGCGTTCTTGACATGGGCGGTGAGCGTTATATCGATGGTGGAGGCGGTGGTCAACTCGGCGAGCGAGTAATATTCGCCGATCCCCGTGTCGATCGCCTCCATCTCGAAATTGGCTTCCGTATACAACATATAGGTGTCGCTGGGGCCGGGGATGTAACTGCCGTCGGCGCCGCAGCCGACCCCGCCGTCATCCTCGGCGCAGTAGAGGACATCACAGCAGTGGAGCGGGTCCTGATCCCATTCGCTGTAGGCCCCCAGTCCGCCGGGGCAGTCTCCCGGAGCGCCGATCGGATCGGCGACACAGGTAAGATCGTCGCGGCATTTGGGTGCGGCGCAGTGGAATATCTTACAGCAGACCATTTCGTTGGTGACCGAAAGGTTCAGGGCGCTCGGATCGAAATATGCCTTGCGGGCGAGATGGGTCTGCGCCTGACAGACCACTTCGTTCCCCTCCATGTCCCAGCACTTGGAACAGCCGGCGGCGTCGTGACATTCGGGGTTACCGCAGGCGGCGGGGTCGGGGACGGCCACCTGCGCCTCGAATTTGACGCCCGGGGTCGCGGGCTGGTAGCAGGCGTTCTCGTCGGTCAGGGCGGCCTGTTTGGTTTTCGTTTTTACCTTCCATTTGGTGCGGACGGTCTGTTCGACCTGCGCGTTGGTTTCGTTGTCCTCGGTGTTGAAGACGGCGAAACATTCGCTCCCGGTGTCGGGATCGGTCGGCACCCATTCCATTTCGTAACAGGCATATTTGTTGCCGCGATGCCGCGGCTGGACGCCGAATTCATGCTCATCGGCAAGGATGATCTTGACCGCGTCGAGGGCGGTGGCGAATTTCCAGTTGAGCCAGAGGCCCGAAACGGTTTCATCGCCGAGATCGTTCCGGACGCAACTCCAGTCGCGTCGGTCGGGGCCGATGGGGGTGGCGGGGTCGTTCGCGTATTCAGAATAGGTGCCGTCGGGGGCGTTGAAGCCGGTGTCGGCGGTCCAGTCCCAGAAACAGAGATCGAGCGAATAATCGCCCCGGTTGGGATCCCACGGGCCGACGAACCGGAGCGCTTTGGCGTTGGTCCATGCGGCGGTATCGCTCTTTGCCGGTTCGGCATAGGTGGTCTGGACTTTTGTACAATGATTTTGAAGGATCACCTTCTGGGCGTCGATATTTTCGCACTGCGGACGGAACTCGGCGCACTGCTCGTAGAGATCGTCCTGTACGCCGCAGTCGGTGGTGGCGCCGGCCGCCGTGGCCATACAGTCCTGATAGGATTGCCAGCAGAGAACCCCTGCCTTGGTGATCTTCTGGATGGAGTCGGCGCAAGTGACCAGATAACTGCTGTAGGCGAAGGTGTTCATCGCTTCGGAGGTGTCCAGAAGGAACACGGTGTTGAGTATTTGGGTGGTGGAGACCATCGCGAACACATCGTCGCGGAGACTCTCGTCGAACGATGAGGCCCGCACGCCGGCCGACCAGCCGACCGTCACGCACAGTGTCAAGATACCGAGTACCCGTCGCATGTATTTACTCCGCATCGGTTATCATCTCTTTCTGAAGCAGGAGGTCACGCCGAGGCTTTTGACCTCGCTGAAATAGTAGCCCGCCAAAGGCGACCCCATCTCGCTGTTTATATTGGTGCCGGAGGCCTTGATAAGTTCGCGGGTATCGACCAGCACATCGTAGCAGTAGGCATGTGTCATGAGCGTGCCGGTGGCGCCGGGAGGCGTTTTGTCGGGGCCTTGCGCCAGTTTCACCGCCCGGGCGCGGTAGGCGAAAAGAGGAACGGGGGTCGATGCGTTCTCTTTATCGTATACAATAAGGAAGGTATCGGTCGCGCCGCCGTTCAGGTAGTAGGTGTCGCTGGGGGGAATGTCGTTGAATACGCGGGTGTTCACCTCGGCCAGCGCGATACGCATGGCCGATTCGGCGTGGATCGAGAGCCGTTTCTTGTCGATGGCCTGACCGGCGAGGAAGCTCGATTCCGATACGCGATTCATGGTGGACAGCGACAGTATCGACAGTGAAAGCAGGATGAGGCTCGCCACGAATATCGCGATCCCCTTGGGGGCGGCGAATAGTGTGCGCAGGTTCTTCACGGCGTTGTTCTCCTCACTGCTCAAGCTCGTAATCCTTCATAAAGTCGTAGTTCCGCATATAGACGGTGCGCGAAAATGAGAAATAACGTTTCCCCGTATCGGCGTTCGCTGAAAAACAGGTCGAATCGTCGAACAGGCAGTACTGGAACGTGCCCGAATCGGTCCCTTTGTCGATGCGCGCCTCGCGGCTGGTAAGGACAAAGCCGAACCGGACCGCCTTGATGGTCTTGCATACATCGGGTTGGGCGGAGCCGCAGTCGTTCACGGAGGGGACCCACGCGCGAGTGGCGAGAAGTTCCCCTTCGCCGTCGGTCACCGATGTTTCGACGAGGAACTGCAGAACGAAGAAAGGCATCTCTTCTTTCGGGTAGGCAAAGATGATGCGGTTCCATGTGGCGTCTCTAAACTGGATGATGGAGCCGTCGAAGGCCAATTCATAAAGGGTATTGGCGCCGGTGACGAGGGTCGAGGAGGGGAAGAGGCTGTCGCAGGTGACGCCCGAAGGTATCGCCGGTGCGAGGGGATTGGTGGAGGTGATGGTGGCGGTGGTAAAGGTATTTCCCGTGCTTCCGGCGGAGAAGGTTGCGGTGTAGATGTCGTTTTTGTTGATGAAAAGCAGGTTGTCGAGTTCGGCGAAAAGAGAGTTGCTGTTCATGATGGTCACGACGCAAGCGGGCTGGGTGCCGGTTGCGCTGACCACCTTGGTGATGGGGCCGCCCCACGGCGAGCGGAAGGAAAAGTTAAAGGTGCCGGTCAGGTAGTTGCCGGCGCCGACGGAGACAGCCTTTCCCTGCGCGGAGGGGATGACCGCACCGGCCGAGAATTCTGTGCTGTTATTGGCCAGTCCGATCAGACGGATGGAATTTTCGAGTGAATCGAGGATATGCTCCCCTTTTAGGGATACATTATTTTTCAGGTTGTTGTTGGTTTCGAGGCGGGTGGCGTGGGTAAAAACGCGGAAGAAGGTGGCGACGAGGAACAGGGTGGCTGTCATCGCTATCATCAACTCGATGAGCGAAAAGGCGACCGCAGTCCGTTTCATACCCTTACCTCGTTATACCAACGGTTTGACGACCACAACGGTCAGCGAATTGCAATTGTTGTTCAGCGGCATGATATTGCACAAGGTGGATTGACTCTCCTTTTTGGGCCACGCGACAATGATCTCGATGACGCGCAGGACCTCGAGCGGCGTGTCGGGTTCGTTGTTGGCGGCGGTCAGTTCGTTGTAGGTACGTTTCCGTATCATGCGGTAAAAGGTAGCCGGTTCGTTGATGTTCTCGAGCGGTTTGCCCCACGCGTTGTAAGGGCCGGTGGAGAATGCCATCGTGGTCCCGGCGTAGGCTTTAAGGATATTGTCCGCTTTCCACGCCGTCGGGTTCGTGCTCTGGTCGATGGTGGCGATAAGGAGCGAAAAGGATTCTTCACTCAGGCTGTTGATCTCTTCGGCCAGATCGACCGCGAGTTGATTGGCGATGATGGAGGATTCGGTCTCGAAAATGACCGCAGCGGCCTGTCCTTGGTACTGCATGTAGGTGACGATGCCGATGCTGAATATGAGGATCGAGAAGAGCACCTCGATAATGGTGAAGCCGTTCGGCCGTTTCATATTCCCCGTACCTCCAGTCCATTGCTGGCAAAATTGGCGTCGCCGAAGCTGGCGCAGATGCGGTATTCGCCGAACTGATTGATCTCGACGCGGTAGAAGAGCGCTTTCGAGTCAGAGATGTCGGCCCGCAGATCGATGCGCGCTGAATATTTTTTGTTCGATGTCTGTCCGCCGCAGTTGGAGGGAACATCGTAAAAAGATTTCAAGTTCAACATAGTGTTGGCGTTGTCCAGCGCGATGCCGGTGGAGGTGAAGGAGATGGCCGTGGCGGCGGTCGAGCCGAAAGAGGTCTCGTTGATGTTGGTGAACGATACGCGACCCGGTAGGCGTACGAATTTGACGACCGGGTCGTTCATCGACCAGCTGGCGTTACTCCCGTTATTGCGCAAAAGTATGGAGTAGGCATGTTTGCCGTCGGCGTTCTGGAAATAGATGGCGGCACGGTTGGTGTAGGAGCCGCCGGTGCTGGTGTGCATCGTCGACTTGGAGGAAAGGGCTACCGCTTTAGAGTAATCGGTGATGAGTTGCGAGATGACCCGTTTTGCCTGCTGACGGGCGATCCATTCGTTCACTCGCGGCATCGAAAGCACGGCGGTGACGGATATCAGGGCGATAACCACCATCAGCTCCACGATGGTGAATGCGCGTCGGGACATCGGACAATCCTCCGTTGCTCTCGAAACCATTAAATTAGATTTCTTACTTAAAGTCGTGCGATATTATAAAAACTTACCAAAAAGATACAGCGCAAAGGTTCGATTTTATAATATGGGACTTGTGACTATTTGTTATTGTTAGATATCTTCGTTTTCTTCAATGTCGCCGCCATAGAGGGATCGCCGGTATTCCGAAGGGGTTTTGCCGGTACACTTCTTAAATATAGTGTTAAAGGTTGTTTTCGAACTGAATCCGGCATCATAGGCGATCGCAAGGAGCTTGTTGCGGTTCTCGGGATTCTTGAGCATCTCTTTGACCTCTTCAATGCGATATTCATTCACGAAGAGGTTGAAATTCTTATTGAGGCGATCATTGAGGATTTGGGAAAGGAGGTGGGGGCTTAAATCAACCAATTCGGCCAGCTGGGGCAGGGTAAGATCTGAATCTTTATATGGTTTATTGTTCTCCATGATGCGGGTGATGTGACGGAGCATGTTGGCGGCGGTCTCATCGTCAAGGCGGGTCCGCTCATAGCGGCGCAGATCTGTCGGTTCCGGCGCGGGAGAGGTCGCCGGCGGGGCATCGACCGGTATGGAGGGCGGAATGTCGGTCATCGGTATCGATTGAGCGGTGGCTGGCGGTGTGACCGTACTCGCAGGGGGGTCCTCTTTCCGGTCGGGGGAAAGGGTGAGTGCGATCTTTTCGATCCGGCTTCTTCTCTTCCTTCTTGATAGGTAGAGAAACAAAAGGAGGCCGATGGCGCCTGTCGAGAGTAGCGCGATCAGTAAGGGGATATTATGGCGCGGCGGCATCTGGAGAGAGACTGTGGCGGTTTGCGGTTTGGCGCCGGGGCGCTGTGCCCGGAGGTTGAAGGTGTAGGTGTTCGGCGCGAGATCGCGATAGGTGACGATCCGTTCGGGGCCGGTCTCTATCCAATCGAGATCGACGCCGTCGAGGCGGTGGGCGAAGGTGATATCTTTTTGATCCTGCAGGGAGATGGCGCCGACGCGTATCGTTATCTGATGCGTGTCGGCCGGTATCGTCAGCCGGGGGCCGACCGGGGAAGGGGTGCGCTCATCCAATGACAGGGAGACGATGTAGGGTTGCGGTGTTCTTTCCGTTGCGTTGAGGTCGAGTTTTGCGGGATCGACGACGGTCAATCCCTTGATGGTGGAAAAATAGAAAAGTCCGTTCTTTCCGCGCAGGGCGGTCGGTTGTACGCCGCCGGTGCATTCGAGCGTCTTCATTCCTTCGGCCAGTCCGACGAGTCCTATCGTCGGCAGGGGACCCGTGCCGGTGAGATAGCGGATAAGCGCGGTGCGGGAAAGATACCGGATGCCGTTATTGGTGGAGAGCCAGAGCCGGTCGGCGTCGTCGATGAGAATGGCGTAGACGTCGTCGGCGGGCAGTCCGTTTTTGAGAGAAAAAGAGAGGAATCTTCCTTCGCGGTGGAGGTTGAGGCCGCCGCGGTAGGTGCCGATCCACAGATTCATATCGGCGTCCTCGGTAAGCGCAAGCACCGAACGGCTTGATAGACCGTCGGCCTGTGTATAGGTTTTGATGTAGCCGTCGTTGAATAGCGATAGTCCGAAGGCGGCGGCTACCCACAGCCGCCCTGACCGATCCTCGAATATCTGGGTCACGGTCATATCGGGAAAGAGCCGGTTCGCGCGATGCGCCCGGAAGGCCCCTTTTCGTTTGAGGAGGTGAAGATCGCCGTTGATGGTCCCTACCCAGAGTTCTTTCTTCCGGTCGCGCAGAATGGCTCCGGTGATGTCGTGGGAAAGGCCGTTGCGGGTGGTGAATGTTTTAATGTCGTCGTTGCGCAGAGCGGTGATCCCGGCGGAAGAACCGATCCAGAGCGTGCCGTCGTCGTCAAGCGAAAGCGCGCCGATAAGATCGCTGGGAAGTCCCTCTTTTTTGGTGTAGCGGGAGAATTTTCCGTTCAGATACCGGTTCAATCCGCCGCCGCGGGTGCCGATCCAGAGCGAACCGTCCGGCGCTTCGGCAAGCGCATAGACCAGATTGCTCGACAGGCCGTCCTGTGTGGTCAGGGTGATCGCCGGACCATCGCTGAAGAGCGTGAGTCCTTCTTCGGTGCCGACCCATAGCCGACCCTCTCGATCGCGGTAGAGAGTGCGTACCACCAAGCCGCGCAGGCCGGAAGATTCGCCGAATGATTCTATCGTGTCGCCATGTATCCGGATGAGTCCGGTGCCGCGCGAACCGGCCCAAAGCACGCCGCCATCGGCGGCGAATGCGCTTATCGGTACGCCGTCCGGGGGGCGCAGGACCTTGCCGGTGGTGTCCGAGAGGCCGGAAAGTCTGATTATCTCGCCGGTCGCCGTCCCTATCCATAAGGCGCCGTCGGGAGAAAAGATCGCGGCGGTGAGTTTTTTGCCGGTCAGGAGAGAAAAGGTGATGCGTTCATTTTTGTCTGCGGTGAGGGGTGAGACATCGGTGCCGGCAACAGCGAACACGGCGCCTCGCGGGTCGGTCACCAGCAGCGGTTCTCCGGCCGGAGTAACGATGCCGGGCCGCTCCACGATCTCTTTCCCCGAGAGGAGGAAGAGTTTCTCTCCTATGATCGTCCAAAGGCCGAGGGAAGAAGCGATCAATCGCCGTACCGGAGCGGCGGGAAGTCCCTTTTCCCGGCTCTGAAGAACCATGCCGTGAGGGTCGTATCTGATGATGTCGCCTCCTTCGGTGCCGGCCCAAAGGGTATCGTCCGGTGCGCTTGCAAGGCTGATGAAACGGTCGCTTGACAGTGTTGAAGGAAGGGTCCGTTTATTGAAAACGGTGAAATCCTTGCCGTCGAATCGCGCCAAACCTTCGGGGGTGGCGATCCAGACAAAACCGTCGGCGGTGCGGATCACCGCCTCCACGGAGTTATGGGGCAACCCATCTTTGACGCTCCAGTGCTGGGCGACATAGTGGTGCAGTTTCTTTTCGGGTGACAGGGCCCAAGCGGTGGAGGACACCGTCAACATAAGTCCCATAAGCCCTATGTGACCTATAGGTCCCATGAGACTAATAGGTCCTATAGGTCGGCGGTTCTTCCGCCACCATATGATCCCCAGCACCGCCAGTATCGCGAGCGACATCCATTGGCCGGTCGAGAAGAACAGGAACGCGCCGCGGGTATCGTTGCGCAGGAACTCGATGGAGAAGCGAGCAATGGCGTAGAGAAAGAGGAACCGTGTCAGAAGAAAGCCGGGGGAGCGGTGTTTCGCTTTTCTCACTTGTGAGAGCAGGTAGATGAAAATAGCCAGCGATGCGGCCGACTCGATCAATTGGGTGGGTATGAGCGGCGGCGTTTCGTCGATAAGGAAGTCCAATTGACCTTTTCGGTAAAGATCCATGGCCGCCGTCGAGAAAGGGGGAAAGACGACGCCGAAGGTGTCCGACACGATGCCGAAACAGCAACCGGAAAAGAAACAGCCGATACGGGAAAGCACCAATCCCAGCGCGGTCGGGATGACGAACAGATCATAGTAGCGCAGTCGAGTGGGAGATTCTTCGCGATATATGCGCCACACGACCAAGAGCCCCACGGAGAAGGCTCCCGCAATGCCTCCATAGAAGACATGGCCGCCGGTGAATGGATTAAGGGCGGTCGTGAGGAAAACGACGATCCCTTTCTCGCCGATCATGCCCAGATAGTAGGAAAGTCGTTCATCGAAAAGCACATGAAATATCTTTGATCCCACAAGAGCGGAGAAGGCAACAATGGCCCAGAGTGGCAGGGTGCGTCGTGTGGATAGGTCGAATCGGCGAGACAAGAGCTGAATGATCGGGAACCCAAGGATAAAAGAGAGCATGAGTAATGTCATATAGGGTCCCGGATAGGGAAGCGTCAACAGGTCGAAAAATGGCTTAAAGACGTTGATATTCATCGGGATTTCAGCCCACTTGCTCCCGTCGCCGTTAAACGCGGTATTCTAGTGTGATATGCCAGTGAAGTCAATTTATTATAGGAAAGAAAATCTTGCTTTTGGGGCGCTTCATGGTATATACCGCTACAGAAAACGGTTCTTTGCGCCTGATTCTCATAAGTGGAGAGCGGGATGTGAATCCCGCCGTTTTTTTTATGTGGAGGTTCAGTCGTGTGGGGAGTCAGAGAAAAAGCGTTGGTCGACCAGCTTGAACCGGTGGCCCGGTCGCTGGGACTGACGATCGTCGAGTTGGAATTACCGCACAATACCGGCGGTATCTTGCGGATATTCGTCGATGCGCTCGAAGACCGCAAGGTAACGGTCGATGATTGCGCCGCCCTTTCTCCGGTGGCGTCGAGTTTTCTCGATACGCAGGAGGGTTTCGATTTCCGCTACTATCTCGAAGTGAGTTCCCCGGGACTTGATCGGCCGGTGCGCCGGTGGGCCGATCTGCCGCGATTCGCGGGCAAGCGGATGCAGGTAGCTTTTTCCGAAAAGATAGACGGTCGCAAGAAGGTGATCGGCATACTCGTTTCGGTCGACGATGCGGCCGACTCGTTCACGATACAGGCCGACGACGGCGCGGCGGTGACCGTGCGCCGCGGCATGGTAAAACGGATCAATCTGATTTGGGAAGGAGATAAGTAATGGATTTCAATCTCAAGGAACTCATTGACCAGCTGGTCAAGATGAAAGGGATCGAGCGTCCCGTGGTCATCGACATCCTCAAGGACGCGCTCTACAAGGCGGTACAAAAGAAACTCGGCGCCGAGGCCGACATCGACATCATTTACGATGATGCTTCGGGCGAATTGCAGGCGTTTTATTTCCGCGAAGTGGTCGAAACGGTGCGCGACGAAGATTTCGAGATCACGCTCGATGCGGCGCATGAACTCAACCCCGACGCGGTGGTCGGCGACACGCTCGGCATCAAGATGGAGGCGACCGAATTGGGCCGTATCGCGGCGCAGGTGGCCAAACAGATCATCGTCCAGAAGATCAAGACGATCGAGGGAGACAACATCTTCAACGAGTTCAAGGACCGCAAGAGCGAGATCGTCACCGGCACGGTGCGGCGCTACGAGCGCGGCGGTCTGGTGGTCGATATCGGCAAGGCCGAGGCGTTCCTGCCGTTCAATCAGCAGATACCGTCCGATAAGTTCAAGGTCAACGAACGGATAAAGGCGCTCATCTACGATGTGGTGAAGACCACGCAGGGGTGCAACATCATCCTGAGTCGCGTGAACACGCTGTTCCTCGTGAAACTTTTCGAGATAGAGGTTCCCGAGATCGCCGAAGGGATCGTCAAGATAGAGGGGGTCGCCCGCGATCCGGGACACCGCTCCAAGATAGCGGTCCGTTCGATCGATCACGATGTCGATCCGGTCGGCGCGTGTGTCGGCATGAAAGGTTCGCGCATACAGAACATCGTTCACGAACTCTCGGGCGAGAAGATAGACATCGTACCGTGGGACGACGATTCGGTCCGTTACATCTGCAACACCCTCTCGCCGGTTGAGGTCAGTCAGATCATCATCGACGAGGACGAACACTCGATGGATGTCATCGTGTCGGACGATCAGCTGTCGGTGGCGATCGGTCGCGGCGGCGAGAATGTGCGTCTCGCCAGTCAGCTCACCGGCTGGAATATCGATATCCAGAGCGAATCGCAGATGCAGATGATGCTCGAAGAGGCCAAGCGTCGCTTGCTGTTCATCGAAGGGATCGACGAATCGATGGCCGATTCGTTCATCAAGCTCGGCTATACGACGCTTGAGGACATCACCACCGCCGAACCGGCCACCCTTTCCGAAATACCGAGCGTCACCACCGAGCGGGCGATCTCGATCATCGCGCAGGCGAAAGAGATGATGGAAAAGGGCATGGGCAACATCGAGATCGACAAGGAACTCGAGGAAAAGCTCAATATCCCGGTCACGGTCCTCAAGGGTGTCAACGAGGAGCTTGCCGGTTATCTTGCCGAGCGCGGCTACCATACTTTGGCCGATATCCAGAGCGAGGCCGACACCGAATCGTTCGCGAAGAACGCCGAACTCTCCCTGCGGCGCGCGCGTCAGTTGCGCTATAGCCTTCAGATGCACATAGATGAACTGAACGGTAAGACGATCCAGCGCCGTACCGGCGTGGTCGACGCCGACAGCTTCTTTGACTTCAGCAAAATAGAAAAGGTTGAAGGGAATGAGGGCGGCGACGAAGGAAAATAACGTTCGCACCTGCCTCGCCTGCGGAGCGAAGAGCGATAAAGGGGCGCTTCTGCGGTTCGCCGCGGCGGGGACGATCATCGTGCCCGATTGGCGCGGAACGCTCGGCGGTCGGGCCGTCTATTCGTGTCTGACGACTGACTGCGTCGCCCGTTTCTACACGCTCAAACGTTTCCCGGAGAAGTTCTTCAAGGGAACGCCCGCTTTCGCGATATCTCAGGGCGAGATACACGGCTGGATAAAAACGCAGGCCGAGGCGTCGCTTGCTCACTTTTTGGGTCTTGCCCGCAAGAGCGGCGTCTTGACCCTTGGGCAGAATACCCTTGCCGATATTCTTGAGAACGGCGGCACGGCGCCGACGGCGGTGCTTTTGGCCGCCGATCTGGCTGACCGTACGCTTCGCGAGATAACCGGTATCGTGCCGGTGGGGACGCCTGTCCTGCGCTGGGGCACCAAGGAGACCATCGGGGCATCGATCGGTATGCGTCCGGTGGGGGTCGTCGCGCTGGGCAGATCGCCCATAACCGACCGTATCGTTCATTATTGCGCGATAGTTAACCATTTTAGTCAGGAGCACTGAATGCGCATCAGCGAGATCGCGAAGGACCTCGGTAGATCGAGCAAGGAGCTCATGGAGTTCCTCAACGAACAGGGAGCGTCCTACAAGAACGCCGCGAACGGCATTACACCCGAGGAGGAATCGCTCCTCCGTAAGACTTTCGGTGTAGCGTCTTCTGCAAAAAGCACGGCGGCGGTACTCAAAACCACCGGAAAAAGCACGGAGAAGGCCGCCAAGACGGCTAAAGAGCCCGAGGCTCCCAAGAAGACCGCCGTGATACTGAAAAAGAAAGAACCCGAACCGGAACCGGAACAGCCCAAGGCGGTCGTTGCCGTCGTGCGGAGCAAGAGCCAGCGGAGTTATGTCCCGGAAGAGCGTCGCGCCGAAATAGCCGAGAAACAGGCCGAAGAGGTGGTCGCGGTGCAGGAAACGCCGCCTGCGCCGGTTGATGCTCCGGTGCCGTCGGCCACCCCGGTCGAAGGGACGGCGGACGCCCTGCCGAAACCGGCCGAACCGCAGGCGACGGTGCTTGAGGAGATGCTGCTCAAGCCCTCATTCCGCATCGAATCGCCCACCGAAGAGCGGGTGATCACCCCTGAAACGCCCCAGCAGAACGAGATGCGCCGTCCGGCGGCGGCTCCCGTAGAGGAGGATAAGGGCGATCACAAACACAAAAAACGCAAGGTGGTCATTCCCGAGGCGGAAGAAGAGCGTCCGGCGGCGGCGAAAAAGTTCGTCCATCCGCGTCCCGGCGACAAGAAGAAAAAGGTCGATGAGCAGGTCAAGGTGAAGGCCAAACTGCGCGGCGTCGATATCTCCGTCCTCAAGACCGAAGAGGAGGATGCGGCCGACCGTCGGGCGGGGCTTAAGAAGAAAAGCGCTCGTCGTCTGCCTCCTCCGCCTATGCAGGCTCCGAATCCCACCAAGGCGATCAAGAAGATCATCCGCATCGAGAATACCGTCGTTGTATCGGAGTTCGCCCGCCGTATGGGAATCAAGGTAGGCGATGTCATCAGGAAACTTATGTCGCTGGGCGAACTGTCCGGGATCAACGATCGGGTCAATTTCGATACGGCGACGCTCATCGCCAACGAATTCGGTTTTCAAGTCGAGAATGTCGCGATGAACGAAACCAGTTTCGTCGATATGCACGAAGATACGGCCGAGGAGCTCGTGACGCGGCCCCCGGTGGTGACGGTCATGGGCCATGTCGATCACGGCAAGACCAAACTCCTCGACGCGATACGCAATACCAATGTGGTCGATAAGGAGGCGGGCGGCATCACCCAGCACATCGGCGCCTATACCGTCGAACTTGAGAAAGGGAAGATAACCTTCCTCGATACGCCGGGTCACGAGGCATTCACGGCGATGCGGTCGCGCGGCGCGCAGGCGACCGATCTGGTCATCCTCATCGTCGCGGCCGACGACGGCGTCATGCCGCAGACCATCGAGGCGATCAACCACGCCAAGGCGGCGAATGTCCCCATCATCGTCGCGGTCAACAAGATCGACAAGCCCGAGGCGAACCCCGAGAAGGTGCGGCAGGAACTGCTCAAATACGAGATCGTTCCCGAAGAGTGGGGCGGTACGAACCTCTTCGTCGAGATATCGGCAAAACAGCGCATCAATATCGATAAATTGCTCGAGTCGATACTCCTGCAGGTCGAGATGATGGAGCTCAAGGCCAATCCGAACAAACCGGCGGTGGGCGTGGTCATCGAATCGCGCATGGATCCGGGCCGCGGTCCGGTCGCCACGGCGCTGGTAAAGGAAGGAACGCTCAAGATCGGAGACCTCGTCGCCACCGCGACGGCGTTCGGGTATGTCCGCTCGATGACCGACTGGCGCGGTGTCCGCGTGAAGGAGGCGGGACCGTCCATGGCGGTCGAGATCACCGGCCTTGACTCGGTGCCGCCGGCGGGCGAGATGATACACACCTTCACCGACGAGAAAAAAGCGCGCGGTTATGTCGATCTGCGCAAGAACAAGATAAAGGAACAGAAGTACGAGAAAGAGGAAAAGGTCACGCTCGATAATCTCTTCGCAAAGATAGAAGGCGGCGACGTGAAGGACTTCAATCTCGTTATCAAGGGAGATGTGGATGGTTCGGTCGAGGCGATCATCGGATCGCTCCGCAAGATCGAGCATGAGAAGCTCAAGATACGGGTCATCCACAGCGGCGTAGGCGGTATCACCGAGAACGATGTTCTTTTGGCATCGGCTTCGAAAGCGGTCCTGTTCGGCTTCAACGTCCGTATCGACAACAAGGCTAAACAGACGGCGTCGGCCGAGCATGTCGACATCCGTATCTTCTCGATCATCTACGACCTGATCGACGCCATAAAGGCGGCGATGAGCGGCAAACTCGCCCCGATCATGAAAGAGGAGTATGTCGGCGCGGCCGAGGTGCGGCAGGTCTTCCGCATTACGAAGGTCGGCAACATCGCCGGCTGTATGGTGACCGACGGCCGCATCGTCCGCAAGGGACGCGTCAAACTCATTCGTAATAATGTGGTCCTGTACGACGGATTGCTCAGCTCGCTTAAACACTTCAAGGACGACGCCAAGGAAGTCAAGGCCGGGTTCGAATGCGGTCTGTCGATAGAAAATTATAATGACATCAAGGAAGGCGATCTGGTCGAATGCTACATCGACACGCAGGTTGCTGACGAGGTGCTCTAAGTGGCCGAAAGCGTCCGCCAGCAGCGGGTCGCCCATGCGATCCAAAAAAGCCTGTCGATGATCATGATCCGCGAATATGGCGGCACGGTGCTGGGCGGTCTGTGCGTGCAGGAGGTGCAGGTAAGTCCCGATCTCCGCAACGCTACGGCTTGGTACACACTACTGCCGGGCAGTCCGCGCAAGTTTACGCAGGATAAGCTCGCCGAAGAATTGAAACACATCCGGTATCTGCTTTCCAAAGAGATCCGTCATATCAAATTCATGCCCGAACTGCAGTTCCGATTCGACGATAAGATCGAGGATGCCATACGCCTGCAGGCACTGCTCGATACTCTGAGCCGCGAACGAGGGGAAGGGGGCAATGAAGAAGAGCCGCAGTGATCTTGCGACCCTCTTGAAGACGACGCAAAGCGCTCTGATCGTCGGGCACATCACTCCCGATGGTGACAGCGTCGGATCGTCGGTAGCGCTCTATCATCTCTTCACCGGGTTCGGCATCTCGACCACCCTCTATTCGGCCGATCCCTATCCCTACAATTTCATGTTCATCCCCGGCGCCGAGAAGGTGGTGTATGAATTGCCGCTTATTGAGCCCGACTTCTATGTCGTGGTGGACGCCGGTTCGCCGCAGCGGACGGGCGAAGCGATCTACCAGCAGATGAGCGTATCGCGCAAACCGAAGATATTCTTCGATCATCATGTGAGCTATCGCGATCCGGGCGCGTTTTTCGATCAGGTGTTCCTCGACGACGCGGCTGCGGCAACGGCGTTGCTCGTTCACCGCTTCATGAAACAGCACGGATATCCGATGACACGGGAGATAGCGATCGCCATCTACGCGGCGGTCATGGCCGATACCGGCGGGATGCGCTACAATTCGACCAACCGCGAGGCGTTCGCGGTACTCTCCGAACTGGTCGACTTCGTGGAACCGTGGGAGATCGCCGCGAAGATATGGGAAGAGGTGCCGCACGCGCAGATGCGGTTGCTTGCCGAGGTGATCGCCTCCATTCGGCTTCTCGCCGGAGGGAAGGCGGCGGTCTTCGAGATAACGCGGGCCCAGCTCGACCGTTACCGGCTCGGTCCCGACCATGTCGATTCGTTCATCAACTATGCCCGCGCCATCGCAGGGGTCGAGGTGGCGATGCGCTTCCGCGAACTGGCGCCGTATCGCTACAAGGTTTCGATGCGCAGCAAGGGGAACATCGACGCGGCGAAAATATCCAACGAGTTCGGCGGGGGTGGGCACCGGAACGCCGCCGGTTTCGAGTTCTCGGGGACCTTCGATGAGGGTTGTAAACTGGTAGAGGAGATCGTCGCCCGTGTCGCCGTCCGGTAACGATTCATACTTTTTTTCTTTCTATAAAGAGTCGGGGCTCACCTCGGCCGACGCGCTCGATCGCCTCAAACGGGCCCTCAAGATAAAGAAGGCGGGACACTGCGGTACGCTCGATCCGATGGCCGAAGGGCTACTCGTGGTGGCGGTGAACCGCGCCACCAAACTCATGCGCTTCGTCACCGACGAGCGGAAACGGTACATCGGCGAATTCGAACTGGGGAAGCGAAGCCCCAGTTACGATATCGAGACGCCGGTCGAAACGGTCGATCCTCACGCCGACGCGGCGCAGGTCGACTGGGAACGGATCAAGGGGATTTTCAACGGCAAGATACGGCAGATACCGCCCGCCTACTCGGCGGTACGGGTCGAAGGGGTCCGTTCCTATGTCAAGGCGCGCAAAGGGGAAACGGTCGATCTTCCCTCGAAGGAGGTCGAGATATTCTCGCTCGAACTCACCTCGCTCGACAAAACGCATGTCTCGTTTGCGGTGGAGTGCTCGAAGGGGACCTATGTCCGATCGCTCGTTCACGATATCGGCGCGGTCGCCGGGACCGGCGCGGTACTTTCAAAACTTACGCGGGCCGCGGTCGGCAATTTCACCATCGACAATGCGGTGCGTTTGGCCGAGATCCGGGAGGATTCCGTGAAGGTTGTGCGCGCGAAACTCGACATGATCCAGTTCATGAGTTCCTTTCCCGCCGTCACGGTGGGCGAAACGCTGTACTGGAGATTACGCAACGGCATTGAGATACGAAGCCTCGGACTTGATCTTGCCGAGGGGCCCAACGCGATATTCTATAAAGGCGCGCCGCTCTTCGTCATCGAAAAAGAGAAAGATATCTATCGCTATTCGGCGTATCTCGGCGAGTAGAATTTACTGCGGGAAGAGCGTCTCTTCGTTGGCTACGATCTCGGCGCAGGTCCAGTTCTGATCGACGAGTCGGACCATCTTGAAACCGCTTTTGGCGAGATCCGGTTCCACCGTTTTCTCGCTCATAAGGGTGTTACTGCTCGCGTCAAGCACGACCTGTTCGCTCTCCCAGATAAGGGCGCCCTCGATATGGGTGTCATCCTTGGTCTCGCCCACCATATTGTTGACGGTGCGCTGGATGGTCGCCATCCAGCCGTCGCCGCCGATGATGGTCCCGTTGCAGTTGACCGTCATACCCGGCTTCTCGTCCTCGTCCTGATCGAATATCCGTCCGTCGTTCTTGTCGGTCGGAAGCGGGTCGGTCTTCGGGTTGTCGAGGTTCACGCCGTTGAGCATCAATATCTCGGTCGAGGTGACATCGAAGCCGACACCGCTACGGTCGAGAATCGTCGTGAAATCCCAGATCATCGGGTTGAGGTGGGCGATATAGTTATCGCTGATGGTTACCTTCAGCAGGGTCGAACCGGTGTCTATGAGTGTGTCGCAGGGAGTGCCGACGGCGCTCACGGTGCCGTCGCCGTTGTCGGTCAGTTCGACCAGCGCGTAGACCGACGTAGTGGAGACGCTCTTTGTTTCGCCGATGATCGGAACGGTAGTGGTGACATTCGAGGTGGTGAAGTTGAGCATCGCCCACTTGCCGGTGAAGGGATAGGCGGCGGCGGTGTCCTCGTCGGGCGTCTCATTGTCGGTCACGGTGTCGTCGGTGACCGTTTCGTCGGTCACAGCCTCATCGACCACCGTGTCATCAGTCACCGTTTCGTCGGTGACGGCGTTGTCGGTGACGGTATCGTCGGATACCGTGGTGTCGGTGACGGTATCATCGGTCACGGTATCGTCGGTGGGTTGATTGTTGTCGTTAGGTACTTTGTTGGTGTCGTCGCCACAGGCGGCGATGAAGAGCGCAACGACCGCAACGGTCAGGATACTCATGAACTTTTTCATCTTTTTCCTCCATATCGGTTTTGGGGGTCAGGCGCACTAGTTGCCTGACCCCTCCCAGAACGGCTCATGATGCCGCAGGGCGCGCCGATAGTCAAGGAAAGGAAGACTTGACTTCACTCCGCCAAAATCCTACGATACTTCCGTTGCTGTGGGAAAAGAGTTCAATTCATTCATAACGGAGGGTTCCCTCATGGCCAAGAAAAGCGTCAGCGCCCCGGTCCCGGGCAACACCGGACTCCTCGTACATCTGCAGGCGGTCATCGCCGGCGAACGCCGCTTCGAGAATGTCTTTCAGGCGGTATCGCGGATGATCCTCGGCGACCCGTCAAAGATCGAGAAGGTGACGGTCAACGGCCGCCCCACCTACGATTTCCGCGTGTTCCGCGAAGGGAAGAAGCACATCATCGGGATGTTCGACGAGATCAACTCCTTCGTCTCCTTCGTCAAGGACGCGGCCGAGGGCGGTTCGTCGGCCGAAATGGCCTTCGTCCTCATCGGCGAACCGGGGAACGGCAAGACCTTCTTCGTCGATTTCCTGTCGGGGCTCTACCGCCAGTTCCTGATGAGACCGGAGAACCGGCGCTACACCTTCCGCTTCACCGGCCTCGACACGCTCGGCGGCTACGGCAAGATAGATCGCATCGAGTCGCAGACCTTCGAGGACCCGATGGTGCTCCTGATGAACCTCTTCGAGACAAAGGAGGAGAATAAGGCGTTCCTCGCCAAGCACGGCGCGACCGATAAGCAGATAGCGGCTTTCTGGAAGAATTACCGGACGCTCGGCGCCTGCTCCTACTACATCTGGGACCAGATACGCGCCCACTGCGGCGGTGACATCGCCAAGATGTTCGAATTCGTCGAGGTCATCCCGGTGCCGGTCAGCGAATCGCGCGGCGTCATCACCGGCAAATATGCGGCGAAGGACAAGATAACCTCCTCGGCGGTCGACCTGCTGGGCGAGGAATCGATCACGCGACTGCTCCACATCACGGCGACCGACAACCCCTACCGTTTCGACCTGCGGCGCGGCGCGCTGGCCCGCGTGGCGGGCGGCGGCATCCACTTCGCCGACGAGATATTCAAGAACAAGCGCGATCTGGTGCAGGTCTACCTCGGCGTCATCCAGAACCGGACGATAGACATCGAAGGGTTCAAGTGGCCGCTTGACTCGCTCATCGTCGCCACCTCGAACAACGCCGAATTCGCGCGGTTCCTTGAGGAAAAAGAGCAGGCGCCCATCGTCGACCGCTGCCGTCTGTGCTATATGTCGCACAACACCAACCTCAAACTGCAGAAGGAACTGACCGCGTTCGCCGTGGGCGGCACTGAGAAGACCACCTTCATCGGCGACAAACTGCACATCGACCCGAATCTCAACTACGCCATATCGGCATCGGTCATCCTGTCGCGTATGCCCAAGTCGGATAAACTCACCCCGGTCGAGATGATGAAACTCGCGGCGGGCGAGGTGGCGGGCGAGAAATCGATAAAGACGCTCGCCGAGGTGATCGGCGAACTCAACACCGATCCCGACATCACCAAACGCTTCGGCCAGAAGGGACTCGGCCACCGCAATCTCGGCCGCGCCATTCAGGTGCTCCTCGAACGGAGCGAGACGCAGGAAGGGAAGTGCATGTACGCCGGCGACGCCTTCAAGGCGCTCGAAAGCGTCATCCTCGACTATGTGCAGGACGCCAACGACCGCGTGAAGTACTTCAACGACCTCAAACTCGCCAAGGGGCTCTACCGCGAACAGGTGATGACCTCGATCTTCAACGCCTACATGGACGAGCCCAATGCGATAGAGCGCGATGTCATGAACTATGTCAACATGATCATCGGCATCGATGCCAAGAACCTCGGCCCCGACAAACTCTGGACCTACCGCGACCCGCAGACGGGGAAACTGGTCTCGATGAAGATAGACGAGACCTTCATCAACAGCGTCGAGGAGCGGATGGGGCTCAAGAACAGCGAGCAGAAGCATTCCTACCGCACCACCATTTCGAAGATCTACGGCCAGAAGGTCATCAAGGACCCGAACTACAACTTCATGGACAACAACGATCTGGTCAAGGCGGTGACCGATGTCCGGCTCAAATCCGACATCGCCGGGGCGGGCTCGCTCGTCGGCGCCCTTTCCAACCGCACCAACGAAGAGAACCAGAAACTCTACAGCCGCATGATAACCACGATGACCGGCAAACTCGGCTACTGCGCCACCTGCGCCCAGAAGACCATCGAGTATTTCTGCACACAGGACGACGCGAACTGACGGGGGCTCATGGAAGCGCTTTTCTTAAAAACGCTCGACGAACTGCTGGAGCACGATAAACAGCGCGAGACCGACGGTTTCCCGCGCCGCATCCGCCTCGGCCGTCTTTCCAAGCCGCTGCCGGGCAAGAAATCGCAGGTGGTGGTGGTCCCGACGACGACCGAGCCGAAGTTTTACCACGACGACTCGGTGACCGAGGACGGTGAAGGGGGCGAGACGGGCGGTTCGGGCGAAGGACAGGAAGGGGAGGTCCTCGGCGAGAGCCCGGCCGAACCGCAGGAAGGCGAGGGGCAGGGGCCCGGGCAGGGCGAAGGGGGCGACCACGACCTCACCAGCGATGCCTACGACCTCGGCAAGGTGCTGACCGAACGGTTCCAGTTGCCCAACATCAAGGACAAGGGGAAGAAGCGGTCCTTCAACAAATACACCTACGATCTCACCGACCGCAACCGCGGTTTCGGGCAGCTGCTCGACAAGAAGGCGACGATGCGCCGTATCGTCGAGACCAATATCCAGCTCGGGAACATCACGCCGGGGTTGCCGATAAACACCGACGAACTCATGGTCGGGCCGCGCGATCAGGTCTACCGCATCCTCTCGCCCGAGAAGGATTTCGAGACGCAGGCGGTGGTATTCTTCGTCCGCGACTATTCGGGTTCGATGGAGGGGCGGCCGACCGAGCTGGTGAGTCTTCAGCATCTGCTCATCTATTCGTGGCTCGCGTTCCAGTACCAGAACAACATCATCTCGCGCTTCATCCTCCACGATACCGAGGCGAAAGAGGTGCCCGATTTCTACACCTACTACAAGTCGAGCGTGTCGGGCGGCACCCGCTGCGCCCCCGCCTTCGAGATGGTCAACAAGATCATCGACGATGAGCACTTGGCGGTCGACTACAATATCTATGTCTTTTACGGGACCGACGGCGACGACTGGGACAATGCCGGGAAGGAACTGACCGAGGCGCTCGAAAAAATGACCGAGACGGTTAACCGTATCGGCATCACGGTGACGAAGAGCACCGAAGGGTCCGACACGGTGGTCGAGCGGACGGTGGAGCGGTCGGGACTCCTCAAGACGAAGCCGAAACTCATCCGGCTCGACTCCTTCGCGGCGGCCGACGCGAACGAACAGCGCCTCATCGACGGCATCAAAAAACTGGTAGGATAAAGACAGGAAATAAGAACTTGGCACAAAGTTGGTATTGTTAAAGACGCCAAAGAATACGAAAGTGGAGTGGTTTAATGCGTTGGGTTAACATGGGTGAAGTTACCTCACATCAGTACATTTGTGGGTACTGTGGCAACAAGGTTGCCTCTTCCCAAGGGTATCATACCCAAGATACACCTGGTGGACTTTTCGCCTATGTGTATGTTTGTCCTCATTGTAAGAAACCTAGTTTTATTCATGCGCATGTTCAAATTCCGGGCGTAGTCCCCGGCAACGATGTTGACCATCTGCCGGAAGATATTGCAGCATTATATCGCGAGGCTCGCAATGCTGTTTCAATTGGAGCTAACACCGCGGCTGTCCTTGCGTGTCGTAAGCTCCTGATGAACATTGCTGTGTCCAAGAAAGCAAAAGAAGGAGAGTCTTTTATTTCCTATATCGATTATCTGGCCAATGAAGGGTATATTCCCCCTAATGGCCGTGATTGGGTGGATCATATCCGAAGCAAGGGGAACGAGGCAACCCACGAAATTAAACTTATGGGTAAGGATGACGCAGAAGATTTAATCTCGTTTGCCGAAATGTTGCTCAAATTCATCTACGAGTTTCCCAACAGAGTGCCTAGAAAAACGACGTAATTTTAAAATGGTGCCTGAGTTATATTGAGGATTTCTCTTTTATGACATGAGAAAACCATGTGTCTCTGTTGAGCTTCATATTTTGCGGTGAGCGAGAGAGAAACATGTCGAAACTGCCAAGTATAGATCACCAAGTTATCGTAGACTATATCTTGTCGGGGCATACGACGACGGATGCTCGTGAGTATTTTGGCTTTAAGAACGACAATATTGCCAACCTTCGTGTTCATTTAGCATTCAAAGCTCTAAACATTCCTCGCCCTCGATTCCAAGAAGAAAGAACCTGCCAATTCTGTGGCAAGCCCTTTGTGGCCCGGGATCGGTATCAGAGAACATGCGGGGCAGAGGATTGTCAAAAAACCCTGATTCGTGACTGGCAGGGAAAGAACCCCGAATCCAAGAAAGATGCTCTCAAGAAATATAGATCAACCGAGAAGGGCAGACAAAACAGAATAAGAGCGGGTCGCCAAACAAGAATAAAAGGAAAAACAGGCACGACAATCGAGCGTTGGAACTTTGCAACTACAGAAATTAAGAAGAGCCTACGGAAACTTAAATACCTTGTAGTCAGAAACCCGTGGGAATATAGGTTTCAACATATTCAGAATTTAGCGAAGATGAACCGCGAGTTCAGATCCAGAAAAGCCAGGACATTTATAAATGATACCCCGTCTGATAAATGGCAAGAGGCGTTACGAGCAGTTCAAACGACAATTATTCAAGTGGTTGGTTCGAACCTAGTATCACGGTGGGAAGCTTCCGTCAATAGGATAGGCGCGACATTACGAACAGCTAACAAGGCAAGAGAATGGAAAATCAACAAAACAAAAAAACAATACCTCTAGATTATATAAGAGGTCTTGTCGTGGCCCAAGGTGGCAGATGCGCCATAACGGGAATGCCGCTTGACCCGCAAGAGGTAAATGCGGACCACATACTACCGTTGTCAAGAGTTGAGCTCTCTCCGAAAGAAACCGAAGTAAACATATGGTTGGTTCACAAAAAAGTGAATGCGATGAAAGGCACAATGACTTACGAAGAATTAGTCAAGGCATGCCAGATAGTTCTTGACCATCGTGCCGAGACGGAAAAACTCCTGAATCAGATCACAACAAGACAGATTCAGCCTGTTCAAAAGAGTGAATTCGACAAATGGGTTTCAGCGATGTGTGACGAGACTGGAAGAATAAAAGACAACAGGAATGAGCCATGAGTGTCATATTGGTTTTGCCTTCTTGAATTGAGCGACCGCTTTTATTGCCTTGTCCGGTTCATACGCTATAATCGGGTGTCTTTGACGAGGGGTTGCTTTTGAAAAGAACGGAAGTCAAAGCCGCGCGAAGCGGTTGGAACAATTCTGAAGAATTCCTTGTCAGCACCTTGCTCGATGCCGAGCACGAATCGGCCATCGGTGGGGAATATGCCACGCACCGCGAGGTCATGAAAAAGATGCGGAGTCGTATAGCCGACTCGAACGAACAGCGCTTCATCGAAGGCATCAAGAAATTGGTGGGGTAATGGTAGTGTTGCTTTATCGGGAATATAGCCTTGTCTTTTATAATGATTCTAAACAAATGCGCAAAGTACTTAAGTCTTGCAACAGAAGACATTATTATCCATAGAACTTATCTGAGGCCACAAAATGGACTGGAAGCAATTCATTGCAAATTTAGTTGCAAGTCTCGCTTGGCCTACGGTTGCTATTATCTTCCTTTGCGTATTCCGTAAAGAACTTTCGAAAATAGTGCAACGATTAACACATTTTAAGTACAAAGATCTCGAAATGGATTTTGACAAGGTCATTAAACAAGCGAAAGGGCTTCCTGATGAGTCGAAGCAGGAAGATTCGATGATAAAGAGTCCAGTATTTTCTTCGCTAGAAGATCAAATTCTGGAAGCAGTGGAACGTTCTCCTTCTGCATCAATTTTGTTGGCTTGGTCTGCCGTTGAATCCGCCGTGGCTTCGGCGGTGGCACGTATGGCTATTTCATCAGAACCGCCATCATATAGATCGCCAATGCATAACATTGATATGCTAAACAAGCATGGCGGGCTGTCTAAGAAACACGAAACCCTGTTGCAAGAATTGCGCATGTTAAGAAATAAAGTTGCACACGAGCATAATGCAATGTTGTCTATCACACAAGATCAAGCTCTGAATTATGCAACAATTGCGATTGACATGATCAATCATCTTGAGAGAATGCAACGCGAGGGGAAATGATATCGAGATTGCTGGCGACAAAATGCCCATGTTTTTTTGCGGCAAGACCCGCAGGCCTTATATTCGAAGTAGGCCCTAGCAGAAAATGAAAATATCACAGGTTACTCGTCGTGACATTATTGATTCGTTGATGGCAGAAAAGATAAAATGGAGCGGTCGCCTTGAAGAAACAGAATTCTTAGCGCGGCTATTTGAACTCCAGAACTTGCCTTCGACTGATGGTCGTTTTAAAAATGCTGCTGGTGATATTTGGCAACATCGGGTAAACAACTCTGACTGGGACGAAGATTGGGTATTCTATGATCAACGCTTTAACCTTCTTGGCGGAGAAGATGAAGTGTTTCTGCGTTTTCTATGTGAGACTATTCACCCAGTTGTTCGATCTGATATAACAGAGGCGGAAAGGCTTTGCCAGCTATACAATCAGATGCTACGAAACGATGGGTTCCAACTTGTTGAGAGAACACGTCTTTCTGGAAGACCGGTCTATGTCGGGCGATATGATGGAGTGATGATTACTCCGGGTGTGTCGGCGGCGCGGGCGACATTAGCTGGTGCTGATCCGGGATATGTTGCCCAACAGATTACAAGGATGGATGCTGCAATTGCCAATGACCCTGGACTTGCTATTGGGACGGCAAAAGAATTAGTCGAAACATGTTGCAGAACGATTCTAATGGCGCGTGATGTCGAAATTCCCAAAACAGTTGATTTGGTCGAACTCGTAAAGCTCACAAGTAAAGAGTTGGAGTTGACCCCTGATGATATTTCCGAAAAGGCTAAGGCAAGTGCAACGATTAAACGATTGCTTAATAATCTGGCAACGATTACACAAGCTGTTGCGGAATTGAGAAATCATTATGGAACAGGTCACGGAAAAGTTGCTGGTGCAAAGGGACTTAAGTCTCGTCATGCAAAATTAGCCGTTGGTGCCGCATCGACGCTGGCTGTTTTTCTTGCGGAAACTCACCATGAGCGACCTAAAAACAAATGACACTTTTTCCTGATCAACAACCAATGGATGTTCCTGAACCGGAAGGTTCTGATGCCAAAGAGGTTTTTGCTTTCTTTGGTCTGTGCACATACAATATTCAAGTTGTTGAACAAGGACTAATCAACTTGGTCGTTGGTCTTCGCGCAAAAGGACTTACAGGTTTGACAGCTCAGAAGTTTGATGTTTTATTCGATGAAATGGGGAAAAAAACATTAGGGCAACTTATTGCAGATATTCGTCGTCATATTGCTGTTTCATCGGAATTGGAAGATGCTCTTACCACAGCTTTACAAGAAAGAAACTACATTGCTCATCATTTCTTTGCCTCCCACGATGTTGATTTCATGTCAGATAAAGGTCGTGTTGACATGATCAGAGAGCTCAGAAGAAGTATAATGCGTTTCCAGACCCTTGATCGGCAAATTGACTTAATAGCACACCCATTGTTTGAGAAGTTAGGTCTTACGGAAGAGATAATTCAAAAGGAATTGGCGAAAAAAAAGGCTGAAGCAGCAAGCAAAGACCTATAAGCCTGAGAGTAAGTATAGAATGCTTTTATTGCCTTGTCCGGCTCATACGCTATAATCGAGCGACTTTGATAGGGAGTTGCCCATGGTGAAGATCGCTCCGTCGATACTTTCGGCCGATTTCACGCATCTTGCCGACGAGATCCGCTCCATCGAGGAGAGCGGCGCCGACATCGTCCACCTTGACATCATGGACGGCCACTTCGTCCCGAACATCACCTTCGGCCCGTTCGTCGTCAAGCAGATACGGGCGCTCACCAAACTGCCGCTCGACGCCCACCTGATGATAGAAGAACCGGGTCAGTTCCTGCAGGCGTTCAAAGATGCCGGGAGCGACTGGATAACGGTCCATGTCGAGACCGAACGGCACCTCCACCGGACGCTTCAGCAGATACGGGCCATCGGCTGCAAGGCGGGGGTGTCGCTCAATCCCCACACCGGGCTCGACTGGATGCCGTCGGTGGCCGATCTGATGGACCTCGTGCTGGTGATGACGGTCAATCCCGGCTTCGGGGCGCAGAAATACATCCCGGCGGCGGCGGCCAAGATACGCGACATCGCCGCATTCCGCGCCAAGCATAAACTCCCCTTCGAGATATCGGTCGACGGCGGTATCAATGAACAGACCGCCCCCGAGGTGATCGGGCTGGGCGCCGACATACTCGTCGCGGGGAATGCCTTTTTTTCACACCCCGCCGCCGAACGGCCCGCCATTGTCAGGAAACTCCGCACCGGAAAGTAACGGTACTCTTCTTCAGTATGTTTCAGGAAAAATTCAGGCCGGCAGTATAGGATGGAGGAATTTCAGTAACACACCGATCGGATCGGTGGTGAGCGACAGCGCCGCTATCATCAGTGAAAGAACCAGCATCAGGATGAACAGGAACGCCCGCAGTTCGCTTTTGGCGGTCATCCGTTTCTTGCGCCGCGGTTCAAATGCGCGAAGGCGCAGTTGGGTCGGCCCGTGCCCCGCCGTAGCGGCGTTTTGTCCTTCCATGCTCAGCGGCGCCTTGTTGTCAGCCATGATGCTCCTTATTCTTTATCGATGCGGCGACGAAGGCGGAAAAGAGCGGATGGGGCTGGAACGGCTTCGATTTGAATTCGGGGTGGAACTGACAGCCGAGGAAATAGGGGTGTCCCGTAAGTTCGACCATTTCGACCAGACCCGTTTCCTTGTCGCGGCCCGTTATCTTGAGCCCTTTGGCGGCGAGCTCCTTCTCGAACCGTGAATTGAATTCGAGCCGGTGGCGGTGCCGTTCGCTGATCGTGTTCGTTTTGTAGGCGGCGTGGGCGAGTGTTCCCGGCTCCACGGCGCAGGTGTAGGCGCCGAGTCGCATGGTGCCGCCGAGCGCCTTGAGTCCCTTCTGACCTTCCATGAGATCGATGACGGGGTATTTCGTGTTCTTGTCGAATTCGGTCGAGTGGGCGCCGGTCATGCCGCAGACATGGCGCGCGAACTCGATGGTCGCGATCTGCATGCCCAGACAGATGCCGAAGTAGGGTATCTTGTTCTCGCGGGCGTAGCGGGCCGCCATGATCTTCCCCTCGATGCCGCGGTTGCCGAAGCCGCCGGGGACGAGGATGCCGTCGCATTTTCCGAGTTCCTCGACCGGGAACTCCCCTTTTTCGAGTTTTTCCGAATCGATGTAGTTGAGTTCGACGCGGTGCGAATTCTCGATGCCGCCGTGGTGGAGCGCCTCGTTGAGCGACTTGTACGACTCCTTGAGGTCGACATACTTGCCGACCACCGCGATCCGGACGGTCCCCTTCGGGTTGTTGATCCGTTCGCAGATGGTCTCCCACTTCTTGAGTCCGGCCGAGCGCGACCAGATGTTGAGGTATTTCGCGATGATCTCGTCGACCCCCTGACGGGCGTAGACCAGCGGCAGTTCGTAGATATTCTTGACATCGACCGCCGAGAAGACCGCCTCTTTTTTGACGTTGGTAAAGAGCGCTATCTTCTCCCGCATATCGTCGGTCATCTCGGTCTCGCAGCGGCACAAGAGGATGTCGGGCTGGATACCGATGGCGCGCAGTTCCTTGACGCTGTGCTGGGTCGGTTTGGTCTTGAACTCGCCTGCGGAGCGGATGTAGGGGATGAGCGTCAGGTGGACATAGAGGACATTCTCGCGCCCCACATCGTAGGCGAACTGGCGGATCGCCTCGAGGAACGGGAGGCTCTCGATATCGCCGACCGTGCCGCCGATCTCGACCTGAATGATGTCGGCGGTCGGGGCGAGCTGGGTGATCTTCGATTTTATCTCGTTGGTGATGTGCGGGATGACCTGCACCGTCTTGCCGAGATATTCCCCCTTGCGCTCCTTGGTGATGACCGTGTCGTATATCTGGCCGGTGGTGAAGTTGTTGCCGCGGCCGACGGTGATATTGCAGAACCGTTCGTAGTGGCCGAGGTCCAGATCGGTCTCGGCGCCGTCGTCGGTCACGAAGACCTCGCCGTGCTGGAAGGGACTCATCGTCCCGGGATCGACGTTGATGTAGGGATCGAATTTGAGGAGGTTCACCGTGATGCCGCGGCTTTCGAGGAGCGCGCCGACGGTGGTCGATGCGATACCCTTGCCCAGAGAACTGATGACGCCGCCGGTGAAGAAGATATATTTGGTCTGTTTCATAGTGTCAGCCCTTGAGCGCCTCGACGCCCGGGAGCGTCTTGTCGCGGATGAATTCCAAACTCGCGCCGCCGCCGGTCGAGATGTGGCCGATCTTGTCGGCGACGCCGGCCTTGTTCATCATCGACACCGAATCGCCGCCGCCGGTGACGGTGAATGCCGTCGCTTCGCCCACCGCGTGGGCCAGCGCGATGCTTCCCTTCGCGAAGATATCTTTCTCGAACACCCCCATCGGGCCGTTCCAGAAGATGGTCTTCGCCTTCGCCACTTCGTCGGCGTAGAGTTTGATCGTCTTCGGGCCGATGTCGAACCCGAGATAGTTGTCGGCGAAGTCGTCGTTGCCGAAGACTTTCGTCTCGGTCGCGTCGATGCCGGTGGCCGCCAGATGGTCGACCGGGAGGAGCAGTTTCACCTTGCGCGCCTCGGCCCCCTTGATGACCTCGAGCGCCACGGAAACCTTGTCCTTTTCGACCAGAGAACTGCCGAGTTTTATCCCTTTGGCCGCGAGGAAGGTGTAGGCCATCGCGCCGCCGATGATGAGCGCATCGACCGAATCGAGGAGCGACCGGATGATGCCGATCTTGTCGGATACCTTCGCGCCGCCGAGTATGGCGGTGAAGCCGTCGCCGCGCTTGAAGTGGAGCAGTTTGCCGAGTTCGGTGATCTCCTTTTCCATCAGGAAGCCCATCCCCTTGGTCTCCATGAGGAGCGGCAGGGCGTGGACCGACGCGTTCTTGCGGTGCGATACGCCGAAGGCGTCGTTGATGTAGATGTCGCACAGTTTCGCGAGATCCTTCGCGAAGGCGCCGTCGTTGTCGCCCTCGCCGGGGTAGAAGCGGAGGTTCTCAAGGACGAGCACCTGTCCCGGCTTGAGATCGCGCACCATCTGCTGGGTCCCCATGCCGATGCAGTCCTCGAAGAAGATGACCTCGATGTCCATCAGTTCGGCGAGTTTCGCCGCGACCGGCTCCATCGAGTATTCCATCTTCCGTTCCCCGTCGGGACGGCCGAAGTGCGACGCGATGATGACCCGCGCGTTGTGTTCGATGGCGTGCCGGATGGTCGGTATTGCCGCCTCGATGCGGGTGGTGTCGGTGATGTTCCCCTTCTTGTCCATCGGGACGTTGAAATCGGTGCGGATGAAGACCCTTTTCTCGCGTATCGCGAGATCCTTTATCGACTTGATGGCCATGACTGTCTCCCCGTTCTACTTCATGAGTACTTTGGTGATGACATCGATCATGCGGTTCGAGTAGCCCCATTCGTTGTCGTACCACGCGAGGACCTTGAGCAGATTGCCGCCCATGATCTGCGTGTAGGGGGCGTCGACGATGCCGCTGTGCGGGTTGCCGTTGAAATCCTTCGAGACCAGTTCTTCGTCGGAGACGGCGAGGATGTTCTTGAATTCGCCGTTCGCGTATTCACGGAACTTTGCGTTGACCTCTTCCTTGGTGACGGTCGATTCGAGTTCGTAGACCGCGTCGACCAGCGACACATTGGGCGTCGGGACGCGCACCGAGATGCCGTCGAACTTTCCCTTGAGTTCGGGGATGACCAACCCCACCGCCTTGGCGGCGCCGGTGGTCGTGGGAATCATCGACAGGGCGCCGGCACGGGCGCGGCGGAGGTCCTTATGCTCGAGGTCGAGGATGCGCTGGTCGTTAGTGTAGGAGTGGATGGTGGTCATGAAGCCTTTCTTGATCTTCCAGTGCTTGTGGATGATGTAGGTGACCGGCGCGTAGCAGTTGGTGGTGCAGGAGGCGTTCGAGATGATATGGTGTTTCGCCGGGTCGTAGGCTTTGTCGTTGACGCCGTAGACCAGCGTGATGTCGGAATCGTTGGCCGGGGCGCTGATGAGCACCTTTTTGGCGCCCGCCGCGCGGAGTATCTCGGCCTTATCTTTTTTGGCGTATTTGCCGGTCGACTCGACGACGATGTCGATATCCTTGTAGTTGAGCTGGGAGCCGTCCTTTATCGCGGTGACCGGGATCTCTTTCCCGTCGATGACGATGGCGGTCTCGGTTGCCTTCACCTCGCGGTTCCAGATCCCCGCGACCGAATCGTACTTGAGCAGATGGGCGAGCGTCTTGGCGTCGGTGAGGTCGTTGATGGTGACGAATTCCATGTCCTCGCGGCCGTACCCGATGCGGAACACCATTCTGCCGATGCGGCCGAACCCGTTGATGGCTACCCTGATCTTCTTTCCCATGGTTTCCTCCAAGAAAAGTTACTCTTTGTATGCCCCTGCTGTTTTATAGAACGGACGCTGAAGCGAATATATCTGTTTGGTCCAGTTATCCTCCATGTCGCCCTGCAGGCCGATCTGGACGGCGTCGAGGTTGGCGTCGAGATTGTCGGCCATCGCAACGATAAGCGCGTCCATGGTCTTGGGCCGCTTGGGTGACCCGAAATCGTACTCGCCGTGGTGCGAGAGCATGATATGGAGCAGTTCCATCTGCATCTCGGCGTTGTCGGGGAGCGCCTTTTTGAGAAGTTTTTCGATGAACGAGGCGCCCATGTAGACGTGACCGAGGAGCCTGCCGCGGTCGCTGTATTTCTCGACGATGGAGGTCGAGGTGTTGACCTGAAATTCGAATATCTTGCCCACATCGTGTATCAGCGCACCCACCAGAATGTTCATCCGGTTGACCGGATAGCGTTCCTCGTAACGCTCCGCGATGGAAAAGGCTAGTTCGGCGACGTTGAGCGAATGTTCCCACAGACCGCGCCGGTAGCTGTGGTGCATGCTCTTGCCCGCCGGGATGGAGCGGAACAGTTCCCAGATGCGGCCCGATGTCTCGAATTCTTCGATGACGGCGCGTCGTAGCGGGTCGAGCATATCTTTCGCTTGTTGCCACCGTGCGACGAGCGCATCGATGCTCTGGGGCGATTCGGGGATGATGCCGGGAATCGAATCGATCTCGGCGGGCGGCACCAGCGCGGCATCCTCGATGACCACCTGCAGAGAATTCTGATACTTCGAAACGCGGCCGTTCATCACCTTGATGATGTTGCCCGTTTCGGTGGTGTTCTCGATGCCGTCGGTGACATCCCAGACCTTGCCGTTGATGTTCGCGGCGCCGTCGGTCAGTTCGAGATCGATGTAGCGAACATTGTTCTTGCCCGTCTTCACCACCGCGCGCCGCACCAAGAAATAACAACGGTTGTCGGGAATGATGATGCGCCCCTCTTCGAGCGCCGCTATCAGGAGACGATCTTTTGCCATGCGATCAATCGAACCGGTAATATTTCTTGATCGGTTTGCGCACCTCCCATGTGCAGGCAAGTTCGGCCGGGAAGGTGACAAAGTCGCCTTTCTTTATATCGTACTTTTTCCCGGAGTCGCTGTCGGTGATGGTGACCTCGCCTTCAAGAAAAAGGCACTGTTCCTGTGAGTCGTAGAACCACGGGAAGTTGGAGACCTCTTTTTCCCAGATGGACCAGCTCTTGATGCCGCGCTTCTGGATCTCGGTGTCATTCAGTTTTTCGATAATGACGGACATGGATTCCTCCGTAGGGAAAGGTATTCAAAAACGGGCGAAGTGTACCCCTCGCGGGAGGAAAAAGCAATTTTTCGACCGAGACGTTCGGTACTACTTCGCTGCCGCTTCCGTAGTAGCCGGGGCCGGAGCGGGCGCGGGGGTCGGTTCGGCCGCCGGAGCGGGCGTCGGGGCTGGACGAACCTTTGCTTCGCACTCGTTCTTGCACTTGGTGAAGTAGTTGTCGCACTGTTTTTCCGCATCGGGTGACTTGGCAAGCGACATACAGCCGTTAAAGGCCATTGCGCAGTTCTTGAGACAGTCGGTCGGGAACGAGTTCACATCGACCGCCTCTTTCTTCGCGCAACCAGCGAACAGGAGGACGACAAACAACAACGCCGCAAAAAACATCTTCATCATGATGATCCCCTTTTTTCGTGGAGGATGGCGGCCCGACCACCCCGATGTCCCTGCCGGAAAAGGCCCACCCCGTCCGGCACCCAGATGCGGTACCATAGCAAAAAGAAGGGGAAAAGTCAATAGAATAGTAATCAAAACAGATAAAAAAGAAATCGGCAGGTTGATTTATTGCGCAAGTGCGGTATCATCGCCGGTCGTTCCACGGAGGTCGGTCGGCGTGCTTTTCAATTCGTTAGTATTCGTTGTGTTCGCCTTCCTCTTTTTCCTTTTTTGGCCGTTCCTCAAGTATACGCGGCGTCCCGCCTGGATATATCTCATCGTTTTCTCTTTCTTCTTCTACGGCTGGTGGGACTGGCGGTTCCTGTTCCTGATCATCCTGAGCGGGCTCATCGATTTCGTCGCCGCGCTGCTCATCGTCGATCGGCCGCGCTACCGGCGGCTCTGGCTCATCGTCTCGATGTCGGGGAATCTGGGGACGCTCGCCGTTTTCAAGTACAGCCGGTTCGTCTGGGAGAATCTGCACGCGTTGGTGCCGCTATTGCCCGCCGCGCCGCCGGTCAACGACTTCTTCCTCATCCTGCCGGTCGGCATCAGCTTCTACACCTTCCAGTCGATGAGTTACACCATCGATGTCTACCGCGGCGAGGTGACGCCGACCCGCAGCGTGCTCAAGTTCTTCGCCTATCTGTCGCTGTTCCCGCAGCTGGTGGCCGGACCCATCGTCCGGGCGCGCGATTTCCTGCATCAGCTCGATGCGCCACGCTGTACAGACGAGGCGACCCGCTACCGGGGACTGGAGCTGATACTGCACGGCTATTTCAAGAAGACCGTCATCGCCGACAATCTCGCGCCGCTCGTCAACGCCGCCTTCAGCGCGACGAACCCCGACCCGTCGTCGCTCTACTGGTGGATCGTGATGGTCGCGTTCGGATTCCAGATATACTGCGACTTCAGCGGTTACAGCGATATTGCCCGCGGTCTGGCGAAATGGATGGGCTACGATTTCATGGTGAATTTCAACCACCCCTACACCGCGCTGTCGCTGCGGGAATTCTGGACCCGCTGGCACATCTCGCTGTCGAGCTGGTTCCGTGACTATGTCTATATCCCGCTCGGCGGCAGCAAGCGGAGGAAGGGCCGCGAGGCGGCGAATCTCTGGGCGACGATGCTGCTGTCGGGTCTGTGGCACGGCGCTTCGTGGAATTTCGTCATCTGGGGCGGCGTGCATGCCGGTTTCCTGTCGCTGGAGAAGGTGTTCAGATATCCCGCGCTTCTCGTCCGGACCCGCCCGGGACGGCTGATCGCGTTCCTGATAGTATCGGTGCAGGTGCTGGTCGCGTGGGTCTTCTTCCGTGCGCCGACCCTGCCGCAGGCGCTCGACATCCTGCGGATCATGTTCTCCTTCTCGGGAACGCTGCCGGCTACGTTCGGCGTGAGCGGACTGCTCCTCATCGGCGGTATGGCGGCGCGCGAGTTCTACATTTATCTCGGCGGGCATCCCTTCTTCCGGCGGCCCGCGGTACAGACGGCGATGCTTTCGTTAGTGGTATGGGCCATTATTTTCCTGCGCGGGAAGGGGCAGGAATTCATTTACTTCCAGTTCTGACATGAAAAAAGAACGGCTACTGCACATACTCCCCGTGAGCGCGGCGCTCGTCCTGCTGTGGGGGATGCTTGTCCCGCCCGACGCCGTCTATCTGCGCGAGACGGTCAGTGACGAGTTCTGGCTAAAGAAGGTGTTCGACGCCGCGCGGTATGATATCGTGGTCGCCGGCGATTCACGGGTCTATCGGGGCGTTTCTCCCGACGACATGGCCGCGGCGCTGCCGGGACGCCGGATATTCAACTACGGCTTCTCGAGCGGCATACTCGACGGGATGATGATCGCGCAGGCCGCCAAGAAACTCGACCCGGCCGGCGCGCGGACGCTCGTTCTGGCCGTGACACCGCATGCCCTGACCGACAAGCCCAACGAAGCTCTCGCCGAGTTCCTTGCGACGCCGCGCGAAGAGCGCTACACGGTGCTCGAAGGGCATGGGTTCCTCCTTTTCTTCCACCGGATGGCCCCCAAACGGCTCCTTGCAATGCTTCGCGGCGAGGATATCTGGACCGACATGGAGAACTACCGCGAACACTACGACAGCCGCACCGGCTGGGTCGCCTCGTCATACCAGAAGGAAAAGGGATACGCTGAGACGCTGAGGTCCTACCGCGATATGCGCAAAAAATTCCCGGTCCTGCCCGAACGGGTCACGGAACTCCGGTCGCTCGTCGCCGGTCTGCGTGCCGAAGGGATCGCGGTGTTCTTCCTCTATTTTCCCTCCAGCGCCGAGATGCGGGAGCTCGAACGGACGTGGCCCGGCTTCGACTACGCGGCGATCCGGCGGGAACTCGAGAGCGCCGGCGCGGTGTCGCTCGACGATGCGGTACCCTCCGGACTCCATTCCTACGACGGCAGCCATCTCGACGGACCGTCGGCCCGCACGCTGTCGCGAAGCATCGGGGAGGCGCTGGCGCGCGCCGCCGGATCAGGAGAATAGCTTCTTCACCTTGTCGGTAAAATCCTTGAGAAAGGGACGTTCTTTCAGTTCGTCGTCGAAAATCTTGATCTCTTCTATGAGTTTTTTGTGTTTCGACGAGATGTTCTTGGGTACTTCAAGCCGGATGATGACATACTGGTCGCCTCTGCCGCGGCCCTGCACCGAGGGGAACCCCTTTTCACGCAGACGCATCTTGGTGTCGGGCTGGGTGCCGGCCGGTATCTTGAGTTCGACCGCGCCGTCCATTGTCGGCACCTCGATGGCGGCCCCCAAAACCAACTGGGCGTAGGTGGTCGGCAGTTCAAGATAAAGATCGTTCCCGTCGCGGTGGAAGAGCGGATGGCCCGTCACCTGCACCGCGAGGTAGACATCGCCGCGCGGGCCGCCGTTCGCCCCGGCGTTCCCTTCGCCGGTGACCCGTATCTTCTGGTCGGTGTCGATGCCGGCGGGGATATTCACCGAAAGTTCCTTCTCCTCGCGGGTGTAGCCGGTTCCCTGACACGGTTTGCAGGGCTTCTCGACGATGCTCCCCTGTCCCTGACAACTGGGACACGGTTGCGCCATCTGGAAGAAACCGTGGGAGACGCGTACCTCGCCGCGTCCCTGACAGGTGGGGCAGGTTTTGCGCCCCGTGCCCGATTCGGCGCCGGCGCCGTGACATTTGGCGCATTGACCGCTCCGGGTGACGCGGATATCCTTCTTTATGCCGCGGTAGGCCTCGTCGAAGGAGAGCCGGATGTTTATCAGCAGGTCGGTTCCCTGCCGGGCCGAAGATCTGCTCCGCCGCCGCCCGCCGCCGCCGAAGAATTCACCGAAGATGTCGCCCAGATCGCCGAACGAGTCGCCGAAATCGAAGCCGCCGGCACCGCCGCCGAAGGGATTTCCCTTGACGCCGTCCTCTCCGAACTGGTCATACATTTTCCGTTTTTCGGGGTCGGAAAGGATCTCGTAGGCGTGGTTGATCTCCTTGAATTTCTCTTCGGAGGTCTTATCGCCCTTGTTGCGGTCGGGGTGATACTTTATCGCGAGTTGGCGATATGCTTTCTTAATGTCGTCCGGAGAAGCATTACGCTGAACGCCGAGTGTCTGGTAGAGGTCGGACATAATAGGTCGATCCGTTATTTTGCTTTGTAATCGGCGTCAACCACCGTGCCATCCTTTTTTCCGCCGTCGGCCGAGGGTTCGGTCTGACCATTGCCCGCGCCCCCCTGTCCTTTATATATCTTCTCGGCGATCTTGTAGGCGCTCTGGCCGAGCGCCTGCGTCTTGCCCTTGATCATCTCGATATCGTTCGACTCGAGTCCCTTGCGCAGATCGGCGATCTTTTCTTCGATATCGCGTTTTTCGTCCTCGGTTATCTTGTCGCCGAATTCCTTGAGCGATTTTTCGGTCGAATAAATGAGCTGTTCGGCGTTATTGCGCACCTCGACGAGCTGTTTGCGCTTCTCATCCTCATCCTTAAATTTTTCACCGTCGGCGATCATGCGCTGGATCTCGTCGTCGGTCAGGCCGGAACCCGCCGTGATGACGATGTTCTTCTGTTTGTTGGTGCCGAGATCCTTTGCGCTGACATTAAGGATGCCGTTGGCATCGATGTCAAAACTGACCTCGATCTTCGGTACGCCGCGCGGCGCCGGCGGGATGTCCTGCAGATCGAATTCGCCGAGCATCTTGTTCTCGACCGCGATCTCGCGTTCTCCCTGAAACACGCGGACCGAAACGGCCGGCTGGTTGTCCATCGCGGTGGAGAAGATCTCGGTCTTCTTCGACGGGATGGTGGTATTGCGCGGGATGAGCCGCGTAAAGACGCCGCCGAGCGTCTCGATGCCGAGCGACAGCGGGGTGACATCGAGCAGAAGGACATCCTTCACATCGCCCTTCAGGACGCCGCCCTGTATCGCCGCGCCGATCGCGACGACCTCGTCGGGATTAACCCCCTTGTGCGGTTCTTTGCCGAAGAACTCTTTGACGATGCGCTGGATCATCGGCATACGGGTCATACCGCCCACGAGGATAACCTCGTTGATGTCGCCGGTCGAGACCTTCGCGTCTTTGAGCACCTTTTTGCACGGTTCGATGGTTCCCTTGGCGAGATCCTCGACGATACTTTCGAGTTTCGCGCGGCTCAACGTGATGTTGAGATGTTTCGGGCCGGTCGCGTCGGCGGTGATGAAGGGAAGATTGATGGTCGTCTCCATCGCGCTGGACAGTTCGTGCTTCGCCTTCTCGGCCGCCTCTTTGAGCCGTTGGAGCGCCATGGCGTCCTTCGCGAGGTCGATACCGCTTTCCTTCTTGAACTCGCCGACGAGCCATTCGATGATGCGCTGGTCGAAATCGTCGCCGCCGAGGAAGGTGTCGCCGTTGGTCGCGAGCACCTCGAACACGCCGTCGCCCAGTTCGAGTATCGAAATATCGAAGGTTCCGCCGCCCAGATCGTAGACGGCGATCTTCATGTTCTTCCCTTTCTTGTCGATGCCGTAGGCGAGCGCCGCCGATGTCGGTTCGTTGATGATGCGCAGGACGTTGAGCCCCGCGATCGTGCCGGCGTCCTTGGTGGCCTGCCGCTGTGAATCGTTGAAGTAGGCGGGGACGGTGATGACCGCCTCGGTCACCGGTTCGCCGAGGTAGCTTTCGGCCGTCTCTTTCATTTTCTGCAGGACCATCGCCGATATCTGCGGCGGCGAATATTCTTTACCGTCGACGCGGACCCACGCGTCGCCGTTGGGCGCCTTGATGATCTCGAAGGGCGCATGTTCCTGCATCTTATGCACTTCCGCGTCCTCTTCCTTGCGGCCGATAAGCCGTTTGACGGAGTAGAGCGTCCGTTTCGGATTGGTGACCGCCTGCCGTTTGGCGAGCTGGCCGACGAGCCGTTCACCCTTGTCGGTGAAGGCGACTATCGAGGGGGTCGTCCGCACCCCTTCGCTGTTCTCGATGACCTTCGGGTCGCCCCCTTCCATGATGGCGACGCACGAGTTAGTCGTACCCAGATCGATGCCGATCACTTTACCCATTGGATCCCTCCGTATCGTTGGTTGATTCCTTCACTTCGTTCAGCGGCGCCGGGGCCTCTTCGGCCGGTCTTTCGGCATCGGCAGGGGCGTTGCCCGAGGCGACCTCGACCATCGCGGGACGCAGAACGCGGTCCTGATAGCGCCATCCCTTGAGATACTGGGTCGTTATCTCGTTCAAGGGCTTCCCCGCGACATCGGCCATACGCATCGCCTGATGCAGGTTCGGATCAAAGGTCTCGCCGACCGCGCCGAACGGTTCGATCCCGTGGCGTTTGAGCACCGCATCGATCGCGCTGTTGAGGTGGCGCACCCCGTCGACGAAAGCAGTGGTTTTCTCGTCGCTTTCCTGCGGGGCGAAGGTGAGCGCCTTTTCGAGATCGTCCTTCACCAGCAGGAATTCGCGGAAGAATCCTTCTCCGGCATATTTGAGTTTCGTGCGGAAATCGTTCTCAAGCCGCGTTTTCTGATTGCGGTTCTCGGCGACGAGCTGTTTGACCGTCTCTTCAAGTTCACGCAATTTTTTCTGTGTTTCCTCGTCGGCGAGCGGCGCGGGCGTAGGCTTGGCGGATTCCTTCTTTTCCGCGGCTTGCGTGTCGGGGCGTTCCGCGGTCGCGGGTTCTTCCTCTCGTGCCTGCTCCATCTGGGCGCCAAGCGCGTCGGCCATCTCCTGCAGGGAGAGCCCTTTGGGGGCCGTCGCCTCGTCGAGCTCCACTACCGGAGCGCCGTCGGGAGTCGGTTTCTTTTTCTTTTCTTTCTTCATCAGCAAATCCCTCATCGTAAGCCGGTGGAAGATATAAGCAGATTCCGCGTATAGTCAATTATCGGGATAATCTTGGCATAGTTCATGCGGCGTGGCCCGATGACACCGACCACCCCCATCAGTTCGCCGTCCGGTATCTCGTAGGTGCTGAGTATCGCGGAGCATTCGGCGGTGCAGAAAAGGTCCGACTCCGCGCCGATGAAGATACGGACATCGTGCGAATCGGCGACCCGGTTGAACAGGTCGAGGTAGAACTGGTTGCGCCGGAAGTTCTCCAAGAGCATTTTTATCTGGCGCGTCTCGGCGGCGCCGATGTAGTCGAATACGTTGGTCTCGCCGCTGGTGCTTGCGCGGACCGTCTCCTGCGCCGTCTGAAGGATGCGGTCGAGGAGCTGTTCATACTTCTCCTTGAGCGTGTGCAGTTCCCGCAGAAAGTGCCCCTTGATGTCGAAGAGCGTTTTATCGGTCAGATGAGCGTTGATGAAGTTACGGAGTTTTTCGAGTTCGTCGTGCGCCGGCTCTTCGGCCAGTTCAACCATGCGGTTCGAGATGCCGCCCAGACTGTCGACGAGGATGACCAGCACGCGGCGCGGCCCCGCCGGGACGAAGTCGATGTGGCGGATGGTCTTCATTCGCGATTCTTTTGCCAGCACAAAGCCGGTGTAATGGGACAGTTCCGATATCATCTCGGGGATGGCGGTCATCAGGGAGGGGAGATCGCTACGCAGCGGCTCGGCCCGGTCGTCTATCTGCTGTTTATCGGTGGCCGCTATCTTCCGCACTTTCAATATGTTGTCGACGAAATAGCGAAGCCCCGCGTCGGTCGGGATGCGTCCCGACGAACAGTGCGACTTGCGAATGAACCCCTTTTCCTCGATGCTCGCGAAGATATTACGGATGGTCGCCGACGACATCCCGCCCACCAGACGGCTCACGAGGTGAGACCCGACCGCCTCGCCATTCTCGGAGTAGAGGTTGACGATAGAGCGGAGGATATCCTTTTCGCGCTCGTTCAGTTCGGCGCGGTTGACCGGAATGTTTTCGGATAGTTGCATAATCACTACCACTTAAATTCGCTACCTGTATAATAAAGGAAAGGATAAAGTCAAGCGGCCGGTCGAAAATCTTTCCCCGCTAGGGGTCAGGGCGCAATAACTATAGTACTTGACAAGCGCGGCGGCTTTCGCTATGCTCCCGTCATGGCTAGGCCGCTTCGCATAACCTACCCCGGCGCATTGTACCATGTGATCAACCGGGGCCACCGCAAAGAGAGGATATTCCGCCGTACCGCCGACCGTGAACAATTCCTCGAACGGCTGCTGTTCGTTGCGCAAAAGTACCGCCTCATCGTGCACGGCTACTGCCTGATGGACAACCACTACCACCTGCTCCTCGAAACGACCAAAGGCGACCTGCCCCGCGCGATGCACCAGTTCCAGAGTTCGTACGCCAACTACTTCCGCGTGAAGTACCGACTCGCCGGGTCGGTGTTCCAGAGCCGCTACAAGGCGGTGCTGGTGGAAAACGATGACTATCTCCTGCGCCTCTCGGTCTACATCCACCTCAACCCCGTGCGCGCCGGGATCGTCGAAGAGCCCGCCGACTACCGCTGGAGCAGTTGCGCCCGCTACCTGACGGGGGAAAAGAGCGATCTCGTCGATCCGACGCGGCTTCTTGAGCGGGGCGGCGGCGTGGAGAACTACCGGGCGATCCTCGATGAGATAGGAGCGGACAAACCGGAGGCACGGCTCATCTACGGCGCCAACTCGGTGCTCGGCGACGAGGGCTTTTTCGGCGAGGCGCTTCAGCGGGTGCAGAAAAAGATCGATCCGCGCGCGGTGCCCGAATACCGGAAACTGCGCGAAGTGAGCGTCGACACGATACGGCAGGCGATCTGCGCGGCATACGGCGTGAACGAGGAACGGCTGACGACACGCGGCATAAACAACGAGCCGCGCAAGGCGTTCGTCCTGCTGCTCAAGCGACACACGGCGCTGTCGCTCGGCGAGATCGGGACGCTCGTGAAGATGAGCGCGGCGGGTGTGGGGATGGCGGCGCGACAGTTCGAGAAGGAGGTGGCGGATGATGCGGGAAAACGCAAGCGAATCGAGAAGTTGGAGCGAGAATTGGCCAGATGAACTACTATACTTCTTGCGCCCTGACCCCTCTGACTCACCCCTATGCCGGACGCCCGAATGTGCCTGAGTACATCGTCAGGGACGGCGTGAACTACCGCATCGTGCATGACCACCTCGGCAGCCCGCGGCTCGTCGTCAACACCGTGACCGGCGAGATCGTGAAACAGCGCGAGTATGACGAGTACGGCCGGATCATCGCCGAGACCGGAACCTTCGACATCCCGTTCGGATTTGCAGGTGGTTTGTACGATGCAGACACCAAACTCATCCGGTTTGGGGCGAGAGATTATGACCCGGAAGCGGGAAGATGGACAAGCAAAGACCCAATCAAGTTCGATGGTGGCGCTACGAATTTGTTTGAATATCTAGTTGATGACCCAATAAATTGGCTTGATCCAATAGGATTGTTTAAAGCCCATGGGAAGTGGTGTGGTCCCGATTGGACAGGTGGCTTAAAGGAACAATATACTAAGAACCATAAAGATATGTACGAAGAGCCAATAAGTGCCTTGGACACCTGTTGTATGCTACATGATATATGCTATTATCATTGCCGAAAAAACTACCCTTGCGACCCAGATGCTAGGAAATATTGTATGAAAGAGAAATGTAATAACGACTTATCCGCATGTGCGGCAGGCGCGGGGAGGGGAAGCGTGAGAATATTAGTAGTTATAACGATGGATTTCATCCATAGGCCCGGCCCCGGCCCAAATGCAGATCCAGATGGAGACCCCAATGTGTGTTGTAAATAAGAGACCCAACAGCGTTCGTTATGCGCAATGTTTTTTCTTGAGTGCGCATACTGCAATATACCTTTATTGTTTGTATCTTGCGATTACCACACCTTTTGATGCCCTATTCGATATAGTTTGGTGGCCTTTATTTGCTGTTGATATGCCCGTTTTAATAATAGTTTTTCTAGACCGCATGATTGTGCCAACGGAGATATGGTACCGACTCGATCATATTACAGGGCAAATCTTTACTATTCATCCTTTCTCAACCGCTGGATTCTGGTACTATGCAATATTATTTCTGATTGTCGGGACTATTTGGTACTACTATCTGCCGGTATGGATACACAAGGCCTATTGTAGGGCAAAAAATTGATTTGAAAGGAAAAGCCCATGAACCTGTCCATCGTCCGTCGGCGTCTTTGAAGCCATGAAAGAGTTCGGTGCCAAGAAACTCGCCACCATCACCACGCCGGAAGGGAACGCCCTGACCTACACCTACAACGGCCAGTTCACCGCCTCGGAAACGCAGAGCGGCGCAGTCGCCGGGACCGTCTCCTACCAGTATAACGACGACTTCAACCTCTCGGCGGTAACGGTCGGCGCGCAGACCGTCTCCTACACCTACGATAACGACGGCGCCATCGCGCAGGTGGGCGACATGCTCTTCACCTACCGTACCGACAACGGCTTCCTGACCCGCACCGAGCAAGGGCTCGTCGCGACCGAACAGCAGGTGAACGGCTTCGGAGAACTGAGCGCCTTCGACGCCCTGATCGCCAGCGACGGTCAGAGGTCAGAGGGGTCAGGGCGCAAGAACTATAGTAGTGGCTGTCGAATCGTTCTGCCACGGCGAATTCCGTAAGGTTTTGTAGGCATCTTCTAGTCGCGCAATTGACTCCCGCGCGTTGCTGTGGTATCATCAGCGCGTCGTTATTTGAGCGGTCAACGGGAGAGGGAGGCCGGTCATGCTGAAAAAGTTCACGGTAAAAAGTACGCGCCGTTCCGAATTCATCGACATCACTCCGAGCGTTGAGGAGACCATCCGGGCAAGCGGCGTCAGGAACGGCATCGCCGTCATCCATGTCTTTCACACCAGCGCGGCGATAACCATCAACGAGAACGCCGATCCCGATGTGGCGACCGATCTGGAAGGTTTCATGGCGAAACTCATCCCGCACGAATCGGACTTTCGTCACGCCGAAGGGAACTCCGACGCCCATGTCAAGTCGTCGCTATTCGGGCCTTCGATAACCCTGATCGTCGAGGATGGCGCGCCGGCGCTCGGTACGTGGCAGGCGGTCTACCTAGTCGACTGGGACGGTCCGCGCACCCGTCAATACGCCGTCAAGGTGCTTGCCGATTAAAGCAAAAAAAGATCGCGCACGTCATTCGCTACACAGCAAAGTTTTTTTCTAAATGTCGAATAAATGAATGAAAACAATATAATAAAAATCTTGACTTAAAGGAAAAGAAGAGGCTATACTCTTTCCATGAGTAAGACCACTACACAGTACGGGAGGCCCGTTATGAAAAAGATCTCCGTCTATTTTTTCGTACTTCTTGGTTTTTCCCTTTTCCTCGGTTCGGCCTGTTCGTCGAGCGAGGAGAGCGAGAACATCATCGATATCGGTTCGCCCTGCGTGGGCGAGGGGAATATCTGTGATTGGTCGCAGGACAAAGTTCTGAAGTGCGAGGGCGGCGTATTGGTGCTGAACGAGGACTGCGCGGCGGCGGGCAAGACTTGTAAGGGCGGTGCATGCGTGGCAGATGAACAGGTGGGCGGCGACTGTACCGGTAGCGGTTCGGCCTGCGCCGGCGAGAAAATAGTCGCCTGTACCGAAGGTGCGTGGGTCGAGACGACCGACTGCGCGGCGCAGGATAAGAGCTGTGTTGAGAAAGAGACGGGGCCGGTCTGCGAAGAGAAGCCGGTGACCGATACCGCTCAGCCCGACGATGTGCAGAACGACGACCCGCAAAGCGACGATCCGGTAGGGTCCGATGAGGATATCGTCAGCGATCTTTGCACCGATCCGAACGGCGATGAAGATGAGGACGGTATACCCAACGGCATTGACGGGAGCGGGGATAAGGATATTGACGGACTTCCGAATTGTCTTGACGCCGACTCCGACAATGACGGTTTGTCCGACAGCGAAGAATGTCCCTCTCAGCCCTGCGTGAACAGCGATACCGACGATACCCCCGACTATCTCGATAAAGATTCGGACAATGACGGGCTTTCGGATAAGGAAGAGGTCGCTGAGGGTACCGAGCCGACCCAGAAAGACACCGACGGTGATGGGTCCGACGATCTGGCCGAGATCGTCTACGGCTCCGATCCGACCGATGACACCGACACCATTCCCGACGGACTTTTCTTTGTCGTTCTTCCTTATGAAGCGGGAGAAGAGGTCACCCGGACGCTCGAGTTCAGCACGCTCATTGAGGCGATCGATGTGTTGCTGGTCATCGATGCATCGGGATCCATGGACGGCGAGATCGCACGGGTGCAGGAAGAGGTCAAGACCAATATCATCGACAAGATAAATGCGCAGTATGCCGATCCCGATTTCGCCGCTTTCGGACTGTCGCGGATCACCTTCGACGGTATCTCGAATTTCCTGCGCCAGAAAATGACGCTCAATGCCGATGAGATAAAGGCGAGCCTCGACAATATCATGCCGTTGTCCGAAGACAAGTTCAGCGTTCGCATCAGTGAGATGGCGAGCGAACCGATCTATCAGAGTTTTGCCGACGCGGCGTTCCATGGTCATGCGTCGCTCTGTCCTCCCGGGATGGGATGCATCGCCGAGGCGGAGATCGTCATTCCGGAGGCCGACTGCACCGGTCAGGTCGGTACGATAGGGCATGCCTGTTTCCGTAAGAAATCGATGCCGATAGTCATCTACATCACCGACGATGTTCATGAGGACTGTGATCCCGACAACAATCCCAACTTTGATCCCTATACCCACTGTGTCTGGCGGGTCGGCGCCGGTCTTGAGAACGGCCATACCTTCGATGAGGCGATCGCGATCATGGGGAGCAAGGGAGCCAAGTTCATCGGTATCGATACGTGGAACGCCCTGAACACCGACGGCTCCGCGACCGATGCCTCGGAACCGATGGACGACATGAAAAAGATGGCCGAATTGACCGGATCGTTCGATAAGAATGGCAATCCTTTCATTTACCACACCACCACCCCCGAAGGCGATGGGATGCCTCAACAGATAGGGCAGGCGATCCTCGACCTGACCACGTTTATAGATATGGACGTCACCACCGGCAAGATGTCGGACGACCAGTGCGACGGCATCAGCGCCGCCGAGTTCATCAAGTCGTCAACCACCGTCAAGGCCGATCCGACCACCGGCGTGAGCGGACAGACCACGACCACCTTCATCTCGGTTACGCAGGGGACCACCGTCTGGTTCGATGTTCATTTCTTCAACGACTTCTGCAAGAACACGACGACTGAACCGGCGGTCTACGATGCGCTGGTCACCGTGCTCGGCAACGGTTCATATCTCAGCAACCGACTCGTCAAGGTCATCGTCCCCGCCGCCGACGCGCAGTAGCTCTTCGCTCAAAAAAATGTTGACATAATGCGCTTCTTGGATACAAATGCTTCCCGCGTGGGGCTGTGGCGCAATTGGGAGCGCACTTGAATGGCATTCAAGGGGTCGACAGTTCGAACCTGTTCAGCTCCACCATTTTTTTTGTTTTGACGGTCGTTGAATAGACCCTTGACGGAGGATCCCATGGGAAGAGGCGATAAACGGTCCAAGAAAGGCAAGATCTGGCGCGCGTCGCACGGCAAGACCCGTCCCAGCAGCCAGAAGATCCGTTCCAACAAGAAGAAAGCGGAAGAGAAGTAGTTCTCAGCCCCGGCAAAAGGGCTTCTGTGTACGATATCACCTAAAAACCGAGTGCGGCGCCCGTCGCGAAAGTAGCGAGCCAGTGTTCTCCGCCGTAACCCGACTGTCCCATGTCGGCGAAGCCCTTTTCGCAGTGTATCCCGGCCAGCCGTTCATAGGCAGTCCGCCGCGGGTCGTTCGTCGGAAGGGCCTGCGCGATGCCGCTGAAGCTCCACGCCCGCTGGAGCATGAGGCCGATGAGATGGCCGATGGCGTAATCTTTCTTGTCGAGCACCACCGGCGGCGCCGAAAGGTTCTTGAATTGCGGCGATGCGGGGTCGGGTAGGAAGGCGGTCAGCCACGCGACGAACTCTTTCTGCGGCAGGATGCGCCGCAGGAGATCGGCCTCGGCGAGACAGGGCGATATGAAGTCGATGCCCGACGGTTCGTAGGCAACGGGACATTGGGTGTCGGCGAGATAGAAGTCGCGCGACCGGCTGACGATGACCTTTTCGAGTTCGGCGTCCTTCACCGTCCGGGCATAGTCGAGCATGTGGATGAGCGAGAAGGCGAGATTTGCGTGAACGCCGGTCCGAACCGGAAAGGAGAGGCGCGGCAGGTAGTCGCGCGTTTTCTCGGCGATGTGCGCGGCGAGTGGCCGGAGGGCGTCGCGCCATTTCAGGGCGTCGGGGTCGTTCCACCCTTCCAGTTCGGCGGCGAGCCGGAGGAGCCACGCCCAGCCGTAGGTCCGCTCGAAGGTCTTCCCGGGGCTCGACTTCAGGTATTCGACCTCTTTGGCGATCTTTTCAGGGGTCAGGTGCTCCGAGAGTTTCGCCCGTATCGCCGGGGCGTTCGCCATGCCGGGGAAATTTTTGAGCAGTTTCACCATCGTCCAGTGACCGTGGACCGATGAATGCCAGTCGAAACAACCGGCGAAGGCGGGATTGTTGAGCCGCGTCGGCTTGAGGTCTTCTTCCTTTTCATAGAGATAGCACTGCTTGTTCGGGTACTCGGTGTCGCTGCATTTGAGCGTGAGCGCCGCGAGTTCGGCCGCCTTTTGCGCATCGATAACGGGACAGGCTCCGGCCGGTTCAGGTGGCGGTGTCTGAACGAGGGGTGTTTCGGTGCGGCCACAGGCGAGAAGTGTACACAGAAGAAAAAAGAAAAAAAACTGTTTCATGGGACCTCCTCCGTCGGTTGGCTGGAGCATCATAGTGCGTGAGAATAAAAGATGCAAAGAAGATATCCTAAAAAGAGTATTGAATAAAGCGACAGGCAATTCGTCTTTTGCCCGCTATCGTTGACAAAAGCGGAACCAGAGGTATAGTACATGGCGTTTGTTTTTTTACTTCAGGAGGAGGTTTTCATGAAGAAGTTCCAGTTATTGACCGTTGCGCTCGTTATGGCGGCCTTTTTTGTGGTCGCGTGCGACGACAACAAGAAAGAAGATATCGATGATGTGGTTACCGACACCGATGAGGCCTCTGACGATCTGATCGACGATGCGGTGGTTACCGACACGACGACCGATACCGTTACCGACACGACCGATACGGCCGTTGCCGACGAGGATCTGCTCGCCGCAGACGATGACGTGGTTGCTTGCCCGGTGACCGCGACGGTTGAACACGACGGCGAAGAGCTGACCGCCGCCGCCGCGTGGACCGGTTCCCATCTCATTAAGGGGACGCTGTATGTCAAGGCGGCGTTGACGCTTGATGAATGCACCAAAGTGATCATGGAAGAGAACGCCAAGATCGTCATTCAGGATGGCGGATCGATGGTGGTCAGTGGTACGGCCGATCATATCGTTACCTTCGCTTCCGCCAAGGCGGCTCCTGCGGCGGGCGATTGGGCGGGTATCGAGATCTATGAGACCGCGTCGAGCGGCAACAGCTTCCAGTACACCGCCTTCTCCCACGGCGGCGGTGATGATTACGGCGTGATCTGGGTCGCGGGCGAAGCGTCGGTCGCTATCGACAACTGCCTGTTCACCGACATTCAGAAATACGGTATTATGTTCGAAAATGGTGCGGAGATAGAGAGTTTCACCGGCAACCAGTTCGCCGGGGTCGATGCTTACCCGATCTGGGTCGGCGCGAACGCCGTGGCGAAACTTTCCCCGATCGTCACCAACGATGTCACCGACCGCGTGCTCATACGGGCCGAGGATGTCGTTGATGCCGGTACGTGGAAGAACCTCTCGATCGGCTATGAGGTCGATTATCTCTATATCAACCAGCCGATCACGCTGGAAGCGGGAACCGCCTTCTACCTGAACCAGAACTCCCACTTCACCCTTCGTGACGGCGGTTCGCTCATCGCGGTCGGCACGGAACTCGCCCCGATAGTTTTCACCTCGGCGAAAGCGGCTCCGGGCGCGGGCGACTGGAAGGGCATCCTGATCTATGAGACCGCCTCGAATGACAGCGCTTTTGAGAATGTCATGTTCCAATACGGCGGCGGTGACGACTATGGCGTGATCTGGGTGGATGGCGGCGCGTCGGTTTCCATAGACAACTGCAAGTTCCACGAGATACAGAGCTACGGCATCACCTTCGAGAACGGCGCCGAGATCGGCAGTTTTACCGGCAATGAGTTCACCGTGGTCGACACCTATCCCGTTTGGATCGGCGCGAACAGTGTGCCGGCGCTCGACCCGATCGTCACCGATGGTTTGAGCGACGCCCTCGTGAAGGTCCGCGCCGAGGATATCGACGACACCGGTACTTGGCAGAATCTTTCGATCGGTTACGATATCGACTATCTCTATGTTCACAAGCCGATCACCATCGCGGCCGGAACGACCCTCTACCTGCATGACAACTCCCATATCACCATTCGCGACGGCGGCGCTCTTGCTCTTGCGGGTACCGAGACCGACCATGTCACCATCACCAGCTACAAGGATGTTCCGTCGGCGGGCGATTGGAAGACCATCCTGCTCTACAGCACCGGCAGCAACGCCGCCAACATCTTCACCTACGCCGACATCAAGTACGGCGGCGGCGATGACTACGGCCAGCTGTGGGTCGAGGACGGTGCGTCGGTGGTCCTCGATCATGTCGTTTTTTCGAACGGTCAGACCTGTGATGTCACCAATGATAACGGTGGCGCCACCATCACGGAGACTGCCAGCACGCTGACCGATTGCGTCATCTAAGCTAAGAGAATTTTACGAAGATCATGGGGCGGCCCGTTGCGGCCGCCCTTTTTTTAGATCAGAGCGTTACGAGAGCGCAGCCGCCGTCGCTTTTTTTGGTGACGGTATCGGTATCGGCGATCTCATCGGCGGTCAACTCATCGTCGGTCGCGATGCTGTCGTCGGCGGTGATGCTGTCATCGTCGCTTGCGGCGATGCAGTCTTCGGTGCTGGTGCGTGACGGGGTCGCCGCGATGTAGACCACCAAGCCTTCCCCGGCGAGATTCACGAACTGGAGATAGTAACGCGCTCCCGGCTCGAGTTTCTTCAACAGGTACTCGTTATTCTTGGGTTCCAGAACCGTGTCGACATCGACCGGCACCGGATAGTTGTTCAGATCGTAGTGGATCGGCTTGTCTTTGCGGGCGTAAAGATAATAGTAGGGGTTGCTGCCGCTGCCGGTCTGCGAATTGGCGTAGCCGGTACCGGTGACGGTAAGGGTGTCCATGCATTCGGGCATATCGATGTAGAACTGGACGTAGGCCGGCGCTATCTTCGTTTCGGTGCCCTGCACATCGGCCATGAATGAGGTCTCTGGTGCGCCGTAAGCGGCATCGGTCCCGCCGGAAAAGATATAGTCGACCTTTTGGGTGATGTCGCGCGCCCGTATCGGTTCGTTGAATCCGCGCTCTTCGAGTAAGGTCTCGACCGCGGTCTTGAGCGGGGCGAACTTCGGGTCGTTCTCGACCTCGGAGAGCATGATGGCGGCGTAATCCTGCGGGGTGGCCTGCGCGTCGGTGAATGACATCAGCATGCGGATGAAGAGGCGCGCGAAGTCGTCGCGGGTAAGACCTTTGGCGATCCCGGCCTGATAGAGCGCCCAATTGGTTCCGACGAAGGGGAGTCCGTCGTGGTGCGATTCACCGGTGAAGTCCTCGTTGATGAGATTCGCGTTGTCGGCGCGCCGCATGCAGTAGAAGCCATCCTCTCCTTTCTGGTAGCCCGCCATCCCGGCGAGTCCTTCTGATGCGTATTCGCCCAGACAGGCATCCTGCGACATGATGAAGGAGAAACTGTCGGCGATACCTTCGTTGATGCCGATGGGGACATTCGAGAAGCCGTACTGGTCGGCGAAGGGCATCGGGCTCAACTGAGAAGTGGTCGCTTCGACGGCATGGCCGAATTCGTGATAGACCACGTCGCCGTCATAGGCGAAATCGGTCTTGCTTCCCTGTCCGAAAACCATGAGGTCTCCCTGATAGGGAAAATCGGCGAAGAAAATATCGTTGAATCCCGGCTGGTTCGGCGAGAAGAAGGCGTTATCCATCGGTCCCAAACCGCCGCTCTGCGAGGGATACTGGAAGTTGGCGACGACGATAAGCGGATTGGGGTTCTCGGTCCCGGCCTTGTGGCCGCTCAGGTAATGGAATCCGTCGATCTCGAGTTCGCGCAGAAACTTATATATTTTTGAGGCATGATAGTACATCGATACCTCGGGATAGATGTCCTGTGCATCGAACTTGAGATCGAGTCCGTTCTGCCAGTCCTCATAGATGAAACTGCCGTTCTTGTTCTTATCGGCCATCTGCGTGGGGGTGCAGACCGGGATCTCGCCGTAGCCTTGCACGACGGTCGTTTTTCCCTCGTCGGGGCAGTTGGTGGCGACGATCGCGCGCACTCCCTCCGCATCGGCAACGGCGGTCAGTTTGCCGTCGGCTGGGTCTATCCATGGCAGTTCAACTTCGATGGGGGAGGGGTTTCGCAGGGGATTGGTTTCGAAGACCTTGGCCATGTCGGTCGGTTCGGCCGAACGGGTGTCGGTGCCGCCCGAAAGAAGCGCGCCGGTCCGCGCATCGACGTAGTGGAAGCGACCGTCAATGATCGAGGTCGGAGCGAGCCGCACCTTCCACGCCAGCTGCCAGTTGCCCCGGTGACGGATCACCCGCAGTTCGCTCGAGTGTTTCGGGGTGTTGGTCGTCGCGGTGCCGGTCAGTGCGGTGAGGGCGGTGCGAGCCGCCTGCGCGGCGCTGATGCGCGGCGTAGTGTCGATCGCTATCTTGCCCATGGCGTTGGTGATGCGGTATACTTTGCCGTCGCGGATGGCGACGGTCGTGGCGGCGCCGTCGACCGGAACGCCGTTGACCGTGTAGTCATAACGGAACACATGGATGCCGTCGTGGGCGATGTGTCGCGCGAGGGTCGGCCGCGCCATCGTCCCGGGGAGATAGGTCGGCAGGAATTCGCGGGTCATCCAACGGGAGACCGCCGTTTCGTCAGCCGCGAGCGCGATGCCCGGTGCGGCGATGAAGGTGGGAATGTCCTGCTTGAAGGTGATCTTCGGCGCCGGTACCGCAGCGGCGCAGAGCGACAGGGTCGATAAGATCAATAATGCCAGCAACGTTTTCTTCATGGGATACTCCGTATGTGGTGAGACAAAGATACACCTCTCATACCCACGATACGAGCAAAGAATATTCCGAGGTTATTATCCGAATAATGTCGGGGAGATGGATTCTTGCCTCTTTATTTGCGCATGAGCACGGTGTGTGGTAACATGCACCGTCTTTTTGCGAGGTGCATCATGAGTGAAAAACAGATCTCGGTCGTGCCGTTGGGCGGTCTGCGTGAGGTCGGCAAGAATTGTCTGCTGGTTATCTACGGGAGCGACGCGCTGATGATCGACTGCGGGATGGGCTTCCCGGGCAACGACGATTTCATGGACGACGACTTCTTCATCCCCGATTTCGACGCGATAAAGACGCTGGGTGTGAAACTGGCGGGGGTCGTGGTGACCCACGGTCACGAGGACCACATCGGGGCGATACCCTACCTTCTGCGCGACCACGATGTCCCGGTCTATCTGACCGAACTGCCGGCGGGTCTGCTCAAGGAGCGGATGGGGAAGGTGGCGCGCTACAACAATCTCGTCCCGCTGTCGGCGAAGCGCAAGACCGCCTTCGATGTCGGCCCCTTCAGCGTCAAGATGCTGCCGGTGCCCCACAGCGTTCCCGAGGCGAAGGCGCTCCTGATCACCGCAGGGCCCTTCACCCTCCTGCACACCGGCGACTTCAAGTGCGACGGCTCGGGTCATTCGCCGTTCTATAAAAAGGTCCCCGAAGATGTCGATATGATGTTCATCGACTCGACCAACATCGAGCGCGACGGGTTCTCGGAACAGGAGTCTGAACTGGTCCCGAACATCCGCAAACTCGTCGCGGCGGCCAAGGGGCGGGTCATCGTCACCGCCTTCTCGTCGAATGTCGAACGGATAAAGAACATCATCGAAGTGGCGCGCGAAACGGGCCGCACCGTGGGGCTCATGGGGCGCAGCGTCCACAACTACACCCGTCTGGCCCAACAGCTCGGCTACATCAAACTGCCCGGCAATGTCATATCCGACGAGTCGAAGTTCTCCACGATACCGGACCACAAACTGCTCATGATCGTGACCGGGTCGCAGGCCGAACCGCGCTCCATCATGAAGCGGCTCTCGCTCGACATGCTCAAGGCGGTGCCGCTGAAATACGGCGATACGATACTGTTCTCCTCGAAGATCATCCCGGGCAACGAGACCGCCATCGGCCGGATGATGGACACGCTGGTCGAAAAGGGGGTGAACCTCTTCTACGAGACGACCGTCGATATCCACGCGTCGGGCCACGGTCGGCAGGGGGAACTGCTCCTTGCGGCGCGCGAGGTCAATCCGCGGCTCATCATCCCGGTTCACGGCCATCTCCGGTTCATCGATTACCACTGCCGCCTGCTGGAGGGTGAAGGTTTCTCGTCCCGGCTCATCTCCGACGGCGATGTGCTGGTCTATACCAAACGCGATTCGGAACTGCGACAGAGGATCGATCTGCAGAAACGGATCGTCAGCAACTACGATCCCGATCTGGTCGACATCGAAACGATACGGGAACGGAAACGGATAGGCCGCGGCGGCGTCATGACGATACTGCTCGCGGTGAATCTCGTCGAAGGGCGGCTCATCACCCCGCCGCGCTTCATCACCGCCGGCATCGCGTCGGCCTCCGCGATGAAGAAGATACAGCACGAACTGCGCGACATGATCTACGAATACTTCGCCGACCGCAAGAGCGTCGACCGCGACGACGACGAGATAGAAGAGGATATCCGCCTCCTGTCGCGCCGCTATCTCATGGAACTCACCGACAAGAAGCCGGTCGTCACGGTACTGGTCGTGAAAGGGTGATGCGCGTCGGGGCTAGTGTAGTTTCTCCGATATCTCCCGTATCCGGTTTGCGTGCGCGAGGATGAACAGGATATCGTTCTCCTTCAGTTCGGTACTCCCCTTGGGCAGAAGTATGCGTTCCTCCCGGATGATGGAACTTATCAGCACATCCTTCCCGAGGGGAAGTTCCGATATCTTACTGCCGATGCAGAGGGCGTTCGGCCGGACATGGAGTTCGAACATGTCGATGTCGCTTTTTCGGGTGGTGTGCAGTTCGACCGTATAGGGCGAGGCCGCCTGTTTCGCCGCAGTAAACTTAAAAAACCGGGCAAGCGGCGCAAGCGTCAATCCTTGGAACAGACACGAAAGGAACACGGCGAAAAAGATGATGTTGAATACCATTCCCTGCGGATCGACATGAAAGGCGGCGGGGTAGGTCGCCAGCACGATAGGGACCGCCCCTTTGATGCCGCCCCACGCGACAAAGGCCTTCTCTTTCAGGGAATAGCCGAACGGTGCGGTCGACACGATGACGGCGAAAGGCCGGGCAATGAAGATCAGTAACACCGCGACCAGAAGACCATCCCGCCAGATGTGGACGAACTCGCGGGGGAAGGCCAGCAAGCCCAGCATGAGGAACAGCGAGACATTGCCGAAGGTCGATATGCCCTCGAGAAAATTGCTTACCCCGCGCTTGGCGGCGAATTCCGAATTGCCCAGCCAATAGCCCATGAAAAAGACCGCGATGATGCCGTTCGCCTTGAGCAGGTCGGCTACTCCATACGCGAGCAGGATCACGCCGACGATGAGCACATAATAATTGCCGCGGTTTTCCGATCTCAAATGGTCGAAGAGCAGTTTGGCGATGTGGGTGAAAGCGAAACCGAGCAGCATGCCGCCGGAGAACTGCCAGAGCAGGTCCGCGATGAACTGCGCCGTCGAGGCATAATTGCCGGTCAGCAGTTCCACGAAGGCGAGCGTCAGCAGTATGGCCATCGGGTCGTTGGCGGCCGACTCCACATTCAGCGTGGCCGAAAGACGCTCTTTGACGGGGTGCTGTTTGGTGATCATGAAGACCGCCGCCGCATCGGTGGAAGAGATGATGGACGCGATCATCATCGAATAGAGGAATCCGTAGCCCAAAATAAGATGGATGAGCGAACCGAGCACCAGCGCGGTGAGAACGACGCCGAGCGTGGCGAGCGTGATCGCGGGGGCGGCGACCTGTTTGAACTGCCGCTTGGTGGTGCGGAAACCGCCGTCGAAAAGAATGAATATGAGCAAAATGTCGGCTATCTTCTTGGTGAGTTCGGCATCGCTGAAGTAGAGCAGATTGAGCACGTCGCTGCCGACGATCAGGCCGATCGCGAGAAAGACGAGCAAAAGCGGAACGCCGAACTTTGAACTTATCTTGGTCGAGTAGACGGCCAATACGATCAGCACTGCGAAAAAAAGAAGCATCGATTCTCCGATTCGTTATCCGCATAGCGATAGTATCAGAATCGCGCCGGCAAGGCAAGAAGAGATCGCCTCTTTCGTTTCAGCCGCCCATCAGCACGATGGCGGCAAGCACCACCGCGATGGCGCCGTATTCGCGCCGCGTCGGTCTCTCGCCGAAGAGCGCCACGCCGCCGAGGGTGATCAGCGCGATGCTCCCGGCGCTGTAGAAGGGAAAGACCACCGATGCGTTCAGCGTCGCGAAGGCCTGTATCAGGAAATAACTGGAGAACAGATTCGGCACCCCGACGGCGATACCGGCAACGAATTCTTTCATGTTCGGTCTGCCCCGTTCCAGAAAAAGCGCCGCCGTCGCGATAAGGAAGGCGATGAAAAAAACGGTGAAGAGGAACAATTCCTTGTACTGCGGCAGGGCGTACTGCTGAAAGACCTTGTTCGAAAGTTCGGCCGATCCCACCGCGAGGAACATCAGGATGAGACTCAGGCCGACCTTCGCCTGCCCGCTCCCTTTGCCGCTCTGCGACAGGGCGATGGCGACGAAGGTGAGTATGATGCCGCCCCATTGCCACGCCGTGGGCCGCTCATGCCATAGGAGGACCGACACGAGGATGGGGATGAGTATGGCCGACTTCGAGAAGGCGCCGGTGATACCGACGCCGCTTTCGCGGATACTGCGCTGGATGCTGATGAGACCGAGGAAATAGAGCAGTCCCGACGGGATGCCCCAGACGATGGCCCACGCGCCGCCGGCATCGGCCGAGAAGATGCCGCCGCCCGAAAAGACCGATGTCGCCTCGGCGAAGAAGCTTCCGAAGATATCGCCCGAAGTACGGCCGGGGAGGAGCGTTCCCCCCGCGAGGATGACCGACAGCGCCGACGCGGCGAGGTAGTTGGCGGCCACGATGGGCATCCGGCGGTAGTCCCGTGATTCGGTGTATTTGAGGATGAGCGCCACGGCGCTGCTCGACAGTATCGCGCAGAAAAGAAATATCATGCGCAACGATAACGCGATGAGCGACGGAGCGCAATTTTTCCCCCTTTTTGACCGGCGGCCGTTTTTCTGCTATGATGCCCCGCACGGTTTGTGGAGGAAGTTCATGACGCTCGTGAAGTCGCGCAACAAAGTGATATTTGGCTGTCTGGGCGGCGTCGCCGAGTATTTCGGCTGGGATCCGACCATCGTCCGGGTCGCCTATGTGCTGCTGTCGATATTGAGCGCCGCCTTTCCCGGCATCCTCGTCTATCTCATTCTTTTCATCCTGATGCCGTCGGCCGACAAGGGGGTTTGACCGGGTGCGTTATCAGGAAGAGCTGAAGAACGGTTTCTTCTCGGCCGTCCAGTACGCGGTCGCCGATAAAGACGGGCTCGTCGGCGAAAAGGCCGAAGGGCTGACCGCCTTCGAGAACGGTTCTCCGGTGACCGAATGGACCATGTTCGACCTCGCGTCGCTGACCAAGGCGCTGTTCACCGCGCCCGCCTTTTATCTGCTGTTCAACAAGAGTGTCGTGCGACCCGAAGATACGCTCGATCGTTTTTTCCCCGGTCAGCGGCCGGTGCCGCTTCTGCGGCTCCTCAACCATACCTCCGGCTATCCCGCCTATGCCGAGTTCTTCCGCGACGGCCGGACGGGGGGCTATGAGGAGCGGCGTGCAAAGATACTCGCACGGATCGCGAGGATTAAAGACATAGAGCCGCCGGTCTACAGCGATCTCAACTTCATCCTGCTCGGCTTTGTGCTCGAGAAGATATTCAACGATCGCCTCGACGGGGTTTTTTCACGATTCCTTGACGAACTCAAGTTCCCGCAGGGACCCCTTTTATACGCGACGCGACCGCTCCTCAAACAGCATACCGCCGCGACGATGTTCTCGCCGGAACGACAGCGGGTCTGTCACGGCGAGGTCGAGGATGAGAATTGCTGGTACCTCGATGCGGCGGCGGGTCACGCAGGGCTTTTCGGGACCGCCGGTACGGTGGCCGTCTATCTCATGAAACTGCTTGATCAGCCGTGGTTCCGGTTCCACCTCGGCAATCTCGGCGGCGCCGGTTTCGACCGTCCGCAGGGGAGCGATTCACACTATGGTCGCAATGCCCATGCCCGGATGATCGGCCATCTCGGCTTCACCGGCACGGCGTTCCTGATCGATCCGGAGAAAGGGCGTGCCGCCGTCGTCCTCACCAACCGCACTCACCCCGACCCGAACAAAGAGAACTGGCGCGACCGGATAAAAGCGGTGCGTCAGGAACTCTTCGATACGCTTCTGCCGGTCTAGGGGTTAAATCAAGTCTTTGCTGATCCCGCCAAGAGGTTCGCGAGTGCTTCGGAAAGTCCCATTTTCTGGGCCCATTCGTTCAGATAATTCACGTCTAGAATATCACGCTGAACCTCGAACACGCGGAGCGCATCGAGCATCTGTTTCTGACTACCGCCCGAAAGCTTTGACCACCTCAACTTGGCAAGAATGGTGTCTTCCGGGGCGGATACATAAAGGGGCCCGCCGAACAGCTCGATCTTTTGCCTGCGCGAGAAGCGGCTCACATCAAACGAACTGCCGGTCAATATCCAGAAGTCGACCTTGTCGCCCTCTTTGTTGTCTATCAGATTGAACATTTGATCGTTGAGGATCGCCTGCCGTATCATCCGCTCGTCAAGGTAATAGCGCGGGTCGGTGAACGATGCGGTCAGCGCCGGGATATCCTCTTTACGGATCGAAACGATGATGTCGATGTCGTGAGAAGATCGGGGTTCGCCTTGAATGCTCGAAACCACCGAGCCGGTCAACATATACGGGATGCTGCACCGGTCAAGGACCGAAACGACCGTTCTTAGGAGTTCTTGTTGTGACATGCTTTCAACTGTTCGACGAAAAGGTGCTGCAAGGATTCTTCGTTCAGTTCAGGATGCCGTTGCTGCAATCCCGCTTTGAGAAGATCGCGGCTGAACGCGGTAAGTTCAAAGCTCTTGAGCAACCGTTGTTCGGGCGTCATACTCCGCAGTATAGCAATGTAGCGGTCGTGATTCGGCCGCATTTTGCGATCATTGATCAACGTCTGCATCCGCTGTTCCCTCAAACTGGACAAGGGCATTCTACAATACGGACCTTTTTTGTCAACAGGAAGGCTTCCGGCAAATTCTCAGCTTGACACTAGTGAGGGAGATCTATTCTTGTTCGAAATAGCCTCTTAAAGTCCCAGCCAAGGATTTTTAACGCCCCGGCTCTCTTTTTTCCTGCATCCAGTAGCCTTTTTGCGGGGGAAACACGACCATGAAAAACATTAATAAAGACAATGAATTGATAAATCTTTTAAAAAAAGTTCTATTTGGGGGAATCCTTTTCTTCAGAAATTGTCTCTTATAACTAGGAAACGTGTTCGTTAAAAAAAATGCTGAGGTATCCGATGAATCAGACAAAGTTACTCATGTTGGCTCTCGCGGTATTGTTTGTCGCCTGCGGAAACGACTCTTCGCCAAAAGATTCTGAGGCTACCATAACCGATGGCGACGATGTCGTCCTTGTCGTTGACGATGGCGACGAACTCCTGAACGATGCCCACGAAAGCCCCGACGAAGATATTCTTGCCGTTGAATGTCACTCTACAAAAGACTGCGGGGAGAATGAGGTGTGCGATCCTTATGGCGACTGCGTCTGCGATCAGCGTGTTCGTTTGCCGCTCAAATATGATGGCGTCGATTGCATGGGGGCAGACGATCTGCCGTATATCTTTTGCAACGGAAAAGTATTTTCAATCATGTTGAGCGATGGCCCCGAAATGAAAGGATATACCACGATTCTGAAAAAAGGAGAAGAGGCATACATAACCTGTGCCTGTGTTCCGGGATTCGAGGGCGAATTTTGCGAAAGATCCTTGGAGGGGTATCCCGACAAACTCCCCCACTATCCGGGCGAAGTGAGTAGTATAGAGGAATATAAAAAGTTTGATTCGCTTTACAACGATCCCGAGCCGAACTGCGTCGATGAAAACGATTGCCCCGAGGGAATGATCTGCGGCGAAACTGGTCTTTGTGAATGTGTCGGGCCTATAGAATTCAAAGATAATCGCTTAAAAAATATTATTTTTAGCGAATTGAACAAAAACACCGAAGATTCTGTTACCGGTGCAGAGTTAAACACCCTTAAAGAAATTCCGCTCGACAATTTTTACGATCTTTCAGGGATCAAATGTCTCCAGCGATTGCGGAATCTTGCGGTTGTGTTGTTTGATAACGGTACCGATCTGAGCGAAATAAGATATCTTAAGAATTTACAACGGCTAACCATCTCTCAGCGCGAAGACGTATATGGAGAGCAACCCTGCGATCTTTCTTGGGTTGGCGACTTGAAAAATCTTCTGGAGCTTGATCTTACGCTGAACTACACCTGTTTGCCGAGTCTTAACGCGGCAGAGATGCCTCCTTTCGTAACTTCTTTTGAATTATATCTGGAGCCTTTTGAAGGCGATATGACTACTGCCGATTTCTCTTTTGTTGGACAGTTCGAACACCTATCGTACTTTACATTGAAATCCTATGATTACGCAGGAGCTGATTATGTGACTTTCCATTTTGATCTGGCGCTTCTCGCGAAAAACAAGTTTTTGCGTTGGATCATCTTGGAGAATCCCTATGGAAGCGCATCGAATCCCGCCACGATAAACGAATTCAAGTTGCTCCACACACTGAATCTTCTTACCGCCACCTCCATAAAGGAGCTACAGCCCAACGAAAAGGTCCGTTATGCATTGCTGAGCGGCGACACCGCCGATGCGCCGATAGCCGAACGGTTCCCCCGATTGCGCTCATTAACCATTCGCGATTACTTCGGGGTGTTCGATTTCAAGAATCTTGAAGGGGCCGATCTGTTCGATTTTGCCTTCTTGGGCAACTACACCGATTTTAATTCCCCGTATGCAGGATACGGCGAGATACTTGCCGGAATGAAGAATTTGAGAAGATTACTCTTTTTCCCCATCACCGAGCCGGAAGAGACCTACTGGATGAAAGACAAGAAATATCTCAACTATCTACGCATCGATGCCGACAACAACGATCTGACCTACGAGGAGATCAAAGATATTTCCGTAGTCGCCGACATGCTCTATCTTACCTATTACGATGACGATGTGTGGGGCGCGACCACCTTGCAACCTTTTGTCGATAACTGCAAGAACGGCGGGGCGCTCTGCCGGAACGATGCGGCGGCATTCAGCCTCGCCCCCGATGGGGCCAAAGGAGTATTACTGTGGCATCATCCGTTGGACAAGAAGGAAGAGACGGATAACATCACCTACCTCGAAGAACACGGCGTCAAAGTGATCATCAATCAGGATCCGGAATAACGGGTCAGCCTCTCTTTTCCTGCATCCAGCGGACCACTTTGACGATAAGACGGCGCGGGATGAAGCGCCCGATGGTGGCGAGCAGTTTGTTGTTGAAGCCGTGGACCGCGAGTACCGTGCCATCCATCAATGCCCGGTAGCCGTAGTCGGCGACTTCCGGCGCGGTGGCGACATGACTCTTCTGGAATATCCGTGAATGGTTGAAGTCGGCGCGTGCGGCGAAATTGGTGTGGACCGGACCGGGGCAGAGGCAGGTCATCGTGACGCCGGTGCCGGTCAGTTCCTCGGCGACTGCCTCGGAGAACGACAGGACGAAGGCTTTGGTCGCGTAGTAGACCGCCATGAGCGGGCCGGGCTGGAACGCGGCGACCGAGGCGAGCTGGAGGATGCGGCCGCTTTTCCGCGCCACCATGCCGGGAAGAAATAACCGGGTGAGGGTCACGAGCGTCGCGACATTGACCTGCACCATGTCGTCCATCTTTTGTGCAGGGGATTCATGGAAGACACCGTAGTTGCCGAAACCGGCGTTGTTGACAAGGTATTCGATGGCGATGCCTCGTTTCTCTATCTCGCCGTATAGTCGGTGCGCCTCGCCCGGTTTCGAGAGATCGGCCGGGATGACGGTGACGGCGATACCATATTTTGCGGTCAGTTCTTCGGCCGCTTTCCCCAGCGCCGCTTCGTCGCGTGCCGTGATGACGATATCTATTCGGTCGGCGGCGAAGCGGTCGAGCAGTTCGCGGCCGATGCCGCTTGAAGCGCCGGTGACCAGAGCGACTTTGTTCATGGATGCCTCCGCAAAAGGGTTCGGACAAGCATAGAGGAACGGCGTGAAAAAGCAACAGCGCCGTACTTGCTTTCGGGCCGCCCTTGCGCTAAAGTCGGCCGGTACGGAGGAGGATCATGGGCGCCGTCACGATCACTGGCCATACGATAGAACTTTTCTCGTTCGATCTCTGGGAGACGCTCATATCGGAGGCGGAGGAACCGCTGCGGCAGAAGGAGCGGGCCCGGATCATCGCCGAAAAGGTCGGGGTCTCTTCCAGCGCGGTGCACACGGCGATACAAAAGGTATCGAGGACCTTCACCGAGGTCTACTACCGCGAAGGGCGGACGATGCTGACGCTCGAACGGCTCGATCTCATCCTTGAACGGCTCGGCAGAACGCTGTCGGCTGCGGAACGCGAGGAGACGGCGCAACTCTTGAGCGAGGCGTCGCTCACCATAGCACCGCCGCTCATCGAGGGGGCAGCGAAGTTTCTCGAACTCCTCAAAAAGAACGGCGTCGCGATCACGCTGATATCGGATACCGGGTTCAGCCGCGGCCGCGAGATGCGGATACTACTTGAACGGTGCGGCATTTTGCATCATTTCGATCTCTGTCTTTTCTCCGATGAGGAAGGGGCGGCCAAGCCGCGTCGGGAGCTTTTCGCGAAAATAGAACAGGGTTTCCCGCATATCCCGTCGTCCCGGATGCTTCACATGGGCGACAACCCGTTGACCGATATCGCCGGGGCGGAACGGTCGGGTTGGCACACCATTCTTTTCCAGCGCAGCGACGAGGTCCGGCGGATCCATCAGAGCGATCGGCGCGACCTGTTGCGGGTCGGTTCGTACGCGGAACTCACGATGCTGATCGGTTCATAAACTTTTTCTAGACATGCTTCTTGGCGAAGCGGTGGAAACTGATCGCCGCGATGAGATAACAGAAGGCGGCGAGGGTGAATACGAAGGTAAAGCCGTAGGCCATCGCGAGAATGATGGAGAGTATCGAGCTCACCACGCCCGCGACGCCGTTGACCGCCATCGCCCACGGTATGAACCCGGCGTTTTTCTCACCGACTAGGGTAAGTCCGGTCGGGAAGAAGATGCCCATCATGAAGCCGAGCGGCGCAAGCAGCAGGAAGGATATGAATAGGCGCAGCGCGAAGGAGGAATCGAGGAACAGGTGGGTGAACCACGGTACGAACAGAGCGTAACCGAGGACGAGAAGCGGCATGACGACCGCAAGCATTTTGTAAAGTTTCCGATCCCCGAGAGTGATCAGCAGTTTTTTGCTGAACAGCGCCCCGACACCGGCGCAGAGCAGCAGGATACCGATGCTTGCCGCTATCGCGTCGGAGGGATTGCCGAGGAACAGGACGAACTGTTGGATGAGCGCTATTTCGATGAACATGAATCCGATACCGAGCATAGAGAAATAGAGTATCTGCAGGTGCGGTGAATAGACCCGTTCTTTCGCTCCCATGAAGAAGAGCGGAGCGACGATGAGCAGTAGCGAGAAAAGAAGCGACTGGACCAGCGACAGGAACAGGACGAGGATGCCGATCGGCATTTTATCAACCAGCGATCCGCCGTCGCCCCAGTCGGCGGTGAAGAGATGTTTCAGGGTGTAATAGTGGAAAAAGAACGGCTTATCGTCGTTGACCGGAGTGATGTCGTATTCGTAGTTTTTGATGAATTCGGACTCGGTGCCGCGCGACACGGCATCGAAATAGCGCAGGAAGGATTTCCGTATGTGATCCGCTCCGTCAGGGACGAAGAAGGGAGGGGTTTTGAATATCGGGTTCCAGTAGTCATCGGGCGCCTCGAAGCCGGGGGCGTAGATGATACGGTTGCGCGGTGTCTCGCTGGTCCGTTCCTCTATCTGCGCGATCTCGACATAGGTGAAGGGGCGAGTCTTGACCAGTACCGCGCCCAATGCTCCGTCGCCGATGATGACGATATGTTTTTCCGGTTCGCTGATGCCCATCGCGCGCAGAACCTCGACCATCTCGGTGCAGAGCCGCAGGGTTTCGCGCGGCGGCCAGAAAAGCCAGCGGATGATCGATACGGTGCCGTCGGGCGAGAGATGCTCGAGGTATTCACGGATGGCGTCGGTCGTATAGAGATAACTTTCGCTGAGCACGTAGGCGCCGCTGGCGAGCGCCGTCCAAGTGTCGACGCCCGAAAGCTGGATGATGTCGTAGCGGTCGGAGGCGCGGCGAATGAAACTGCGGCCCTCGCTGTGAACGACGGTCACCCGCGGATCCTGATAGGGGCGCCCCACATAGTCGGCGTAGTGATCGCGTGTCACTTCGATCATCGCCTTGTTTATCTCGACGCCGGTCACCGCCGTGGCGCCGTTGTGGAGCGCTGTGATGATATCGGTGCCGCCGCCGAGCCCGACCACGAGCACGTTGGGTTTCTCATGGGTCAGGTAGGCCGACGAATAGAGCGACAGGCCGATACGCGCATAGTCGAAAGTGCCCGGCGTACTGACCGAGGGGAAGTCGTACAGCAGTGTGTAGGCATCGCCGTCTATCGTGATGACCTTGTTCTTGAGTTCGGGGAAGTAATTGAAGAACTCCTGCGACCGTTTGTTCGAGAAGACATCGATGCGCGCGACGCGGTCCCACGAGGTCCACTCTATCACCTGTCCGGCATCGAAAACGCGCCCCATGCCGAGCGCTTTTGAGGGGGGCGATTCGATGGGGAACAGAACGAAACGGGCCGGGAAGAGGATGATGATGAACAGAGCGATGCACCCGGAGGTCAGACGTGCGATGCGGTTGTCGGCCGCCGCGGCGAAGCAGAAGGAGGCTACGAGCGCCGATGCCGCGACGATGAGTATCGCCCCTTCGCCGCCGAACCGTTCCAGCAGGAAAATGACCACGAAACCACCGATGGCCGATCCGGCCAGATTGACCAGATACAGGACGTTGATCCGCTCCCGGGCGATGCGGAACAACAGCGATATCGCGATCCCGGCGAAGAAGTAGGGGAAAATAAGCGCCATGTAATACAGGAACACGTACCCGAGCTGGAGGACCTTGTCGGTCATATAGGTGTCAAGAGGGATACGGACGACGATCGCTAGAGAGAGGATCGTCGAGATGCCGAAGAGCGCCGCGTGGAGTGCGAGGCTCAGGTAGGGTCGCTCCGGTTCTTTCTTGCGCGTGGCGAGCCACGTTCCGGCGGCGCTCATCCCCATCATGGCGACCGTGATGACCATATAGGCCAGATGGTGCCAGAGGGTGAACGAAAAGATGCGCGTCTGCAGGATCTGCAACGCGAGGATGCCGACCGATATCAGGAATAAACCGATAAGCGCCATGCTGCCTCCGTTCAGTCGGTGACCAAGGTGCTAGGCCTCGGAGACCGTGAAATGTTCCCGGTGGATCGTGCCGTCGCTTTTGAGATCGACCATGACCTTATGAGCGCGGCACGCCTCTTTGAATTCCTTGCTGAAGGCGTGTTCCAACATAAAAATGATATCGGGGTGCGCCTCGACACGGAAGCGCCGCACGTTGTAGAGTTGGTTCTGCCGCAGTATCTCGCGCACTATCTTGAACCCGACCGATTCGCGCGACAGTATATGGGCGGTGCCGCCACAGTAGGGGCATGATTCGGTGAGTGTCGCCAATGCGCTTTCGCTCGTCCGTTTCCGCGTTATCTGGATGAGTCCCAGCCGGGTGAACTGGTAGACGGTGTTCCGGGCCGGGTCGCGCTCCAATGCCGATTCGAGCGCCCGGATGACCTTCATGCGGTTGTTGTGCTGCCGCATATCGATGAAGTCGACCACGATGATGCCGGCGATGTTGCGCAGACGGAGCTGGTAAGCGATCTCGTCGGCCGCCTCGAGGTTGGTCCTGAATACCGTCTGTTCGAGCGATCCGGTGCCGAGGAACTTGCCGGTATTGACATCGACCACCGTCAGTGCTTCGGTCTGTTCGATATAGATGAAACCGCCGCTTTTCAGCCACAGCTTCTTCCCGAGCGTCTTGTCGATCTCGGCCTCGATGCCGTAGTATTCGAAAATGGGGTAGGGAAGATCGTACAGCCGCACCGCCGACTTTCGTTCCGGTATGAAGGCCGAGACATACTTGAGCGCCTCGTCATGGTCATCCTTGTCGTCGCAGATGATGTCGCCCAGATCGTCGGTGTAGGTGTTCTTTATCGCCTCGACCACCGGGCTGACCGCCTCGGAGATGAGCTCTTCGTTCTTTCCTTTCTTGAAGTTGTCCTGCACCGTGCGCCACTTCTTGATGAGCTGGACGATCTCGCGCTCGACGATCTGGCGCGAGGCCGATCCGGCCATGGTGCGGATGATGACGCCGTAGCCTTTTTCGACCGTTTTGCGGGCGAGATCCTGTAGGTCGCGCCGCACCTCGGGGTCGTGGATCTTCTTCGATACGCCGATGTGGCGGATGGTCGGCATGAGCACCGCGAAGCGGCCGGTGAGCGTTGCGTGGGTGGTGAGCCGCGCCCCCTTCTGGCCGATCGGCTCCTTGATGACCTGCACGATGATCTGCTGCCCTTCCTTGACATATTCGGGGATCGGCGCGGCGGCGGCCGTTTCGCCGTTGCCCTCTTCCTCCCCCTCGTCGTCGTTCAGGTTCTTCTCGAACTCCTCGTAACTGATATCCTGCCGCAGGTCGCGCAGGTAGATGAAACCGGTCCGCTCATGGCCGAACTCGACGAAGGCCGACTGCATCCCGTGGACGATCCGCTTGACGGTGCCGCGGTAGAGGTTGCCCAGACAGTTCTGGTCGCTCGTGCGGAACAGCGAGAATTCGACGAGCCGTCCCTCTTCGAGTATGGCCATCCGTTTCTCGCCCGGTATCGAATTGACGATGATGCGACGGTCCATGTCAGCCGGCCACGATGGGGCTTTTCTGACGCATGAAACGGACCGGCTTGTCGGTCCGCAACTCTCCGAGTTCCTTTTCGATCTCGTCGAGCATGCTCGGCTTCATGTGGAAAACCCACACCGGCACGTTGCGTTGTACCTGCGCCAGTTCGGACTCGAGGTCCTTCGGCGTCAGATGTTTGGAGTTCTTCGCGATGACGGCCAGCCGGTTGGGGAACGAGGTCTCCCAGCAGAGGGCGCGGAGATTCTCTTCGGCATTGAGCGCTTCGATGAACCGCGGACAGCGGCAGGTGTCGCCCGAGTATCCGATGCTGACCCCCTCCTTGCGCAGGATGAAGCCGACCGACTCGACCACGTGATCGACCTCGATGGGGAGGAATTCGACGCCGTCCACCGTGAACGGCTTGCCGAACTCGAAATACTCAAAGGTGATTGTCGGGGTCCCCTTGCCGGGGAGTTTGGTGAAATCGGGCCAGATGAGGTCGTTGAAGATATGTTTCTGTATCTGTTCGGCAATTGTCCGTGTGGTGTGGATGGTGAACGTGTGAAAGCCGTAGGAGAGCATGAAGTCGGAAAGGGTCGGCAGGTCCTTGACATGGTCATAGTGACTGTGGGTGACGACGATGTGTTTTATCTTAAGCAGTTCCGGTTTGGACATGTTGGAAAGTATCGCCCCGGCGTCGATGAGGGTCGAGGGGGTGACGCGCATCGAGATGCACTTTTTTTCCTCGAGGTCGCTACCGTAACAACCGAGCGGAAGAATCGTCAGCATAGAAGCCATTCAAAAAAAATTAGACAACACTACATTGACGTTAGGGATAAGTCAAGAAAAGGATAAGAGCTTCAGGAGTTCTTCGGAGGAGAAGGGTTTCGCGAGGAACCGCAGTTCGAGCCGCGCGACGGCCTGCCGTTCGCGGTCGGGCAGGGTGTCCCAGAGATGGCCGCTGGTCAGAACGATGCGAAGCGCGGGGTCTTTTTCCCGGAGAAGGGCGGCCAGTTCGATGCCGCTCATGAGGGGCAGCCCGCGGTCGATGACGACCGCCGAGAAGTCTCCCGCCGCCTCGAAGCGCTCGATCGCCTGCCGGGCGTCTCCGGCCGTTTCCACCGTGAAGCCGAGGGCGCGGAATAGGTCGGCGAAGCAATCGACGATAGTGGCGTCATCGTCCACGAACAGGATGCGGGGCACCGGTTTTCTCCTCAATTGAGTGAACGGGTCGTTCTCGATGATATACGGCATCCGGAAGGGAGTCAATCATTTTATTTGGGAAGGCTCTAACAAATAAAAAAGTTGACAATGTTTTCATTATTGGTTATTAGGACTCTTCCCCCTCGCCATGGGCCGGGGTTTATATAGGTTTTTTTAGTAACGGTCGGAAGCCGCAGGGCTTTTCGATATTGTGGAAAAAGAAGTCCTGAGAAAAGATATACGCGCAAAGCGGCGCCTTTTAAGCGATGCCGAGGTGTCCGAAAGAAGCCGCCGTATCATCGAACATATCGTTACCAGTCATCTTTTCGGTTCCGCGACGAAGGTGGCGCTTTACCATCCCTTCCGGAACGAGGCCGATCTGCGCGGGATGTTGAACGACCGGCGCAAAGAATTCTATTTCCCCCGAGTGACGGCGGGGACCAGAGTGCTCGATTTCCACCGGGTCGGATCGGTCGACGAACTGATCGACGGCTATCAGGGGATACGGGAGCCCGCAGCAACCGCGCAACGCTGTCCGGTGGCGGCCATCGATCTTTTCCTCGTGCCGGGGGTCGCTTTTTCCCGGGCGGGCGAACGGATCGGCTACGGCGGCGGCTACTATGACGCGACCCTGCGGGAACGGCGCCCCGGCGCCCCGGCGATCGGCGTCGGGTTCGATCTGCAGATAGTGCCGGAAGGTTTTTCTGATGAATACGATACCGCTATAGACGGATTCGTCACCGAATCCGGGATGATGCTCACTAACCGAAAGTAAAAGGAGACCACAGTGGACGCGACTACTATCATTATGTTGCTGGTCGGACTGGTCCTCGGAGCGGCGTTCTGCTATATGGCGCTGAATCTCGTTTTCAAGACGAGAACCGAAAAATGGCGCAAGGATGCCGAAGAGGCCCGCTCGAAGTCCGAGGAGATCCTGAGGAGCGCCGAACTCAAGGCGCAGGAGATGCTGCTTGAGGGGCGCAAGGAGACCGACCGTCAGAAGAACGACCTGCTCCGCGAGTTCAAGGAGCGGGAGAAACGCCTCAACAAAAAGGAGGAGCAACTCGACGCCCGCGACGAACTGCTCGTCAACAAGGAGAAGGACCTCAAGAACGTCGAGAAGAAACAACTCGACACCGAGAAATTCCTTGAGAACAAGTCCAGGGAGATCGAGGCGACGCGCGAGAACATCCGACTCGAACTCGAACGGATCGCCGGCATGACGCAGGAAGAGGCGATCAACACCCTCGTCCAGAAGATCGAGGACGAGGCGAAGCATCAGGCGGCCAAGAAGATCAAGTTGATAGAGGATGCGACCACCGAGGATGCGGAGAAAATATCCAAGAACATCATCGCGACCGCCATCCAGCGTTACGCCGGCGAGTATGTGGCGACCGGCACCGTGACCACCGTTACGCTCCCCAGCGACGAGATGAAGGGACGCATCATCGGCCGCGAAGGGCGCAATATCCGCGCCATCGAGGCGACCACCGGCAGCGACCTGATCATCGACGACACTCCGGAAGCGGTCGTCATAAGCGACTTCAACCCGGTCCGCCGCGAGATCACCCGCATCACCCTTGAGCGGCTCATCGCCGACGGCCGCATCCATCCCGGCCGCATCGAGGAGCTTTTCAACGCCGCCACCAAAGAGGTCTGGAAGGGGATCAAGGAGGCGGGCGAGCAGGCGCTGTTCGACCTCGGCGTCCACAAGATGCATCCCGAACTGGTGCTCCTCATCGGGCGGCTCAAATACCGCACCAGCTACGGCCAGAACATGTGGAAACATTCGGTCGAATCGGGTTTCTTCGCCGGCATGATCGCGGCCGAGATGAACTATAACATCAAAATGGCCCGCCGCGCCGGGCTCCTGCACGATATCGGCAAAGCGGTCGACCACGAGCAGGAAGGCTCGCACGCCTCTTTGGGCGCGCGGCTCGCCGAGAAGTACGGCGAGGCCAAGAAGATCGTCACCGCCATCGAGGCGCACCACAACGAGATCAAACCCGATTCGGTGCTCGACATGATCGTCATGGCGGCCGACGCCCTTTCCGGCGCCCGCCCCGGCGCTCGCCGCGAGATGGGCGACGCCTACGTCCAGCGCCTCACCGATCTCGAGAACATCGCCAACGCATTCCCGGGGGTCGACAAGACCTTCGCGATACAGGCGGGCCGCGAACTGCGCGTCATGGTCGATGCGTCGAAAGTGCGCGACGAGGATGCCTATGTCATGGCCAACGATATCTCCAAGAAGATAGAGTCCGACATGACCTACCCCGGCCAGATCAAGGTGGTGGTCATCCGCGAGACCCGCGTCATCGCGATGGCGCAGTAACGGGGTATCGATGGCCTCTCTGCGCATCCTCATGCTCGGCGACATCATTGGGCGCCCCGGTCGGAAAATGCTCCTGCGCCTCCTTCCCGGCTATCGCACGCGGCACGGCATCTCGTGCGTCATCGCCAACGGCGAGAACTCGTCGGGAGGCATGGGTATCCAGCGCGACGCGATGGACGATCTGTTCACCGCCGGGGTCGATGTCATCACCACCGGCAACCATGTCTGGCACCGCAAGGAGGTCCACGAGCTCCTGAAGAAAGAGCCGCGTCTCCTACGGCCCGCCAACTACCCCGCCCGCTTGCCGGGTCTTGGACATGTCGTGGTTGAACGGGGTGGTGTAAAGATCGGCGTACTCAACCTCCTCGGCCGCGTCTTCATGGAACCGATGGATAATCCCTTTGAGGTCGCGGAGCGCGAACTGACGCTGCTGCGCGAAGCGGGGGCGCAGAGCATCCTCGTCGATTTCCACGCCGAAGCGACGGCGGAGAAGGAGGCGATGGCTTTTCATCTCGACGGCCGGGTGTCGCTTCTGGCCGGGACCCACACCCATGTGCAGACATCGGATGAAAAGATATTCCCGGACGGGATGGGCTACATCACCGATCTGGGGCGGTGCGGGTCGTTCTTCTCGGTGCTCGGCGTCGAGTATCCGGCGAGTCTGGAGGGGTTTCTTACCTGCACCAACAAAAAATTCACTCCGGCGAAGGATTCACTTATGATGGAAGGCGTTATCGCCGATATCGACCCGGCGACGGGCCGGGCGGTGCGGATCGAACGGATTCGGGAACAAGCGGAGGCGCATGATGAGTGACGAACGGGTACGCCACGAACTGGATCAGCTGAAGGCGGGCATCATCGATCTCTACACCGAGGAGGATCTGGTCAAGAAGATGACCCGGTTCCACCGCGAGGGGAAACCGATGGTCGTCAAGGCGGGCTTCGATCCCACCTCCAGCGATATCCATCTCGGCCATACGGTGCTGATGAACAAGATGCGCCAGTTTCAGGATATGGGCCACCGCGTTGCCTATGTCGTGGGCGACGCCACCGCGATGATCGGCGATCCGACCGGCCGCAACAAGACGCGCAAGGTGCTTACCCGCGACGAGATACTGGAGCACGCCAAGACCTACGCGACGCAGGCCTTCAAGATCCTCGATCCGCAGAAGACCGAGATGGTCTTCAACTCGACATGGCTGTTCAAACTCGACTTCATCAAGCTGATCGATCTCACCTCGAAATACAATGTCGCCCGGATGCTCGAACGGGAGGATTTCAAGAACCGCTTCAAGAGCGGCGACTCGATATCGGTCCACGAATTCCTCTATCCGCTCGCGCAGGGCTACGACTCGGTCGCCCTCAAGTCCGATGTGGAACTGGGCGGCACCGATCAAATCTTCAACCTGCTGGTCGGGCGCAAACTGCAGGCCGACTACGGGCAGGAGCCGCAGGTCGTAATGACGGTCCCCCTGCTGGTGGGACTCGACGGCACGCAGAAGATGTCGAAGTCCTACGGCAACTACATCGGCGTCACCGAACCGGCCGACAGCATGTTCGCGAAGGTGATGTCGATATCGGACGATTTGATGTGGAGCTACTACGAACTGCTCACCACCGTCCCGGTCGAGGATATCGCGGCGATGAAGAACGGTATCGCCAACGACACGGTCCATCCGCGCGACTGCAAGGTCAATCTCGCCCTCTTCATCACGGCGCGGTTCCACGGCGAACCGGCGGCGCGCGAGGCGAAGGAGAACTTCTACCGCGAGATACCGTCCAACCTCGCCGAGTACAGCGTGACGTTGCCCGACGGCGGACTGGCGTTACTCGATCTCATCGCCAATCTTGCGTTCGTCGAGAGTAAATCGGACGCGCGCCGGATGATACAGCAGGGTGGCGTCTACATCGACGCGAACAAGGTCTCCGATGTCGCGCTCAAGATAACTTCAAAAGACTCCTTCGTTCTGAAGGTCGGCAAGAAGAAGATCGGCCGGGTCAATTTCAACTAAACCGGTGGATAACACCATGAGAACGGCTTTCCTTTTTTCTTTTGTCTTTGCGGTGATGGTGTCGCTGTTATCCTGCGACACCGGAACGAAAATGAACACCGATAGCGACGCGGCGACCGATGACATCGTCGTTCCCGACGACCTGCTCGTGACGGATCAACCGTCTTTTGATGATGACGAAGCATATCCGGATGATCTGAGTGATTTGGAACAACCGGACACAGCGGCAGTTGATACGCAAGAGCCCGATGAAATGGAGGACTCGCTGACCAGCGACATCCCGCCCGACGAGATCGTCGATGGGATCGTCCCCGACACGGTGGATGTTCAGCCGGATCCCGATCTTGTGGATGAAGACACGCTGGATATTGACCTGACTGACGAAGATGCCATCGACACAGACATGATGGACGAGGACATTGCCGATGTTGATCTGGTAGACGAAGATGCCGATGCGACCGATAACGACATGGTCTATTCCGGTATCGTTTGTACCGGTCAGACAAAGTGCTATGATAACGGCGAGGCGATGACCTGTCCCTCCGTTGGCTTGGATCTTTACGGACAGGATGCCCAGTATGCCGTTCTCGGCTACTGTGTGCCGAAAAGTTATACCGTCAGCGGGATCGCACCCGAAGAGATCGTGACCGACAACAACACCGGACTCCAGTGGCAACGAGCGTTTTTGAGCGGCCGCTCCTCTTGGAATGATGCTCTACTGTATGCTTGTGATGGTGTCGCCTATGGTGGATTTAACGACTGGCGACTGCCGAGCGACCGGGAACTGGAGAGCATCGTCGACTATGGCCGTTATAACCCCTCGATAGATACCGAGGCCTTCCCCGACACCTCTTTCGTTGAACATTGGTCATCCCTCGTCCGGGCCGACAATGCCGAATATGCGTGGAGTGTCTCTTTCGATTATGGTTATGTGCGCCGCCGTTCCATATATAACTTGGACTATTCCGCACGCTGTGTGAGAGGAGACCCGCTACCCGCAAGCGCCTTTACCGTGTCCATCGTGAATGAAAAAGTGATCGTGACCGACACGGCCACCGGCCTTATCTGGACAAAAGAGTGCGGCGGGCCGGTGACATGGCAGAATGCGCTCGGTCACTGCGAGAACTCGGACTACGCGGGGTACACCGATTGGCGGCTTCCGAACATCAACGAGTTAAGGACCTTGGTGAACCGTGAACTTTTCAGTCCCGCCTCCGATTTTCCCGATATGCCCGCGGACGGGTTGTTCTGGTCCTCATCCTCTTACGCCTCTTTAACCGCTTTTGCGTGGGGTGTCGGTATCGATACCGGCGGTGTTTTTAACACCAGTAAAGGCGTCGACGGTCTTGCTTGTTGTGTGAGATGACCGCTCCGTTCACCCGCAGCGCGGGGTGCGGTGATCGCAGGTCATAGGTATAATTCCTTGAGGAAGGCATCGGCCCGGCGCAGTTCCACCGGTCCCTCGCGTCGCTCCAGCCGCAGTTCCTTGACCGCCTGCACCGCCGGAACGCCGAGCGCATCGGCGAAATAGCGCAGATTCTTGGCGATGACATCGTCGGAGAGCTTCGCCTCGACTATCAGTTCCGGTACCTCTTCTTTCGTGACGCAGAAGTCAACTTCGCGTCCTTCCTTGGTCCGCAGATAGTAGAGATGATGCCGTTTCCCTTCGTAGTCGGTCTTTGCCGTCACATGCTTCATGAGCGATACTGCGGCGAGATTTTCGAACCGCGCCCCTTCGTCCTCCGCCACCATGCCGCTGTCGAAGAAGTATATCTTGGGCATCTTGAGGAGCGACCGCGCCACATCACGGGCGAGCGGCGGGACACGGAACACGATGTAAAGCGCTTCGAGGATGCCGATGTACTTCTTCACCGTGTTGGGGGCGATACCGATATCTTCCGCAATGGAGGAATAACTGACCGGCGAGCCGACCCGTTTCCGGAGCAGTTCGAGTACCAACTGGACCGCTCGCAGATCCTGCACCGCGCCGAGGTCGAGGATGTCGGTGCGGATAAGGCCGTCCACATACTGGAGGCGCCACCGGTCGGCATCGACATCGCTTTCGGCGAGGAATGGTTCGGGGAAGCCGCCGCGCGTCTGGAATCGGCCGAGATCGGCGCCGATCGCTTCGTCCTTGAGTTCGGCGGGCGAAAAGGGGAGAAGATGATGAATAAAAAATCGCCCCGCAAGAGAATCGCCTCCTTTGCGGAAGGTATCGAGGCGGGCACTCCCGGTAACCAGCATCCGTAGATGTGGCGGCCGAGTGTCGAAGAGACCCTTGAGATAGTTCTTCCATCCCTTCATTTTGTGGAGTTCGTCGAAGACCACCAGATCGGTAGCGGCGCGCCATCCTTTTTTCTTGATGATAGGGCGGTCTTCGCCGTTGTCCCAGTTGAGGTAGATCGGCGCGGAGAAACCTTTCATGATGTCGCGGGCCAGCCATGTTTTGCCGACCTGTCGGGGACCGACGAGAAAGACGATCTTCTTTTCGAGGTCTTTCAGGATGTTGGCTTTCTGTATCCGTCTCATGCGACCATTTTGCAAAGGTTTGCGAAATAGTCAAGACTTTTTTGCAAAGTCGTGCATTTTAGTCATGTCGGTGAATTTTGTTCCGTTCACCCGCAGCGCGGGGTGCGGTGATCGCAACTTCCGCAGGTATCCGGGGTGCAGGGCTCGACATGTATCGTCACCTCGGTCTTCGGCAGTTTCGCCTCGATGTCGGTCTCTATCTCGTCGCAGATGCGGTGCGACTCCTCGACCGTCATATACTTCGGCAGTTCGAGGTGCAGATCGACATAGCGGACATTCCCGGCGCTGCGCGTCCGCATCTCGTGAAACCCGATGCACGAATCGTGATGGCGCTTGATCGCCTCATGGATCGACGCTATCTCGCCGTCCGATAACCGTTTGTCGACCAGCGGACTCACCGACTTCATCAGCATCTCATACGATTCGTAGATGATGAGGCAGGCGACCGCTATCGCGACGATCGGGTCGAGCAGGTGTATGTCGGTGATCCACAGGAGCAGCAGTCCCGCCGCGACGCCGACCGAGGTGTAGACATCGGTCTTGAGGTGCAAGGCGTCGGCCTCGAGCGCGAGCGACCCGCCGCACTCCTTCGCCGTTTTGTAGAGCCGCCGCGAAACGAGCGTGTTGACAACGGCCGATATCGCCATCACCACCACGCCGGCGACCGGGAAAGCTATCTCGGTGCCCGACAGCATCTTCAGGACAGCCTCGTAGATGATGAACCCGGCGGCGACGAAGATGAGTATCGCCTCGAGCATCCCCGATATCCCCTCCACCTTGCCGTGGCCGTAAGGATGGTCGTCGTCGGGCGGCGTGTCGGCGATGCGGACGCTGAAGAAGGCGATGACCGCCGCGACCAGATCGAACAGCGAGTGGATCGCCTCCGATATGATGCTGACCGATCCGGTCAGGATGCCGGTAGCGAATTTTATGGCGATGAGGAACGAGTTGCTGATGATCGATAATCGTGCCGTCGCCGTCTTCTGATTCATGATCTACCTGTCGGATACGTGTCGCATACGGCAAGCCTAAGGCCGTCAGGATGAAAAAGCAACTTTTGTGAAGGGGTCAGGCGCACTAGTTGCCTGACCCCTAGAAGTTGTTCCATAACTGGTCGAGGATGAGATCGCGCTCCGGGACGAGATAGGCCTTTTTCTGCGAATCGAGGACGAGCGTCACGAGATAGAGTTTGCCGCTTTTGGCCCGCATGACGCCCGAGACGGCCGCGACGAAACCGAGACTGCCGGTCTTGAGCCGCGCCGCATGCTTGTAATCGGCCTTTATCTTTTTCATCGTTCCCTCTTCACCCGCCACCGGCAGTGTCGCGAAGAAATCGGGCATCGCGAAGGAGGCGCCGTATTCCTTTTTCAGCAGTTCGATGACGAAACCGGGGGTCAGGAGATTCTGTTCGATGGTGCCCAGACCGCAGGCGTTGATGATGCCCGGCTCGACGCCGGTCAGCTCCTTGGCGTATGTCTTGAGTATCTCGAGTCCGGCGCGGGGGTTCCCTTTTTTCTCTATGCCGATGGCGTACATGATCGCGTCGGCGATGAAGTTGGTCGACCAGCGGTTCATGAGCGTAAGCACGAGAAACAGTTCGCGGCTCTCATGGGTGTAGCGGATACCGTCGGCGGCGTCGAAGAGGCTGTCGTCGAGCCGTGCCCGTTCGGGACGGATATCCTTTGCCTGAAAGAGGAAATACATCAGCGTGTCGGTGTAGTGGAGGAGCGGGTCCCATATCTTCCGTTCCTTGCGGACCCCGTCGGTCAGCTCTTCGCCGACGGTTCCCGAGACGGTGAGTTTGGTCCGGCCGTTGTCGTTCTCCGACTTGATGTCGACCGTCTTCGCTTTTCCTTTGACCGTCATCACATCGCCCGCGAGGGTAAAATGTTTTCCCGGCGTCGATATGAAGACCTGCGCCTTCTCGCCCGCCTTGGCCGGGACGAAGACCAGTTCGACCGAGTTGTAGTTGAGCGCGAAAGGCGACAGCAGGGCGTTGTAGGCCCGTCCGGTGCCGTCGTTCCCCTCCATCGGGATACAGCCCTTCTCGCCGTAGGCGTAATCGTCGGCGACGACCCGTGCGATGTATTTGACGCCGCGGTTCTTGAGTTCGTTGGCCACCAGCCACAGCTCCTCCATCACCATCGTCGGATCACCCGGCGTCTTCATGTAGAGCGTCTGGGTGTCGGGTTTGTAGAAGAAGCGGGTCTTGAAGGTATAGTTGCGGCCGAGATGTTTGAGCGCCGCGCCGGTGGTGATGAGTTTCACGTTCGATGCGTAGGGGAACTCCTTGTCGCGGTTGTGGGCGAACACCTCTTTCTTCGCCGCGATATCGTAGAGCACCACCCCGGCATCCTCGGGCGCGACGATGCCGAAGTCGACCGCGAAGGGCGCTTTGGCAGTATCCGCCGCGTTCAGCAAAAGGAAGGAAAGTGTCAGCGTGAGGAGAAGGAGCGGTCTCATCCGACGGCGTTCCGGACCATCCGGTGTTCGACGATCCACCGCTTTATCTTGGAAACGATCATGTCGACCGCGACGACATTCTCCCCCCCTTCGGGAAGGACGAGGTCGGCCCATTTTTTCGACGGCTCGACGAACTGGGCGTGCATCGGTTTCACTGAATCGTAGTACTGTTTACGTATCTGTTCGAACTTCCGGCCGCGCACCTCGATATCGCGGCGGATGCGGCGGAAGGCGCGGATATCGGGATCGGTGTCGACGAACAGTTTGATGTCGAACAGGTCGCGTATCTCTTTACGGTGGAAGGTCAGTATCCCCTCGACGATGATGATGTCGGCCGGTTCGATGCGGTCGAAATCCTTGCGGCGGCCGTGTTTGACGAAGTCGTAGATCGGCTTGTCGATCGCCTTGCCGCCGATGAGGCTTTTGAGCTGACCGGCGAACAATTCAAAATCTATCGCGTCGGGATGGTCGTAGTTGAGCGACTCGCGCTCGGTGTCGTTGAGGTGCGAATGGTCCTTGTAGTAGGCGTCCATTTCGACGATGGCGACCGTCTCGTCGATAGCCATGGCCGCTTTGATATTGTGGGCGATGGTCGATTTTCCCGAGCCGGTCCCTCCGGCTATTCCGATGACGAGCGGCATGACGGCCTCCCTGAACAGGTTCGCGGAACTATACCCCGCCGGCGGCTCATTTTCAATTTTTATTGTCGGAAGAGTCGCCGCCGAGGGTGAAGCCGATGCCGATGCCGGCGGTATGATAGGGGAAGAAAGCGAAGCGGTCGCCGGTGTCGCTGACCACCGGATGATGGTAGGAGTATTCGAGATAGAGCGATACCAGATCGGTCACCTGCCATTCGAGCCCGCCGGTCACCCGTAGGACCCCGTCGCCGTACCCGCCGCGCGCCGCCTCGGGATCGCCGGTGTCGTCGTCGACCTCCGGTTCCGGCCGACCGAAGATCCAGTAGATGTCGTAGCCGAGCATCGCGTAGGGGGAGAGACAATCGATGAAGGTGTAACTGGCGTGGATGTGGACCGGCGCGTGGAGGAGCCACGACTGCGGCAGAAAGGGATCGACCGCCCCGGCGAACCCGAGCGAAAAGGCGAGGGCGAAAGGATGTTCGGGCGGCATCGCATTCACCTTGGCGTCCACGAGCAGGCCGCCCATATAAAAGGCCGATATCCCCATGTCGACCCGTTCGTGCAGGCCGATCCGCAACCCGATATCGCCGGGGAAAGAAAAGAACGAGACCGGTCGCACCGTACTGCCGACATAGTGTTCGCCGAGGGTGAGCCGCACCGCCCCTTCGGGAAGCGTCTTGGCGGTCTGGAGCGAGCCGTAGCCGCAGGAGGTGAGGATGAGCGCCGCGGCGAGCGCAAGTAAGAACCTAGTACGCATCGTCCTTCTCGAGCGCTTCGACCAGTTCGTCGACCGAATCGTACTGATCGCAGATGGTGCGGAACTCGTCGCGGGTGAGCGGCGCCGCGTCGAGGGGGCGACGCACCTCGGCCGAGGCCTCGATGAGGAGGTAGTATTTGTGCGGTTTCATCTCTTTGACATCCTCCGGGTTCTGTATCTCCGGTTCGTAGCCCGGCACCCATTCGGCCGATGCCTTGACCACCGTGACGCCGAGCACCGCCCAGTGGCGCACCTCGCCGGTGACCCCATCGGCAAAGACCGGGACGATCACCCGCATGTCGCGGTTGACATCGATGTCGGCGGTCCACTGCGCCAGCCACGCGGTCGCGGCGGTGCGGCACTCCTCTTCGGGATGTTCCAGCAGTTCTTCGGGGAGAAGCGCCGGTTTCGAGCCGAGCGCGTCGGAGGTGAGGAAATAGAGGCCGTAGAGCAGGCGTATCCGCTGGGTCAACTCATCGGCGAGCGTTTCGACCGGCGAGGAATCGTTCTCGGTCAGCCGATTGACCGTCTGGAGAAAGCCGGACCCCAGCACCCCGCTCAGATAGGTCTCGAGAAACCGGTAGGCGCGGCCGTTCCGCAGATAGAAGGTCGGGAACGGTTCTGCCGCGAAATTGGGGTATATGTCGACCGGTTCAAGTTCTATCGCGCTTTTATCCGCGCCTCCCAGTTCAAGTTGTGCCGCGTGGGTCTCGCGGTTCTGGATCATGATACTCTTGAAGGTCTCGACGAGTTTCTTCTTGTAGGCGGCGGTGAGCATGAAGTGGTCCTGTTCCTCGGCCCGTTCGGGGAGGAGAAGCGTTTCGAGGGCGTAGGTCTGATAGTCGTACCAACCCGAATGTTCGTCGGGGAGCAGGTTCACCGTCCCGTTCTTTATCGCCGAGATGAACAGGTCGAGCAGGTCGACATCTTCCGGCACGCCGCTCAAACAGAAAAGCGATTCATGGAGCGTCGTCTCTTTGCTCTTCGACGAGGGGAACAGCGCGAACCGTGGGTTGCAGGAACTGTCGGCGGGGAACAGCAGGTCATGGTCGGCCATGAAGGCGGCGGCGACCGCGCCGATGTCGGCAAGCGCCTCGAGGCCGCTGAGGTAGGGAATCAGGTCGGTCACCGGGTAGTTCGCGAAAGGGTTGGTGAGCCCGGCGTAGAGGGCGAGATAGGTCTCATAGCGTTCGGCGAGCGTCGTATCGCCGTTGATGGTGAGCGCCAGCGCCGCCGCCTTGCAGAACTCACCGTCGGAATATTGATCGCCACCCAGCGCTCCCTGATAGTTCTGGAGGAACCGGTCCTGTTTGAAAATGCCCGACAGGGTATCGTTCCATGTGTAAAAGCCGATCGGCTTTGAAAAGAGGGGGAGGGCAAGGAAGGATTGCACCAGCGCGTCGGCATTGCTCTTCACCGTATCGGGGGCGGTCACCGTATCGCCGGCGAGCATCAGCGCCGCGGCGATATCGGCGGCGGCATCGTCGCGGCAACTTTCGGCGCCTGCCGGAACGGTGAAGGCGAGCGTCGCGGCGAGCAGGTCGCGCAGGAAGTTGAGTTTGGATTCGGCGACGGCGGTGTTATGCCATCTCCCGCTCTGTACCGCCACCTCGATACCGGCGTAGAGGCCGTCGTTGAACGGTTTCAGCGCGCCGTTGACCGTTTCGAGCGACGGGATGAGCGTCGTCTCGGCGTTCTGTTTCCCCGAAAGCGCCGCTATCGCCGCGGCCCGAGAATGGAAAAGTTTGCCGTCGATATCGGTGTCGCCGTCCTTGGCCAGCGGAAGGATGTCGAGTTTCGTGATGGTCTTGCTCTTGTTCATCGTGATGTGGGTCCAGCCGAACTGTTCGGTCACCCAGCGGTCGGGATCGTACACCGGGTGTTTATCGGCGAGCGTGTCGTCCTCGATCTTGTTCTTGGTCTCGATTTTCTGGTATTCGGTGACCGATTCCTCGAAACCGACCAGATCGAGCAGCCCCCCGCCGCACGAAATAAGGAAAAGGAATGGAACACATACGATCAGGCGACGCATGCTGACCCTCCCGAAGAACTGATAGGGAACAAACAACCGTATAGTAAGGTGGATCGAATGAGAAGTCAAATGGTTTCTGCGGAGGGGCCGGAGGATCAGCGTTTCTTGCGGTACGCGTCGAGGGCGAGGCGGAGTATCTCCATCGCTTTTTTGGTCTTTTCGACATTGAGGACAAAGGCGATGCGCGCTTCGTTGCGGCCGAGCCCCGGGGTGGCGTAGAAGCCCTCGGCGGGGGCGAGCATGACCGTCTCATTGTTCACGTGGAACTCGGTCAGCATCCAGATGACGAAGTCCTCGGCGTCGGCGACCGGCAGGCGCATCACGATGTAGAAGGCCCCCTTCGGCACCTTGTACTCGACATCGGGGATCTTGGCGAGTCCTTCGAGCACCGCGTCGCGCCGTTTTTTGTATTCGCCGACCATCGTGTCGAAGTACTCTTTGCCCAGATCGACCGTCGGGACCGCCATCAACTGGTCTATCGTCGGCGGGCAAAGCCGCGCCTGACCGAAACAGAGCGCCGCCTGCATCACCGCCTTGTTGCGGCTCACGAACGCGCCGATGCGCGATCCGCAGGCCGAATAACGCTTCGAGATGCTGTCCATCATCACGACATGTTCGTCCATGTCACGGAATTCGAGAAGCGAGGTGTGCTTCTCGCCGCTGAAGATGAATTCGCGGTAGACCTCGTCGCCGAAGAGGAATAGGTTGTGCTTCTTGGCAAGATAGGCGAGTTTGCGCAGTTCCTCCTCGCCGTAGAGTTTGCCGGTGGGATTGTTCGGGTTGCAGATCATGATCGCTTTGGTCTTCGGCGTGATGAGCCGTTCGATGATCGATATGTCGGGCAGTTCCCAGTCGTCCTCGAGCCGCGTGGTGATCGGGCGCACCGTCACTGCCGCCTGCGTGGCGAAGCCGTTGTAGTTGGTGTAGAACGGTTCAGGGACCAGTATCTCGTCGCCCGGGTCGCAGCAGACGGTCATCCCCATGATGATCGCCTCGGAGCCGCCGTTGGTCACGATGATGTTCTCGCGCCCCAGTTCGATCCCCTGTTTTTTGTAGTACTTGATGAGGGCGTCCTGATATTCGGGGATACCCTGCGACGGGCCGTAGGCGATGACCTTCGAGCCGAGTTTCTTGAGCGCGTCGAACATCGCGGGGGGCGTTTCGATGTCGGGCTGGCCGATGTTCAGTTGATAAACAGTCTTTCCCGCCGCTATCGCCTTGTCGGCGTAGGGCTTCAGTTTGCGGATCGGGGAGGGCGGCATCGCGGCGCCGCGTTTAGAGGCGGTTATCATCTATATCTCCAACAATAGTGAATGAACACACCGAAGATGTAGCCGCCGCGCGCCGAAAAGGCAAGAAATTTCGCTTGTCACACAGTATCCCGGCGGCCGAAAACTTGACCAACGGGCATCGATACTTATGATGCCCTCGATTTTCAGCGGTGGAGAGTCATGGCCACATTGCGCGAAGAGATCGGGAAGCGCAAGACCTTCGCGATCATCAGTCACCCCGACGCGGGAAAAACGACCCTGACCGAGAAACTGCTCCTCTTCGGCGGGCAGATACAGGCGGCCGGGGCGGTCAAATCGAACAAGATAGTTAAGTCGACCACCTCCGACTTCATGGCGATAGAGAAACAGCGCGGCATATCGGTCGCCACCTCGGTCATGAGCTTCGAATACCGCGACCTCAAGATAAACATCCTCGATACGCCGGGGCATAAGGATTTCGCCGAAGACACCTACCGCACCCTCACCGCGGTCGACAGCGTCATTCTGGTGATCGATTCGGTCAAGGGGGTCGAGGCGCAGACCGAGCGACTGATGGAGGTGTGCCGGATGCGCAGAACGCCGGTCATCGTCTTCATCAACAAGCTCGACCGCGAAGGACAGGAGCCGTTCGAACTGCTCGACGAGATCGAGGCGAAGCTCGCCATCCGGGTCACGCCGCTTTCGTGGCCGATAAGCCGCGGCCGGACCTTCAAGGGGGTCTACAACCGTTTTGAGCGCCGCCTGAATCTTTTCCGCCCCAACAGCGAACGGGTCGAGAAGGATATCGTGCAGATAGATGATCTTTCCTCGCCGCTGCTCGACGAACAGATAGATGATTTCGCCGCGAAACTGCGCGAGGATATCACGCTGATAGACGGTGTGTACGACCGGTTCGACACCGAAGCCTACCTGACGGGCGATATCGCGCCGGTCTTCTTCGGGAGCGCCGTGAACAACTTCGGCATCCGCGAACTGCTCGACGCCTTCTGCCAGATAGCGCCGGTGCCGCGACCCCGCATGACCGATACCCGCCTGATCGAACCGGCTGAGGCCGCCTTCAGCGGCTTTGTGTTCAAGATACACGCCAATCTCGATCCCAAACATCGCAACCGCATGGTCTTCGTCCGGGTGTGCTCCGGCACCTTTGAACGGAGCAAATATTATCACCATGTCCGGCTCGACAAAGAACTCCGTTTTGCGGCGCCGGTCAGTTTCATCGGCCAGAAGAAGGAGACCATCGACGAGGCCTATCCGGGCGATGTGGTCGGCATATTCGATGTGGGGAACTTCAAGATCGGCGACACGCTGACCGAGGGGGAGCGGTTCAATTTCCAAGGGATCCCCTCATTCAGCCCCGAGATATTCAAACTGCTCACCAACAAGTCGTTCGAGAAGGTCAAACAGCTCGAAAAGGGGCTGGCGCAGCTTACCGACGAAGGGGTCGCCCAGCTGTTCGTTCAGGAACAGGGGCGGCGCAAGATCGTCGGCACGGTCGGCCAGTTGCAGTTCGAGGTGCTCCAGTATCGGCTGGAACATGAATACGGCGCGCTGTGCGAATTCGTCCCTTTGTCGTTCACCAAGGCCTGCTGGCTGACCGCGAAGGACCCGAAGAAGCTGGAGGAGTTCTGCCGTTACCGCAGTAATGCGATCGCGCTGGATAAAGATGACCACATCGTCTTTTTCGCCGATTCCGACTATATGCTGCAACATCACCGCAACGAGAACCCCGATATCGAGTTCCACACCACCTCGGAATTCAAGCGCGCCCTCTAAAAAACTTGCAAAGAGTCCGTTGCGCACTATGATGAAAAGCCCGTAATTTCATGTTCTTCAAGGGAGAACGGAAGATGTTCGACAGCAGACTCATCATGGAACAGAAGGAGCGCGTCATTGCCGCGATGCGCAAACGGAACTTCAAGGATATCGCCCTCATCGAGACGGCGGCCGGCCTGATAGAGAAGCGGAAACGGCTCATCACCGAATCGGAAAGCGCCCGCGCCCAGCAAAACAAACGCTCCAAGGATATGCCGCAGGTCATGAAGAGCGGCACCCCCGAAGAGAAAAAGGCGTTGCAGGAAGAGTTGAAGGCGCTCGCCGAACAGGTCAAGTCGTTCCAGCCGGGAGTGAAAGCGGTCGAGGAAGAACTCGACGCGATCCTTCTTTCGATACCGAATCTCCTTGCCGACGATGCGCCGGAAGGGGGCGAAGATAACGCCGTAGAGGTGAAGACGTGGGGCGCAAAGCCGCAGTTCGATTTCACCCCGAAGGAACACGACGATCTCTGCAAGAAGACGATAGACCCCGAACGCGGCGCCAAACTGACCGGCGCCCGGTTCAGCGTGCTGTGGGGACCGCTGGCGACCCTTGAGCGGGTCCTCATCCAGTTCATGCTCGATACCCACACGCGGCATCACGGCTATACCGAGGTCTGGACGCCGTTCATGGTTAACCGCGCCACGATGACGGCGACCGGACAGCTGCCGAAGTTCGAGGAAGACCTTTTCAAGACCACCGACGACCTGTTCCTCATCCCGACCGCCGAGGTGCCGGTGACCAATCTCCACCGCGACGAAGTTCTGCGCGAGGAAGATATGCCGCTCCGCTACTGCGCCTACACCCCCTGTTTCCGGCGCGAGGCGGGCAACTACGGCAAGGACACCAAGGGCTACATCCGCCAGCATCAGTTCAATAAAGTGGAACTCGTCAAGTTCACGCGGCCCGAGGAATCGGACGCCGAACTGATGAAACTCCTCGACGATGCCGAGGATATCCTGCGCCGCCTCGGACTCCATTACCGCGTGGTGCGGCTCGCCGCACAGGACCAAGGATTCTCGTCGTCCAAGACCTTCGACATCGAGGTGTGGCTCCCCGGACAGGGACGCTACCGCGAGATATCGTCGTGCAGTTCGTTCACCGATTATCAGGCGCGACGCGGCCAGATCCGCTTCAAACGGACCGGCGGCAAGGCGACCGAATTGGTTCACACACTCAACGGTTCGGGGCTCGCCATCGGCCGGACGCTCATCGCGGTGGTCGAGAACTACCAGCGGGCCGACGGTTCCATTGCGGTGCCCGAAGCGCTTCGTCCCTACCTCGGTTGTGAGGTCATCAACCCCGCATGAAGTTGTCTCCCCGGACGCCCTATAACATCGCCTTCGTATTCCTGATGCTGACGGCGCTCTGGGGCATGGTGAGTTTCTTCTCCTACCATATCGCACCGCTTCCCGAACGGATGCCGCAGCCGCTCCTGAACGCGCTTGAGGCCGCGGCACGGCCCGGCGAACGGATATACCTCGCCGACCAGCGGTTCGATCAGTTCGTGGGAAGCCACCCGCAGTTCAATATATTTCCCGGGAGCGGCAAGAACGCGTCGATCGCCGCCGCCGATACGCAGTTCTTTCTCATCGGCGGGACCTCGTTGCGGAGCGATTTCGCGGCGCTTGAGGGGTTCGACCGGCGGGAGGTCGCCTTTGCCGACGGCGTGACGCTGTGGCGGTTCGACAAGAGGGGAGCGCAGTTCGCCGAGTACCGTCTCTCCGATTCGTTCCCCGACGGCGCGAGCGTTCGTTCATCGCTCTATCCCGACGGATCGCCGCTTAAAGACCGCGCTTTCATCACCGGCCGCGATCCGTGGCAGAATATTCAGGTGAGCGGCGCCGAGTTCGGCAAGAAACACCGCACCGCGCTGACGGCGCACCCGCTGCACGGGGCCGACCAGTGGATCGAGTTGACGGTCGATCCGGCCCAGTGGAAAGCGCCCCGGATCTCCTTTGAATACGGCGTGGCCGATTCGGGCGACTGCAAGGGCGGCTGTCAACCGGTGCGGATAACCATAACGCAGGACGAAAAGAACATACGGCTCGAAAGCAAGGACGCGCTGTGGCAGGAGGCGCCGCTCGACGGTTTTGCGGCCGATCGCCCCTTCACCGTTCGCATCGTCGCCCCCCACGCGGGCAAGCGGCACTTCTTCTGCGATGTGCTGTTCCGTGCGCCGGTGGCGGGAGGCGGGCAATGAGGCGACCGCTATTCTGGCGCATCGTCATGGCGCTGACGCCCCTACTGCTCGCCGGGTTCTATCTATTCCTTCTCACCTATCAGGCCGAACGGGTCGCCATCACCGACGACGCCCGGTTTTACATGGAGGCGGCGAAGGATTACGGCGACTATCTCGACAACGGCTGGAAGGGGAATAAATACTTCGACAAGAATTTCATCGACCGCTACTGGCGCAACAACCACGAACATCCCTCCTTCGCGAAACTGCTCATGGCGGGCGGCTATCTCATCCATAAGAAATTCGGCTTCTGGCGCGAATCGGTCTCCTACCGCGTCGGCATCAGTTTCCTCGCCGCGGTGACGCTCCTGTTCCTCTTCAGTTTCGTGCGGCGCGCCGTATCGTTCCGGGCCGCCGTGTTCGCGTCGCTCTTCTTCATCTTCCTGCCGCGCACCTTCTTCCATGCCCGTGTGGCGACGCTCGATTTCACCGTCGGGGCGACCTGTTTCAGCTTCGTCTACTGCTACTGGCGCGGTCTCACCTCGCGTTTCTGGGCGTGGATGACCGGCATCGCCTTCGGTCTTGCGCTCGCCTCGAAACTGAACGCCCCATTCATGGTCCTGCCGGTGCTTGTCCATTACTGCATCATCAAGTGGGACGATCTCAAACGGCGGCCGATCCGGACCATATTCGCCCCGCAGTTCGTTTCGATGCTCCTCTTCTCTTTGCCGCTGTTCTTCGCGTTGTGGCCGTGGCTGTGGCACGATACCGCCGCGCGGTTCAAAGAGTATGTCCTGTTCCATCTGAACCACTACGGCATCGGTATGTACTATCTGGGCCAGATATATTCGACGCCGCGTCCGCCGTGGTCGGCCCCCTTCGTGATGATGGTGGTCACGACCCCGCTCCTAACGGTGCTGTGCGCGGTGCTCGGCTTCATGCTGTACCGCTGGCGCGGCGATGTCCGGCGCGAACGTCCGATGCTTCTTGTCGCCCTTTCGGCCTTTGTCGCTGTCGGCACCCTGATGTTCCTCCCGGCGCCCTTCTACAGCGGCGTGAAGCTGTTCCAGCCGCTCTTCCCGTTCCTCGCGGTAGCCGCGGGTGTCGGCCTGTGGCGGGTGCTCGACCGCGCGACGATCCTGCCGGCGCGGTGGCGGTTCGCCCCGTTCGGCGTCGTGTTCATCCCGGTCATCCTGTCAATGATCGACCTCAAGCACGACAATCTGTCCTACTACAGCGAACTCATCGGCGGGACGAAGGGGGCCGCGCGGTTCGGCTTCGAAACGCACTATTATGATCTGTTCTATTATGATCTCGCTGAGTATTTCAACCGTGAGCTGAAGACCTTCTCACCGGTCGCCTTCGACCCGAACGGCAAGGAATACCCCTTCACCTCGGGTATCCTCAAACGGTCGAAACTCCTCACGCCGAAGTTCTACTATGCCGACAACAAGGATTCCCCGTACTTCGTGCTGACCCACGAATATCGCTGGCGCGAATATCCCGATCTGCTCCGCAAACACAAATGGCGCAAACCGGTCTATGTGCTCAAGCGGCAGGGGGTGCCGCTCTTGACGGTCTACAAGAAAGAGGAATCGCCCATTCCGGTGCGGCCGCTTCTTCCCGTAAAAATGCCCCAGTTGAAGATAGACGATCAGCGGAATTGAGATCATGCGGACCATCCTCTACCTCGCGGCGGGACTCGCCTTTTTCCTCTACGGCATCGACCTGCTCGGCGCGCTTCTGGGCCGGATGGCGGGCGGCCGCCTGCAGGAACGGATAGACCGGCTCGCCTCGACCGACGGCCGTCGCTACCTGTACGGCGCACTCGCGACGGTCCTGTTCCAGTCGTCGAGCGCCACCACGGTGCTGCTGGTCAGCATGGCCTCCGCCGGGCTCATCACCGCGTCGGAAGCCTTCTCCTTCACGCTTGGCGCCAACCTCGGCGCGGTCTCTACCGGCTGGATCGCGGCGGTGAAGATCACCGTCATCGGCCTGCCGCTGTTCATCGTCGGCGTTGTCGGAAAATTCTTTGCGTCGAATGCGACGCGGCGCGAACTGTTCGCCTTCTGCATCGGTATCGGGCTCATCCTGTTCGGACTCGATCTCATGACCGAGGCGATGGCCGGTATCCGCAATAACGGCGCGCTCATCGTATTCCTGACGCGCTACGATGTGGCCCTGTCCGAACAGGCACTCCTGCTCGCGGTCCTGTCGGGCGTCGTGTTCACCGCGCTCATCCAGTCGTCCACCGCGACCGCCGCCATCGTCATCGCCGGCGCGTTAAACGGCCTGTTCACCCTGCCGCAGTCGTGCGCCCTCATGCTCGGCGCGACGCTCGGCACCACTATTACCGCGCTCATCGCCGCGGCCGGTTCGGGAAGCGCGGGCAAACGGACCGCCGTGATGCACTTCGCGCTCAATGTCGTGGGCGTCGTCGTCGGCCTGTTCCTCTTCTATCCGCTCGTCTGGGCGGCGGGCCAAACGGTCCCGGTGCTCGGCATCGGGATGGCGGTCGCCCTCTACATGACACTCCATAAAGTGATCCTCACCGCCGGGATGTTCCCGCTGCGGCGGCCGTTCGCGCAGCGGATCATGCGGATCGTTCCCGACCGCTACCCCGGTGTGCGCGACCGCTTCATGGTCCGGCCGCTCCCGGCCGATGCGACCGACGAGGCGGTGCGCGAGGAACTGCGGCGCGACATCGATAGTTTCACCCGCTACCTGCGCGACATGCTCGCCTTTTCGCTCATCGCGGCGCTCAAGAAGAAGGAGGCGCCGCTTTTCGCCAAGCTGGAGCAGTACGAACAGATCGTCGATCAGGGGCACAAGCGGCTGGTGGACCTCATCCATGCGCAGAGCCACCGCCACCAGCAGGATCTCTGGCTCTATCTCAAGATGTCGGACGAGGCCGAATCGATGTCGGACCACTTGAAGTCCATCGCGAAATACGGCATCCGCCTGCGCGAACTGTCGGCCGCGCCGCGCCCGCTGGAGCGGCTCCTTATCCACACCGCCCACCGCCGCGTCTTCCTGAGTTTTCACCGCGTCTGCGTCTGCAAATGCTACGATCACGGCGACCTCAATATCTGCGACGATACCGAACGGGAACTGCGGCGGCACAAGCGCGAACTGATGCTCACCATCACCGAGGAGAGTTCGCCGCTCGAGACCGACGCGGTGCTGGAACTGGCCGACATCCTCTCGGAGTACAGCAAGATAAACCATTCGGTCAAGCGCATCCTGCAGGTCAACCTCGACATCGCCGAAGGGCGGGGGGTGTATCTTTACGATCAAAAAAGGTAGGGGCGAACGGCGTTCGCCCGGTTTCTTCCTCGCCCTGTGAAGGGAGAGGATCGAGGTGAGGGTGTTTTTTTTGCCGACCCTCATCCGCCGCTGTCGCGGCACCTTCTCCCTCTACAGGTAGAAGGTGTATATATAAGGTATAGCGGTTTTCTTGAACTGACGGTCGGTTTCGGTTACACTGCGGCATATTCGGCGAGGAGGTTTTCATGCGGAACATTCTGATTCTTCTTGCGGTCTTGGTCGTGGCAGTCACGCTGGGGGCCGAGGAGAAACGCTACAAGGTCGCCGTCATGGAATTCGACGACCAGACCAAGAAACTCTCTAAATCAATGCTGGAAACGGCGGCCGAATATCTGCGCGGCGAACTCGTCGCCAGCAATCAGTTCATCGTCATTTCGAAGGATCGGCAGAAAAAGGCGCTGATAAAAGAAGAAAAGAAAGAGAGTTGGAAGGAATGCTACGATCAGCAGTGCCGAATTCAACTCGGACAGGCACTCTCGGCTGACACCATCCTAACCGGCACTATAAGCAAGTTCAGCAGGTCATATATACTTACCTTGGAACTCATTGACCTTGCGAAAGAAGCAACCATTAAAGGAGCAAAGGTCGAGTTCGATAGCACGGAGGAGGGGTTGAAAGTTGCGATAGGCAATGTCGTAGCGCAAATCACGGGCAGTGTGCCCAAAGATGAGAACGCATGTGCCTTTGCAAAAGAAAAAGATGAGCTAGGTGTGTGGCAGGACTATCTAAAGGAGTATCCGAAAGGCAGTTGCATACTTGAAGCAAAAACGAAGATAAAAGAATTGAAGAAAAAAGAAGGTGGCGAAAAAGCAACACAATTGATTCCGGAGAAAAAAGAAAAACAACAAAATACTACCGAAGGGGCAGAGAATAAAAAAACAGAAACAGATAAAAAGAAGTTAGGTCAGAGAGAAATAAGACGATGGAAAGTGCAAGGGGAAATAGTTAGAGATATGCAAACAAGCCTCATGTGGCAAAGAGGAAGCGGGGGAACAAAGAAATATGACGATGCCATCCGATACTGCGAAAAGCTTTCTCTAGGCGGTTACCACGACTGGCGCTTGCCGAGCATTAGCGAACTTAAAACTCTCATTGTCGGTTGTCAGAGTGGCACTTATGCTTGCGGAGTGAATGATGATTGTTTGTCAAATTCCCCTTGTTATAGCGATGCTTGTTTTTGCCTAGCGGGAAAAGGCCCCGGAGAAGGCGGCCATTACTGGCAAAAGGGCGTATGGCTACGGCAGGAAAGCGATTCATGGTTTTTGTCTTCTTCGATAATATCTGGTGATTCTGCTTGGAGTGTGGAATTTCTTACAGGCTCTTTGCTTTTCAGCCTTCGTAATCAAAGCACTGTTTTCTCTGTCCGCTGTGTAAGGGGTGGGCAATAAGAGTATGGCTACAGTAGGGAGACATACAATAATATGAAAAATAGAGCAAAATAAAGAAGGAGAGAAAATGACAGGAGATGCATTGAAATGCAGTGTCATTACATTAGACACGAGTGTTTTTTATAATCATGGATTTGCGCTGGATCGAGGATTGCTTAAGCTACTAGAGCAATTCAAGGGAACGCCCATAAAGTTTGTGTTGTCAGAAGTTGTTTATAAGGAATTGAGGAAACATCTTGCGGAAAAGGTCGGTGAAACAAGAACGCTGATTTCTAAGGGCTTAGAAAAGGCAAACGAAATTTTACTTATTGAAACAAGCAACACAGACATTGCAAAGGCACATATATGGGGAAAGGGAACGAACGAAAACATTGCCGAAGACAGATTGAAGGCTTTTTGTGAGAACACTGGAGCTGAAATTATTCTGTTTTCGGAGGTGAAAATCGACGACTTATTGAACTTATATTTTGCAGCAGAGCCACCTTTTGAGGCGATTGGTAAAAAGAAAAACGAATTTCCCGATGCGATAGCTTTGCTGTCATTGGAATCTTGGGCAAAGAAAAAATCTCTGAAAATACTGGCTGTTAGCGCCGATAATGGCTGGGGACAATTTGCCAAGAAATCTGATGCCATGCGAGTACTGAAAGATCTTGGGGAGGCCATATCATATTTTCAACCGCGGGTAAGACGGGTAAGAGTTGAGGCTCTTATTCATTTACTTTGCGATACGATATCGTCCGATCAAGAGAATATAATTCTTCAAGAGATTGCCAATGCTATTAAAACAAGCGTTAATGATTCAAACATTGAGGTAGAGGCTAGTAGTTCATTACACTTTGAAACCCAAGATGTATACGCTAGATATGAGGCGCATGAGTTTGTATGCGATGTCAATAATGATCCGATAATTACACTTGTGAAGATTGACGACCAAGAATTTGTGTTACGATTTAGTATAGATGTTAAATCTTATGTCTTTGGAGATTTTTCATTATCGATTTGGGATTCCGTTGATAAGGAGTATGTAACAATGCAAGATGTTTCGCTTGAGCAACAAGAGAATTATCAAACCGATGTTCTGGTTTCCATAGAGGGAGACCCCGCAAAAGGGATAGAATCCTTAACTGTAAAGAGTGTTGAGGTCCTTAAATCGATAGGTCGAGTTAATTTTGGCGAGATTGAATTTGATTATGAAGACATGGATTGACATTTTTCACTACGATAGCTAATCCCACAAAACTTTTGACTCTCTCCCGTTCGTGGATACTATCGGTGCGACGACTGTTTTAATGGAGGAAGGACGATGGTCGACGTGAGAAGCATTCCCGATATCCATTTCTTCTGCGCCGGCGCCAGCGAAGGCAAGACCGAACTGACCTCGTTCGACGGGGCGCTCCTCGCCGCGGGCATCGGTAACACCAACCTGATAAAGATGAGCAGCATCCTGCCGCCGCGCTCGAAGGAAGTGAAGGCGGTCGCCATCCCGCCCGGCAGCTTCCTGCCGCTCGCCTACGCCGCCATCACCTCGACCGAACCGGGCGAGACGATATCGGCCGCCGTGGCGATAGCGATACCGGACGATAGGTCGCTCAACGGCGTCATCATGGAACACCACAACCACGCGCCGCTCAAATTCGTCGAAGCCAAGGTCCGCGAGATGGCCGAAGAGGCGATGGCGATGCGCGGCATCAAAAAGTTCACCGTCCACAGCAAAGGGGTCGAGGCGAAGGTGAAGCACGCCGCCACCGCGTTCGCCGCCGTGTGTTTGTGGTATAAGGATCTCGTGAATCGTGAGAAGTGAGCGGTGAGCGGTGAAGGGTGAGGGGCGAGTAGGGGCGCGCCAACGGCACGCCCGATGATCTAATCGGTCGGTTTCCCTATCGCCGCGATGCCCGATTGTCCGTCCATTCTGATGACGAGCGGCCTTTCGGCCCGTACATGCCGCGCATACTGCTTCTCGGCGACGAGCGGTTGGCGCGCGAGCCATTCCCAGTCTATGAAATCGGTCTCCGAATCGGCAGCGACGGTGAAGTAACCGATATTCATCGAAGTGATGTTGTGGAAAAAGTGCGATCCGAGCGAGGCGTCTATCGAGAAATCGCTGAGCCCCGCCTCGACGATGACCCGCGTCTGCGATATCGCCGCCCAGTCGACCGGCACGCCGAGGAAGCGGTCCGACGAGCCCCAGCGGCCCGGACCGATGAGGATGTAGCGCCGGCCCTCCGCCTTGAGCGCCTTGTTGAGCGCCGCTATCTCGGCCGCCATCGCCTCGGTCTTCACGCGGTCGAACCGGTCGGGGCTGATGTAGACGATGTCGCGGACATCCTCGACGATGCCGTTGCCCATCCCGCGGCCGGTGTAGAGGAACAGTTTCGATCGGTCGAGCGTCTCCGGGTCGATGTGGTGGTCGGCGGCGTTGCGCACGAGCGGCTTGACCTGCAGGAGATAGAGCGTCGGGTCGCCGTTGTCGGCCGCGTCGAGGTCGACGGCGAATTCTATCTCGACCGGTGTCCCGAGCGCGTGTTTCATGATATCGAGCACCGTCTGTATCGCGCCGGAGAGCGGGAGTTGCTTGTATTCGAGGATGTAGGAGAAATCGATGATGCGCGGCCCGGAAGAGTGGATCCCCGGTTTTTTGAGATTCTGCGCCGCGTCGTAGGTCGATGCGCACATATCGAGCACCCCGTCCTTCTCGGCCTCGGGCATCTCGGGGCGGACGAGGGTGGCCATCTCCCCTTCGATGAGGTCGACGTCGCCTTTCTGCATGTCGAGCGCGTAGAAACGGCGCTGGGAGGCGTTCAGCATGTCCTTGAGCGACTGGTTGCGCGCCTTGGGATAGCGCGGGCAGAAACGGAACACCTGTTCGCCGTCGACCACCGCCTTGCCGAGACCCACCGCGAGGAGCGCGATCCCGTCCTCCGGTCTCATCTTGGCGAAGGGGTAATAGTTGTAGGACTGCGCGACGCCCGAGATATGCGGGTAGAAGCGATCGCCGTACCGTCGGCCGACCAGTTCCTGGATGATGACCGCCATCTTCTCCTCCTCCATCTCGTACTGGACCGAGTCGAAGTAGGCGCGGGCGAGCGGCGAATAGACCGACGCGAAGACGAGCCGTATCGCGTCCTCCAACTGACGCAGACGCACCTCGGGGTCGGGGTGGCTGTTGGGGAGGAAGTAGGTCTCGTAGATGCCGGCGAAGGGTTGCGAGAGCGAATCCTCGAACAGGCCCGACGACCGGACCGCGAGCGGCCCGGCGACCTTGGTCAGGAGCGTCCGCAGGCGCTGGCGGATGGTGAGCGAGAGCGGAGTGCGCAGGAAGAGCGACCGCACCGCCCCCTCGTCGTGCATCTGCAGGATGCGCTGTTGGCCGATGCCGTCGACGAAAAGATGGAATTCGTCGGTGCCGATGATCGCGGTGCGCGGCAGGCGGATATTGAGCCCGGGTACCGCCGCGTCGAGCCCGGCGCGGTGGAGAACATGTTCGATGAACGACAGGCCGCGTCCCTTGCCGCCGACCGATCCGCTCGCGAGCCGCATGAAGAAGAACCGTTCGGCGAGCAGCGATTCGGTGTAGTTTGCCATGCTCTCGCGCGTTCGCTCCCCGCGTTTCTCGGCGAGGATGGATATGAGCATCCGGCGGATGCCGCCGGCGCCGTCGGGGAACTGGTCGGTGGTGAGTTTCCGCAGTGCGCTCGCGGTCGCCACCTCGCCCTTGGCCATGAACCACTGCGAGAAGTTGTGGCGCGCGGCGTGGTAGAGTATCGATTCGTCGGGTACCGTCGCGATGAGCGCCTCGAACTCGGCCATGTAGCGCGCCTCGATGAGCTTGCGGCCCTGCGCATCGCGGAAGACGAAGCTGCCGAAGCCGAGTTCCTCCTCGAAAAAGCGGTGGAGCTCCTTGAGGAGCGTCTTCGAGTTCTTGTTGATGAAACGGGCCCCGGCGCTCTGCGCCTTTTCGGCGTTGGTCTCGTCGGTCGATTGCAGCAGGAACGGCACCTCGTTCTTCGACCGGAGGAGTTCGGCCAGTTCGATGCCGGCGGCCGGGTCCAGTTTCCCGCCGTGCGGGAACTCGACATCCGATATGACGCAGAGGATGCAGTCGCGGTAGCGGTCGTAGAGCGCGGTGCCCTCCTCCCACGAGGTGGCGAGCAGTACTTTGGGGCGGGCCCGCATCCGCAGTATCTTGAAGCGCGCGTCGATGTCCTCGCCCGCGATGAGTTTCTGCATGTCCTGCATCAGTACGCGGTAAAGCCCCGGGAGGTAGCGCGAATAGTAGCGCACCGAATCCTCGATGAGCAGTATCACGCGGGTCTGGGCGATACGGGTGTCCTCGTCGGCGTTGCCGACATCCTCGACCGACTTGATCATCGCAAGGAAGATGGCGGAGTCGCCGTTCCAGACGAAGACCCGGTCGATGTGGCGCAGTTCGTCGGCGGTGTAGGCGTACAGCCCGATGTCGCTGTTGTTGTTGAACAGCAGCAGTACCGGCAGTTCGGGCACCGCGTCGCGGATGCGCGCCGAGAGGTCCAGCGGCATCCGGCGGTCGAGTCCCGTCATGATGATGACCATGTCGTAGCGCCGGTCGCGCAGGGCCGTCGTCGCTTCGTCGGCGGAGTGGACCGCGGTGACGCGCGGCGCGGTCGAGAGGTTGAGCTGGTAGTATTCGCCGTAGATCTGCTCCATCAACTGGCCTTCGCGTTCGATGATGTAGGCGTCGTAGACCGACGCGACCAGCAGTATCTCGCGGACGCGGAACCGCATGATGTCGTGGCAGATGGTCAGGCTCGACGGCCGCGGACGGAACATGTCGCGGATGGCGTTCTGGTCCATGCGGCTAGTTCCCCCGCGAGAAATTGGCGAAGTGGAGTTTCGCTATCTCGGCGAAGACATCGGTGCCGAGGCGCGCGCCGATAGCGGCGATGAGGGTGTCGGCATCGGCCCCGGAACCGCTTTTGAGGGTGAAAGCGCCGCCGAGCGTCTCTTCGGATATCCTTTTCAGCGACCTCAGGTAGTCGGCCCGCGCGATGACCGAGGCGAGCGCGACGGCGGGGTGCGCCTCGGCCCGTGTCTGGAACTCGACCGCGGCATTGGGGGCGGCGGCGCGGATGGTGGCCACAAGCGCCGGTGCGTCGCTGAACTGATCGACAAGCACTTTCTTCATATCGGGATGTCGCTCGGCAAGTCCGCCCAGCGCCTTGCTGTGGGCCCACGCGAGGAGGTGGTTGAGCGTCCGTCCCTTTTTCTTGAAGTCGGCGTAGAGTTCGTTATAGCGCTTCGGCATGATGCGGACCACCTCGAACCAGCGGCGGTAGGTGCGGTTCAGTTCGTCGGCCGCGGCGAGCACCTCGGCGTCGCTCATCTTTTTGCTGTCGCGCACGCCGAGGCCCAGCGCCCCCTGCGAGGCGTCGCACAGGTAGAACGATGCGGCGACAAGCGGCCCGAAGATATCTCCCTTGCCCGCTTCGTCGCAGCCGGCGAGTGCGTCAGGGGCGAGGAGTCCGAGTATGAGGCGGCGGAGCCGATCGCTCGGCGTGACGATGCTGAACCCTTTTTTATCGGAGTGGTAGAGGGCGATCGGGAATTCCTTCTCGCCCGGCAGGATGACGCGGAACGAGACGCCGTAGGGAAGTTCCTTGAAGCTTTCGGGAAGCGGGGTCATCAGTTCGGCGACGAGCCGCGTGTAAACCTTCTCGACGAAAGCGTCGAGTATCGGGTCAGGGGAGAATTTCGCCATCGCGGACCGCCGTGGCTATGAGTTTTGAAAGTTCCCGGTATATCGCGGAAAGTGGAGCGGAACGCTTGGCGAGGAACGCCGTTTCGGCTTTGACCACGGCGGTGTCGCCGCGCACCGCCGGGCCGGTAAGACCGGCGATACCGTGCGTCCGGACGCCGGAGATCGACGAGGCGACGAGCTGTTCGAGCAGTGCGTCGGCCTCTTTTTCAGAGAACCCTTCGCGTTCCAACAATTCAAGTCCTGCGGCGTAGAGATACTGCGTGAAATTCCCGGCGATCACTGCGGCGGTGTGATAGCCGAGTCCCGGTAGCGCGGTGCGGTGGATGAAGCGGAAACGGTGTTCGGTCAGGAAGCGGCGGAACGAGGTGTCGTTACGGCCGACCCAGAGGCACAGGATACGCGACAGGTCGGTGGCGCGGTTCACCGAGGCGAAGGGATGGAGCAGGTGGACCCGGTCGTGGACGACTTGCAGGCCGCCGGCGAAATGGGTTATCCGCAGGCCGGGCGGCACCACGGGGTATATCTCGCGCAGAACCCGTTCGACCTCGTCGTCGGGGAGGGCGAGGAACAGGCAACCCTTCTTCGGTGGATCGCTCTCCCAGCCGGTGGGCAATATCTCGCAGAGTTCGTCCTGACGCACGAAATGGTCGGCGAGCGCGCCGCCGACATTGCCGGTCCCGGCGATGTGGATGGAGCAGTCGTGGGCGATAGGTTTCATATCGTTATCCCATCATCAGATAGGCGACATAGAGACCGTAGCAGGCGAAAAGGATCGCGCCGTCGCGTTTCCCGAGCCGCCGGTCATGGTGGCGGTAGACCAGCGCGAAAAGTACCATCGACGCGAGCGCCGTCACCGACAGGTCGATCGTCGTGCCGCTCGAAAAGGGGAGCGGTCGAATGACCGACGAGACGCCGAGTATCAGGAAGATATTGAAGATGTTCGAGCCGACGATGTTGCCGATGGCGATGTCGGCGTTCTTCTTGTAGGCGGCCACCATCGAGGTCGCCAGTTCGGGGAGCGATGTCCCCGCCGCGACGATGGTGAGTCCGATCACCCGTTCGGTCATGCCGAAATAGCGGGCGATCTCGACCGCCGCGTCGACGAGGAATTTGCCGCCGAAAACGAGCATCGTAAGCCCCGCGACTATCATGGCGATGGAGCGCGGCACGCCGTACATCTTCACCGGCTCCCCTTCATCGGTGCCGGAGCGCGCCGTTTTAAAAGTATAGCGCAGGAAATAGACGAAGAAGAGGAGCAGGATGATGCCGTCGATGCGGCCGAGCGACGACGGATCGGGTCCGTCGAGCGGCAACGACAGGAACGATGCGCCCAGCGGGAAGAGGATGAGCGCCGCGACGAGACTCATCGGGATCTCTTTTTTCACGGTGCTTTCCTGCACCGGCAGGCGGCGTATGAGCGCCGAGAGGCCCAGTATCGCGAAGATGTTGAAGATGTTCGATCCGAGGACGTTGCCGATAGCGATATCGGTGGTCCCCTGTATGGCCGAGACCACATTGACCACCAGTTCGGGGGTCGAGGTGCCGAAGGCGACCACGGTCAGACCGATGACGAGGCTCGATATCCCGTAACGTTTGGCGATGGATGCGGCGCCGTCGACCAACCACGAGGCGCCGAAGGTGAGGAGGACGAACCCTCCGATGAGCATGAGCAGGGTCATGAAGAACTCCTAGGTATAAAGTATCAGCGAATAGACGGCGTCGATGACGATCACCATGAAGATGGAGACGACGACCGAATCGGTGGTGGCGCGGCCGACGGCGTCGGCGCCGCCGCGGACATGAAGCCCTTGATAGCAGGCGATGGCGAGGATGACCCACGCGAAGGTAAGGCTCTTTATGGCGCCCCAGACGATATCCTTCATCCGCATGATGCGGATGATCTGTTCGACGAAGGCGCTGGTCGGGACGCTGTAGAAGTTCGCGACGATGAGCCCGCCGAAGATACCGGCGAAACAGGCGGCGAGCGTCAGTATCGGCATCGAGAAGGTGAAGGCCCAAAACTTGGGCACCAGCATGAATTTGAGCGGCCGGACCCCCATGGTCTTGAGGGCGTCGACCTCTTCCATTACCACCATCGTGCCGATCTCGGCGGCGATGGCGCTGCCGGTGCGCCCCGCGATGATGATGGCGGTCACCAGCGGTCCCAGTTCGGTGAACATCGCGATGCCGATGAGCGTCGAGATGTAGGACTGGCCGCCTAGTTTCGCCATCTGGATGGCCGCCTGTATCGAAAGGGTGAGGCCGATCAGGAACGACAGGAGCATCACGATGGGGACCGCCTTGTAGCCGATATAAAGTGCGTTGCGGGTGGTGTCCCATTTAACGATGTGGCGCCGGTCCCAAAGCGACGAAACCGCGTAGTAGAGCATGTCGACGAAGATGATGCAGAACAAGAAGACCTTGTCTAAAAGCGCGAAGATCGAACCGCCGATGCGGTCGATCAGTTTTTCTTCGGTATGATCGGCCGCCGCCGTTTCGGGGCGGCGGTAGAGAATGTCGGTGACGCGGTTCTCGGGCAGTTTCACCTTGCAGGCGCTACAGGAGACGAGCCGCCGGATGAAAGCCTTGGTGGGAGAATCGAGGCGCACCCCTTCAAGATCGAGGAGTATCTCGTCCTGCCCCTTGATGTCGTGCAGAACGCGGACCAACAGATCGGGGTAATTCTCATACGTGACCGTTTCGGGTATCCGGTAGAGCATGGTTACGCCTCGGTGGTCGTGAAGGGCTTCCCGTCGCGGGCGCAGAGTATCTGGATAAGGCTACGTCCCTGCATCGCCGCCGGGGGCAGTCCGCCGCCCGGGGTGGTCCACTGGCCGATCATGTGGAAGTTCCTGAGGCCCGGCAGTTCGGTCGGTATCTTCCATTTAAAGGTCTTGACCGTCGGCGCCCAGCCTTCCCACGCGCCGCGCCAGTTGGCGGTGTAGCGGACATAGGTCATCGGGGTGGCCACATCGCGCACCTCCACCTCGCCGCCGATGCCGGGATACCAGCGTTCGAGGAGTGCGATGAGGTCGTCGGCCGCTTTCACCTTTTCCTTTTCGTAGGCGGGGCGGTCGGCGGTATAGAGTTTTTCCCAGTGGTCGTAATCGGTGAAGAGATAGCAGACGATGACGCTTTTCCCCGCCGGAGCGAATGAGGGGTCGAAACTGTAGTTCTGCACCGTTACCGCCGGTTGCGGCAGGCCGCCGATGATGATCGGCTGATCGAGTACCCGGGCCACCGTGTGAGGATCGGCGCGCAGATCGCGCCGGATGCCGAGCGATATCTGGAGCGTCGCCGGAAAGAGTATCGGGTCGGCGTAGTAACGCTTCAGCTTTTTGGTGAGATACTTTCCTTCGAGCAGGTTGAAAAGGGTCGAATGGCCGTCGGCCGCCGAGATGACGATGTCGCCGCGATGCGTCGTCCCATCGGAAAGTTCGATGCCGACCGCGACGCCATTCTCGACGGTGATGCCCGCCACCTTCTTGCCGAGATGGATCGTGCCGCCGAGCGACTCGTACCGTTTCTTGAGATTCAGCGCGAAGGGGAGCGAACCGCCCTCGGGGACCCCGGCGGTCTTATTGTGCATCCAGGCCATGGTGATGGCGAAAAAGCCGAGTGCGAAACCGTCGATGGGGAAAATGGTAGAGAACGCGGTGCGGAGCGTCGGGTTCTTGAACCGGCGGGCGAAATCGGTCATCGGGGTGGAAAGGAGGCGCATCATCTCGCCGAGGAACGGGAACATCTTGATCCCGTAGCGGACCCATTCGGCGACGGTGAACAGTGCGGTCGGTTTGAGGACCGCCATCTCGAGCCGCGTCAGTTTGCGGATGCTCTTCGCCAGTCTCTGTATCTCCCTTTCATCCTCGGGGGCGAGTTCCAGCAGGTGTTTTTCGAACCGGTCGATATCGGTGTAGAAGTGGACCGTCTTGCCGCCGATATGCAACTGGACGAACTGTTCGTGGTCGTATATCTTCTTTTCCTTGATGGCGCCGAGTTCCTTCCAGATGGTGTGGAAGTCGTTGCCCGGCTTGGAGCCGACCAGCCAGTGGATACAGCCGTCGAAGATATAATCGCCGCGTTTCCACGCGGTGCAGACGCCGCCGGGGATGGTGTGCATCTCGAATATCTCGGTGTCGTAGCCGTTCATTTGGCCGTAGATACCGGCCGACAGACCCGCGCCGCCGCCGCCGATGATGAGCAGTTTCTTCGCCATGCGTTCCTCCCGGTGCGATCGTCAAAAGGCGCTTACTTCACCACTGCGTGTAAAGAAAGTTCCTCGATGAAGCGGAAATCTTTCGTGTTATAGGTGAAGAGGGGCAAACGGTGAATGATAGCGGTCGCCGCGATGACGGCATCGGGTATCTGGAGTCCGTGACTTTTGGCGTATCGTTCGATGAGCATCGTTGCGAGGTCCGAAATATCGGGAGTTATTGGGAAGAGTTCCAGCGCGGCAAGGTGTTTCTTTATCTTGGCGAGTTCGCTTTTGTTCAAGGCGCCGTAGTAAAGCTCCATGACCGTTATGGCGCTGACGGCTATGGTGTCGAGTCCTATCTTTTGAAGCGCCGCGATGGTGCGGGGCTCACCTTTGAAGGCTTCGATGATTATATTGGTGTCGCAGAGGGTTAGTGCGCTGCTCTTTGCCATGCCTGTTCTCTGATCGATCCGATGGTGATGTCGCGTTTTTTCCAGATGCCGAAGAGTTCGGCGAACGAGCCGCTTTTAGTCTTTTTGTCGTTCCGGCGTTCGCGCCGTATCTTGATGAAGTCGAGTTGGCTGAGAAACTTGAGCAGTATCTCGGCCTTGCTCATGTCGGCGATGTCCACGATGACCCGTTCCATAGCGACCTCCTTCGGTAGCTTGCCAATACTACTCGCAAATGGGGGCCATTGCAAGCAAAAAGTCGCGTCATGTTGAGTTGGAAAGAGAATGCTGTTGATGGCTATTCTACTTGTTCCTTGTTCGATTACTTATCCTTCCTCGTTCAGAAATGCTCCCCTAAAGCCTACCCGTCCTTTTCCATTTTTCTGCTTGAACCCGATCTCTTCCTTGCACAACTCCAGCAACTCCGTTACTCCTTCCTTTGGCCGAAATAGGCGTCCGATGAGTACCCGCCGGGCGACATTCTCTATCTGGCCCCCCGACAGCTCGAACTCCGCGAGCACCTCGGCCGTCTCCTCATCAAGGCGCGGAAGTTTCGCCCGCCAGATCGCCTTTCTGATCGCCTCCGACGGCTTCGGGAACTCCAGCTTGTAAAGGAACCGCCGGCTGAAGGCGTCATCCATGTTCTCTATCAGGTTGGTCGTCGCAAAGAGTATCCCCTGAAACTTCTCTAACTCCTCCAGCAGGATGTTCTGCATAGCGTTATTCATCATATCGACACTACGACTTGTTTGCATCCGACGGTTCAGTAATGCGTCCGCCTCATTGATGAGCAGTATCGGCTCGACCGGCAACTCTTCCCGCGCCCGTGCATATTCGGAGAATATCTTCTTGGTATTCTTCTCCGACTCTCCCACCCACATATCGCGTATTTGACTGACACTTACTTGCAGGACATCCCGGTCGCACCGCTTCGCGATCTCATGGACCGACGCCGTCTTGCCGGTTCCCGGACTTCCGTGGAACAGGATGGTGAGCCCCTGCGGCATCTTCAGGTCTTTCAATTCCTTCCTGATCCGGGCAAACCCCTTGGTGGTTACCGCATCGCAGACCGTCCCGATCTCGTCGGCCAACCGCCCGTCGAGAAGTATCTTCTCATGGAACGAATCGACCGATAGAAATTCAAGGACGCTGGAGGAGAAATAGCGTCGTTTCTCTTCCGGCGCTTCTTCGGTGTCATCAAAAAAGAGTTTCCGTGCCACCGTATCGGAAAGCAGTATCGAAGTGGTGCTCCTGAAGGCGCTTCGTTGCCGCTCATCGAGGACCAGCACCTTTTCTTGAAGGAGCACAAGTTCCTTTTTCATGATCCGGCGAAGGAAACGCGCTCTTTCCGCAAGGTTGTCCCCGTAGAGTGCTTTGCAGATATCCTGCAACGGCAGGGTGTCGTTCCCGTTCAGTTTCCGTTCCGCCGCGAGGAGAAAAACTATCGCTTCATAGGGACAAGTCCGTTTCAGGTACGGAAAGAGAAGATTGGTGTCGGGTACTCGTCGAATTAGTTGTTCCATCTCCCGCGTGAAGGCTTCGGGAGGATCTTCGTCGGGCTCGTGTCCTTTGAAGATATTGGCGGCCGCGCTGATGACCGCATACATGTTCGCCATGTCGCAGTCGCTCGTTTGATCCCGTCCAAAGAGAATAAAACTTGCGACTTGCTCGTTGACATCGAAAGGCGGGTTGAAGGGGTCGTGATGCCGCTGTCGGTTTGACTGCAAGAGCAACTTGCGGGCGATCAGCCGGTTGACGATATCCAGCACCTGCAACTGTTCCTTGGTCAAAAGGCCCAGCTCTGAGGATAGCATTGAGAACGGGAGCGTTTTTTCATGCTTCATGAATAGGACCGCCAACACATAGAGCAGGCGTGCTTCGCTATCGGCGATATCGAACCGTTTCTTCACTTCCCGGAGACAGGGGTTCTTGTAGAATTTGCCGTAGCCCCGGATGGGGAGGCCCAAGAGAAATTCTTTGGTTCGTGGCATCTTCTCAATGAACTCGTCTCGTGTCGCCTGAGATGTCTGTGCCATACACTTCTCCTTCTTCAAATGACCACGGAAGAAGTATATCGGATGGTGTGGGACGCAGAATGTCCCTGTAGAAAAGAAATCGGGAACTATCCTTTCGGCAACAGCCGGACGCCCTCTTGGAGCCGCTTCATCCAATACTGCCGGAACTCTTCGGGAGCTACCGCTTCGGCGTGCGGGGTGAATCCGAGGACATGGTAGGTTATTTCGGTAAAGTCGCTGACTGGCAAGGTCAATTCAACGCAGGGCTTGCCGTCGCAGGTCTTTTCGATGAACTTCTGCTTGGGATGCCAGACGCGGTTTTTCACCAGAGGAATGACCGGGCCGTGGAACCGGATCGTCACCTCGGTCGCCTCGGCCAGTTTGAAAATGCCATAACCCTTATGCAAATGCTTTTCCAATAGGTCTTCGTCTATCTTCTTCTTGAAGGGTTCTCCGGTATCGGTCACCTCGGTCATGCGCGACAACATAAAGGTGCGCACCTCCTTCGAGGCGCGACACCACGCGAGAATGTACCACTTGCCCGAGTAGTTGATGAGATGCCACGGCTCAATGGTCCGCGCCGAATACTCGCCCGCCGCATTGCTATAGGTAACGGCAAGCGCTGTGTGCGACCGCATAGCCGAGAGGACCGTGCGGAGCAGTTCTTCCGGCACCCGCTCGTGGTCCGAAAGCTCATAGGTGATGCGCCCGAGAAGCGGCTGATACTCGGAGAGCAGTTTTTCTTCGATACCCTCAAGCAACTCCCGCGACACGATGGGCATGAGCGAAAGGTTCTCGGCGATCCGCTCCGCAAAGACATAGAAGAGGAGCATCTTCTCATCGGCATAGTCGAAGATGTCCCACGGCTTCTTGTAGTAGTATCCGCCCTTTTCGCGCGAATAGATGAGCGGTGCCTTGAGGTACAGGCGCATATACTCGATATCGCGCTTCACCTGCCGGTCGCTGACCTCCATATCCTCGGCCACTTCGCGGACACTGCAATATCCCTTGCGCCGTATCTCGCGGTGGATGTGAATGATGCGCTGAGTGTTGGCCATGGAGTTTTCTTCTTAGGCTCCGCTCCGGTTCAGGCTTTTATCATCGCCAACAGCGCGTCACGCCATTTGGTCAACAGTTTTGTTCCTTCTTCCATTGATGTATTAAAGTCTTTTTTCCAATACTCTTCGGTATAATCGTTGTCATCAAACCATTTCTGAATAGTTTCTGCTATATCTCCGTTGGATTCTTCGGAAATCGCCTTGAAAAGATGATCTAAAAGCAGTTGTGATCTAACCGGGTCCAATTTCAAACGGAAGATGCTTTCTTCGACGCGCCAATCAGCATTTCGACCTTGCTCTTCTTCATGCTCGATTATTGTAGCGTCTCTGATGATCTCGAGTACTTCCTCATTTGATTTTGCTTTGTCAAAATACTTCCGGTATTTTCCATTGTCTCCTCGTGGAAAGCTTTGCTCGATGATTTGATTTAAAACCGTCTTTTCTTCTTTTTTCAGAAACATCTGGGGCCTGGGCTTGGGTGGTTCCGCTTGCTTGTCCCCGCTAGAGCCTCTGTCTTTATCATCTCTGTCTTTCAGCCAGTTCTTCTGTTTCTCAATCTCCATGTCATGTTTTGCTAAAAGTTCTGTGAGGCGTTGCGGGTTTGCGGTAAAATATCGTACAAACATCTTTAAGAATTCCACGATAGGGGCGGAAGCATCCACATGAAGCCTTTTGCAAGTCTCATAGTACGGCAAGAACAGTTTGAGTTCTATGCTCAAGCTAGATACAAGATGGTCGTTTACATTGTCATCAACAACTTCTTCGACATCGATCTTCTCTTCGAGGTACTTCCGGTCATCTTCGTAATGCTTCACGAACATTTCTATAAACTCTTGAACCGGCGCAAAATAATGCATATCCAACTTTTTGCATAGTTCACGATAGGGTGCGAATGTCCTATGCCGTATTGACAGCGTCTGCGACGCAAAAGAGTCTCGCGCATGAATCCCAACTATTTTCTCGAAGTCGATCTTCATCTTATCAAGCGAAACAGTGCTCTGCTTTGTCATGTAACCCTCCATTTGTTGCGCTCTCTTTTGGCATCCCTTCGAGTCGGAGCCCCGGTCTCTGCTTCTATCAGAGCTAACCCCATGCGTGCTATTCAGTAACTGGATGCGGTTCGGTATTCTCTTGACTCGGAGAAGGATTTGTTTCCGGTGTGGACTCCTCTTTTTGCAATTGCGGAGCCTTTGGGAGATATGGTTTCAGTATCCCAACAACATTTTCGTAAAAAACTTCCATGCCTTTAAAGATGCCCTCCAAAACAGGCACGGAAGATGAGCCCTTGCATTTCGGCAAAGGAATCGTCCAAACGAGGGAGAAACTTTTGGGCAAGGCATCAGCAGAGAGACGTTGTTCATTGACATCCCACATTAACTTTTCAACTTGTTCTTTGGGGTCCACATGTTTTTTCAATTCTCCAATGCTTTTTTGAGATAGAAGGTTCTTTTGCTTCCAGCACACTTTGACTAAAAGATCCTCCGGAACATTATGAGAAAGCAATGGCTTGAGTATCCAGTTGATTCGTGTTGCTATTCGACCCTCCGTCGGGGCTGCTACATCGATAGAATAGCGTACGGTTTTTGCGTGAAGTAGCACGGCAACTGTTAAGTCACCAGCAGTATCGGGTATCTTTAGCACACCTTGCAATGTGCCGTCTTTTATTGCCATATCATGAAGATTCTTGAAGATTAGCGCAGGATCTTTCTGTTCTGCTTTCGACATTTTTTGTTCGACATTTGCCTCTAATTTGACCTGAAGACGAAGAGCAGCAGTTCGAATGAAGGCATCCCAGTATATAACAACATCCTGCAAATGATTCTTGCATATGGCGAGGTCTCCTTCATGCGCACATTTTAGAACATGGTTCCAATGGTCACCCAAATCCGGAAATCTGACAATTTTCGAGCGTGGATCAAGAAGGTAGCGAATCCACTCTTCAAGTATCCACCGTTGGTCTTGGTCTTTTACCTCCCCTAGCCGAATCAACAATTCAGCCCTGCGAAGAAGCCATTCCCACGAGAGATGCACCACTGTTACTGCTTTACGTCTCATATCTACATTTAGGGGAGGATGTCCGTTTGCTTGAGCCGATTGGTTGCTAATAGTGATAAAAGCATTTACTCCTTTTTCGCACGCCCATGCGTGATACCGATCAAACTGTTCTTGAACGAGATTCTCAGAACCCACTTTCACCTCGACCAGTGCTTGCCAATCCTTTTGGCCTCTTGTCACACGAAGAACTCCATCAGGTCGACCTTTAGAATCCTTTTCTCCCGGTAAGGCAGGAAGCGTAAACTCCGAATAGCAACGCAAATTACCACTTGTTGGGTTCCCTGCCTTTTTGACTATTGCACGCCCAAACTCTGAAACTGCTCGCAAAACAGCCAAAAGAGACGCAGTTGCACGAATTTCCGCCTCTTCCTTATTATTGATGTTGTGGGATGGGAAAAGCCGAACCTCCTTTCCCCCCAAAGAACTTTCATCAATCGTCATGGTCCCCTCCCTTGTTTCTGTTTATGATGGTTAGCGTCTCACCATGCCCCAATATTAATCTCATGGTTTAATCGCTTCATTTAAAAACATATTGAACTTTCATCGCGTTGTCAAGGAAACGACCGCCTGTAACTATTGACATCGTAACATACTTCGGGGACGCAGGTTGTCCCCGAACAAATCTTTCTGAAAAATATTGTCGTGGCATGGCCGATTGGTTATTATGCAGACACATATCTTTCGCGGAGGGGATTCTCATGGAACGGATCGTGACCAACAGCACAAACTTTGACGCACTCAAAAAAGCGGTGAACGAAGCGGAACGCGAGATATTGATCTGCTCCGCATGGATCCGTTCGGAAATGATCAATCGCATCTTCGACGACACCGCAAAAAGACGCATCCACAAAAAGAACATCCGGCTCCGCTTCATCCTCCGTATCGGTGAAATGACCGATGTGGAGATAACCGATGCCGGAGTATTCGCTTTCTTCGAAGAGATGGGCGGTCATGTCGAAGTGCGCTACCACCGCACCCTGCACGCAAAGATGTATGTGGTCGACGATTGTTTCGCCATGCTGGGCTCGTTCAACCTGACCGGCGGCGGTTTCGGCGATGAACATAAGCCCGGCAAGAACCCTGAAACCGGCTTTCTCTTCGATGAAGCGGCAAAAGTCGCTGAGGTGAGAAAGCGTTTTGAAGAAATATGGACCGATTCTTCGACCATGACGCCGGGGCTTTTGGGCTTTGTCCTCAACCCCGCCGATGACGGTATTTTTCATATTGCGGGCATTGCCGACCTGCCGGTCAACCGTTTTGTCGAGGTTCGCTTAAATGATGGTTCCCGGATGCTCGGCCAGATCGAGAAGAGTCAGAAATACTCGCCCGACTTCTTTTCGCTACCGCCCGAAGATGCTGAGAAAGATGCCATGAACGAACTCTTCCAGACCTTCATCAGTACCAGTCCGCTTCATATCCAAGCAAAGGCGCTCACCATCCGGGACGCGGGTCAATTGCGCATCGGTCTTGTCAAAATACTTTCCCTGATCGTTCCCTGTGAAGGCGGTTCGTTCAAACGCATCCGAAACACCACGCCGCCCGACATCGCAGCCGAGGTATACAATGCCGATCCCGTGCTCCTCGAACAGTTTTACGGGAATGCGGACTGTGCTCCCGCCGTCATGATCGAAAACCAAGACATTCGGGTCGGTCTCGATCCGGTGGAACTTGCGACCAAGCACATGGCGATCTTCGGCTCGACCGGTAGCGGCAAGAGCTACTTCGCCAAACACCTGCTTTCCTGCTCGCTCGTCAAGTGGTTCTGCGAAAAACGAAAGGGGCGTATCGTCATTTTCGATCCGCACGGCGAATACAGCCGCGACCTTGTAAAGCCGCCTTTTAATCTTCCGGCCGCGCGTTTCGAGATACTGCAAAGCGATGGAAAACGCCGCTTGGAAGCCCGTATCATAGAGAGTGTTGACGACCTCATTGAAATATGCGAACTGGAAAAACCGAAGAAAGAAGAACGGGAATTTCTGGCCTCCGCCGTTCGGGTCGGTCTGGCCGCCAAAAGTACCGAGAGTTTTATGCAGCATCTTCGGGAAAAGGCGGGGAACGCAACGGAAAGCGATCTCGATATGGGCCAGCTCGATTTCCTTCGCGCCTTGATAGAGGAAAATATCGCGGCCTTTCTGGACCCCTTTGATAAACTTGCCAAGAAAGAAGTTGAAGAACTCATTGCGCAGGGAAAAGTCGATAAGAAAGAAAAAGATGCCGAGATACGCAACCGGGTGAATGCGATGTTCGCCCGTCTCGATGAACCGATGAGAAAGCAGATCATCGACCAGATCGTAAAAAAGAACCTGCATACAGAATTCGAGAAGTTCATCGAAACCAAGAGCCGTCTTCTTTCGGAAGATCTTTTTTCACGGATCGAGACGGCCGTGCAGTCCGGCAAAATCCAGTTCGGCGAATTCGATCCGGCGGCGACATTGACCGACAACAAGATCTATTGTGTGGATTTCTCGGCGATCCACGACAAAGATGCCCGCTTCGAACTGACCGCCAATATCATCCGCGAGATATTCAACAACAAAAAGACGAAAGGAACGGCGGAACGCGACACTATTTTCGTCGTTGAAGAAGCACACAATTTCGCGCCCGAAGGTGAAGGCAAAAATAATCCGGCGGCGGAAATGATAAAGAAGATCGCTACCGAAGGGCGGAAATTCAATCTCGGCCTTATGGTTATCACTCAACGACCGGCGCAGGTTTCCAAGGCCGTTCTTTCGCAATGTTCCACGCAGGCGATATTCCGTCTTATCAACCCAACCGACATCAAGGCTATCGGCGAGATCGTCGAAGGTATCGGTGAATCGGAACTGCACCGCCTTCCCAACTACGAACAGGGCGAAGCGCTCTTCACCGGCGTTGCCGTCAAGAAACCTGTCGTGGTCAAAGTGATCTGATCTTTAGTATTCTTGAGATTTGCACAAAGGAAGGTGTTTGTCCGTTCGAGTAGTCGCTAATACTTTTCGTAAAGTTTCTTGTCGAGGACATAGAGCGCTATCTGGCGCGCCCCTTCCTGCGTATATTTGAATTTGCCCTTGAGGTTCTGCAGCAGGAACGAGACATCGCGCTTGAGCCGTTCGTCGTAGGTGTTGAAGGCGCCTGAACCGAAATCCTGTATCGCGCGGCGGAAGTTCTCGTTGGCGGCGTAGGGGGCGAGCGCGTTCTCGCGGAGGTTGCGGGTGTAGCGGTCGAAAAGCGACCGGAACAGCGTTGTCTCGGCGAGCGGTTTCCCCTCGACCTTCATCTCCTGCGTGACGGTGACGGTGATGTATTCGGCGTGCGTCTCCTTGCGGAACTCGCTGCGCCGCCGTTCGGAGGCATCGGCGCCGATGAGGAAACTTTCGAGGCCGTGGAAATACTCTTCGGTCACCGCGACGGTGTCGCCGGTCGCCTCGTTCTTCTCGACCGCGCCGATATCGAAGTTTATCGCGAAGAGGTAGTTCCGCAGATCGCGCGCTATCTGCTCCTCATTGAACAGGTAGAGCGCCTCCTTGACCTCCTGCAGGACGCCGTAGTCGTAGAGGTCCTCGAGCGATTCGATGAAGCCGTCGGGGATCGCCTCGAAGAGCGGTTCCCCCTCGCGGCTGAAATACTTCACGACCATCTCCATGGTGATGAGTTTGCCCGGTTCGCAGAAGTGGGTGATGAGCTGCGAGAAGATGTTGAGCGACTGCCGCCCCGAGAAACCGGAGACCCCTTCGAACTCCGATTCGGCGAGCAGATTGGCGCGCATCGCCCGGTCGAATCTGCGGACATCCTCTTCCGACAGCCAGTCGGGTATGCGGCCGGTGTAGAGGTCCATCTTGAGCAGCAGCGAATGTTTGTCCATGTATTTGCGGTAGCGGTCGGCGTCGGGTATCCATTCGCGGATCGCCGGCGAATCCTTCTCGAGCCGGGATGAGACGACGATCTTGGCGACATTGGTGAGCACGCCGGGGAGGAAGAGACGGTCAATCGCCCTGCCGAACTTGTTGCGGTAGATGGCGACCTCGGTGTCATAGTCGAGGATATAGGGGATCTTCACCGTGATGATGCGGTCCTGGAACGACTTCACATTCTCGTAGTGGCTCTTGTCCTCGGGGTTCACGAGTCCTACGAACAGCGATTTGATGCGCTCCTCGGTCAGGTCGACCTTGTGGACGCCGTCGCTGATGATGCCGTGAAGATCGCGCAGGCGTTCGATGTTGTTCTCCTTGATGTCCATGAGGGCATAGACGCCGTTGTTGGTCTTGGCGAGGACCGACGAGATGAACTCGACGCCGTCGTTCTTCAGCAGGTCGCTGATCATCCGTTGCAGGAACGGGTTGGTCACCGGTTTGCGGTAGAGCGGGTCGCCGGGGTTGAAGATGGTGACGCCGCTGCCGAACTGGCGGTTGAAATGCATCCGCCGCGCATAGATCATGTTGTAGACCTCCAGCGGGTCGCCGAGAAGGTCCAGCAGGATGTCGTAGAGCGACCGGCAGATGGCGCACGGGTTCTCCTTGAGCACCCATTCGTATTCCTTGCGCTGGAAGAGCTTGGTCTTGAACGAGCCTTTCGGCAGGAGTTCGTCGAGGAATTCGCGCCGCTGTGATTTGGGTATCTGCAGTATCGGGTGGTCGCCGCTCGGGCAGGAGAACTTGAGGTGCCGTTTCGGGAAACGGGCGTCGGTCTCCTTGAAGGCGCTCAGCCGCTCGTCGAGTTCTTCGCTTCCGGCCTTGTCGGCGGCGCGGCGCAACGGTTTCTCGGCGTTCTGGAAACCGCCCAGCCGTTCGATGTCGAGCCGCCAGTAGGTCTTAAAGTAGACGCCGTCGGCCGAGCGGACATATTCTTCGAGCCGCTGGAGGATGTTGTTGAGGAAGGTGCTCTTGCCGCTGCCGGGAGGACCTTCGAACAGCAGGATGTGGTTGTTCTGGATCCCTTTCTTGAAACCGTTGACCAGCGTCATCAGCCGGTTGGCGAAGAGGCGGTCGGCGAAGAAAGGATTATCGAGTCCCTTGACGAACAGGTCGTGGCAGTCGTAGTTGGCGAAGCCGACCGATTCGGGGTCGCCGCGGTATTCGTCGCGGCCGTTCGAGACATAGTGGTTCACCATGTCGTGGAACAGCTGGAAGATGTCGCGGAAGGCGAGTTCCGGCTGAGCGGCGGTGAAGCGCAGGAACCGGTCGTAGGGCCACGGTTCGCGCCGGTCCTTGTCGCGCAGACGCTGACCGAGGCTGATGAGCGCCGGGATGCGCTCCTTGGGCGCGTCGGCCGGTATTTCAACGATGTGCTGCGGAACCTCTTTAAGCCGCTTGCGCGTCTTCTTGTCGGTTTTCGGAACGGTCGGTTCGCTCATAGAGAACCTCTCATGGAAGACGAAAACGGCTTATGCTAGCACAGCTGATATAAAAATGCAAACAGCACGAAGAGTTAAGGGGTGGGGGTGGTGCCGCGGGTGATCAGGAACCGCACAAGAGTCGCCTCATCGGTCCTATCGGCGATGACCAGATGGCGGGTCTCCCAGACGAGGCGACGGATGGAAGCGGATTCGAGCGTGGTATGGTCAGGGCCTTGCATCGCGGCGATCAGCACGGGGCGCGGTGCGAGCGTCGCGACGAGGTCGCCGATATCGGCCGTCCGCAGAAGGCGAGGAATCTGTAAGGCGGTCTGTTGGATAGCTTCGGTGTCGCCGATACCGGGAACGAGGCTTGCGGTACTGTCGCGCAGAGCCAGCCAACCGATCCGGTCGGTCTGTGATGCCGCCAGCAACGCCGCGAGCGCATGGGCGCTTCCTTCGGCATAGAGCCCAACGGCCGTATGGCCTTTTCGTGCGAGATCCGCCGCGACGGTCATGATATCGCCGGCGCGAAGAAAGGCGAGCGGCAGTCCGGCGACCAGCGCATTCATCACGGTGTGACGGACGGTATCGCCGGCAGGAAGATCAAGTTCGCAGGTCGCTACGCGTGCTTCGGAAAGCGCCGAAACGATGCGGCGAGAATTCGGGCCTTTCAAAACGATGACCGCGGTGGCGGCGTTGTCGGGACCAGTGCAGTCAAGAAGCGTATCGGGTAGCGGGATGTCCAAGACTCCGCGAGGGAAAAGTCCCCCTCCCGATAGGTCGCGTAACGCCTCGCCCAATTCTATGGCATAGAGTTCCGGGCCGATATCGTCGCGTCGGGCCCGTGTCTCGTCACGCAACAGAACCAGCTTGCGGCGCGCCAGTTCGGCGAGCGTTATGTCGCGTGCCGGGTCGAACGGGGCGGGGAAAAGGTCGCGGGCGGGCAGCTCCTCCTCCTCTTCGTCGATCGCCCCGCCGCCGAGCCGCCGTGTCAGAAAGTCGTACAACAGCAGGCGATGGTGGGGCTGATAACGGCGCGCCCCCGCCGCGACGGTGAATTCGAGCCGTTCATCGGCGCCGAGGAAGCGGTATGTCTCGCGGGCGCGGCGCACCGTTTCGGTCGCGGCGGCCGTCCGTTCCCCCTCTTTTTTCCCCGCGACCACGATGAACGGACGCGGGGCGATAAGAGCGAGGATATGGTGCTGTTCAAGGTCGCGGCGCGGGAAGATGAGTAGATCGGAAAGTGACGGCGGTTCGGTCATCGCACCCCAGCCGCTCACCGAAAGGAGCGCCGCGCCCGTCGCAACGGTATCATCGAGTGCCGCGGTATAGAGTGCCGTCATGCCGCCGCCGCCCGCACCGGCCACGGCGAGGCGCTGCGGGTCGATATCGGGGCGGTGCCGGAGCATCTCAAGGAGTCGCCGCGTTTCCCATACCGCGATACCGGCGGGCGTGATGCCCGACAGGAAGAGCGCCGGATCATCGCGTCCGGTCACCCGGCGGTCGCCGCATCCGGACAGTTCGAGTACGAGCGTCGCGGTCCCCGCGGCCGCCAGCGTCGCGGCGGTCCGCAGGACGGCTACATCGTGCGCGCCGTCATCCGACGAAGCGATGAACAGAAGCGCCGCGAAAGGGCCATTCCCGGCCGTCGGCAGATAGAGATCGGCGAGGCCGTGTATCTCGGGAAGCGAATCGAACACCAGGCGGCTGACCCGGTAGCGGTCAAAGGCGTGTTCGCCGACCACTCGATCGTTCAGCGCCCGTTCGGGGAGGATATCGAGTCCGAGCGCCTCGGCGAGTTTGGTGCGGTAAAAAACGCGTGCCGCATCCCAGTCGGCCCGTTCTTTGGGCGCCGGCAGTGCGCCGGGCGGTTCCTGTGCGGCGAGAGAGGCGAGATAGCGGTCGGTCCGTTCATCGGTCCGGGCGCCGTGACGCAGGAGGGTGATCGCCGTCGCTATGCTCAGAACGAGGAGCAGGACGAACAGCGCCCGCTTCATGGCAGGCCGGAGAGCCGTTCGCGGAGGCGGTAAAGGAAGAGGAGATTGACCAGCACCACCGTGGCGGGCAGTATCGTCATGAGGATCAGCGAATCGCGCGGCAGGAAATTATGGATGTCGAAGATGAGGGTCAACGGGAACATCAGGGCGCCCCAGCGCAGCCATACCATCGGCAATCCGGCGGCGCACAGCGGCAGGAGGGCGATGAAGTACCACGCGTGGAAACGGAGCGCGGCGAAACAGATGACCAGCGCCATGATCCGGACGAAGACCAGATAGGGCAGGTCCCGTTTCTGTATGAGTCGCCGCAGCTGCCACAGCGAAAGCAGGGCCACCGTCACCGTCAGCGACAGGTGCAGGCCCGTCTCGATGGCGGCCTGATAGGGGCGCAGCGCCGGGATGATGACGGTCAGCCCGTAGGGGATCAGATAGGCGAGGTTGTTCATCGGCTGTTCATTCACCAGCGGTCCGTAGATGGCCGTTATCGTGCCCCATCCGTCCCAGTACGGGTAGTGGAGCAGGACGGTGAATCCGGCGGCGCAGAGGATCGACAGTGCGAGTATGAGCGCCGACCGCCGCGTGAGCCCGACCGTCTGCCACCACGCGAGGAAGAACAGGACGAACAGCGGCAGCAGGTAGAACTTCACCTGCATGCCGACGGTGAGCAGAAGTATTGACAGCAGGAACCGGCCGTGGGCGAGCGCGAGGAGCGATCCGACGAGGAACAGCGCCGCGAAGATATCGTTGTGTCCCTGACCGGCCGCCTGCGCCCAGAGGATGGGGCAGAGGAGTATGAAGGGCGCGGCGGGACCGTCGGTGGTGCCGAACCGTTTCAAGAGGAGCGCCGTCGCGTCGCAGAACAGCAGAAACGCGGCGAACACCAGCAGTTTCCACGCGAAGATGCCCGCCAGCGGCGACGAACCGCCGACAAGGGCGGCGAACTGCGAGATCGATACGGCGGCGGGGCCGTACTTGCAGTAAGGGCCGCTCGCCCAGATCGGGGGCACATACTGATGATAGCTCGTTCCCGGGAGCAGCGCGACGTCGGTATAGGGATTGGCGCCCAATAGCGGCGCCTGCCCGCAGGAAAGATAGATGAAGATGTCGTTGGACAGGAGCGGCAGGGCGATGAGCGACAGGGTGCCCAGTATCTTGGCGAGCCGCAGGGTGCGTTCGAACGACAGACCGAGTTCCGCGCCGTGCATCACGGCGTTCCAGTAGCCGTATCCGGCAAGCAGGGCCGCCACCGTGAAAAGAAAACCTATCGCCTCGGCCGCCGGCCGCGGCGGGAAGGCGGTGTCGAGTCCGAGCGATCCGGTTGACCAGAAGCGGGCGTAGGAAAGGAGGGCGATCAGGAGCACCGAAACGATAAAGGGGATATGTATCTTCGCGCGGAGCGGGGTCAACTTCACGGTATGCCCGTTACTTGTTCTTAACGATGGCGCGGACGAAGTTGGGGAGGGCCAGTGCGCCGCGGTGTATGTCGGGGTTGTAGTATCTGCTGTTCGCGGCGATCTTCGCGCTGCGCGCCGCGTCGAATTTCTCCAGCCGGTGGTCGTCGGAGGCGAACGAGATGGTCCAGAAGCCCGACGGATAGAGCGGTATCAGCGCGATGTAGGTCTGCACATTCTTAAAGACCTGTCCCATCGCGGCGGTCATCGAATCCATCGTCTCCTCGTAAAACCACGGGCTTTCGCTCTGCGACACCATGATGCCGCCGGGGCGGAGCGCCTTTTTGACCAGCCGGTAGTAGTCCTCTTTGAAGAGCGCCACGCCGGGGCCGACCGGATCGGAGGAATCGGTGATGATGACATCGAAATAGTTCTCGTGCCGAGACATGAAGGCGAAGCCGTCGTCGAAATGGCACTTGACGCGCGGGTCGTTCAGACCTGCCGTGGTCGAGGGGAAATACTCTTCGCAGACACGGGTCACCCGTTCGTCTATCTCGCAGAGAACCGCCTCTTTCACCGTATCGTGGCGCAGTATCTCGCGGATCGCGCCGCCGTCGCCGCCGCCGACCACCAGCACCCGTTCCGGTTTGGGGTGGGTACAGAGCGGCATGTGGGTGATCATCTCATGGTAGACGAATTCATCCTTGGTCGAGAGCATCACGAGTCCGTCGAGCGTCAGCAGATTGCCGAAGAACTCGGTCTCGTAGACCTCTATCTTCTGGAATTTACTCTGTTCTTCATGGAGCTTGCGCTTTACCTTAAGACCCAGTGAGGCCTTTTCGTCATAATTCTCGTAGAACCACATCTCTTTCTCCTTTAATAAGGATGCGACGCAACAGTATACCGGAAAGAGTGCATTTTGCAATTTCCCTAGCCGTTAAAATGAATTGCTTTTATTTTTCGCAATCGCTATGCTGTGACGAACTAGGACGAGGGCCTTTGCGATGGAACTCATCAGCCAGCATGTGAAAGGCATCATGGAGGAGTGCAAACGCCGCGCCCGCGCCGCCGGCCTCTCCTTCGACAACGAATCGCTCGAATACATCGTCACCAACCGCGACATGATCGAACTGTCGCCCAAGGTCATGATACCGACCCTCTACGACTACTGGGCCAACGATGTCGAAGTGCTCAAGGAACAGGGCAAATACAAACTCTACCCGTCGAACCCCTACGAGACGGTCATCAACTCGCGCCCCGCGATCTCGTTCTACAACGACAACAACCCCGACTGGATGAATGTGATGATCTTCTATCATGTTCTCGGTCACATCGACATGTTCCAGAACAACATCCTCTTCAAGAACACCTGGACCGACGACTTTGTCGGGCAGGCGCTCGCCGACAAACGGCTCATCGCGAACCTGCGGAGCGAATACGGCCGCTGGGTCGACTATGTCATCGAGTTCGCGCGCGGCATCGACAACATCACCGGCTACTTCGGCGAAATGGCGGAGCGCGAGTATCCCGCCGAACTCGACCCGCCCGAACGGCTCGCCTTCTATTTCGGCCCCTTCCTGCAGGAGATCGTGAAACTGCCGGCGGCCGAATACTACCGCGAACTGGAGAAGTACAATAAACTGGTGGATGAGAAGGGGGCGGCGGCCGAGGAACTGTTCTTCACTGAGGTGCGCGGCCGCTATCCCGAATTCGTCGCGAAGTACGAACGGCACGGGGCGAAGCGCCCGGCGCGCTACCGCGACCTTTTGCAGTATGTCCACGACAACTCGCCGTTCCTCAAAAAGGAGCAGAACGGCTGGATGCGCTCGATACTGCAGATAGTGCGCAACACGGCGCTCTACTTCCAGCCGCAGATACGGTCGAAGATACTCAACGAGGGGTGGGCGAGTTACTGGCACGAGGAACTGTTCCTGCGCGACGAGCGGATCATCGGCCACGAATCGGACTACGCGAAACTGAACGCCGGGGTGACGAGCATCAGCCGCGTCGGGCTCAACCCCTACGCCGTGGGGCTCCGGCTCATCCGCTGGGTCGAGGAGTTGGCCGACAAGGGAAGGATGTCGCGCCGGTTCCAGCAGATACACGACGCGAACCTCCGTGAGGCGTTCAACGAGAAGACCGGCGCCGGAAAGAAGGCGATATTCGCCCTGCGCGACAACTTCAGCGACTTCATGCTCATCAATACCTTCGTCGATCAGGAGTTCGTCGACCGGTTCGACCTGTTCGTGGTCGGCAAACGGCTCGACGAGGCGCGCGGCGTCTGGCAGTACTACATCAAATCGCGCAAGGCCGACGACTACAAGCAGATGCTCCTCGAACACCTCTACCATCCGCCGGTCATCGAGGTGGCGGAGGAACGGACGAGTGACAAATGTCTCGCGCTCACCCACCGGTTCGAGGGGAAACAACTGGTCAAGGACTTCATCGGCGACACCCTCATCGGCATCGAATTCCTCTGGGGCGGCGAAGTGACGCTCGACACCACCGAGATAACGCTCAAGAAGCCCGAGAAGGAGGGCGACACCCCGCAGCGCGAATACCATCCGGTCCGCTACCACTGCTTCGAGCGCAAGATCGTCCGCGAACCGCTCTGAACTCCCGCGCGTATCTTTCCGTATAAATTGACAAACGGCGACGCAATCTTTAGAATGACGCCGGATCGTTTATTTTAAGGTCATGCAGATCACCCCGGCCCAAAAACGGCGCGTAGCCCTTTTCTTTCTGTTCGGCATCGGTCTGTTCGTGCTGGTGGTCGGCGTCATCGTCGGCGATCAATTGCTCAAAAGAGAGGACTGTTACTACTCAAAATTCCAAGATGTATCGGTCGCCGGACTTTCGGAGGGATCGAGCGTCAAATTTCAAGGGATGAACATCGGTAGCGTTCAGGCGATATCGATAGACGAAGCGGATACCACCATCATCCGAATAGATTTCTGTCTCAAGCCGGGGACCCCGATGAAGGAGGGGACCACTTCGCAACTCGGCAACATCGGCATCACCGGGCTCAAGTTCCTCGAACTCAAGGGGGGCGGTAAATTCAAGGATATCCCGAAGAACGGCGAGGTCCCCTCCATCGAGTCGCAGTGGGACCAGATCACCGGCAAGGCGGAGGTCATCACCGAGAAACTCGAGATCATCCTCAACAATGTCAACAATGTCGTCAAAGAGGTGAAGCCCGAGACGGTCAAGCAGATCGCGAACAACATCGCCGGTATCTCGGAGTCGCTCAACACGATACTTGCGCAGAACAAGGACAATGTGCGATCGCTCACCGGCGAATCGGCACAGTTCATGAAAAAACTCAATCAGAGCATGACGCAGATAGACGACGTGGTGACCGATATCCGCGCCATGACCGCCAAGGACGGCATCCTCACCGGCACGCTGACCTCTTTCTCGGGGACCTCCGAGGAGCTCGGCAAAACGGTGCGCGAGGCCGATCTCAAGGGAGCGGTGGAAAAGATAACGCTGCTGCTCGATTCGTTGCAGAAGACGACCGAGACGGTCAACCTGACGCTCATCCGTAGTCAGGAGGACATCAATCAGTCGCTGATGAACCTGTCGGAGAGCATGTATAACTTCAACGAATTCACCCGTATCATCATGGAAAATCCGGGGGCGATACTGCAAGGCGCGAAATCGGAGGAGGAGAAATGAGGAGGCTGTGGTCCGTGATGCTCGTAGTCCTGTGCGGGCTCCTCGTGAACGGCTGCTTCGGGACGCAGGGGAAGAAGCACTATTACCGCGTCTATTATCGGCCCAACCCCGCCCCGGTGTCGCAGATAACGGCGACCGCCCGCATCCGGACATTGGAGATCGACAAGGTCTATCGCCGGTATAATCTGGTCTACCGTGCCTCGCCGTATGAACTTTCCTACTACACGAATCACTACTGGGCCTCGCGGCCTTCCGACATGATGACCGATCTTCTGTACTATCATATCAAGGCGGCGAACCTCTTTTCCGATCTCATCATCAAACTCGACAAAACGCCCGATTACGAGATCGGCGGCGAGGTGCTCGAGATCGATCGATTCGACGATAACGGCCGCTCCTACGCCCACCTCAGCATGGTGCTCACCCTCAAGGACTTCAAGACGGGGAAGGTGATCGTATCACATACGATCAATGACCGGCGTGAGGTCGCGGCCCCCGATCCGCTCCTGGTCGTTCGCGCGATCGGCGAGATAACCGAGAAAGAGATCGAAGTTTTCATACAGAAGATCGCCGCAGAAATTGAGAAACAATGATTCCGTCACGTTGTTGAGAGTGACGAAGATCGCTCTCATCTTCTTTTCATTCGCCCTGCCGCTTATCCTTGCCCCGTTCCTGCTGGGCGGCGTCTATACCCATATCCCGGTCAACATGGCGCTCATCGCGCTGACCGCGGCGCTCTATCTGCTGTGGGGCGGCTGGATGTTCATCACCGGCAAACGATTGTTCGTGCCCTATCTGATCCTGCCGTTCGGCCTGCTGATGCTGTGGGGGCTGTTCCATCTTCTGCCGCTGCTGCCGGCGTTCGTGGCCCTGCTCTCGCCTCAGGGGCACTATTTCCATACCCTCGCCGGTTCGCAGGGGTGGCGGCCGCTGACGATGTCGTCGCCCGACACGCTCTATTCGATCCTGCGGACCGCGGCGCTGTGTCTGTTCGCCCTGATGCTTCAGCGGACGCTCGAAGGGGAGCACCGCGGCTGGCGGCGCGTCGTGACCGATACCGTCATCCTGACCGCCGTCGCGGTTTTCGTGTTCGGCTTTTTCCTCAAAATAACGGGCGAGACGCACTGGCTCGGATCGCAGCTGCGCGGACCGCTCCTCATCCATCCGACGCTCATCAACATGAACCATGCCGCCGCCTTCTTCGGCATCGCGGCGCTCCTGTCGCTGTCGATGGCGACCGAGGCCGATTTCGCCCGCGCCCGGGTCTTTTACGGCGCGCTTTTCTTCGTGAACCTGTTGGCGGTCATCATGACGCTGTCGCGCGGCGGCATACTCGCGGTGCTCCTCGCCATAGTGTTGTTCGGCGCCCTCAAATATCTCAAACACCGCACCACGGCGGTTGCCCTGCCGACCATCTTCGTCATCGTCGCGGTGCTGACCGCCTTCTATATCGGCTACCGCTTCATCGTCGCCGAGTTCGACATGACGCGCCCCGACTATTTCGACAAGTTCGCCCTCATCGCGACGGTCAAGGAGTACTTTGCCGACTTCTGGCTGACCGGTTCGGGGTTCGGCAGTTTCATGCATGTCTACCCCTATTACCAAGGCGATCCGGGGCTTTTCTTTATACAACTGGAGAACGAACCGGTACAATTCGCGCTGGAACACGGTATCATCGTCGCGCTCGTGGCGGCGGCGCTCTTCGTCTGGTTCTTCGTGAAATACAACCGCGGGACGCATCTCCGGTGCGGCGCGGCGGCGATACTGCTGTTCCTCCTCATGCACAACACGCTCGACTTCAATCTGCACGATCTCGCGATACTCTTCCCGGCCGTGGCGGTCTACCTGATGGCCTCCGGCGCCTTCGAGTTGAAGGGGCTGCGGCGTCATCTGTTCCTCGGTGTTACGATGATAGCGGCGGCGGGACTCATCTACGGTGCGACACGTGGCGATGAGCTCGATTTCTACCGCGTTAAGGACACGCTTCCCTATGAGACGCTGATAGAACGCTATCCGGCCGACCTCAAGCCGCCGCTCCGCGAAGCGATACGCCATTACAACGCGCAGACCACCGAGTCGTTCCTGAAGTCGCTCCCGTATCTATCGGAAGCGACCGCCAAGGCGCCCGACTACTATTTCGTCTACTATCTCACCGGTTCGTCGCTCTTGCGGCTTGGATCGGTCGACAACGCGCTACCGCTATTCGCCGAAAGTGTGCGGCGTGTCCCCGATCCGCGGCTCCGGTCGCTCTTGAACGATATCCTCCGGCAGTTGCGGGCGCAGGGTCTCGATCGACGGATACGCGAACTTCTGCCGTTCGATCGGCCGTCGGCCCAGCCGGTCATCGCCCAGTTCATCGGCGCGCAGAGCGACCATCCCGAACTGGTGGAATACTTCGTCGAAGGGCGCGAGATCGAATTTTTCGAGACGGCGGGCAACAGTTATCTCCTGCGCGGAAAGTACGATGCCCTCGACGCTCTGCTCGACCGGATCGAGCCGCGACTGGACCACCTGCCGGGTCCGGCCAAGGGTCGCTACTACCTGTTCCGGGGCGCTTCGGCGCGGCAGAAAAAGGATTATGCCGGGGCCATCATCCAGATGGAGCGCGGCACGGCGCTGACCGGCGCCTTCAACGACCTGTTGCCGCTCGCCCAGTTGTATATCCAGCATGCCCCCGAGAAATGCGCCGCGATGGACGGCCATCTACAGGACAAGGCGCTTCTTCGCAAGGACGATCTGGCCCGTTATTACCGCTGGAAGAGCGACTGGCTCATGAGCCGTGGAGAGTTGCGCGACTCGCTTAAATATCTGCTCAAGGGCGCCGACATCGCCGACAATCAGCAGTGGCGCATCGACGCGGCGCGCCGTCTGGCCGGCGCGGGATTCTACGATGAAGCGATCGCCGAACTGACCCACCTGCGGCTGTCGCGCAAGAAGATCGACACCGTCCTGATCGACAATCTCCTCGAAGAATACCGCACCCGCGTGAAAAAGAAGCGGGAGGGATTGATGAAGGAAATCCTGCTCGAAAAATAAAAAATATGTTGACAATGCCGCGGCGCATGGTAAGAATACGCCCCGCTGGTAGGGTGCTTAGCTCAGCTGGTAGAGCATCGGTTTTACACGCCGGTGGTCATAGGTTCGAGTCCTGTAGCACCCACCATCTGTTCCTTGAGGCGCGGTCGTAGTTAAGTTGGTTATAACGCCGGCCTGTCACGTCGGAGGCCACCGGTTCAAGTCCGGCCGACCGCGCCATTTTTTATCTCTTCCCCGACATCACCAAAAGTTGACTTGAGACGGGCCTTCCGCTATCTTTTCGCGATACCATGGAGTATTCATGCGCTTCGTTTCCTCGTGCATCACCGATATCGGTAAAAAGCGTTCCAACAACGAGGACTGGATACTCGAATGGCCCGAGAAGGGGCTCTATATCGTCGCCGACGGGATGGGGGGCGGCAAGCACGGCGAGGTGGCGGCCCAGTTGGCGGTCGATACGCTCGAGCGGCACATCATCGAACACTATGCGGTGGTGCAGGCCTTCCGCCTTTCGCGTAGCCCCGAGAACCGGCAGAAAGTGCTCGACCTCATCGCCGAAGGGGCGACGCGCGCCAATACCGTCGTCTGGAACGAAGCCGATAAGAGCGGATCGACCGGCAAGATGGGGACCACGCTGACCGCCCTGCTCGCCATCGATACGGAAGGATTCGTGATCCATGTCGGCGATTCGCGGCTCTACCTCATCCGCAACGCCGCGATGACCCAGTTGACCACCGATCACACGATGCGCGGCGATTATGAACGCAAGTACGGCGCGGCCCCCGACGGGCTCGACGGATCGCTTTCCAATACGCTGACCCGCGCCGTCGGTCTGTGCGACACCATCGAGGTCGAGACGCGCAACTTCGAGATACGGCTCAATGACCGGTTTCTGCTGTGTTCCGACGGGGTGCATCGCTACTTTGACGAGGCGCGCGTGGCCGAACTCACCCTTCAGCTGGCGGTTCCCGGCATCGACGCTTTCGAGGAGAAACGCTTCCTTGATCGCGAGATAAAGTCGATGATGGACGCCATCTACCGTGCCGGCGCCGAGGATAACTTCTCGGTGCTCCTCGTGACGGCGCGCGAAGCCGATGAGGAGACGGCGGCGGCCGAGAAACTGCTTGATGTGGCGGGGGTGGCGCGGTCGCTACCGCTCTTCTCCGGCTTCAATGAAGAACAGATAGAACGACTGGTGCTTTCCTCGGAAGTACGCGCTCAGAACAAGTACGATATCCTCTCTTTCCCGATACACCCCGAAGGTGAACTGCTCATCATGCTTGAAGGACAGGTCTCGGTACTGCGCAAGTCCCGTCAGATCGAGGCGCTCACTACCGGCAGTCTCATCGGCGAGGTTTCCTTCTTCTCCGGCAAACCGATGAACTATACCCTGTTCGTCGACAAGCCGTCAACCTTCATCGTGGTGCGCCGTTCGATCATCAAGGAACTGCTTGAAGAGTCGCCGGGCGCCGCAGCGAAGTTCCTGTGGGAGATCTGCCGCGTCATGGCCGACCAGATACTCACCTCGGTCTCCCACATAGAGAAGAAATGAGCGCGCTCGTATTTGCCCTCATCGTATCGCTGGAACTCGATTTCTCGCGCGGCGCAGCGCAGGAGCCGTCGCTCGCCGCCGCTTTCGCTCCTTACCGCACCTTCACCGCCGATGAGCGGAACCTGTTCTGCGCCGGCGGCGACACCCTCTCCTGTCTGATGGACGCGGGGGAACGGGTGCTCGATCCGCAGGTGCCTGCTGAAGATATTTACGGCGAACTGGCCGGGGTCCGCAGCGGTGATCCCGAGTTCACGCCGCGTATCTTGGTGAGCGAAGCGGGGATCGCATCGCGCGCCGTCGCCGTGTATCTTTTCATCGCCGATCGCTGGCGGAAACTGGATCCGAGCATGATACGCGATCTCATCAACGAGATCGGCGAGCCCTACTTTTCACGCCTCCACCCGCTCTACCTACGCCGGCTGGCCGAACTCGGCCGGATGGCGGAGTTCATGCAGGAGTACCGGCCGGTCGCCGACGAGGGGGTCATCCGTATCTATCTGCGCGAACTGATGAAGAAGGATCCCGAAGCGGCCTTTGCCTTCCTCAAAGGGCTCGGGATGAAACTCTCGGAAGGGTTCGAGGACGAGATAGATGCTCTGTTCACCGCCGCGTGGGCCGGGAAGAAGGAACAGCGACGCGACTATCTGCTGTGGCAGATGTACTCGAACTACCGCTCCTTTCGCTATGATCGTTGCCTGCGCATCGGCAAGAAGTTCGCCAGAAGCGACGCCGCGAAGGATATCACCGACTGGCGCGCCGGACTGTTGCGGGCGATGGCCAACACCAAACAGCGCGAACATCAGAACGCGATAGAGATATATAAGAACCTCGAAAGCTACCTCGACCGTTTCGAATTCACCGAGGAGGACATCCACGACCTTTATCGTTGGGGCGGCTATTCCTATGCGGCACTCGGCAAGAATCCCGAATCGATCGACTACTATCTCAAGGCATACGAGAAGCTCGCGATCTCCGAACGGGCCGCCGATTTCCTTTACTACGCCGCCGACATGGAGCGGCTTACCGAGAACTGGCCGCGTGCTGAAGAGCTCTACCTGCGCCTGCTCGCGGAACATCCGGAGACCGAACACCGCGAAGTGGCCGAGTTCCTCGTTTTCTGGATACGCTACCTTCAAAAACGATATGACGAAGCGTTCTCCATCCTGCAGAACATCACGCAGGCGTCCCTGCGTAACAGCTACGACGGCCTGCGGGCCCGCTACTGGACCGCCCGGATCGATGAGAAACAGGGGCGCGACGCCGCCGCGGTCGCCGCCTTCCGCGACATCGCGCTTGAACAGCCGCTTTCCTACTACGGGATGCTCGCCGCATCGCGTCTGCGCGCCAAGAATATCGGCATCGAGATGCCCGTGCGACCGGCCGTTGCGCCGCTCATCAACCCCGAACACCGGTTCCAACCCGAACTGCAGTGGGTCGCGGCATTGTGGCTGACCGGCCGCGCCGATAAGGCGGCATCGCTGTTGTGGGTCGTACGCGACACGGTGATCGGCTCCGGCATGACCGAGGACCGTCTCTTCGCCGCGTTCCTCGCGCGCGAGGTGGGCAGTTACGGACTCGCCGGGACCTTCATACGGTCGCTACCGACCACCGTCGGATTCTCGGGCGAGATAGCGCGGATGCAGTACCCGGTGGGCTACGAAGAGGAGGTCATGCCGCACGCGGCCTTGTACGGCGTATCGCCGCTGTTCGTATTTTCCATTGCACGACAGGAAAGTATGTTCGAGGCCAAAGCGGTCTCATCCTCCAACGCCATCGGTATCCTTCAACTCCTTCCCGGCACAGCCCAGTTGCTCGCCAACGAGGAGGATTACGGCGGGAAGGTGACTGCCGATCTGCTCAAGAAACCCTTCACCAACGCCCGTTTCGGCGTGAAGTTCCTCGGTAATCTGCTGAAACGGTATCAGGGAAGGATGGCGCTCGCAGCGGCGGCCTACAATGCCGGTCCCGGTAAGGTCGATCGCTGGCTCAAGCGGATGGAGGGGTTGGAACTCGACGAACTGATAGAGAACATGCCGATATTCCAAACGCGCAACTACGTCAAGAAGGTGCTCGCGAACTACGCGAGTTACCGTTTTCTGTACGAAGGCGAACTGGAGGACCGCTTCGAGTTTATCCTTCCCGTAAAACCGCTGTCACAGAAATAGGGGAGTTTATTTTCCCGTGTGGCCGAAACCGCCCGCGCCGCGATCGGTGTCGGAGAGCGTTTCGGCGGCGGTGAAGTGCGCCGTTTCGACCTTCGCGAGGACGAGCTGAGCGATCCGATCGCCCGCTTTCACGGTGAACTCCTTGTCGGAAAGATTGGCGAGGATGACCTTTATCTCGCCGCGGTAGTCGCTGTCGACGGTGCCGGGCGAGTTGAGGACGAATATCCCTTCTTTCAGCGCCAGCCCGCTACGCGACCGGACCTGCAGTTCCCACCCCGGCGGTATCTCGCAGAAGAGTCCCGTGGGGACGGCGGCCCAGCCGTGAGCCGGAATGAGGGTATCGACCGATGCGCGTACATCGGCGCCGGAGGAGCCGGCGGTCTGGTAGGCGGGGAGGGTGATGCCGGGAGCGGCGGTTATTTTGACGGTGACGCCGTCAGACATTGTTCGATCAGCGACGATCGCGGTCACGGCCGCCGTGCGGTTTGCGTTCGCGGTCACGGTCGCCGTGGGGCTTGCGTTCACGGCGCGGCTCTTCCTCTTCGGTGGAGAAATCGCGCGCAAGGTCGGAGGGCTTCATCGACAGACGGAATTTGCCGCCTGCTTCGAGTTCGACGCAGACCACGCGAACCTGTTGGCCGATCTTGAGCACATCGCTGACATTCTCGATCCGCTTATCGTCGATGCGGCTGACATGAAGCAGGCCGGTAACGCCCGGGATAACTTCGACGAACGCGCCGTAATCCTCGATGCGGGTGACCACGCCGTCATATATCTTGCCGCGTTCCGCCTCATCGGTGAACGATTTGACCATCGCGATGGCCGCGTCGAGCACGGTGGAGTCCTTGGCCGCGATGAGCACTTTGCCGTCCTGTTGGACCTCGATGTCGGCGCCGGTCTTCTCGACGATCGACTTGATGTTCTTGCCGCCGGTACCGATAAGGTCGCGGATCTTCTCGGGGTTGATCTGAATGGTGACCAGTTTCGGCGCGAGCGGCGAAAGTTCCGGCCGGTGGGCCGGGAGCGCCTTTTCCATCTCGCCGATGATGTGGAGCCGTCCTTCACGCGCCTGCGCGAGGGCCCGGCGCATCACTTCCTGCGGGAGGCCGTCGATCTTGATGTCCATCTGTATCGCGGTGATGCCGTCCTTGGTCCCGGCGACCTTGAAATCCATATCGCCGAGGTGATCTTCGTCTCCCATGATGTCGGAAAGGATCGCGTATTCGTTGCCTTCTTTAATGAGGCCCATCGCGATACCGGCGACATGTTTCTTAAAGGGTACGCCCGCATCCATCAGCGACAGACAGCCGGAACAGACGCTCGCCATCGATGAGGAGCCGTTCGATTCAAGTATCTCGGAAACGACGCGGACGGTATAGGGGAATTCTTCTTTGGTCGGCATGATCGCCCGGAGAGCCCGCTCGGCGAGGTTGCCGTGGCCGATCTCGCGGCGGCCCGGCGCCTTGAGGCGACCGACCTCGCCCACCGAGAACGGCGGAAAATTATAGTGGAGCATGAAGTTCTTACGCGTCTCTTCGAGCACCGTATCGACCCGTTGTTCGTCGGAGGTGACCCCGAGGGTGATGGTGCCGAGCGACTGGGTCTCGCCGCGGGTGAATATCGCCGAACCGTGGACCTGCGGCAACACGCCGACCTCGGCCCATATCGGGCGGATGTCCTTGGTGCCGCGGCCGTCGATGCGGACCTCGTCCTCGGTGATCATGCGGCGCAATGTGGTTTTGAGGATCTCCTCGAAGATGCCGTGGGCGCGGTTGTGCACCACTTTCGGTTCGTCGGCGTTGAGGAACTGAGCGCCGCTCGCGAGCGATTCAGTCACCCGTTCATCGACCGCCTTCTTGACCTCTTTTATCGCTTCGTAGCGCGCCAGTTTCTCGCGGATGCCGAGGGCGTCCTTGAGTTTATCGGCGACGAACAGCTCTATGAAATTCTTGAGCGCCGCGTCGGTCGGGTTCTTGGGATCCTGCCGTTTGGCCGGGGCGATCTTCGCCACGAGCGCTTCCTGCATGTCGATGAGCGGCATGGTCGCCTTGTGGCCGCGGGCAAGCGCTTCGGATATCTCCTCTTCGGTCGCCTCGTTGGCCGATCCTTCCACCATGAGGATGGAGTCGCGGTTGGCCGCCATGACGATATTGAGGCGGGCGTTCTCCTGAGCGGCTGCGTTCGGATTGATGATGTATTCTCCCTCCTTGAGGACGATGCGCACCGCGCCGATCGGGCCGAGGAAAGGGACCTCGGAGATCATCAGCGCCGCCGACGAGGCGGTGATGGCGATGACGCGCGGGTCGCAGTTCTCGTCGTGCGACAGGAGGTTCACCAGTATCTGCGTTTCACTGCGATACCAGTCGGGGAAAAGCGGGCGGATGGGGCGGTCGATGATGCGCGCCGCGAGCTTCTCGTCGGTGTTGGGCATCGATTCGCGTTTCAGGAAACCGCCGGGAAAACGACCGGCCGCGTAGAATTTCTCAATGTAATCGACGGTCAGCGGGAAGAAGTCCTGTTCGGCCGGGACATCGCCTTTGGAGGCGACGACGGTGGCGAGAAGGACCGAATTACCGTAGCGGCACCAGATCGCGCCGTCGGACTGTTTGGCATATTTCCCTGTCTCTAAGGAAAGGGGGGTTCCTTCAAAAACGATAGATTCCATTTGATGGGTTTTCATGAGTACCTCTTGTGGATGCGGTTCAGGATAGTGCGTGGGACACAATGGTATACGCTACTTTCTCAGACCGAGTTCTTTAATAAGATCGGCGTAGCGGGCGAAATTGTTGTCCTTCAGATATCTGAGGAGTTTCATGCGCTTGCCGACCATCTTGAGCAGACCGAGACGACCGTGGTTGTCCTTTTTGTGGACCTTGAAGTGCTCGGTGAGCTGGTTGATACGGGTCGTCAGAAGGGCGACCTGGACCTCCGGCGATCCGGAGTCTTTGTCATGCACTTTAAACTTGGCGATGACGTTCTGTTTGGCTGCTTTCTCCAGCATCCGTTTCCTCCATTGGAAACTAAAGTTCAATCAATACAACAAACTACGCGGTGTAATATAATGAGAAGCGGCCGAATGTCAACTTATTTTTGCGGAGACCGATCTCTCAGAAGTTATTTTTGAGGAAGATGCAGGCATCCTCGATCTTGTTGGTACAGGCCTTCTTGACGAACTTTTTAGCGACCTCGGTATCCACGGGACCCCCTTCGCCGGTGAAGTACATCGCCCCGACGAGGAAACAGCCGTCGTTGTTGCCCAGTTCGCAGGCCCGCGAGAAGAGTTTGCGCGCCTGTTCCTTGTTGGCGCTTCCCTCCTCTCCCTTATAATAATAAACGCCGAGATTGAAGCAGGCGATCGATTTCTGTTTGCCGCACGCCTTTTCGTTATAGATGCGCGCCTTGTCCTTGTTCAGGTCGCCGCCCTCACCGTTGTACCACATAAAGGCGAGGAAGCCGCAGGCGTCGCCGTTGCCCCAGTCGCACGCTTTCTGGAGATTCTCGCGCGCCTTTTTCTTGTTCTCAGCAACCCCGGCACCTTTCATCTGCATCCCGGCCAGCCGGTAACAGCCGTCGTGCGAACCGTTGAAACAGGCCCGTTCGAACGCCTCGGCCGCCCGCTTGAGGTCGACCGACTGTCCGTCGCCGTCGGTCAGGATGAGCCCGAGGTTGAGGCACGATTCGCCGTTGCCGTCGTCGCAGTAGTCAAGGAAGTGCTCGTAGGCCTTTTTCTTGTCGACCTTACTCGCGATCCCCTTCAGCCACATGAAGGCGCGCATGTTGCAGCCGTGGGCCGCCCCGCCGCCGCAGGCCTTTTCGTAGGCAGTCCGCGCCTTGGTGGTATTGACCGGGCCCCCTTCGCCCTTGAAGTACATGTCGCCGAGTACCGCGCAGGCCTCGGCGATGCCGGCATTGCAACTCTTTTGGAAACCGTCGCGGAAGTTCGGTTCCTCCGCCTCCTGCGCGGCGAGCATGAACGCCGTCAAAAGCACGAACAACACAGACCACATACGCATAGGATACCCCCTTTGAAATAAGGACCGTCCCAGTCTAGCGAACGGGGCGAACGAGGTCAAATAAAATCTGTTGTTCGCGCCGACTATTCCCAGTCTTTCCAGATAGGGTCGAACCCTTTTTTCTTCAGCATTGCCGCGACATCGGCGGGACTCCGATCGTCCACCACTTCGAATTGCGCGAGTTCGGGCCGTTTGGCGCTGTAGCCGCCCGGGGCGGTCGAACTGCCGGCCGAGAGGTTGGTGAAGCCGAGCGGGATGACCGCGTCGCGGAATTCTGCCGATTCGCGGGTCGAAAGAGACATCGGGGTCACCGGGAAGAGGAGCCGGAGCGCGCAGAGGAGGCGGATGAAGTCGCGGTCGGTGACCGGTGACGGGCCACCCGCCACGCCAACGGCGCCGCGGATGCGGGGGAAACTTATCGAGAATTCACTTTGCCAGTAGTGTTTCTGGAGAAAACTGAGGTGCCGCGCCAGTTCGATGGCGTCGCGCCGCCAATCGGCGAGTCCCAGCAGGAACCCGATGCCGATCTTCGGGATGCCCGCCGCCGCGCCCCGTTCGGGGGTGGCGAGCCGTTTGTCGAAATCGCGCTTGGGACCGCCCGGATGCTGTTCGGCGTAGAGCGCCCGGTCGTAGGTCTCCTGATAGATATAGAGCCCGTCGAGGTGCGCGTCGGTGAAAAGCGTCCGGTAATCGGCCTCCGCGAGAGGCGCTATCTCGATGGATACCGACCGGAAGCCGACCTCGTGCATGTCGCGGATGAGCGGCGCGAGTATTTCCGGGTCGGAACTCTCGGGGTGTTCACCGGCGACGAGCAAGAGACTTGTAAAGCCCTGTTGGCGGATCGCCTGCGCCTCGGCCCGCAATTCGTCGGCGGTCAGCCGGACGCGCGGCAGGTCGTTCCCGGCGTTGAAACCGCAGTAACGGCACCGGTTCACGCAGCGGTTATCGTAATATAATGGTATATAGAGCGAGAGGGCGTAGCCGAAGCGCTGGCGGGTGAGCCGCGCGCTTTCGGCGGCGAGTTTTTCGAGGTGCGCATCGTCCAGCGCGGGGGAAAGGAGCGTCGCGAAGTCGTCGAGCGACAGATGTTCGGCGCCGAGGACCGCCGCGATGTCGGCGGCGGTGGCGTTCATCGCGCGGTCGTACAGCCGCTGGGTAAGGTCGTTATCGGTGCGGAAGGAGGAGCCGTTCATGACGCGAACTCCCACGCCCGGACATGGCGGACACCGTTCCGGTCTCCCGCCGCCGCATCGTCGAGCGTCACCACCACTTTTTCGTAGTTGTCGGCTATCAGTTCCAGATTTCCGAACTCACGCGCGATCACCTGCTCGTCGGCGAGCAGATAGGCCACCTGCACATACTGCGGCACCCCGTTGCGTTCGGCGATGAAATCTATCTCGCGGTCGCCTATTTTGCCGGTCCGCACCGTTGCCCCCTGACCGCGCAGATGGAGATAGATCGCATTCTCCAGATAGCGGCCGGTATCGCTGACGGTCGCCGCGGTGAGATATGATCTGAACCCGGGATCGTTCAAGTACCATTTTTTCTCTCCGGCAAGCAGTCGCTTTCCCCGGATATCCCAGCGCGGGCACTCGTGGGCGAAGTATGCCTCCGCGATATAATCGAGATAGGCGCCGACCGTCGGGATATTGGTCTTATATCCGCTGGAGGCGAGGTAGTCGACCACGGAACGCGGTGAAAGAGGGCTTCCCATCGAATCGGTCAGGAACCGGACGAGCAGATCAAGGAGGTACGGGTCGCGCACCTCGTGACGGCGAACGATGTCGCGCAGGATGATGGAGTCGCGCAGTGCGCCGACATAGCCGGTGCGCAGTTCATGGTCGGCGATCGAGAGCAGTTCCGGCAGGCCGCCGGTACGCATATAGCCGATGAAAGACTCCTTGCCGCGCGTCTGTCCGAGAAAACCGAGCGCCTCGGTGTAACTGAACGGCAGCACCTCCATCGGGACATGCCGCCCGGTAAGATAGGTGGCGAGTTCCTGCGACAGGAGGCGTGCATTGGAGCCGGTGATGAACAGTTCGTAGTCGCGCGTGTGATCCTGCGAGAAGGAGTTGACCACCCGCTCCCAACCTTCTATTTCCTGTACCTCGTCGATGCAGAGGTATATCCGTCCCTTGGGTTTCAGCCGTTTTTCGTATTCGCGGATGACGGCGACCAGTCCGTCGGTATCTTTAATAAAGGAAAGGTCGGTCAGTTCGAGATTGAGATAAAGTATGTTCTTGGCGGGGATCTTCCGTACCCGGAGGAGGTGGTCGATGAGGCCGCGCAGGATAAAACTCTTGCCGCTGCGCCGCGAGCCGGTTATCACTTTGACGAGGGAGTTGTCGAGGTACCGGGCCAGTCGGTCGAGGTAGCGTTCTCGCAAATAACCAGTTTTTACGGGGAGATCGCCCCAGAAATTGTTCTTTTCGACTAATTCAAACATATTTTCTTTTTCCTCCGCAAAACGCTCTTTTTGAAAGCATACTTTCTTTTTTGGCGATTTCAAGAGAAATTTGAAAGTATGTTTGTTACTTCTTGAGGAAGTCGAGTTCAGGGCTGGAAGCCTGCGCGCTGTCGTATTTTTTCGGGATACCGGCGTCGCGGGCGATGAGCGCCGCTTCGACCGCCATCTTGAATGCCGTACCCATCGCGGCCGGGTCTTTGGCGGTGGCTATCGCCGTGTTCACGAGCACCGCATCGGCGCCGAGTTCCAGCGCGGCGGCGGCATCCGAGGGTGATCCGATACCGGCGTCGACCACGACCGGCACCCGCGCCTGTTCGATGATGATGCGTATCATCTCGCGCATGAGGAGTCCCTTGTTGGTCCCTATCGGTGCGGCGAGTGGCATCACCGTCGCGGCGCCCGCATCCTGCAGCCGGAGCGCCAGCATCGGGTCGGCGTTGATATAGGGAAGGACCGCGAAGCCTTTCTTCACCAGTATCGTTGTCGCCTTCAAGGTCTCTATCGGATCGGGGAGGAGATAGCGCGGCTCGGGGGTGAGTTCGAGTTTTACCCACTTGGGGAGTCCCGCCTCGGCCGCCATCTCGGCGTAGTAGACCGCCTCTTCTGCGGTCCGCGCACCCGCGGTGTTGGGCAGGATCGTGATGCCGGGACAGGCAAGGAGCGGCTTTAAGAGCGATTCATCCTTTCCGCCGAGGTCCATCCGCCGCAGAGAGGCCGTGACGACCTGCGTGCCGGAGGCTTTCACCGCCGCGATCATCGCCTCGTTCGAGCGGTATTTGCCGGTCCCGAGGAAGAGGCGCGACGAAAAGGTGAATGAGCCGACGCGCAGTTCTTTTTCCATTATGTTACCTGTTCAGTTCAAGCATCCGGACAAGGGCACCGCGCGCCTTTTCGGCGATGTCGTCGCCCACCGTGACCAGCGTCTCCTCCTCGTCGAGCGACCGGAGGATGGTCTCAAGCGTTATCTTCTTCATGTTGCGGCAGTACATCGCCGGGTTGGAGATGTCGATGAATTCGGCCGCCGGATCGTGCCGCTGAAGGGTGTGGGTGATGCCCGATTCGGTGACGACGATGTAGCGCTGGTGTTTCTTTTCCTTCACGAGCGCCACCATGCCGCCGGTCGAGAGGATGTGGTCGGCCTCGCGACGCGTCTCTTTGGTGCATTCGGGGTGCATGAGGACCACCGCGCCGGGGAAGAGTTTCCGTGCGTCGGCGACATCTTCGGGCTGTATTTTATGGTGGACCGGGCAGAACCCGCTGTGGAGGATGATCTCCTTTTCGGGCACCTGTTCGGCGACCCACGAACCGAGATTCTGGTCGGGGACGAAGAGTATCTGTTTCTGCGGCAGATTGCGGACGATGCGGACCGCCGACGAACTGGTGACGCAGACGTCCGACAGCGCCTTGACCTCCACCGATGAATTGACATAGCAGGCGACCGCCGCGCTGGGATAGGCCGCCTTGAGGCGTTGCAGCTGGTCGGGGTTTATCATGTCGGCGAGCGGGCATCCGGCGTCGGCCACCGGCAGGAGCACCTTCTTGTCGGGGGCGAGAATGGCCGCCGTCTCTCCCATGAAGCGGACACCGGCGAGCACGATGACAGCGGCCGTCGTATCGGCGGCGCGGACCGCGAGTTCGAACGAATCGCCCACCACATCGGCGATATCCTGCACCTCGGCCCGGGTGTAGGTATGGGCAAGAATGAGTGCGTTCTTCTCTTTCTTAAGCGCCGCGATGCGGCGGATGAGGTCATCCATCAGATGCTGACGACCTTCTGCACTTCAGGGATCTGCTTCTTGAGCTCGAACTCGATCCCCATTTTGAGCGTCATCTGCGACATCGGACAGCCGTGGCAGTGGCCGCGGAGCGCCACCTTGACGATGCCGTCGTCGGTCACCTCTATCAGTTCCACGTCGCCGCCGTCGCGCTGCAGCATCGGGCGGACCTTCTCAAGTACCGCGGGGACTTTGTCCTTCCAGGTCGTTTCGGCCATGGTCGTCTCCATCAGACAAGGTTAGCAACCGGTCGCTGTAACGATACGCACCGGGCGCGGTAAGTCAAGGCGAATCCTACCAAAAAGCCGCTAAAAATAACAGTTGACATTCAAAACGACACCACTATATAATCGCCCGTTATGGGAACCCTAAACCTCTAGTGGAGGAGATGCATGAGAATCGCGACGATGTTCTTGGTCATCATGTGCGCCACGGCGCTCCTTGCGGCGACACCGCTCAAGAAGGCGGAAGTCCGCTACGCGAAAGATGTGCCGGTCATGGTCAAGGGACTCAACGTCCCGCTGAAGGCCGACGCCGCGTCGGTCGAGAAGTTCGTGAAGAGCGAATTCTTCCCGCAGTTCAACCTCGGGAAGGACATTACCCTCGTTCCGTTCCGTGCCATGAACCTCGACGGCACGAAGGTCTTCAAGTACTCCCACAGCTACAAAGGGTGGGCGGTCGAGAACGCCTTCACCACCGTTTCGATGAAAAATGGCAAGGTCTACCGTATCAACAACGGCCTCGGCCGCATCGATCTTGACCTTACCAAGGTGGTCGCTCCCGAAAAGGCGGTCATGGTCGCCGCCGCGAAGCATTTCCCGAAAAGCATCACCGCTCTGCCCAAACACATGGTTGAAAAGGTCATCGTGCAGATCGGCGGCGTTTATATGCCGGCCTACAAGGTCCGCCTGATGCCGTTCCACATGGCCGACAACCGCGTCTACTACATCAACGCCAAGAGCGGCAAGTTCCTGTATGCCCACAACAAGACCATGTATGCCGATGACGACGCCCTGTTGACCGATGAATCGGTCACGGCGCTCGACACCGCGAAGGTCTACACCAAGAACCCGATCACCACACCCGATCTGGTCGAGGTCACCCTTCCGTGGGTCGCCGATGCCGATGACGCCGACCTGACGGCCGAGGAGCGCGGCTTCCTCACCACCAAGAAAGACAGCGAAGAGATCCGCAAGATCAAGGCGTTCAACTGTCCCGACAAGGGGGAGAAGTTCCCCATCGAATTGGGCGGTTTCAGCGCGACGCCGCATCTCTGTTCGCCGGTTCAACTTGCCAACAAGATCGACAACGGCTCGTTCATCTACGAAGACTGCGAAGGTGGCAAGGAGTATGTCAAGGAGAACATGGCCGAGGGCAAGATAGACAAGTGCGCCGAGATATCGATGTACTATCATGCCTCCAAGATATATCAGTACCTCCGCCAACTCGACACCGATTTCTCCTATCTGCTGAACAACAATACAACCTCACCGCTCAATGTCATCGGCAATTTCCAGATGCCCGACACGGCCGATCTCATGGCGGTCATGGGCGGCACCAATGAGCTGGTCCCGATGGACAACGCATTCTTCAGCCCCGATAACCCGATGATGTCGATCCTCTTCGCCAGCAGCGGCATCACCGGCGATCTGCTCGTTTTCGGGCAGGGGACCTTCGCCGATTTCGGTTTCGACGGCGACGTCATCTACCACGAATTCGGTCACGCGACGGTCTATACCACCGGTCTCGATTCGGGCGGATTCCTTGATCAGTACGGCATGAACGGCGAACCGGGCGCTCTCCACGAAGGGTTCGGCGACACCTTCTCCTTCTTCATGTCGGACGATCCGTGCACCGGCGAATATGCTTCGCAGGGTATCATCGACTGGGCGAAATCGCAGGGCGGTATCGTCGAGATGGACAAGGACGAGAACGATAACTGGTGTATGCGCTACGCCGAACATGAATACAAGGTCATGAACGATTTCGAAGGCGAGGTCCACTGGGACGGCCAGCCGCATCTCGCGACCAACTGGGCCATCTATAAGCTTGCCCAGAAGGATAAGATCGGCGGCGCGACACTGCAGGAACAGAAGGATGCCTTCGTGAAACTGCTCCTCAAGACCCTCTATGCCCTCGGCACGGCGCAGGGGACCCACAAGCTCTGGGCCGAAACGCTCCTGTCCGAGATCGAGAACGACGACGCATACAAGACGCATAAAGCCCACATCGAACAGCTCCTCACCGACTTCAATTACTTCGCCGAGATCCGTTCGCGCGATGCGTCGGCCGGCGTCAAGCGGCTTTTCCAGGATGCGGCGGTCGATCCGGACGCCTCTTCTTCCAGCCCGTTGGGCGGTGGCGGCACCGCGATACAGGTTCTCGAGGATGAGACGCCGGTATCGATAGCCCCCGGCTATATCCAGCTTACCTACACCGTTCCCGAGGACTTCGAGTTCAATTCGGTCAAGATCATCGCCGGCGTGGCCTCATCCAGCAGTTCCAGCCCGATCGGCGGTAGCGGCGGAACCCCCGACCTGCACATCTACGCCAAAAAAGGCAGTCCCATCATCTTCACGGTGGATGCGGAGAATTCGACCGATACGGCGGTCCGCGTGACGGTCGACTTCGATCAAGATATCGTGAAAGACGAAGCGCGCGGCGCGTGGTTCCTTACCGATGTCAAGCCGGGCGAGAAGTACTATCTGGAATTCATCAACTACGGCACCGGCGGCGCGACCATCAGCGGCATTGCGCTGGCGGGCGCCGATTACGAGGCGACGACCGACGACGATTCCATTCTCAATGACGGGATCGCGACCGACGAAGACGACATAGCGGTCGACAACGTCATCGTTCCCGACACCGATACCACGACCAAGAAATCGGACGACGGCTGCGGCTGCTCGATCGTTTTCTAAGTTCGTTCCAGTATCAATTCCGAACGGGGGGAGCACATCCCCCCGTTTTTTTTCGCGTTGACTCATCTCATCCTTTGTGGTAAGGTGCGCCGACCTTTTGGAGTTACGCATGACGCGCTACATTTTGGGGATAGAGACCAGTTGCGACGATACCTCGGCGGCGGTGGTGGATGATACCCTCCGCGTCCGTGCGGTGCAGACCACTTCGCAGACCAACCTCCACGCCCTGTTCGGCGGGGTCATTCCCGAACTGGCGGCGCGCAACCATATCGCGTGGATATTCCCCGTCATCGATACGGCGCTCAAGAAAAGCGGCGTCGCCTCGGCCGATCTGTCGGCCGTCGCGGTGACCAACTATCCGGGACTGCTGGGGTCGCTGCTGGTCGGCGTCGGTGCGGCGAAGGGGCTTTCCCTCGGACTCAAAAAACCGCTCATCGCCGTCAATCACCTTGAAGCGCACATCCACAGCGCCTTCCTCGACCGCGCCGAGCGGCCGACGGCCCCGTACCTCGCCCTTGTGGTTTCGGGCGGTCACACGACGCTCATGGAGATGGCGGAGGAGGGAACCACGGTGCTCGCCGAGACGATGGATGACGCGGCGGGCGAAGCCTATGACAAGATCGCGAAGATCGCGAAACTGCCCTATCCGGGCGGCCCGGCCATAGACAAGATAGCGCAGACGGGCGATCCGTCGCGTTACGACCTGCCGCATCTCATGCGGAGCGGCAAGTACAAAGACACGCTCGCCTTCAGTTTCAGCGGCATCAAGTCGGCGGTGAAGCGCATCCTCGAAGAAGAGGGCGACACGGTGGCGCTTGCCGACCTCATGGCCTGCTTCCAGTCGCGGGTGGTCGAACTGATCGAGCGGCGTCTGACCGCGGCGTGGGAACAGAAACCCTACACGGCGCTCGTGGTCGCCGGGGGTGTCGCCGCCAACAGCGCGGTACGGACGATGGCGCAGAGCTTCACCGAACGGCGCGGCGTGCCGCTCTATCTGCCGCAACTCAAATACTGTCAGGACAACGGCGCGATGGTCGCGGCGGCCGCCTTCCCGCGGCTCGACCGGGGCGACTTCTCGCCGCTCGACTTCGATGTGACGGCCACCTGCCGTCCGCAGAAATGAACAACACCGAACTGAAACGCATCCTCGCCGATGCGGGTGTCGCGCCGCGCAAAGGGCTGTCGCAGAACTTCCTGCACGACGATGTGGCGCTGGAGAAGATCGCCGATGCGCTGACGCCCGGCGCCGGGTTCTATGTCGAGATCGGCGGCGGGGTGGGATCGCTCACCGAAAAGGCGGTGGGGCGCGGCTTTCACCCCTTCACCGTGCTCGATATCGACGAAACGATGCTCCAGATACTGCATGCGCGGTTTGACGGGAAGGCGCAGGTCATCAACGCCGACGCGGTCCGCTACGATCTGACGCCGCACTTCGCCGGGACGCGCGGGGTCGTCTTCGGCAACCTGCCCTATCAGGCGAGTTCGCCGATACTCTTCTCGATCCTGTCGCAGAGCCGCTATATCTCGCGGGCGGTCTTCCTCCTGCAGAAAGAGGTGGCGGTGAAGTGCGCGGCCGAGCCGGCCAGCCGCGATTTCTCGCCGCTTGCCGCCGTCATCCGGCATATCGGCGACGCCGAGATACTTTTCGACATCGGCCCCGCGTCGTTCTTCCCGCCGCCCAAGGTGATGTCGTCGGTGCTCCAGATACCGATACGGCCGCACGAAAAAATGCCCGCCGAGATCATGAAGATGGCCGACGCCTTCCGCATCCTTTTTTCGCACCGGCGCAAGACGCTCGCCAATGTCTTCAAGATGCACCGGCTTCCGGCCGCGTTCCTCGCCGAGGCGGGCATCGGGGCGAACGCCCGTATCGAGGAGATCGAATGGTCGACGCTCGAAGCGCTCGCCGCACGGCTGGCGAAGATATCTATATAAAATCATTTAGATAATCGTTTTTATCTGTCGCAATACTTCAATCGCGCCATTTAATTTGTCGTAATACTTGAATTGCGCCATAAAGGGAGTATGCTGAGAAAGTGTGGCGTGTTGCAGACCACGGAGGAACCCATGCCGAAGATCGTATCGTCCCACGAACTCGACGCGATATGCACCGCCGTCGCCCGTTTCCCGAACGGCGCCTCCATCGAAGATATTGCCCTGACACTCGGCGGCGACCTGCCGCTCCGCACCCTGCAACGCCGCATCGCCGCGCTCATCGCCGCGGGACGCCTCACCGCCGTGGGCAGTGCGCGCGCCCGCCGCTACCGCCCCGCCGCCCCGGACTTCGCCATCCCCGTGATCGGTAGCGGCATCGTGAGTTCACCCGAAGAACTCTACCTACCTATATCAATGGAAGGGGAGGATATCCGCCGCTCGGTCCGCAGAACGATCCCGGAACGGCGGCCGGTGGGATACGACCGCAACTTTCTGGAGCGCTACCGCCCCAACGAGACCTTCTACCTGTCGTCGGTCATGCGGGAACACCTCTTCGAGATCGGCCGTTCGCCCGACGACCAGCGCCCCGCCGGGACCTACGCGCGGCAGATATTCGACCGCCTGCTGATAGACCTTTCGTGGAACTCAAGCCGGTTGGAGGGGAACACCTATTCACTGCTGGAGACCGAGCGGCTGCTCGAACTCGGTGAATCGGCCGACGGCAAAAAAGCCTTCGAGGCGCAGATGCTCCTCAACCACAAAGCGGCCATCGAACTGCTGGTCGAACAGGCCGACGAGATCGGCTTTAACCGCTACACCATACTGAACCTCCACGCGCTACTGTCCAACAATCTGCTGGCCGATCCGCGCGCCTGCGGCCGGCTCCGCGCCATCCCGGTCGCCGTGAGCGGCACGGTTTATCAGCCGCTGGCGGTGCCGCAGACCATTGAAAAAGATTTTCAACTGCTCCTCGATACCGCGTCGGCCATCGCCGATCCGTTCGAACAGGCATTTTTTGTGATGGTCCATCTGCCCTATCTCCAGCCGTTTGAGGATGTGAACAAGCGGGTGTCGCGGCTTGCCGCCAATATCCCGCTTATCCGCCGAAACCTCTGCCCGCTCTCGTTCATCGATGTCCCCGACCGCGCCTATGTCGACGGCATACTGGGCGTCTATGAACTGAACCGCGTGGAGCTCCTGCGCGATGTGTTCGTCTGGGCGTACAACCGGTCGTGCGAACGCTACTCGGCATTGCGCCGGTCGCTGGGGGAGCCCGATCCGTTCCGCATGCGTCACCGGCAGGCGATAGCGGCGGCCGTCGCGGCGGTGGTGACGGGTGTTCTGGACAAGGAGCGCGGCATCGCTCTGATCAAAGAGGCGGCGGAGCGGTCGGTGCCGCCAGCGGAGCGGCCGCGTTTCATCGAGGTGGTCGAAACGGAACTGATGAGCCTGCACGAAGGGAATATCGCCCGGTATCGCATCCGGCCGTCGCAGTATCGGTCGTGGCAGGTTGTCTGGCGATAAATCATTGATTTCAGATTCCGTCTCCGTATAGTGAACGCACTTTTGTTGGTGTGCCATGCGCCTTGCGACCTGCTTCATCATACTTACCGCGTTGTACTGCACGCCGCTCATCCATGCATCGGAACAGATACCGGTCGGCGCGCCGCAGGATCTCATCGAAAAGAAGGAAAAGGCCGAGGAACAGAAACAGGCCGAAGAGAAGAAAGAGGAAAAGAAGGACGAAAAGAAGGAAGAGAAAAAAGAGAAGCCGCGCAACGACTACATCATCATCCCGGCCATCTACTACACCCCTGAGACCTCGGTCGCCTTCGGGCTGTCGGTCCTCTTCTATTACCGGCCCTCCAATCAGCTTCTCGAGAACCGCCCCGCCGTCATCCAGCCGACCGTCATCTACACCATCCGCAACCAGATCATCCTGATACTCGGCGGCGAGAACTATCTGGACACCGACCAGAAATGGTACCTCTTCTACCGCGTCGAGGGGAGCAAATATCCCGATAAATTCTGGGGGATCGGCGACAATACCCCGGAGTGGGCCGAGGAGGATTTCACCGCGTGGTACGGGCTCATCGATATCACGGCGCGTTACAAGGTGTGGGGCGATCTGGGGATCGGTCTGCTCTACGATTTCGCCGGGTACGACATGCGCGATCTCGACACCTACACCAATAAAAAGGATCCCGACGGCCGCAAGGTTCCCGCGCAACTCAAAGGGGGCAAGAAGATCCCCGGCAGTAACGGCGGCTATTACAATGCCATCGGACCGCTTCTGCAATACGACAGCCGTGACCGCGTTTCGGCGACGTCGAAGGGGATCTATGCGACACTGTCGCTCCTTCCCTATCACCGCTACACCGGTAGTTCGGCCAACTTCTACAAGGGGGAGTTCGACTTCCGCTGGTACTACAGCTTTATCGAGGACTACGTTTTCGCGCTCCAGTGGGATACCGTACTATCGGAGGGGGATGTCCCCTTCACGATGATGCCGAAGCTCGGCGGCCGCGATAAACTGCGGGGACTTCCCGAAGGACGTTACCGCGACCGCAACATGTCGCTATTGCAGCTCGAGATGCGCATTCCCATCGTCTGGCGCTTCGGCGCCGTCTTCTTCGCCTCGGCGGGGAGCGTCTGGAACCGTTTCGAGAACATCCATCCCGAGCGGATCACCTACGGCGGCGGCATGGGTATCCGGCTGACGGTCGACAAGGACGAGAAGGTCAACGCGCGTGCCGATATCGGCGTGACCAAAGAGGGGTGGGCCATCTATTTCTATCTTATGGAGGCCTTCTGATGGAGCGGCATCGCTTCGATGTGGCCATCATCGGGGCGGGACCGGCCGGGCTCATGGCGGCGCTCCATATTCCGGCGGGGCTGGCGGCGGTCGTTCTTGAAAAGGGCGGTCGGCCGGGACGCAAGTTGCTCCTTTCCGGCGCCGGTCAATGCAACCTCACCGCGGCGGGCGAGATCGGCGACTTCGAACACTGCTACGGCGATCACGGCCGCTGGCTACGTCCCGCCCTGCGCAATCTTACCAACCATGATCTCATCACTTTCTTCGAGCGGCGCGGCGTTCCCTGTGCGCTGACGCCGGAAGGGAAATACTTCCCGAAAAGTTTGCGGGCCGCCGATATACTCGATGTGTTGACGGCCGAAATCCGACGGCGCGGCATCGCGCTCCACCGTGACCGACCGGTCGAACGGATCGGCGTGGTCGACGATCGTTTTGTCGTTCACGGCGGCGGCGACATCTATGAGGCGGCGGCGATCATCATCGCGACCGGCGGGAAAAGCTACCCCGGCACCGGTTCGACCGGCGACGGACAGGGGCTGGCCGCTACGCTCGGTCACACCGTCGTGCCGCTCCGCCCCGCGCTCGCGCCGGTCATCCCGGTCGCACATCCGTTGGCGCCGCTCGCCGGGAATTCCTGCGAGGAGGCGTGTCTCACGATACTGCGCGGCGGGAAGAAAGTGCATACCGCCGCCGGACCGCTCCTCATTACCCACACCGGATTCTCGGGGCCGCTCATACTCGACAACGCCCGCCGGATGGAACCGGGTGATACCCTCCGCATCGCTTTTACGCCCGCCCGTCGCGAAGAGTTCCTGCGTGACCTCATCGCCGCGTCGCGCGGCCGGGGGGCCATCGCGGTGAAGAATATCGTGAAGGATGCGGGACTCACCAAGAATCTGCGCGAGGCGCTTATCCGACACGCCGGGATCGATCCCGACGGCCGGGCGGCGGAACTGGATCGCGTCCGGTTCGCGGCGCTCGCCGATGCCTTCTGCGCCTTTGCGGTGACGGTGGGGGCGCTCGGCGGGTTCGAGACGGCGATGGCGACCGCGGGTGGTGTCGCGCTCACCGAGGTCGATCCCAAGACGATGATGTCGAAGATCGTACCGAGACTCTTCTTCGCAGGAGAGGTGCTCGATATCGACGGCGACAGCGGCGGCTACAATCTGCAGGCCGCCTTTTCGACCGGCGCGCTCGCCGGACGATCGGTGATCAGATCATAGGGAAGGGCTATTCCTGAATGCCGGTGCCCGGTGTGGTTTCGTCGGCGAGCCATTCGAAGTTGTCGAGCAGTATCGTCGAGTCCCATGAATGATCGGGGCCGTAACCGACGGTCCCTTGTTCGAAGACGGCGAACCGCAGGGTAATCTCCTCGCCCGGAACGACATTGCCCTGTGTCACGAGCCATCCGGTACAGCCGCGACCGCCGAAATTGTCAAATCCGGTCCCGGCCAGTTCGGCGCCGCCGATACAGGAGTCTTCTCCCCAGGCATGAGTCGATTTCTCGCAGATCTTGAAAAGTCCCGCCGGCGCCAGATCGACCCCGACCGGATTGCCGAGTACATCCTTGGCGAGGTTCTTGTCGTACGGGTTGAGGTGTTCCGAGGTGGGATTGACGGTGTTGAAGGTCGAATCGAGCAAAGCGATGAAGAAATCATTGTAGTTGCTTGAACTGCAGACGGTGTCGGGATATTCCACCGAACAGAAGTAGGTGTTGACGCGGAAGGCGCCCGCATTTGCGGGGACCTTGAGACGCACGGTGAGCATGATCGGGTCCTGCACGACGGGAAGCGCTTTCCCGGCGCAGGAATTCTGAGTGGTTGGATCGGGAGTCGTGCCACCGCACGATGGTGCTTTGGGCGCGGTGCAGTTCGGCTGGAAGTTTATCCAATCCTCCGGCACGGTACTGGCGGTCTTCATGTCGCCCGCTGCGAGCGTGGCGACCGACTCGTCCTTTGTCGGGGCGTTCCACGGACCGGTGGACATGATAGCGATATGGTCGCCCTGTTTTTTCTCGATGACATTCCCGAATTTGGCATTGACCGCGTAGGTCTGATAGTTCGCGTCGAAGTAGGGGAGGGGGAGGCTCAGGCGGTTGCTTTTGAGAAAGGCGCCGTTGTCGGATATGTACTCCGTCGCCTGCGGGCCGGCAAGCCCCAGCGTCGCCGAGAGTAACCACGGTTCGCAGAAGCCGGCCGCCTTCGCCAGAGACAGTGCACTGGTCGCCGCATCCTGACTGACCGTTACGCCGGTGTCGCAGGTATCGTTCTTCTCGTCGGTTTCGCCGTCGCAGTCGTCGTCGATGTTGTTGATCACCTCGTAGGCGCCCGGATGAACGGCGGCCGGGGTGGGACAGTCTCCGGGCGAATCGCAGCAGTCTTCAGCGCAGTAAGTATAGCCGTCGCCGTCCAGATCGCTACCGTCGTCTACCGTGCCGTTGCAGTCCTCATCGATGCCGTTGGCGCATATCTCGAAAAGAGGAAGCACCTCGCCGGTGCAGTTGCCCCATGTCCCGCTCTCCTTACAGGTGCGGCTTCCCGCTTTACAGGGCGGATTGTTCTCGGTTCCCGCCGCGCCGGTGTAGGGGCATTGTTCGGTCGATCCGGGGATACAGTCGAATCCCGCGTAGTCGACATCGGGCGGCAGATCGGGCGCATCACCGTCGGGAACGGCCGCGTCATCGGTCACGATCGCGCCGTCATCGTTGACCACAGTACCGTCGCCGGTCGCGTCGCTGTCGGTCAGTCCCGATCTCTTGCGGCATTCGTTCTTTGCCTTGTCGCAGAAATAGGTCGTATCGGGGCAATCGCCGTCGATCTCGCAGTAGAGTCCCTCACCGATATCGGTATCCTCGTCCGTCGGGGCGCAGGCGGCCATCACGATCATCGCGATCGCGAACATCAACAGAGCACACAACCGCAGGATGCTTTTCATGGAAAACCTCCTTTTCGAACCGATCACATTAAATGTAACCCAACACCGTCCCATGTCAATGAATATTTTGGCCGATGCCGCTCCTTGACAACCCGGCGGCGCGATGGTAGACAGTGGCGGACCACGGAGGCGCGCGATGCATCTCTCCACCACATTCCGGGCGCTCGGCTCGCGCAACTACCGGCTCTACTTCTGGGGGCAGGCCCTTTCGCTCATCGGGACCTGGATGCAGACCGTCGCGCTCGGGTGGCTGGTCTACCGCCTCACCGACTCGGCCTTCCTGCTCGGGGTCGTCGGCTTCTCGTCGCAGATACCGACGCTGTTCCTCGCGCCGCTCACCGGCGTCGCCGCCGATCGGTTCCCGCGCCGCGCCATCCTCGTGACCACCCAAACGCTCTTCATGGTGCAGGCGCTCCTCCTTGCCGCCATCGTCCTTCTTCATGTCGAGACCATACCGATCATTATCCTGCTGAGTCTTTTCCACGGCACTGTCATGGCCTTCGATGCCCCGGCGCGCCATGCGTTCGTGGTCGAGATAGTCGCAACGCGTGACGACCTCTCCAACGGCATCGCCCTTAATTCGGCCCTTTTCCACGCCTCTCGCCTCATCGGGCCGGCGGCGGCGGGCATACTCATCATGCTGTGGGGCGAAGGGATCTGTTTTCTCATCAACGGACTCAGTTATATCGCAACCATAGCGGCGCTTGCGGCGATCCGTCTCGCTCCCGCGGCGATCGAACGGAACGGTGAACCGATCCTCGCCCAGTTCGCCGCCGGACTGCGGTACGTGCGCGACTCCCTGCCGATAAAAAGCGTGCTGTTGCTCGTGGCCTTCATCTGTTTCGTCGGGATGCCCTACACGACGCTCCTGCCTATCATCGCCCGCGATGTCCTGCACGGCGACAGTTCGACCTTCGGCTACCTGATGTCGGGGGCCGGGATCGGCGCGCTTGCGGGCGCTCTGTATCTGGCGTCGCGCCCCAACAACGCCGCGCTTCTGGGCAATCTGGTGTGGGCGCCGGGACTCTTCGGCGCCGGTGCGGTGGCGATCTCCTTTTCCCGAAGCTTTCCCGTGTCGTTCCTGATACTCGCCATCGCCGCCTTCGGGATGATGACGGTAATGGCCACCTCCAATACCATCCTCCAGAATGTCGTATCGGAAAAGATGCGTGGTCGGGTGATGAGTCTCTATACTATATCCTTTTTCGGGTCGGTACCGTTCGGCAATCTGTTGGCCGGATCGCTTGCCGCCCATCTCGGCGCACCCGCCACCATCTTCATCGCCGGCGCCTTGTGTATCGTCGCGGCGGCGGTGTTCAAGATGAACTACCCGAAAATAGAAAGAGAATTAGCCGTGACCGGTGTGGCGAAGTAGGGGATATCGGGAAGATCAGGGGCGATTATTTCTTTTTGGCGCTCTTTTCGGCGATGACCGCAAGAACTTCTTCGATATCGGGCACCTGCGGGATCTGATAGATCTTCATCCAGATCACCTTGCCGGTTTCGTCGATGAGGATGTTCACGCGACCCGAAACGCCGCCCTTATCGATGAACTGCCCGTATTTCTTGGCGACCTCGCCGTGCGGCCAGAAGTCGGCCAATATCTGAACCTGATCAAGTTCAATGAAATTCGCCCATTCGCGTTTTGAATAGGTCGAATCAACGCTGATGCCGAGCGGAACGGTGTTAAGTTTCTCGAATTCCTGACGTTTCAACTCAAGGCACTTCATCTGTATCTCACAGACCGGGGTCCAGGCGAGCGGATGGAAGGAGAGGAGGACCTTTTTTCCCTTCAGGGCGCTCAATTTGACATCGTGACCGAACTGGTCCTTAAGGTTGAAATCGGGAGCCATATCACCGACCTTGATACCTTTTTTCTCCGCCTTCGGGGCGGGGGCGGCCACCGGCTTGGGGGCCGGGGTCGGTTTCGGGGCGGGAGCGGCGACCGGTTTCGGGGCCACTACCGGCTTAACCGTCTGTTTCGGTTCCGGTTTTGGGGCAGGTTTGGCCGCCGGCTTCGGGGCCGGTTTGGGGGCGGGCTTTGCGGTCTTAACCGGCTGTTTCTGAACCGGTTTCGGCGCAGGCTTGGTCGGCTTTGCGGCCGGTTTCGGGGCCGGTTTCACCGGCTTGGAGGGTTTGGGCGCCGGTTTGGGGGCGGGTTTCTTTCCCTTCACGGGAGCTACTGTCTTCTTTTTGTCGGCCATAATCAACTCCTTAGCAATATGTCAGTCAACTCTGTTCGTCGGTATCATACAGAAATGGCCGAAAATCTCAATAATTTTTTCAACATTTTTGAAAAAGCAGGTTTTTGTGTCAGAAAACGAATGGCCTCGATCCGTGTATCACAAAAGAGTTCTTTACTTTTAGGCAGTTCTGGGATATAGCGGAAATGACGAAGGTAAACAACGGGGGTCGTCATGCGGATCGCGCTCATCCAGAACCAACCGCTCTTCGGGGCGGTCGAAAGCAATCTTAACCGTCTATTAACACTTATAGAATCGGTTGACGCCGATCTCTATGTGCTGCCGGAGCTCTGTTTCTCCGGCTATCAATTCCTATCGACCGATGAGCTTCGTTCGTTGGCGGTCGATCCCGACGGGGCGGTCATCGGCTGGTTCCGGCAGGCGGCGTGCGACCGTAAGGCATCGATAGCGTTCGGCTATCCGGAGCGGGCCGCCGACGGCTGCTACAATGCCGCGATGATCGTCACCTCCGACGGCCGCGATCTGCGTTACCGGAAAACGCACCTATTTTATAAGGAGAAGGAATTCTTCCTGCCGGGCGACCGTGGGTTCAATGTCATCGAATGGGGTGGGGTGCGGATCGGTCTTGCGGTCTGTTTTGACTGGTATTTCCCGGAAAGTTTCCGGACCCTTGCGCTCAAGGGGGCCGATATCATCGCCCACTGTTCGAACCTCGTGATGCCTTACTGTCAACAGGCTGATTTTGCACGCGCTTTGGAGAACCGGGTCTATATCGCGACCGCCAACCGTATCGGGTCCGAGGAGCGCGACGGCGAAAAGCTCACCTTCACCGGCGGCAGTGTGCTTGTTTCTCCGCGCGGCGAATATCTGCTTAATTTGCCGAAGGATGCCGAGGCGGCCGAGGTCGCCGTCATCGACATCGCCCTTGCCCGGGAAAAGAAGATAAATCGCTACAATGATATCGTCGCCGACCGTCGTCCCGAATTCTATCGATAGCGGCCCTCCGGGTTCATCGTCAGGGCGATGATGATCAGCGCCACGGTGCCGATAAGGGTAAGAACTATGTTTCGTTTACTCAACGCGGACCTCTGGTTGGTTTTGCTCTTTAGGTTGATTGTCGCCTACTGACACTTCTCCGGTTCTTGATCATCGGGCGTCATGCCAGTTATGGATGTCAGCTCTTGATTGGCATCAAATATAGCCTGCATCTGGGAAAAATCGGTTATACAATTACGACGAATTAAGAGATTGTTAAGAGTATGTATTTCCGCTAGCGGCAAAACATTGGTAACATAGTTGCCGTTTATGTTAAGGCTTTCTAATTTTTCCAGTTCGGCAAGCGGAGAGATATCGCGGATGTGGTTGTCATTAAGTTGAAGTGAAGAAATAGTTTTCATGCCCTGAAGCGGTTCCAGCAATACAATTTCCGTTGTAGAAATTCCAAAGCGGGTTAATGATTGCAACTTTTCAACTCCTTCTATGCTTTTTATCCCCCCCCCTCGCAGCCAATACCTTCTATAACCTTAAGATCATCAATATTATTTATATTGTATTTTCTATCAAACATCTCTGAATATTGATCTAAACGGTTTTTCACACATGCTTTGAAAGCAGGGTCGGGCAAGAATTCTTCGTTATTGTCACAGCCGGTACAGGCGGTGAGGAGTAACAAAGTAACGATGATACCGGAAATGGGTTTCATGGAACATCCTCCTTCTTAATCACAAGGGCGAGCATATTCGCCCGCCCTTTCCCTGTCAATTCTATTTCGCCGCATTCATGATCTGATTCAGACTCACGAGATTCAGGTCGAGCATCGGGATGGGGAGTACATTTCCAAAGTCCCTGTCAAGAAGCGGCGGGAAATTGGCGATGACCTGCCGGAACGAAATACTGCCAAACACCGGGCTCTCTATCTCGGCCAGAAGATTCAATTCCGCATCCAGTATCGTCATCCGCGGTTTGAGCGTCGCCCCGAGGTACAGTTTCGCCACGCCGAGGTCGACTCCGACGCCCACTCTTTTCTATTATCAAGGAACATCGATAACTTACTGGCACTTCTCGGGTTCTTGGCGATCTCCTCCGTGGAGAGTCATGGCGGGAATTGCTGTCTGCAACTGTGCATATTGTGTTGTGTCAACTATACAGTTTCCGCCGATATACAAATCTTGTAAGGCGGTTAAGGTAGTCAACATACTGATATCGGAGACATTGTTCTCGGACAAAATAAGGTTGTGTAAATTTGTCGCACCGGACAATGGTTCCACATCTTTGATCTTGTTGAAATCCAGATGCAACACCTCCAACTTCTTCAAATGGCGGAGAGGTTCAACCGATTCGATCTGGTTGCTGTTGAGACCTAATTCTTGAACATTAACCAACTTCTCCGCGCCTTTTACGGAAAACCCCCCCCCCCCCCGCAACCGATTAGATCTATAACCTCAAGGTCTTTTTCGTTTTCTATACTGTATTCTTTATCGTTGATGTTCGCATACTGTTTCAACCGGTACTCAACGCAGGCTTTAAACGCCGGGTCGGGAAAGAATTCTTCATTGTTGTCACAGCCGGTACAGGCGGTGAGAAGTAACAAGGTGGCGATGATACCGGAAATGGGTCTCATGGAACATCCTCCTTCTAATCACAAGGGCGAGCATAGCCGCCCGCCCTTTCCCTGTCAATTCTATTTCGCCGTAGCGCTTCCGCCCATTTTCATTGATTTTTCCCTCTCGACCTGTTAGGAACGAGCCAGACCGCTTTGGGAGGATATCCGTCATGTACCTGCGTATAGCGACCGTTCTGACAACGCTCTGTATCACCGCTCTTCTTTCAGCCGGCGTGGTCATCGAAAGCACCACCAAGGACCTTGCCACCGGCGAGAACGGATCGTCCAAGATGTATCTCGACAAAGGGAATCTCTATATCGAATCGACCGGCGCGGAACAGGAACTGTTCATCTACCGCGCCGACAAGAAACTCATGTGGGCGGTCGCTCCCGCCACCAAGAGCTACGTCGAGATGACCGCCGAATCGCTGCGCAAGATGCGCGAACAGATGGATGCGGCGGCCAAAGCGGCCGAGGCGCAGTTGCGTCAGCAGTTCGCCAACATGCCGCCCGAACAGCGTACCCGGATAGAGGCGATGCTCGATCAGCAGCGCGAAGCGGCGCTCTCGCAGAAGGCGACACCGCAGTTCAAGAAGATCGGCGCCGGCAAGGTGGGACCGTGGAACTGCACCCGCTACGAGGAACTGATGAACGGCGAGAAGGTGGCCGAGGTCTGCACCGTTCCGCCCGCCCTGCTCAAGGTGGCGGCGGCCGATTTCGCGGCATTCGGCGGCATGACCAAGATATTCGCCGACGGCTTCGGCGAACCGTCGGGGATGGCGCTGTGGAACGAGATAGAGAAGATCGGCATACCGGTCGAGACGATAGAATTCGAGAGCGGCAAGAAGGTATCGATAGAAACGATGCAGAAACTCACCGTACAGCCGGTCGACGCCAAACTGTTCGAGGCGCCCGCCGGATACCGGAAGAGTACCATCGAAGAGGAATTGCGCCGTCAGGCGGGGGAGGCTCCCGCGCAGTGAAGGGGCTATTCCTTTTCGTTTCAGTTGTCCTGTGCCTCGGCTGTACCCGCACCGATATGCAACCAAAGACGGCGACCTGCGGCCGCATCGTTTCGCTCGCCCCGTCCATCACCGAAACGCTTTTTGAACTGGGCCTCGGATCGCATCTCGTCGGGGTGACCCGCTACTGTTCGTGGCCGCTCGAGGCGGCGAAGATACCGAAGATCGGCGGCTGGCACGACCCGTCGCTCGAAGCGATACTCGGCGTCCGTCCCGATACCGTATTCCATCTTCCCGAACAAAGCGATATCGCCGAGAAACTGCGTGCCGTCGACATCGCGACGATCGCCCTCCCGGCGAAGGAACTGGGCGATGTCGCCGCATCGGCGCGGCTCATCGGAGGGCAGTGCGGCGTCGAAAAAGAGGCCGACGCGTTCGCCATCAGTTTCGATACGGCGCTCACACAGGTAGCAGAAAAAAGCGCCGGAAAGGAACGGCCGAAGGTGCTCGTGGCGGTGGGGCGCGACCGCGATGCGACCGGCATCAAGGGGCTGTTCGTCGCGGGGAAGGGGAGCTTCCATGACGAACTCATCACGCGGGCCGGTGGGCTGAACGCCTGCGCCGTGGGCATTCCCTATCCGCGTATCTCGGCCGAAGGACTCCTTGCGATGAACCCCGACATCATTATAGAATTCGTGTCGGAGGATGAAGCGAAGAACGCCTCGACCGCCGACTGGAAAGGCTTCGACACCGTCGGCGCGGTGAAAAGCGGCCGCGTCCACATCGTCACCGGCGACCGCTCCTTCATCCCCGGCCCGCGCGCCCCGCTCCTCCTCGAAGAACTCGTCCGGCTGATACATCCCGACGATGTCGAGGTGAGGCCATGACGATGCTCTCGGCGCGCGGCATAACCCTTTCGATAGGGGCGGCGACGATACTGACCGATGTCTCGTTCGATCTGCCGCCGGGGGGCATCCTGTCGGTCATCGGGCCGAACGGCGCGGGGAAATCGACGCTGCTCAAATGTCTCGCGGGGCTCCTTACGCCGACCGGTGGCGCGGTGAGGGTGGGGGATTCGCCGCTCGAAACGCTGTCGGGCCGTGACCGGGCGCGCCGCATCGCCGTCGTGCCGCAGGAGGCGCTCTTCACCGTTCCCTTCACCGTCGCCGAATTCCTTGAACTGGCGCGCTATCCGCACCGCGGCTCCTTCTCGCCGCTCACCGCCGCCGACCGCGCCGCGCTGGACCGCGCCGTCGCGGTGACCGGCATCGCGCCGCTCCTCGAACGCACCGTGACGACGCTGTCGGGGGGAGAGAAGCGGCTTGCGCTCATCGCGGCGGCGCTCGCGCAGGAAAGTCCGCTCCTGCTTCTCGACGAACCAACCGCCGCGCTCGATCCGGCCCACCGCGCCGCGATACTGCGCCTGCTCAAAAAGGCGCACGACGAACTTGACCGCACCATCGTTCTGGTGACCCACGAGGTGAATGACGCCCTCTTCCTCGGCGGGACGGTCATCGGCCTCAAGAAAGGACGCATCGCGTTACCGGCGACCGCGACCGATGAACTGGAACTTGCGGCGCTCGGGGCGCTGTTCGATATACCGTTCACTCACTGGCACGATGAAACGGGAAGGCGGCTCGTCGCCCCCGAGGTGACGCCATGAGCCGGACGGTACGCCTTATTCTCATCGCGCTTGTCGCCCTCATTCTTTGCGCCGTCGCTCCCTTCATCGGGCCGTCGTTCGCCGACGACGAGACGATGCGCCGCGTCCTCTACACTCTGCGTCTGCCGCGTGCCGGGGCCGCTTTCGCCGCCGGTGCGATACTCGCTTTGTGCGGCATGGTGTTCCAGTCGCTGTTCCGCAACGACCTCGCGAGCCCGTATACCTTGGGCGTTTCGGGCGGTGCCTCGTTCGGCGCGGCGGTCGCGATACTGCTCGGCCTGCCGGGACTTTTCGGCATTCCCGGGGTGCCGCTCGCCGCGTTCTGCGGCGCGCTCGTGTCGGTCGCCGTGGTGTGGCGTCTGTCGCTCGTCTCGTACCGCTTCGGGTCGCAGACGATGCTGCTGGCCGGTGTCGCGGTCGGCTTTTTCTTCTCGGGGCTCACGGTGCTCGTCCAATATCTCGCCGACTACAGCCACAGTTACCGGATACTCCACTGGCTCATGGGGAGCCTCGACTCGGCCGGGAGCGGCGAGCTGCTGAAACTCGCCCCCTTCGTGCCGGTCGTGTGCCTCGCCGCCCTGTTCCACCGCGAACTCGACCTCATGAGTCTCGGCGAAGAGACGAGCGCCGCGCGCGGACTCGACCCGAAAAAAATGTCGCTCATCCTTTTTGCCCTTACCTCGCTCGCCGTCGCCGGAGTGGTCGCGGTGACCGGTCCCATCGGCTTTGTCGGGCTCATGGCGCCGCACATCGCCCGGATGCTCGTCGGCCCGTCGCACCGGCTCCTCGGCCCCGCCACCTTCTTTACCGGCGGCGCGCTGCTCGTTCTCTGCGATACCTGTGCCCGCATCCTCATCGCCCCGGCCGAGATACCGGTCGGCGTTATCACCGCCCTCCTCGGCGGCCCGTTTTTCCTGTGGCTTCTTCTGCGCCGCGACCGGTAACACGCCAACACTTTTTCCCGCACTTTTTCACGAATCACTTGCAAAAAGTTATCGATATGCTAGGATGTTTCTGCTTATGAGGGTGAAGTCGATGGGCATGGTAAAGAACATTGCGATACCGAAAAAGAAACTTGCCGCCTTTTGCGTGAAATGGAAGGTGCGCGAGTTCTCATTATTCGGCTCGGTCCTCAAGAGTTCATTCGCGGCTTCAAGCGATATCGATGTGCTGGTCCGCTTCGACGAGTCGGCGCGGCACGGTCTTTTCGAGATAGCGGCAATGCGTGAGGAATTGGAGGCGATATTCGGCAGGCCGGTCGATCTGGTCGAACTGGACGCGGTCAAAAATCCTTTCCGGCGCGAATCGATGCTGGCGGAGCATGAGGTACTTTATGCGGCCTGATGAACGGGATACCGCGTATCTATGGGATATGTTGCAGGCGGCGCGTGATATTGTTTTGTTCGTTGACGGCAAGACCTTCAACCAGTTCGAGAAAGACAAGCTCACACGCTTCGCCGTCGAACGGCAATTGCTGGTCATTGGCGAGGCGGCGCATCATCTTTCGGCCGGGTTCCAGAACGGTCACCCCGATATTCCTTGGAATCGTATCATCGGACTTCGCAATATTCTGGCGCACGATTACGGTGAGATATTGACCGAGCGTGTCTGGTTTACCGCCATACGCCATATCCCCGAACTTATCGCCCAACTGGTGCCGTTGGTGCCGGAAAAATAATCATTGCTTCGTGTGGAAGTCCCCAAATTTGACAGCCGCTTTTTTCTCCCGTACAATGCCTCGGTACGTTGGTCACGGAGGACCGCATGAAGAACGATATCAGGAAGTGGTTCGGGGAACTGCTGGGTCAGATGAAGGATGAGAAACTGCGCGAACAGGTGGTCGATTGCTGGGCGCTCTGCGCGCAGAAAGGCGGCTGGAAGAGCGGCGAAGAGGTGCTCCAGATGCCCTTCACGCTGCTCGCTCCGACCCACGGGGTGAACCTCGTCGAACATACCATCGCCGTCACCAAGGGTGCGCTCGGTCTGTACGAGGCGATGCGCTCGACCTACAAGAATTTCCCGTTCGAGGTCAACACCGACTGGCTCATCGCCGGCGGCATCCTGCACGATGTGGGTAAGCTGATGGAGACCGAGAAGAAGCCCGACGGCACCTTCAAGAAATCGTACGCCGGGTCGCTGGCGCGTCATCCGATATCGGGCGGCGTGGCGGCGGCCGAAGTGGGGATCATCCCCGAGATACAGAACATGATCTTCTGTCACGCCAAAGAGGGGGAAGGGGCGCCTCAGCGGATAGAGACCGTTTTCATCCATCAGGCCGATTTTGCTACCTTTAATCCCTGCGTCATGAAGGACAAGGGACTCCTCATCGAGAAGAAATAGTTCCCTCTTTCCTACTATAAAATAAAATCTTGCCTTATAGCTGTTTCTAGGTTACTATCCCCCGCCTTTAGGTTTTTGATAGGGAGTTGCGAGTGAATAACTCAATGATTTCAACATTGTCCGACCTCTTGGTGACCCAGGCGGCACCCCAACCGGGCGGCATGATGGCCATCTTCAACATGCTGATCCCGTTCGTTCTGATCTTCGTCATCTTCTACTTCCTTGTGGTGATGCCGCAGAAGAAACAGCAGAAAAAGCTTCAGGAGATGCTTAACGCGCTTCAAAAAGGCGATCAGGTGCTCACGAGCGCCGGGCTTTACGGCCGCATCGTCGAGGTGAAGACCCACTCGTTCAAGCTGGAGATCGCTCCCAAGGTGGTCGTGTCGGTCCAGAAGAGCGCGGTCGTCTCGAAGGTGCAGGACGAAGAAGCCGCCGAAACGAAAGAGTAATAGTAACTGATAGGGACGCAAGGAGAGCTCTGATGGAAAAGAACTGGACGATGAGAGCGTGGTTCATCCTGTCGCTCGTCATCGTAGCTGTCGTATTGTTGCTGCCGTCGTTCATGGACCGCGAGAAATACCCGTGGCTCAACAAGATCAACGAAGGACTTAACCTCGGTTTGGATCTCAAGGGTGGTATCCACTTCGTCCTTTCGGTCGATGTCGAAAAGGCGGTGCAGGATCGCGTCGATCGTCAGACCGACGAGATCGTTAAACGGCTTGAAGAGGAAAAGATACCCTTCACTTCGGTCAAGGCCGATCCGGTCGACCCGAAGGTCCGTATCGTCATCAACGCGGAATCCGACGCCGAAAAGTTCCGCGACAAGGTGATCGACTACTTCCGTACCTTCCGCAAAACGGGGCAGAACGGGCTCGAATATGAACTCACCATGCGCGAAGACTACATCCAGAACCTCAAGGAATCGTCGGTCGATCAGGCGATCGAGACGCTCCGTTCCCGTATCGATGCGCTCGGTCTTAAAGAGCCGATCATCGTCAAACAAGGGAGCAACTCGATACTGATACAGCTGCCCGGCTACAAGGATGTCGAACGGGCCCGTTCGATCATCGGTCAGACGGCGCAACTTGAATTCAAGATCGTCGCCGAGGACAAAGACCCGCTCGCGGCTCACGCCGAGGGTATGCCGGCCGGCATCACTCTGCAACAGGGACGCGGCCAGACCTCCGACGGCGGCATGGTAAGCTATCTGTATGCCGTTTCCGATAACAAAGATGCGTTGATCGAATGGCTCAAGGATAAGGCGCCCGAGGGGACCGAATTCCTGCTGGAAGAACTCATCAAGGCCGAAGGAAAGAAAGAGTATATGTCGTGGCTCGTCGAGAAAAAGGCATATCTCACCGGCGACATGCTGACCGACGCGCGGGTCGATGTCGACCAACAGCGCAACCGTCCCTATGTCAGCCTCTCGTTCGACCGCAACGGCGCCCGTATCTTCGAAGAGGTCACCGGCAAGTTCATCAAACGAAAAATGGCGATAGTCCTCGACAACCGCGTCAACTCCGCGCCGGTCATCCAGACCAAGATCGCGGGCGGCAACGCGATGATCACCCTCAATTCGATGAGCGACTTCAACACGACGCTCGCCGAGGCGAAGGATCTGTCGCTGGTTCTGCGCGCCGGTTCGCTTCCCGCACCGGTCACCTTCGAAGAGAACCGGACCGTCGGCCCGAGCCTCGGCGCCGACTCCATTGAAAAGGGCAAGATATCGATAGCGGCCGGACTCTTGGTGGTCGTCATCGCGATGATCATCTATTACGGTTTTTCCGGTTTCATCGCCGATCTCGCGCTGGTGCTCAATGTGCTGTTCATCATGGCCTTCATGGCCGCTTTCGGTGCGACGCTCACCTTCCCCGGTATCGCCGGTATCGTGCTGACGCTCGGTATGGCGGTCGACGCGAACGTCCTTATCAACGAACGCATCAGGGAGGAGTTGCGCAACGGCCACTCGTTCCAGACCGCTTTTGAATTGGGATATGAACGGGCATTCTCTGCGATATTCGATTCCAACCTGACCACCGCCATCGCGGGATTCTTCCTGTGGAATTTCGGTAGCGGCACCGTCAAGGGGTTCGCGATAACCCTGCTCATCGGTATCGCGTCGTCCATGTTCACCGCCATCTACGTCACAAAAGTGATATTCCACTTCACGATGAAGTCCGGCGTGAAGAAGATATCGGTTTAAGGAGGCTGTTATGCAACTGATAAAACACGATCTCAATATAAACTTCACCGGCAACTTCAAGCTGGCCGCGACCATATCGACCATCGCGGTCCTTGCCGGCATTATTCTCATGATCGTCATCGGTCCCAACTACGGCGTCGACTTCAAAGGCGGCACCGAGATACAGATAAAGGTCGCGGGTATCGACATCGCCGGCGTCCGCGCCGCACTGTCCGATTTCGACGGCGTCGAGATACAGCAGTTCGAGGGACATGCCGACGAATTCACCATCAAGCTCCCCTCCATCGCGTTGGCTGACGCGGCCGAGGTTGACCGCTATATCGGTGAAGTACAGAAAGCGCTTCCCGATACGGCGCTCATCAAGAAACATTTCAACGTCGAGGTGGGCGACCGCATCGAACTGTGGTTCGACAAACCGATAGACAGAGAGCAACTTTCGGCGCTCGTCACCAAGTACAACATCCCGGTGACCGGCCAGATAGATTATAACGCGGTCGGCGAGCGGCACATTTACAAGATACTCCTCAAGAGCTTCACCAGCACCGTCATCGCCGCGGTCGAACAGAAGGCCGGCTCACAGGCCGAGATACAGCGCGTCGAGCTGGTCGGCCCCAAGGTGGGCGCCAAACTGCGCACCGATACCTTCATGGCGATCGTCTATACTCTTATCGCGATGCTCATCTATATCGCCCTGCGGTTCAACTTCCAGTCGGCTCCCGGCGCGATCATCGCGCTCTTCCACGATACCATGATCACGCTCGGGATACTGGTCGTGTTCCGCGTGACCTTCGATCTTACCATCGTCGCGGCGCTCCTCACGATGGTCGGTTATTCGATCAACGATACCGTCGTCGTCTATGACCGTATCCGTGAGAACCAGAACAACCCGAAGAAGGGGAACACCCTGCTGGAGAAGATAAACACCAGCATCAATGAGACACTTTCCCGGACGATAATCACCTCGGCGATGACCTTCATCGTGGTGTTCACTTTGCTCATGCTCGGCGGCGACATCATCTGGGGCTTCGCCTTCACGATGTGCATCGGCATCGTGGTCGGCACCTACTCTTCCATTTTCATCGCCAGTCCCATCACGGCAGTCATTGATAACTATATGAAGAAAGAACAGGCGACCTGAGTCGATGAAGAAAGAATGGGTACTACTGGATGCCAGTGCTGAAAAGGTAAGCGCCATCACCAAAACGCTCGGTATCTCCGAGATCGTATCTCAGGTTCTGGTGAACCGCGGTATCGATGATGTCGAGGCGGCGAGCCTTTTTCTGCAGGCGAAACTGAAGAATCTGCCCGATCCCGGTCTCATCAAAGGCGCCAAGAAAGCAGCGAAGATAATCGTCGAAGCGATAAAGACCGGAAAGCATATCGTCATTTACGGCGACTACGATGTGGACGGCATCACCTCGACGGTCCTCATGTACAAGTTCCTGCTGTTGCTCGGCGCGAATGTCAAATACTACATTCCCCACCGGCTCGAAGACGGTTACGGACTCAACACCTACACGCTTGAAGAGATCGCCACCGACGGAGGCCAGATCGTCATCACGGTCGACTGCGGTATCACGAGCATCGAGGAGGTGCGCTATGCCCGTAACCTCGGACTCGATATCATCATCGTCGATCACCACCATATCGGCGAGACGGTCCCCGACGCGGTCGCCGTGATCAATCCGCACTTCGAGGATTGCAAGTATCCCTTCAAGGAGATGGCGGCGGTAGGTGTCGCCTTCTCGTTCCTCATGGTGCTCAAGAAGGCGGTTGAAAAGGACGGTTTCTTCACCGGCGTCATGCCCAACCTCAAGGAGTATATGGATTTCGTCGCGCTCGGAACGGTCGCCGATATGGTGCCGCTGGTCGGGACCAATCGTATCTTCGTCAAGCACGGACTCCAGCAGATGCAGGCGAACAACCGGCCGGGCCTGCTTGCGCTCGCCCATGTCTGCGGTCTCAAGTCGCTCGATGAGATATCGCCGGCCATCATCAGTTATAAGATGGCGCCGCGTCTCAACGCCGCGGGGCGCATCGGCAACGCGCTGAAAGGGGTCGATCTGCTCCTTTCTCAGAGCTACGATACCGCGATCAAAATGGCAGAAGAGCTCAATCTCACCAACGAATACCGCCAGAAACTCGAGGCCGAGATATTCGAGCAGGCGATCCGTATGGTCGAGGAAGGGGAGGTGCACAAGCGCAGCGCGATAGTGCTCTGTTCGCAGAACTGGCATCCCGGCGTCATCGGTATCGTCGCCTCGCGCTTGGTCGAACGCTACTACAAACCGACCATCATGATATCGCTCGAAGGAGGGGTCGGCCGGGGTTCGGCTCGGTCCATCCAGAAGTTGCACATCTATAATGTGCTCGAACAGTTGAATGATCTCTTGGTCCAGTACGGTGGCCATAAGTTCGCTGCGGGGCTCACGATAAATGAAGCGAATGTCCCCGAATTCATGCGCCGTTTCGAGGAGATCGTGAGCGGTACGCTGACCCACGAGGATTACCGCAATGTCATGGAGATCGACGCGACGCTCGAACTGACGCGGCTCACGCCGGAACTGGTCGTCGCGCTTTCATCGCTTGAGCCGTTCGGCATGAACAACTGGGAACCGAACTTCCTCGCGACGGGGCTCACCATCAAGAAACAGAATATCATCAACCGCGCCCATCTCCATTGGCGTCTCCAGTGCGAGGGGGTGGCGCTTCAATTCAACGCCATTGGTTTCGGCCTTGCGAGCGAACGACAGATACCGGTGGTCGGCAGTCGCGTCGACATCGTTTATTTCCCGCGGATAAACGTGTTCAACGGGAACGTTTCCCTGCAACTCTACATCAAGGATTATCGCGCCGCGCAGTAGCGGCAAAGAGTCATTTCAACAGTTCTTCGGCTACGGCCGCATCGATGCCGGCGGCGATCCCTTTCGATAGTGCGCCGGCCTTTTTGACTTCGCCGATGAGTATGCCGCCCACGAGTCTGCCGCCGCGCAGATAGAGTTTCCGGTACTGACCGGTCGCTTCGTCGAGGTGGCGCAGGGTTTCGTAGACCGCCTGCGGGTCGCGACCCACATCGCCCACCGAATAGAGTTGCGTGCCGAAGACCTTGAGCATCGCCGGATACTCGTCGGGTTTGAACTGCGATGAGCCGCCCGCCGCGTTCGCGCCGGCGACCGTTCCCTGTTTCACCGCCGGCATCCAGAGTTGCGGGCCGCGGCCGAATTCGGCGCAGTCGCCGCAGGCGTAGATGCCCGGAACCGATGTTTCCATCTTCTCGTTCACGACGATGCCGCGGTTCGCCGTGATCCCTGCCGCCTGCGCGAGGGCGATGTTGGCCCGCACGCCGATCGAGAAGACGACCAGATCGGCCGGTATCGTTTCGCCCGCTTTGAGCAGAACGGCGGTCACGCGTCCCGTCCCTTCGAAGCGGTCGACCTGCGCTCCGAGGCGCAACTGCATCCCGTGCGCCGTCAATATCTTCGCGAAGAAGGTCGATCCCTCGGGGTCGAGTTGCATCGGAAGGGCGCGATCGGCGAGTTCGATGATGTGGACGGAGAGCCCTTTTTTCTTTAGGGCGTTGGCCGTTTCGAGCCCGAGCAGGCCGCCGCCGATGACCACGGCGTTTTTGGCCACCGCCGCCGCGACCTTGCGGGCGTCATCGAGCGTCCGCACCGCGAAGACATTCGCATTTTCGAGCGCGCCCGACATCGGGACGAAGGAATTTGCGCCGACCGCCAGTACGAGTGCGTCGTAAGAGATGGTCCGGTCGTCGGAGAGTGCCACGGTTCGTTTCTCGCGGTCGATGGCCGTCACCTTAATGCCACGCAGGAACGCTATCCGCTGCTCGGCGAACCACGCCTCTTTCTGCAGATAGAAACTAGCCCTTTTCTCGACCGTGTCGTCACCGATCAGTTCGGTCAGCGACGGCCGGTGGTAGGGGAGATGTTTTTCTTCCGAGACGAGCGTTATGTCGGCCGTCGCCGATATCTTGCGCGCTTCCTGCGCCGCCGTGAGCCCCGCCGCCGATGCCCCGATGATGACCACCTTCATGCCTTCCTCCATTAGGATAGCGTTTGCATCGGAGGAGTGTAGCGTTCGAAGGGGTCTGCGTCAACAAAAACAATCTTGACAAGGGACCCGGCGGAACGCTATAACAAGAGCGCTTCGGCAGTTTTTTGAGAAACTTTCATAAGGAGCAGACATGGTCACCGTACGTCCGTTCAAGGCCTTCCGTCCCCCCCAGTCGCTGGTCGAGGAGATGGCCGCGCTTCCCTACGATGTCATCAACACCGACGAGGCGGCCGAACTTGCCAAGGGCAAGCCGCGCTCGTTCTTCCACATCACCCGGGCCGAGATAGATCTGCCGCGCGAGATGGACATCCACGACGACAAGGTCTACGCGCAGGGGCGCGCCGCGCTCGACCGCTTCATCAAGGAAGGGGCGCTGGTGCAGGACAAGGAGCCGCTTTTCTACATCTACGCGCAGAAGATGGGCGATCATGTCCAAACCGGCATCGTCGGCTGCGTTTCGGCCGACGAATACAACGCCGACCTCATCAAGAAACACGAACTGACCCGCAAGGATAAAGAGGATGACCGCACCCGCCATGTGGTTACGCAGAACGCGAACGCCGAGCCGGTGTTCCTGACCTACCGCGCCCGCAAGGAACTCGACACCCTCGTCTTCGGCTACACGGGGAAGAACGCTCCTGAATACGACTTCATCGCCGATGACGGCATCCGGCACACCCTCTGGGTCGTCCGCGACGCGGCGCTCAACCAGAAGATAACGGCCTCTTTCAAAGGTATCGATGCGCTCTATGTGGCCGACGGCCATCACCGCAGTGCATCGGCGGCCCGCGCGCAGGTCGAGAAGCGCAAACACGACCAGCACCCGTCGCCCGACAAGGAATACAACTTCTTCCTCGCCGTCATTTTCCCGCACGACCAGCTCCGCATCATGGACTACAACCGGCTCGTGAAGGACCTTCACGGCAACACCTCAGAACAGTTCATCAAGAAGATATCGGAGAAATTCACCGTGACGGCCGGGACGCAGGCGGCACCGGCGGCGATGCATGCCTTCGGGATGTATCTCGACGGGAAGTGGCACCAGATAACGGCCAAGCCGGGCTCATTCGACCCGAAGGACCCAATCAATTCGCTCGATGTGGCCATCCTCCAGAATAATCTCCTCGGCCCCATTCTTGGCATCACCGACCCGCGCACCGACAAGCGGATCGATTTCGTGGGCGGTATCCGCGGGCTCAAGGAACTCGAGAAGCGGGTGAATTCGGGGGAGATGAAGGTCGCCTTCTCGATGTACCCGACAACGCTCGATCAGCTCATCAATGTCGCCGATGCGGGCAAGATCATGCCGCCGAAATCGACCTGGTTCGAACCGAAACTCCGCTCCGGCCTCTTCGTCCACCTGCTGGACTAATCGTTCTCGGTGATGAGGTTGTATCTGCGGGCGAACCAGTAGCCCGCGAGGAAATCGAGCCCGGTATCGCCGCCGGTCCCCTGACTCCCGCGCAGTCCTTTGTAGATATTGTCCTTCCAGTAGTAACTGCTCGCCCCGCGCTCATAGAGCGGATAGGCGCGCAGACTCTGCGTCCGGTCGGCGGTGGGCGAGGTCCAGTCGTTCTTCCAGAACAGTTCCGGTATCGGCGACAGGCAGAAATCGGGGTCCCACAGCCGGTCGACCGCGTAGAGCCCGCGCTCCATCGGCACCTCCTGCAGACACTCGATCCCCGAATCGATATCGCTGTCCATCTGCGGGAGGCCGCGCGCCCCGACGATGAGTTGGAACAGTCCCTGTCGCGCCGGCCGCATCGCGTCGCCCTTTTCGTAGAGCGCCGCCTGCATATCGCCCACGCGGGTGCCGTCGCCGACCGCCTCGTAGAGCTCGCGCAGGACGAAGAACTCCCAGACGCCCAGATGGTTGCCCGACCAGTCGCTGATGCCGTATTCGTTGGTCGGCAGGCCGCCCTGATTGATATATTCCTCGACATAACTCCAGATGGTCGCGCTCTCGTTCTTATAGATCGTTTCGGAGAGCGTCCCCTTGTACATCGCGTAGAGGAGCAGCGACGTCGCGAGCTGGTTCATCCGCAGGTCCTTCGCGATCTCGCAGTTGTCGTGAAGCCGTTTGAGGTTGTTCTTCATCCGGTCGATGAGCCCCGCGGCGCGCGGATCGGCGCTGTCCTTGAGGACATACCACGCCCAGTAGTAACCGATGAGGAAACCTTTGAACATGTCGTTGTTGCCGCCCTCCTTCCAGTCGATCCCGGCGAAGGGGCCGGTCCCTTCGTGGAATTCGGGATCGCCGTCGTCGACATGCATCCGGACGGTGCGGGCGAAGGTGCTCGTGTCTTCGACTATCTCGACGCACATCAGCGTCCCTTCGAGCGACTTGATCATCCGGTCGAGCGATTCCTGCGTGCCGTCGATGAGGTATTTCCACGCCATCGTCGCGATATGGACGCCGGTCCAGAGCATACTGTCGCCGTCCTGATCGTAGCGCTGGGTGGTCTCGTTCCAGTGCGACATCATTCCCAGTTCGTTTATCATCTTCTCCTGCACGAAGTCGGAGAAGAAGTCGGCCTTTTCGGCCAGCGTATAGCCGAAGGCGCTGCGGCGCATCTCGGCCTCGGCGAGCGTCCAGTCGTTGACCGGCCGCTGGATGACCCGCACCGTGTCGGGGTTGTCGCGCAGGAAGGTGCGGTCGGTCGGGTCGGTCACCATAAAGTGGACCATCTTCTTGAACTCTGCGCGGTTGGTGTAGGGCTGGACCGTCGGGAGTTCGTGGAACGATGCGTAGGTCTGATTTATCGTCGCCTTTTCGGCGGTCGAGGGCTCATCATTGGCGGGGGTCTCTATCCGTTCGTTCTTCCAGATCGGATCGGTGCTGGAGGCTTCATGCCATACCCATGTCTCATTGAACCCTCCCTCGGTCGCGGGAGCGGCGGGGGTGGCGGCCAGATGGTAGCCGCCGCAAGTGGTGGTATTGAACAGATCGCCCCCGACGCCGCTGAAGGAGAATTCGGGGATCGGACGATCAAGACCGTTCACCGTCTTGACAAAACCGCCCGCTTCAAGTCTGAAATAAGCCGAACGCCCGCGATAATCACTGCTGATAATGCCTTCCATCACCTGTGCGGTGCGGTATCCGTTCCAGCGATGATCATTGTAGCGGACGGTGCGGATGATGGAGGCGCTGCCCAGACCGCTTTCGCGGATCTCGCCGATGCCGGTATAGGCGCCGACGGCATCCTCGCCCGTGATGTCGTATATCCCGGAAAAGGTGGCGGTGCAGGGGATGTCGGCGTCGGTGATGATGTCGTCGCCGATGTCGATGAAGTCATCCGACAGGTCTGTCAAATCCGACTGATCCGACAGATCATCATCGGCCACCTCATCATCGTCCTTTATGTCCTTTTCGCTGTCGTCGTCGCCGCCGGAGAGCGCGTCGTCGGGGGTGCCGGTGTCACCGTTCGAGCAGGAAAGGATAAAGAACATCAGCGCACAGAAAAGTACGCTGAAGATATGACGCAAAGACATGAGAACCTCCGGAAAAGAGGTCTTAGCCGAGGACCTCGGATATGATGCCCATCGCCCAATCGATGTCGGCCTTGGTGATCACCAGCGGCGGCGCGAAGCGGATGATCCAGTCGTGGGTCTCTTTCGCCAGTACGCCGCGCTCCTTGAGGGCGGTGGTGTACTTGCGCGCCTTTTCGCCGGCGGCGCTGAGGATATCCTTATCCATCACCACGCCGATCAGGAGCCCTTTGCCGCGGACCTGTTTTATCTTCTTCGACTTCGCCTTGAGTTCATTCAGTTTCGCCATGAAGTAGGCGCCCATCTCGGCCGAACGGTCGGCCAGCTTTTCGTCGTCGAGCACCTTGAGGGCCGCGAGCGCCACGGCGCAACCGAGCGGGTTGCCGCCGAAGGTCGAGCCATGCGAACCGGGGGTGAAAACGCCCATGATCCCCTTGTTGGCCGCGACCGCCGAAACGGGGAACACGCCGCCGCCCAGCGCCTTGCCCATGATGATGATGTCGGGTTCGATATCATCGTGCATGAAGCAGAATTTCTTGCCGGTGCGGCCGAAGCCGGTCTGTACTTCGTCGGCGACGAGGAGCACATTGTTCTTCGTGCAGATCTCGCGCAGTTTTTTCAGATAGCCGTCGTTCGGGACGAAGACGCCCGCTTCGCCCTGAATGGGTTCCACCAGTACGGCGACGGTGTTCTTGGTGATCGCCTTTTCGACCGCCGCGGTGTCGTTATAGTCGACATGGACAAAGCCGGGGGTGAAGGGGCCGTAGTTGTTGTAGGCGTCGGGGTCGGTCGAGAAGCCGACGATGGTGGTGGTGCGGCCGTGGAAGTTCTCGCGCATGACGATGATCTCAGCCTTGTCCTTCTCCACCTTCTTGATCTCGTAGCCCCAGCGGCGGGCGAGCTTGATGGCCGTTTCGACCGCTTCGGCGCCGGTGTTCATCGGCAGGACCATATCCTTGCCGGTGTACTCGCAGAGCCGCTTGGCGAACACGGGCCACTGGTCGTTGAAAAAGGCGCGGCTGGTGAGGGTCAGCACATCGGCCTGATCCTTGAGCGCCTTGATGATGACCGGGTGGCGGTGTCCCTGATTGACCGCCGAATAGGCCGACAGGCAGTCGAGGTACTTCTTTCCCTCGGGGTCCCATACCCACACGCCTTCAGCGCGGCTGATGACCACTTCGAGCGGGTGATAGTTATGCGCCCCGTAATGATGCTCCATCTCGATGAGTTCTTTTGAGGTGAGCTTTTTCGATTCTTTGCAATTCTTGTCGCAACAGCATCCCATGATCGTTCTCCTTTCCTATCGGTTTGTGATCGAACAAACTACGGCACGATAGTATAAGGTTTATAGGCTAAAGCAAGAATTTTACGGACGGCGGAAGCGTGTGGTTCAGCCCTTCTTGACGAGTACTGCGCCGTAGCCGGGCTTGAGGGTGACGGTCACGAAGTTGCGGCCGTCCACCTCTTCGACGGTATAGCTTTTCTGAGGAGTGCCGCTGATATCCTTGAATTTCATCCCGGCCGGTGAGAGATCCTTGTCGACCGTGATGCGCGCCGTCACTTCCTGTTTGCCGAAGTTGAACGCGAACACCGTCTCGTCGTAGCCGACGATATTCGAGAAGGCGATGAGCCCGGTGTCCGACAGAACCTGCCAGAAACCGCCGTCGATGGAGACCTCGCGGTAATAGCGATCCCCTCCGAGTTTCGCCAGATCGGCAAGAAAATCGATCTTCTTCACCATGTGAGTTTTCCCCCTGATACGATACGGTTAATAAAGAAAGGAACCAAAAAACGGAGCCCATTGTAGGGAAAAAACAGAAAAAGTAAATACTTTTGTTGCTAGTTATCGTCTTTGTGTTTGAAATTTTTCATGATATCTGAGATCCTGATCTTGCGCAGCGACTGCTCCATCATCGTGCGGACATCGGCGGTCAGCGCGCGGAAGCGGCATTCTTTGTCGTTGCAGATCGGGTGGGCGAACAGGCACGCGTTGACCGGGAGCGGTCCTTCGATGACGGTGATGAGATCGTAGGCGGTGATCTCTTCGGCCTTCCGGGCCAGTGTGAAGCCCCCCTTCGCACCGCGCTTGGAGTCGATGAATCCTTCCTTCACGAGCGGCTGGAGCACCTTGGCGAGGTAGGTCTCCGATACCTGCAAGTCCTCGGCCATCTTCTTGACCGATGCATTTTTCCCGGCGGCGCCGATGTAGGCGAGCGCATGGATCGCGATGTTGACCCGTTCCGAGATGTTGAGCAGTTTCTGGATCATGGTGTTCTCCCGATGCTAGACCAGCAGGTCTTCCGGCGGCAGTTGTCCTTTTTTCTCGACGAGTTGCAGACGCACCCGCCCCAGCGCGTCCTGCAGTTCCGTGGGGACTTTCTCGCCGTAGAATTCCTCGATCTTCCGGGATGATTCCTCATACTTTTCGGCCAACAGTTTCCACTGGAAATTGCTTTTGCAGAGCATGAGTTTCACGTCGATATCGTTGATCGCTTTCATGAAAATGCGGATATCCATTGTCCAGTCACCCCTTCGACTTCTTCCAGTCGTCGAACTGCGGGATGTCGAACGCCGATATATAGTACTGGGTCAGGTATTCGCGGAACCGGTCTTGGTCCGAGAGCACCTTGAAGCCGTACTTCTTATCGATGTACTTGACCGCCTCCATGTAGATCTTGTCGAAATTGGAACGGCCGACCCGCATCTTCGCCTTGTCGATCTCCATCGACACGAAGGTGCGATACGACTTCATGAGCGCATCGTCATCCATCTCGATGGTCATGCGACCCGGAACCATCGGCTCGTCGGCCGGTTCGGGATCGGGCTTCGGTTCGGGGGCGGGGCGACCCTTGCCGCCGCGCCCTTTCGGGGCCGGCCGTTCGGGCTCCTTCGCCTTTCCTTTTCCTTTTTCGGGTTCTTTGGGTTTTCCCTTATCTTTTCCTTTTTCCGGTTCCTTTGCCTTTTCTTTTTCCTTGCCGCGGGGCGCCGGTTTTTGCTCGTTTTTCGCGGCGACGGGCTTCGGATCCTGCTTCGGTGCGGGGACCGGCTCGGGGTCGGACTTTTTCTCTTCCACCCGCTTCATGGTCTTATCGTCGAAGGGAAGATAGAGGATATAGGTCGACTGGTGTTCCGATATCTTTTCGACGAGCGCCAGACCGCGCTTGGCGAGCCGGTCGAGCAGGCGGCCGAATTCGACGGCGTCGATCTCGTCGAGCCCGATACTCTTCTTGAGCCCCGCGCCGACATAGCCGTAATTCTTGCGGATACCGTAGGAGTAAAGGTACATCTTGACGTAGAGCGAGTATTCGCTGACCGGAAGCGGCTGGATGAGCCGGGCGAGGTCGTAGGGAAGGACGATATCGTCGCCGCGCACCACCATCTGGACCTTTTCTATCGGCTCCTCGTTGAGCGGCAGGATGATCTCTTCCTTCTTTGGGAGCGGCTTCACTTCGGGGCGCGGTTGCGGCGCGGGGACCGGCGCCGCGACCGGGGCGGGGGTCGGGGCGGGGAGCGGCTTCACCTCGGGTTTGGGCGGGAGCGGCGGCCGCTGTTCCTGTTTGAACTCCGGCTTGGGTTCGGGGCGGTGTTCCTGCCGCGGTTCCGGTTTGGGGAACTGTTTCTGCTCCGGGTAGACCGGCCGGTCGTTGCGGTTATCGTACTTATTGCCGCCATCGTATTTGTCGTTCTTGTCGTACCGGTCGCTGCGGCTATCGTACTTGTCGTTGCGGTCGTTGCGATTGTCGTACTTATTGCCGTTGTCGTATTTGTTGCCGTTGAATTTGTCGTTGTACTTGTCGGCATATTTGTCGAACCGGTTGTCGTACTTGTCGTTGCGGTCGCCTCCCTGCGGCGGGTAGGGCTTCCGTTCGTCGCGCCGCTCCTGCGGCTTGTCGTGGCGCTGTTCCTGCGGTTTCGGCGCGGTCGGCTTGGCGGCGTTCTCTTCGGCTATCTTCTTCAGGTACTGTACGATCTCTTCCTTTGCTTTTTCCTTGATGGCGTCGGAGATGGCTTTCAGAAGTCCCATAGGTCTCACCTCATATCGATTCGGGTCAATCACTCACGGTCACACGACTTACGGAATATCCTGTTTGGCCGTGAAGGTTTTGCAGGCGACCACTTCGTCGCCCTTGTATTTGCAGGCGATGAACCAGTAGTGGAACCGTTTCTCGCCCGTGGTCGATGTGTATTGGTAGGTCTCGTTCTTTTCGTCCTTTTTGAACTCGGCCAGTTCCACCTTCTTGATAAGTTCCTGTTCGCTCTTGCGCAGTTCGAACTTGAAGGGGGCCTGCCTGTTCATCTTGAAGGGAGGATCTATCGCAATGGTATAGAGAACGCCGTCGGCTTTCTTCTCGAAGGTCACCTTCGCCTCGGTCGGCTTCGCGTCGGCGGTCGGTTTTTTCTCTTCGGCGGCGGTCACGGTCAGGGAGAGGAGCAGAAGCGGGAGGAGCAGGTATCTCATGCGGCCTCGCGGTAAGTCACGGTTATCTTCACCACGCCGTACTTGTAGGAATGTTCAATGTCGGCGATGTTCTCTTCGCCCTTTTCGAGCGGCACCAGTTTGAGATAGTCGCCGGTGTTCCGTTCCATGTGGAGGTATTTGCGGTTGTGACGGCTGGGCGCCTTCTTGACGCCGCGGAAGACGAGCATTCCGTCGCGGCGCGAGAGGTCGATGCTCTCCTCGTCGAGCGCGGGGGTCTCGATGAAGATGATCTGCCGTTCGCCGTCGAGGTAGGTGTCGGTGGCTGGCGAGATGACGTTGAGCCCCTTCTCGTCCTCCAGATATTCTTCGCTCATACGGGCGACATAGTTGGCGATGACCCGCTCCATGTTGAGCCGCAGGTCGATGAGTTTCTCTATCTTCATAGAGTCGAAACCTCCATAGCGGGTCCGATTATATAATTATGGGCGCGCGAAAGTCAAAAGAAATTAGACTAAAAGGTCTGAATAGAAAGTTTGTCCACTATCCGTTCGGCGGCGTGACCGTCACCGTAGGGGTTGGTCGCCTTGGCGAACGAGGCGTAGTAGGCGGGATCGGTGAAGAGCCGTTTTGCCGCCGCGACGATGTCTGCCTGTTCGGTCCCGGCGAGTATGAGCGTTCCCGCGTCGACCCCTTCGCTCCGTTCGGTCTCGCGCCGCATGACGATAACCGGAATACCGAAGGCGGGCGCCTCCTCCTGAATGCCGCCCGAATCGGTGAGAACCAGTTCGGACGAGGTCATCTCGGTGATGAAGGCGATATAGTCGAGCGGTTCGATGAGGCGGACATTATTGATGCCGGTCAGAAGCGCGTTGACGGTCGAGCGGACATTCGGGTTGGGGTGGACCGGGTAGACGAATTCACGGTCGGGGAAGGTGCGTGCCAGTTCCGCTATCGCGCCGCATATCTGGCGCATCGGCTCGCCGAAATTCTCGCGCCGGTGGGCGGTGATGAGCACCTGTTTCTTCTTCTGCGTCTTGATCTTCGCCGCGACGAGCTTCACCGTGTCGATGACGGTGTTGCCGGTGACGAAGATGGCCGCCGGGTCGATCCCTTCGCGTAGAAGGTTGTCGCGGTTGTGGGTCGTCGGCGCGAAATGGTAGGCGGCGATGCGGGCGGTGAGCGACCGGTTCATCTCCTCGGGGAACGGCGAGTAGCGATCATGACTGCGCAGTCCCGCCTCGACATGGCCGACCGGTATCTTTTTATAGAAAGCGGCGAGCGACGAGGCGAAGGTGGTGGAGGTGTCGCCGTGGACGATGACCAGATTGGGCTTGACGGTGTCGAGCGCCGCGTCGAGCCGCGTGAGTATCGAGCTGGTGATATGGGCGATCGACTGGTTGTCCTTCATGATGTCGAGGTCGGTATCGGGGTGGACGGCGAAGAAATCGAAGAGCGGCCGGCAGAGGTCGCGGTGCTGACCGGTATAGAGGAAATGGGTGTCGATGCCGCGCTTCTTCAGTTCACGGATGACCGGCACGATCTTGATGAATTCGGGCCGGGTGCCGACCGATACGAGGACCTTCATGACGACCTCCTACAACATGCTTTTGCGGCTGGGCGGTTTGAGCAGGTACTCGGGCCGCACGGTGAACAGCGAACGGAATATGCTTTGCCGGACGCGCCGGTGCCGCTTGTGCGCATCGGCGATGAGCTGTTTGACATAACTCCGCTCCGATATGCACTGGAACGGACAGCCCGAGGGGAAGGTCTCCAGTTTGCGCCGTTTCGCCTCGGCCGCAATGAGCGTCTCGTCGATGTAGAGCATCGGCCGGATCACGCGGAATTCGCCGCCGAAGAAGGAGTTGTTGGGCTTCATCGTTTCGATGCAGGAGCCATAGAGGATGTTGAGGAAGAGCGTCTGCATGAAGTCGTCGCGGTGGTGACCGAAGGCGATGACATTGGCACCGATGGTCTTAGCGTGCTTGAATATCGCGATGCGTCGGTTGCGCGAACAGAGATAGCAGGGTTTCTTCTTCTCCCGTTTGAAGGTCTCCAGTATCGGTTCGTCGACGGTGTGGAACGGGACGCCGAGCGATGCGGCGTAGTCTTTAAGGTAGGCGAGCTTCTCGTCGTCCCCCTTGAAGCCCATCCGGACAAAGATGGCCGAGAGCTTGAAGTCGTTGGTGGTCTCTATCTTCTTGCGGGCGAGCAGCGCGAGCAACAGCGATGAATCCTTCCCGCCCGACAGCCCCACCATGACATGGTCGCCGGGGTGGATCATGTCATAGTCCATGATCGCCGTCTCGACCCGTTTGTGGAGGTTGAGGAATGCCTTCCCTTCAAGGTTGGGACGGCTCTTTTTTTCCTGCGGCGTATCCATGGGACTCCTCACTCTGCACCACACTTATACCGGAGCGGGGGCGATTTGTAAAGGAGAGATAAAAATTGCAAAAGGTGCGTCGCGGTGCCATACTGCCCGAACGGAGGAATAGATGGCAAAACCGGTCATACTCGTCACCGCCGCGGTCATGATGCGGCGCGGGAAGATACTGTTGGCGCGCCGTTGCGATCACGGTCATATCAACGGTAAATGGGAATTCCCCGGCGGCAAACTGGAGGCGGGAGAGACGCCCGAGGAGTGCCTTGCCCGCGAACTGTTCGAAGAGTTCGGCATCCGGGCGACGGTGGGGCCGCTCATTGCCGAGAACTGCCACGACTACGGCGAGAAGGCGATACGGCTGCTGGTTTTCCGCATCACGCGGATACGGGGCGACTTCGTTCTGACCGAACATGACGCCATCGAATGGGTGCTGCCTGCAAAACTGCTCTCGTATGATCTCGCCCCGGCCGATATACCGGTCGCCCAGATATTATCCGGAAAGAAAAAAGACTAATCCAAAGCCCCACCTGCGGAAAGCAGATCCATGAGCTCTTGATTCTTCGCTTCGCGCGCTATCTTCATGGCGGTGACGCCGGTCTTCGATTTTTTGTTGACATCGGCCCCCTGTTCGATGAGGTAGGCGGCAACTTTGGCGTGTCCGAATTTCACCGCGAACATGAGCGGGGAGATACCGTTGGCGTTCTCGGCGTCGAGCATCGTGCCGCTCTCGACCAAGCGGGTGACCTCTGCCAGATCACCGTCGTGCGCCGCCTGAAAGAGCTTCTTCTCGTCGGCCGCGCGGTCGAATATCATCGATGCCTTCAGTTCGACCGAACCTGATCGGTCGCTGAGTGCGCCGCCCCCTTTTTTCTGTTGCTCTTTCTTCTGTTCCTCTTCGGCCGCCTTTTTCTTCTCCTCCTCCTCTTTCTGCTTCTGGAGCTCGGCCGCCCGGATACCGGCGGTCTCATCCATAGCGTAGAGTGTCGCGAAGAGGGCGAGGGCGAGGAACGAGGCGAGCGCGCCGCCGATGCCCCATTTCTGCGCCATGATGGTGATGATGACGAAGAGCGCCAGCGCGCCCCACTTGGTGTATTGCCCGTACGATGTCACGGTTCCCTCCGCAAAGAAAAGCCGGTGAAGTGTACGATATCCGGCATCTAAAAGCAAGTCGGCGGCCGAAAAGTGGACTTCGCGCCGACCGTACGGCATAGTACGGGGGTATGGAGGAGACATGACCACCGTTCCCCGACTCATATTCCGCCTGACCGGCGGCAACCGGACCGCCGTCCGTGCGCTCGTCGCTTCGCTGGAAGCCATCGGCGTTCAGCGCGGCGCGGTGCGGGTGATCCGCGATCTGCACGAACTGGATGACCTTTCGTCCGACACCGCGCCGATCTTTCTTTTTTCCTGCATGAGTTGCCATTTTGAGAAAAGCGCCCGTGAGATGGAATGGCTTCGCCGCCGTTTCCCGCCCGCCCGCTTCATTATCGGCGGGCCGCATCCATCGGCCCGGCCGCGCGAGGTGTTGGAACGGGGCTTTGATCTTGCGGCGGTGGGCGAGGGAGAGGAGACGATCCGCGAGATATGGCTTCGGACGGAGGCGGGGCGGTCGCTCGACGATGTCGCGGGACTCTACCGGCTCGTGGCGGGCGAGCTTACCGGCACACCGGCTTCGCCGGTCGATATCGAACGCTATCCCATGATGGCCCAGCGGTTCAAACTGCACGGACCCATCGAGATAACGCGCGGCTGCGCCAGTTTCTGCCGCTACTGTCAGACCTCCTTCTTCCACGGCGTCAAGGAACGGTGGCGGAGCCGCGAGGCGATATTGGCGGCGGTCGAGGAACTGGCGGCGATCGATTTCAAATATTACCGGTTCCTTTCGCCCAATGCGCTCGGCTGGTACAATCCGACCAACACAACCCCCGAGCCGCTCCATGCACTGCTCGCCGACATCCGCCGCATCGTCGGGCCGCACCGCAAGGTCATTTTCGGCACCTTCCCGGCAGAGATACGGCCCGAATTCGCCACCCGCGAGAGCATGGCGGTCATCAAAAAGTACTGTGACAACCCCATCATCGTGGTCGGTGGCCAGTCGGGGAGCGACCGGATGCTCGAACAGATGCACCGCGGTCACACCGTCGCCGATATTTACCGCGCCGTCGAGAATACCAAGGCGGCGGGGCTCAATCCCATCGTCGATCTCATCTTCGGACTGCCGGGAGAAACGCCGGAATATCTCGCCGAGACGGTAGCGCTCATGGAGCGTCTTCTTGCCGAAGGGGCGCACATCCGGGGACACATCTTCATGCCGCTTCCCGGTACGCCTTGGGAGGATGAGCCGCCCGGAAAGGTGCCGGAGGAGTTGGCGCAGCGCTTCAAGCTGATGTCGTCGAAAGGGGCGCTGTCGGGCTGTTGGGAAGAACAGATGACGCAGGAGGATACCCGATGCTACGTCTGAGAATACGTCTATTGATCGCGGCGACACTCTTCATCGTCGGTTGTTTTCCCAATGCGACCGTTCCGGCCGACAAGGAGGTGGTCGATGGGGATATGGCCGGGGGGCCTGACGGCACGGTGGTTGAAAAGGACGAAAAGGATATAGAGGACGAAAAGGACGATGTGGTTGAGATGGACATGGATCAGTCAGATCAGTCGGATCAGTCCGATCAGTCCGATCAGTCCGACGATACCGTGACCGACGATACGGCGATCGACGAACCGGTGGTTGATGATGACATGGCCGGGGGGTCTGACGACGCGATGGCTGAAAAGGACGAAAAGGACATAGAGGACATAAAGGACGACATGGTCGATGATCTGATCGTGGTTGATGACACCGTGGTGCCCGATGTCGACAGCGTCGCCGACCTCGACACGCCGTTTCCCGATGCCGATATCGACGAGCCGGCCGGGTCGCTCCGCATCCGCTTCGTCGCGGCGAACCTGACCAGCGGTAATTATCAATCGTACGATCCGGGACACGGCATCCGTCTGATGGCCGGGACCAAGGGCGACATTTTCATGGTGCAGGAGTTCAACTATGGCAGTAACTCTGCTTCCGACTATCGGGAGATGTCCGACGATGTCTGCGGCGTAGATTGCGACTATTCGGTCGGCACCGGGTCGATACCCGACGGCGTGGTGAGCCGCTGGCCGATCACGGTAACGGGTGAATGGGATGACCCGAACATATCGGACCGCGGCCTTGCGTGGGCACGCATCGATATCCCCGGGTCGAAGGACCTGTTCGTCATCAGCGTCCATCTGCACACGAGTCCTTCGAGCGATCAGGTGACTGCGGCGCAGGTCGTTGCGCAGAAGGTGACCGAATACCGCGCGGCCAACCCGAACTGCTGTTACTATGTCGTCGGCGGCGATTTCAACGGGCCGACCTCGGTATCCGACAGCGGCTTCGGCAAGTACAACGGGCAGGCGGTCTTTTATACCGCCGATCCCGATCCGGTGGGGGAGGATGATGCCATCGGGACCAACGCGAGCCGTTCGAGTCAGTACGATTTCATCCTGTTCGATCTGCCGCTCCACGCCTACCAGACGGCGGTCGTGATCGAGTCGACCGGCAGCGGGGAGCCCCTTTCTTACCCGAGCGGACTGGTCTTCGACAGCCGTGATTTCACGCAGAGCGACCTCGACAACTATTTCCCGCCGGCGTTGACCGGCGACTCGGGCGCTTCCAACATGCAGCACATGGCGATCATCAAGGATGTCCTGATACCTTAGCCGCCGTTCATTTGACCTTTGCAAAAAAAAGAGGTACAACACGGTCCGTTGAGAGGTGTGGATCCATCAGGGAGGAAATCATGCGTGGAATGTTGATCGTTGTCCCGGTTCTGATCTTTGCCGTCACGATGATCGCGGCCGATGCCCCCAAAGCACCCGCCGCCGAACCGAAGAAGGCGCCGACGGCCGAAGTGAAGAAGGCTGAACCGGTTGCGCCGAAGAAGGCTGAACCGGTGGCCGAGACCAAGAAGGCGGAGCCGGCCCCCGCCGCCGCTCCGGCCGCTCCGGCCAAGCCGGCGGAAGCGGCGAAAAAAGAGGAGCCGAAGAAGGAAGAGCCGAAAAAAGAAGAGACCCCCCCGACCCCGGCGCCTCCCGACCCGAAGAAATACGATATAAAGGAAGAGACGGTCACCGACACCGCGACCAATCTCGTCTGGCAGCGGAAACGGACCGATAAGAGCATGACCCACAAGGAGGCCGAGGACTACTGCGGTACCCTGACGCTGGCTGGCGCCGATGACTGGCGTCTGCCGACCGTCACCGAACTGCGGACCCTTATTGTCGGCTGTCAGAGCGGCACCCCCGCCTGCAAGGTCGACGACGCCTGCACGGCGAGCAAATGCTGGAGTCCCGCCTGCGCCTGTCAGGCTCTCAAAGGGCCGGGGGAGGATGGCTTCTACTGGCAGAAGGATGTCTGGCAGGGGGGCGGCAAATATTTCTGGTCATCGTCGTTGCGTCCCGGCAAAAAAAGCGAAAAGGCGTGGGATGTAGGGTTCAATTACGGCAATGTCTACGAGTACGACCGTACGCAAAAAGCCGATGTTCGCTGTGTGCGCGGCGCGACGGCTCCGGCTCCGGCTCCGGCAACCCCGGCTGCGACGACCGCGCCTGCGAAATAACTACTTTTTCTGAGCCAATACTTCTTTGACCTTCGCCGGTATCTCTTGGAAATTCTCGACCACATGAGCGCCCGCCTCGCGCAGCGCCGTGACCTTCCCTTCCCATGAACCTTTGTTCCCTTCGACTATCGCCCCGGCGTGGCTGAAACGGGTCCCTTTCTTGGCCCCTTTGCCGCCGATGTAGGCGACCACCGGTTTGGTGATCTTCCCCGCCTTCATCATCTCGGCGACCGTCTCTTCCTGCGAAGTGCCGATCTCGCCGAACATGACGATGAGGTCGGTCTGCGGGTCGTTCTGGAACAGTTCGACCACCTTGTTGTGCGGCATCCCGATGACGGCGTCGCCGCCGACATGGCAGATGGTCGAGAGTCCGATCCCCGCCTGCGAGAGGTAGTAGGATATCGAGCTCGTGATGCCGCCGGAGCGCGAAGTGACCCCGACATTACCGCGCTTGAACCACGACTTGGCCGATGAGGCCTTGCCGCCGATCATACCGAGGATCCCTTCGTCGACCGAAAGGACGCCGAGGGTGTTGGGGCCGACGAAGTTCGCGTTATGTTTCTTCGCGTGGGCCGATATCTCGAGGACATCGTGCACCGGGACGCGGTCGGGGACGATGACGATGAGTTTGACGCCGTTCTCGAGCGCCTCTATCGCCGCGTCCTTGACGAGATGCGCCGGGACGAAGATGACCGAGGTGTCGACCGGCCCTTTCGCGGCGACCAGTTCCGACACGGTGTCGTAGACCATGAGTCCGTGAACCTCCTCTCCGGCGCGGCCGGGGGTGACCCCCGCAATAACCTGCGTGCCGTACTCCATCATGAGCTGGGCGCGCGCCTGCCCTTCACGGCCGGTGATCCCCTGAATGATGACGCGGTTCTGTTTGGTTATGATGATCGCCATGGCTTACTTCCCCTTCGTCAGTTTTTCACGGTAACTCGCAAGTCCCTCGATGGGCAGGACGATCTTGAGCGCCTTCATCCCCTTCGCCATGCAGGCGAGTTCGCAGGCGAGGCATTCGATGCACTTACCCTTTTTCGCCTCTTTCGGGTCGATGGCGAGCGCCGGGGCGCCGTTCTCCTCCTTCAGTATCTTGGGCGAACAACTGCCGATGCAGGCTTTCGTCGTGCAGGCGGCGCAGGCGGCCCGTTCGACGTGGATGCTGCCGGTCATCGTCTGGAACGAGTAGTCACACTTCTTGGTATCGGGCAGGACGAACGGTTTCACGGTGTGGCCTTTGTTGCCGTTCTTCTTCATTCCTTCGAGCAGGTGCTTCATGACCGAATCGGGCGAATCGTTCTTGCCGAACCCTTTGACCTGCACCGGCAGACCGCCGAGGAAGTCGGCGATGATCTGCATCGCGATCTCCTCCGAATTGCCGCCGAGCCGTATGGAGGCGGGGACATCGAGCCCCTCCTCAAGGAATGCCTTCACAAATCCGCGCGCCGAATGGAACTGTTCCTGTGAGGCGACGCCGCTCCCCGACGAGAAGTAGCCCTTGATGCCGGGCTGAGACAGGATCACCTTCGCGGCGCGGTAGACCTTCGACGCGGGCGGGTTGCCGGAGGTGTCGCAGAAGTTCGCTATCTTGCAGCCGTTCTCCGAGACGGCGTTCATCGACATCATCGAGCCGCCGCCGCCGGCGCCGTGGAACCCGATGACCGCCTCTTTGGTGTCGGCCGCTTCGGCCATCTGGAAGAAGAAGAAGGTGCCGCGGTAGTCGTTCTTCTCGACCATGTAGGCGATCCGCTCCAGTTCGGTCGGCGGGCGGTCGAATTCGCGCGCTATCTCGATGCCGAACTCGGGATGACGGAAGACGGCGTAGTCGTCGACCACCACATGGCAGTCGGCGGCGTAGACCTTTTCGTCGGCCGTCATCACCAGCGGATTGCATTCGAACGAACGGGCGTCGCTCTTGCGCATCGCCTCGTACATTTTAACGAGTATCGGGGCGAGCGCAGATGCCGTTTTCGGGTCGAGCCCGGTCTTCTTTATCAGTTCGAGCGTCCGGTAGGGTTTCATCCCCTCGAAGATATCGACCTCGGCGGTGACCACCGCGTCGGGATATTCCTTCGCTATCTCTTCAATGCCGGAGCCGCCGCGCGACGAGAAGAGGAACATCGGTTTCTGCGCCGTATCGTTGATGATGAATCCGGCGAAGAATTCGCGCGCGATGGCGAGTTTCTGCTCGATGAGCAGTTTCTCGACGGCGAAGTTGCCGATCTTCATCCCGAGCAGGTCGCCGCAGTGTTTGCGCAGCTCATCGGCAGTTGCCGCGAACCGGACGCCGCCCGCCGCCTTGCGGCCGGTGCTCCAGGTCTGGATCTTCACGACGACCGGCCAGCCGATCTTCTCGGCCGCCGCGACCGCCTCGTCGGCGGTGGAAATGACCGCCCCTTTGGGGATCGGTATCTCATGTTTCTTCAGGATCTCTTTGCCCTGATACTCATAGAGTTTCGCCATGGGAACCTCATATTGTTTTATCTTTGGGGTCAGGCGCACAAGTTGCCTGACCCCTCCCGTCCGGCGAACTATACCAGATGTAACGGCTTTTGCAACCCTTTCTCTTGTTGCTTTTTGGCCGCTGAAACGGTAAAGTAATGGGGTCAGGCGCACCAGTTGCCTGACCCCAACTGTTGGAGGCACCATGGACACCACGGCGGCACGGACGGTCTACCGGAAGATAGGCGACAACATCGGCACGGTCATCAAAGGTCAGGACAGGACGATACGGAGCCTGCTTGCCGCCTTCTTCAGCGGCGGTCATGTTCTCTTGGAGGATTATCCCGGCACCGGCAAGACGACGCTCGCCAAGACGCTCGCCCGTTCCATCAATACCCAGTTCCGCCGTGTGCAGTTCACCCCCGACCTGCTCCCTGCCGACATCCTCGGCGTGTCGGTCTACAATCAGCACGATGGCCGGTTCGAGTTCCGCGACGGCCCGATATTCACCAACATCCTGCTGACCGACGAGATAAACCGCGCCAGTCCCCGCACCCAGTCGGCCCTGCTTGAGGCGATGGCCGAAGGGCAGGTGAGCGCCGACGGCATCCGGCGGCCGCTCCCGGAGCCGTTCTTCGTCATCGCGACGCAGAACAATGTCGAATCGCGCGGCACCTATCCGCTCCCCGAATCGCAGATGGACCGCTTCATGGTGCGTCTCACGCTCGGCTACATCGGCCGCGACGACGAGGTGCGGGTGATGTCGGATCAGGGGGTGGAACATCCGCTCAAGCAGGTGCGGCCGGTGGTCGAGACGGCCGAGGTGACCGCGGCGATGCATACCGTCCGGCAGGTCGCCATCAGCGAGGAACTGAAGCATTTCATCGTCGATGTGGTCGCGGCGACCCGCACCGCCGAAGGGGTGGCGCTCGGGGCCAGTCCCCGCGCCTCGATCGCCCTGATGCGGGGGGCGCAGGCACTGGCGCTCTTCGACGGTAAGGGGTTCGTGACGCCCGACTATATTCAGGAGATGGCGCTTCCGGTGCTCTCTCACCGGCTGCTGCTCGATCCGCAGGCCCGGTTCGCGGGCGTTTCGGCCGAAACGGTCGTCGACCGCATCATCCGCAGTATCCCCGTGCCGGTATGAAAAAGCGCTTCCACCGCTGGTACCATCGCACCTACGCCTTCAACCGCTCTCTGCGCGATCGCCTGACCCCGCCCGGCGCCTTTTTTGTCGTCATGTTCTTTATCGCATTCTTCTTCGGACTCAATACCCAGAAGTCGATGGTGTTCGAGATACTTTCCCTGCTGACGGCGCTGCTGCTGGTCTCGCGGCTCATCGAATGGCCCTTTAAGCCGCGGATCACCGCCGAGCGGCTTTTCCCGCGCTACGGCACCGTCGGGACGCCGGTCCGTTACCGGATAGCGCTCAAGAACGAGGGGAAACGGCGCGAGGCGGGGCTCGTTCTTCTGGAGGAGCCGTGCGACCCGCGGCCGACCTACGACGAGTGGGCGAACACCCCGGAACAGGGGGAGGAAAAGCGGAATTGGTTCGACCGCCGCATGCTCTACTACCGCTGGGAATGGCTCATCGCCAAACGGCTCGGCGCCACCTTCGAGTCGGCCGCCGTCCCGCCGCTCGCCCCCGGCGAGACGCGCGACATCGATATGTATCTCACGCCGACCAAACGCGGGATCATTCGACTGGAGGGGTGTCGCGTGGAGCGGGCCGACCTCTTCGGCATCTGGAAACGCGGCGTTCTACTGCCCTGTCCCGGCGCGCTCATCTCTCTGCCGCGCATCTACCGCGTGAACCGTCCTGAGTTCTGCGGCCACCGCCGCTACCATCAGGGCGGCATCGCCGATGCCCGCAAGGCGGGCGATTCGGAAGAGTTCATGCAGGTCCGCGAATACCGTCCCGGCGACCCGCTGAAAAAGATACACTGGCGCTCGACCGCCCGCACCGGGATGCTCGCGGTCAAGGAATTTCAGGACGAATACTACGCCCGCATCGGTCTCATACTTGATACCTTCCGGAAGGAATCGTTCAGCGAAGAGCTGGAAGAGGCGGTCTCCATCGCCGCCTCCTATCTGGTGGGCGGCGGCGGGGGTGACGAGATCATCGAACTGATGTTCGTCGGCGCCGAGGCGTTCTCCTTCTCGGTGGGGCGCGGCACCGGGAGCCCCGACCGAATGCTCGAGATACTCGCCGGGGTGGAACCATGCCGCGACCGGAACTTCGCCGAACTCACGCGGCTGGTCGGCGAGCGGCTGGAACTTCTGTGCGGCACGGTGGTGATACTGACCGACATCGATGAGAGCCGTAAAGAGCTACTCGCGCGGCTCGATGCGGCCCCGGTCGATCACCTCACACTCCTTATCACGGCCGACCCGGAAAAGATGCGTCGACGCCTTACCGAACTCGCGGTGGGCAACGTGCACATCGTTGAAGTGGGCAAGGTGCAGGAGGCGTTGACGACGCTATGAACCCGACGGTCTACAAAACACCGCCGCTCTACCTCGGCGCCCTGTTCCTTTTCTGGGGCTTCGGCGTCGATATGCCGACACTCGGCGTCATGGCGGCCATCGCCGTCGAGGGGAACTACCTGATGAGGCGGAAATGGGACCTCACCCGCGACGACTTCATCCGGGTGAGCGACATCAGTTCGTTCGTGATGCTCGCCTCGCTCCTGCTCATCTATCTCAACTACGAGCCGTGGCAGATCATGCGGCAGTTCATTATCTGGCTACCGATCATCCACCTGCCGCTTCTGCTCACCCAGCTTTATTCGACCAGCGATCGCATCGTCATCGGGACGCGACTCGGCGGGAAGAAAAGCGGCCGGGTCCACGCCCACCGCCCCTTCAACATCACGTGGGTCTATGCCGCGCTGATGCTTTTCTCGGCGGCGGCGGGGAACAACCGCGAACCGTGGTTCTTCGCCGGCGTGGGGCTGTTCCTGATCTGGGTGGTGCTGATCTACCGCGGACGGCGCTACTCCATCGCCCTGTTCGCCGCCGTGACGACGCTGATACTCATCTTGTCGCTCGTCACGGCGGTGTCGCTCAACAATGCCTATCTTTACACGCAGGACCGGATCATGGAGTATTACCAGCTCTGGTTCGCCCGGTTCTACGCCGATCCGTTCAAGACCGATACCGCACTCGGGGACATCACGCGCCTCAAACTCAGTTCACGCATCATCATGCGGGTCATTCCCGACGATGGCCCCGGTGCGCCGTACTACCTGACCGACGGAGTATTCGACACCTATTCCTTCACCGCTTGGTACAATCGCGACGGCCGCTCCCGACAGGTGATCATCGAAGAGAATGATATCTGGCAACTGCATGAAACGCCTTCCGACGGCTTCTCCGAACTGTCGGTGGTGACATGGCTGCCCAAAAAGAAGGGGGTGATCCCGCTCCCCACCGGCACCTTCTCGATCGCCCGTCTCAACGCGGCGGGACTCAAAGAGTTGGCGCTCGGTCCGGTACTGGTGGAAGAGGGCCCCGAACTACTCGACTATACGGCCCGCTATCGTGCGGGCACCGATCTCAGCGCGCCGCCCGGTCCGCGCGATACGTTGGTTCCGAACGATGAGCTGTCGGGACTCGACCGGACACTAGCCGAGATACTGCCGATGGCCCATACCCCGGCGGCCTTTGCCGAGGCGGTAGAGCGTTTCTTCCTGATGAATTTCACCTATGCCCTTGATGCCAAACCCTACGGCAAAGAGGCGACGCCGCTCGCCAATTTCCTTCTGCAGCACCGGCGGGGACACTGCGAATATTTTGCCGCCGCAACGGTGCTTTTGTTCCGACGCGTCGGCATCCCGGCCCGCTACAAGACCGGCTACATGGTCGACGAATGGAGTGAGCTCGAAAATGCCTATGTGGTCCGCGAACGGCACGGTCACGCCTGGACCACGGCATGGATCGACGGCAAGTGGGTCGATATTGATACAACGCCCCCCGGCTGGAGCGAGAGCGAGGCACTGAATGCCGGTTTCTTTGAACCGCTACAGGACCTCCTTGGCTACCTGCGTGTCCAGTATGAGCGGTTCCGGCAGGCGAAGAGTCAGCGGCTGAATAACGCCCTGTTCGCCGGTATCGTTCTCCTGTCGGGATGGCTGCTTTACCGCATCTATGCGCGGCGGAAGCGGCAGAACGCACAGCCGGAAAGTGCGGCCGATGCGTTCCGGTTCGACACGCCGGGGAAGGATTCACCGTTCCATGCGGTGGCGGCGCTCCTCGCCACTATCGGCATCGAACGGCTCGGGTACGAAACCTACGGCCGCTGGGCGGCACGCATCGACGAGGTGCGGCGCGGGCGCGGCGAGACGGCGACATCGTTCGTCGACGATGAGTTTAGCGATCTGGTGGTGCTCCACGAACGGTACCGATTCGATCCGCAGGGGCTGGCGACGCCGGAGAAGGAGCGCTTCATCGCATCAGCGGCGGCATGGCTGGAACACCATAGACCAAAATAAGGGGCATATTTTCTAAAATGCCCTGACATTGTTACAAAAAATTGTAAAAATTGCCTTGACATTGAGACAATAATTGCTAATAATTGGATTGACATTGTTACATGCAGAGGTCGGAATGTCGTTCAATAGGAATATTTACAGAGAGTTAGATAAGTGGTCAGCGTCTCCCCATCGGAAACCGTTGGTCCTGCGCGGTGCGCGACAGGTGGGGAAGACCACGGCGGTCAAGGCATTCGGCGCTTCGTTCGACACCTTTATCGCGCTCAACCTTGAGATCGCGGCCGACCGCGCCTTGTTCGAGAACGATCTGCCGCTCGACGAACTTGTCCAGCGTATATTCCTTGAAAAGAATCTTCAACGCGGGCGGCACACCCTGCTGTTCATCGACGAGATACAGAATTCGCCGCGGGCCGTCGAACAGATGCGCTATTTCTATGAACAGATGCCCGAACTCTTCGTGATCGGCGCCGGATCGCTCCTCGAGATCATGATGGATGCCCATAAGATCAGTTTCCCGGTCGGCCGCGTCGAATACCGGTATCTGTTCCCGCTTACCTTTGAGGAATTCCTCGAAGCGACCGGCCAGACCGAAGCACTGACGGTGTACCGGCAGATCCCCGTGCCGCCGTGGGCCTACGACCGGCTGTTCGCGCTTTTCCACCGGTATGTGCTGGTCGGCGGCATGCCGGAGATCGTCGCGCGATATAAGGAGTCGAACGATATCGCGGCGCTGAAACCGGTCTATCAGGGACTGCTGACCGCCTATGTCGATGATGTGAGCAAATATGCGAAGAACGCCGCCGAGGTACAGGTCATCCGTCATGTCATAGAAAGCGCTCCCTATGAGACCGGCAGGCGCATCACCTTCGAGCGGTTCGGTAATTCGCCCTACCGGTCACGCGAGGCGGGCAATGCTCTGCGGACTTTGGAGCGGGCGATGCTGCTCTATCTGCGGTATCCTACCACGGCGCAGAAACCGCCGCTCACACCTGACCTTAAAAAGAAGCCCCGGCTTCAATTCGTCGACACCGGCCTGCTCAACTATGCCGCCGGACTACAGGCGCAGTTCTTCGCCCACGCCGACCTCCATTCTTTTCATAAAGGTATTCTTGCCGAACATGTGGTGGCGCAGGAAATCATGGCTCTCGATACGCTGGCGATACGGAAACCGCTGTTCTGGGTGCGCGAGGTGCGTCAGTCGAACGCCGAGATCGATGCGATCATGTCGTTCCGTGAACGGGCGGTGCCGGTCGAGGTCAAGGCGGGGAAGTCGGGGACGCTGCGGTCGCTCCACGCATTCGTCGACGGCGCGCCGCATGATCTGGCGGTGCGGATGCATGCCGGTCCGCTGGGGCTGTCGAAACAAACGACGCCGAAAGGGACGCCGTATCGTCTGCTCGATCTGCCCTATTTTCTCGCGGGCAAACTGCCGGAGTATCTCGAATGGGCGGTCTCGGGGAACGGAACGCTATAGACTTAGCTGAACAGCGGTTCTCGCTTCACCAGTAATGAAATGAGTTCGGAGAGTTCGGGGGCGAGTGGGCCGCGTTCCGGCAGGTCGGGGAGGTAGAGGGTCGTCGGCTGTTTGGTGTCGAACGGCGTATATTTAAGGATGATATGTTCGAGGTAGAATTCGGCCGGATCGCGCCCCTCCGGGTCGTAGAGCGGATCGCCCGCCGGCGGCATCCCCATCCCGGCGCACATCACCCGTATCTGGTGGAACCGCCCCGTGAGGAGCCGGATGAGAAGATGCCACCGTTCTTTGCGGTCCGGCACCGGCGCCGCGCCGAGTATCTCCAGCCGTGACGATTTCCCGCCGGCATGCACGAGCCGTGAACGCCCCTTCACCTCTTTTAGGTATGCCGTGTGTTCTCCGATGAATTCCGCCGGACTTCCTCCCGCCGGAGCGGCGACGCGGGCGAGATAATATTTCTCCCAGCGGGCCGCCTTTATCTGTTCATTGTGGAACGCTATCGCCTTCTGCGAGAGACAGACGAGCAGGATGCCGCGCGTGATGCGGTCGAGCCGGTGGGGGAGTTTCGGTTCCGCGTCGGGATGCCGTTTGGCGACGAGCGCCTTTGCCGATACGCCGTCATGGTCGCCTTTGAATTCGCTCGACAGCCCCGCCGGTTTGAAGAGCGCCAGTTCGTTATCTGTTTCGGTGAGGATGATGAGCGGGTCGGGCATCAGCGGCTGGCCGCTTCGGCCTGTTTGAGCATCTTCTCGATATTGGAGAAACCCTTTTCCTTGGCGATCTGCGCCGCCGTCTTCCCTTCGAATTGCCGCACCGTCGGATCGGCGCCGAGTCCGAGCAGGCGGTCGACGAGGTCGGCGTTGTTCTTCTCGACGGCGTAGAACAGGACCGTCTTGCCGTAGGAGTCGGTTTGATTCACCTTGAACGGCTTGCCCATCAGAAGATTGGTGAGCATCGGCCGCTCATCGGATATCGCCATCATGAGCGCCGTTCTGCCCTCTTTGTATTTCAGGTTGAAATCGCCGTCGCCGCCGCTGCGCAGGATCAGTTCGGCCGCCCCCAGTTCACCTTTATGGAAGGCGAACATCAGGAGCGTGCTCCCTTTGAAGTATTTTCCGTTCGGGTCCACTTTAGCGTCGAGAAGCGCCTTGGTCACATCGAGGAAGCCCTTTTCGACCGCATAGACGATGAGCGGTTTGCCGTCCGACATCTTCAGGTCGACGGGCGCACCTTTGGCGATGAGCGACTTGACCGCCGTCCCGTCTCCGCGCTGTACCGCATCCATAAGTTCGACCGGCAAGCGGTCGAACTTTGAGAGGAGGTCGATGGCCTCTTTGCGGCGCGAATCCATCGCGTAGTCGAGCGCCGTCTTGTCCTCTTGACTCTTCGCGGTGCGGTTCGCCCCCTTGTCGAGCAGTATCTTTACCATCTTCTCGTTACCCGCCTCGGCGGCATACATGAGCGGCGTTTTACCCTTCATGTCGGTCGCGTGAATGTCGGAACCCTTCTGCAGGAGCACATCGGCGAGCGTTTGGTTCTTCATGACGATGGCGTGCATGAAGGCGGTCTTGCCGTCGGGTCCCTGCATGCCGAGATTGAGTTCCGGCTTCATGAGGAACAGACGGATGATGCCCATATTGCCGGTGTTGACGGCGGTGATGAAAAGGGGCCAGCCGTCCTCGTCGACGGCATTGACATCGGCGCCGCTGTCGAGCGCTTCGGCCACCTCGACCAGTTTTAGGTCCCCGACCGCCTCGAAAAGTCTGCGGTTGGCGTCGGTACCGGCGGCAAGAAGTATCTGAGAGAAACAAACGATGATGATCGCGGTTCGGATCATGCCGTCCTCCGGAGTATGGATGGTCTCGGTGCTACGAGGGGTCGCTGGGATCTTTGCCCGGCACGATGATATAGCAATCGCGCGTGTCCAGTACGGTGCCGGCGCCCCAGACCTCTATCTTGGCGATGAATAGATGCGCCTCGAAGGAGGTGTTGTCGTAGATGGTGTTCTGGAAGGTGACCGTGAAGGTGACCGTCTGTCCCGGTTCGACATCGGGGAAACTGTCCGGCGTGATGCCGGTGATGAACTGGGTCGTATCGGCGACGCCGAAGGTGTTGTCCATATGCTTGGTGAGGGTCGAGACATCTATCTCGATGTGCTGGGTGAGCTGAATGATGGCGTCAACCAGATCGTTCGACATGCCGGTCCCGGTGGGGTCTATCGTCTGGTTGAAGTCGGCGCCGGCGCCGTCGACCGATGTGGTCCCCTGCGCGATCGCATCGAAATCGGCCATGGCCACCTGTCCGGCGCTCGAATCAAGACCGATGAATTTGGCGTTGATGGCGTTCATCGCCGCGATGACCTGCGCCACGGAACGGGGGGCGTTATCGACGATGGGGTCCCCGGTACCCGTCTGGGAGAGCCAGATCGCCGAGCCGTAGGTGCTGGCGAGATCGACATTAGGCTTGCCGTCGTCGGTCTCATCTTTCATGAACTCCTCGTCGGTCATCATGATGATGATCGGAAGAGCGTTGGGGCGGAAGCAGGCGCCGCCGAAGTGACCGGCGGCACAGGAGGCCGGATCGATATCGACGATGATCTGGTACCCGCCGGGATTACAGCCACCCACGATGTCTTTGCAGATGCGCTGATAGGAACCATCGCCGGTGATGGTCTGGTAGAGCGCTTCGGTGATGTATTCGTACGTGCCGCTGGTCGGCGCGATGGCGTTCACCGCCGTCTGGACGGCGGTCGCATTAGCGGTCATGGTCTGGGCGGGGAGGTAGATGTTGGCCGTTTTCTGTGTGGCGTCGGTCTGTTCCATGTCGATGGGGCCGAATTTGACCAACCCGAACTGGGCATCGGATATGGCGGCCGATACCTGCGTGATGATGATATCGTTGATGGAGGTCTTGAGGTTCGCGTGTTCGCCGCTCATTGAGTTGGAAAGGTCGACCATGATCAGGATATCGGCGGTGCGGATGTCGGTCGAGAAATTGAGATCGCGCACCTTCGCCGGATCGTTGTAGGGAAGATACAGGTAGAAATAACCGGCCGGGATGTTGGAAGATGCTTTGGTCGGGTCATAGCCGAGGACCACTTCGGTGTTGTCATCGGTGCCGTCGCCGTCGGTGTCCTTCTTGGTCGGATCGCTGCTGGCCTCAAGTTCTTTCGCGTCGGAAAGGCCGTCGCCGTCGCTGTCGCCGTCGAGGAAATCGTATCTGCCGTCCTCGTCGGTGTCGGCCGGCGTGGTGCCCGTACCGTTCTCGATTGCATCGAGTATGCCGTCGCCGTCACTGTCATCGTCAAGATGATTGGGCATGCCGTCCTTGTCGAAGTCGTTCAGTTCGGGGTCGAGCTGGTTCTCGTAAAGATCGGGTATGCCGTCGTCGTCCGCATCGGTGTCAATGAAATCGGGGGTGGTGTCCCCATCGTTGTCCCGACAGGGCTGTGCGGGACATTCGTCGTCGTCCATGATGCCGTCGTCGTCGCTGTCGGTATCGCGGTAGTCGGCCGGCGCCTTGCCGTCGGAATCGAGCGGTTCGGTCGGATCCGCTCCTGCTTCAACGCTGTCGGGGATGGTATCGCCGTCCGAATCGGTGTCCTTGAAATCGGGGGAACCGTCCTTATCGGTATCGACCGGGATGCCGCTGGGCGCCTCGACGCTGTCGGGGATGCCGTCATTGTCGGCATCGAGGTCGAGATTGTTGGGGGTGCCGTCGTCGTCGTCGTCCTCGCAGGGATAGGTAGCGCATTCTTTTCCGTTGGGTATGCCGTCGCCGTCGTCATCGGCGTTCGCCCACACCTGATCGATATCGGGACCGGTATCGCCGTCGATGGGCATCTCGTCGTCATCGGAGGTTTCATCATCGCCGCTGGCGTCGGTATCGGCGGCGGCGTCCTTTTCGGGCAACGCCTTATCGATGTCCCCGTCGCCGTCGGTCGGGGCGGCGTCGGTATCGGTATCTCCCGCGATGTTGTCATCATCGTTCGTCGGCTTTTTCTCTTCGCCGCACGAAAGGGCAAATAACGATGCGAGCAGAAGGAGGAGGATGCTTTTTCTCATGAACGACCTCACAGTATCTCGATTCTCTGTCAATCTTCACCGCCGGTTTCGATGATGCCGGGGACGATCACATACACGTCACGCGCATCCAGCGCCGATCCCTCGCCCAACACGGTGATCGTAGCTTTGAAAAGACGCGACTCGGAATCGGTCGGTTCGTATATGTGATTCTCGAAAGCTATATCGAAGGTCACGCCGGTTCCCGGCTTGACGCCGTAGAAGGAGGTGCCGTCGCACTGATCGGCGGCGGGACAGGTGATCACAGGGGTGCCGTTCGCGTCGTAGGTGAGTTTCGGTGTCACCGCTGAAATGAAATCGGCGCTGTTGACCGCGTCGTCATAACTTTCGGGAAGTTCAAACTTCTCTTTTTTGGTAGTAACGGTCATGCTCACATTGCCCGCCAGTGAAGCGACGGCGTCAACCACTTGATTGGACAATCCGGTGCCGTCTGAGTCGATGATGTAATTGAAATATTGATGCGGATTGCTTCCCGCCATGAAAGACTGTGTTCCTTCAGACATGGCGGTGTAATCGGAGGCGGGACCATCTGCTCCGGCTCCATAGGTGTTGATGCCGATGAATTTCGCCTTCATGCCGGCGGCGTTCATGGCGTTTATCGCGGCGGTTCGATCATGAGCAAGGATAAGTGGATCGGAACTTGATCCGGTAAAGGCTTCATCGGTGACCATTAGGAATATGGGAAGAGCATCTTTTCTGAAGCAGGCGCCGCCGCGGTTGTCGGGTGCGGTGCAGTTCGGTGGCGGAAAATATCCGGAGTTCGTCCCCGTGAGCCCCTCGCCGGTCGCCGCCTGATACAATGCTTCGGTGAATGGTTCGTCGCCGCCGCTGGCACTGGGCATCGCGTTGATGGCGCTATTGATCTGGGTCTGGAGAGTGGTTATCGGTTGGGTCACTTTATCATACGATTTGGCGCGCCCAAAGGTCATGAGTCCATATCCGACCGCCTGATTGTCATTAGGCCAGAGAGTGGCAAGTCCGGGAATGATGGTATTCAGTATGCCGATTTTAAGATTGTCTATCTCATCCTGCATCGAGCCAGAAACATCGAAGATAAAGAGGACATCCACCTTTTTCAAAGAGGTGTTGAAGTCCAAGGTCCGTGGGACGATAACTCCCGGCTTGTAGGGCAGTATCACATAGTATTTGCCGTCCCACCACCCGGGATCGGATACCACGGGATCAGATCCGGCGGCAAGTTCGGTATTATCGTCAACCCCGTCGCCGTCGCTGTCGGTCTTGGTCGGGTCGGTCCCGATCTGTGTCTCTTTTTCATCGGTCAGACCGTCGTTGTCGGAGTCCTTGTCCTTGAAGTTGGGGGCATCGTCGCCGTCGGTGTCGACGCACGGTTGCGCGGGACATTCGGCGTTGTCGAGTATGCCGTCACCGTCGGCGTCGTCGTCAAGATAGCTCGGGATGCCGTCCCCGTCCATATCCTTGTTTCCTTCGTAAAGATCGGGTACGCCGTCGCCGTCGGCATCGTTGTCGAGGTAGTTGGGGGCGCCGTCGCCGTCGGTGTCGACACAGGGCTGAGCGTCGCATTCGATGCTGTCGTACATGCCGTCGCCGTCAGCGTCGACATCGCGGTAATTCGCATTGCCGTCGCCGTCCGCATCGCCGGTCCCTTCCACGCCGTCGGGCACGCCGTCGTTGTCGGAGTCGGTATCCTGAAAATCGGGGGTCGTGTCGGCGTCGGTGTCGACCGGTATGCCGCTGGGCGCTTCCACGCTGTCGTCCAGACCGTCTCCGTCCGCATCGGTGTCGTTATAGTCGGGGGTGCCGTCGCCGTCAGCGTCGCCGGTCCCTTCGGTGCCGTTCTTTATGCCGTCGCCGTCATCATCCTGTTCGTTCCATGCGGTCATATTGTCGGTGTCGGGGGGATAATCGGCCCCCTCGGTGACCGGGGTGTCGCCGTCCACGGTGCCATCGCCTGCCCCCGTATCGGGTCCATTGTCCCCGGCGGGTTCATCGCTGTCGCCGCCCGATTCATTGTCGGCGGAACCGGTATCGTCGTTGTCGGGAGTGACCGGATCATCGCCGCAACTGATGAAGAACAGGGCAATGAATACCGCCACGCACAGCGCGATAACAGAGAACTTTTTCATTATGACCTCCATAGGCATTACATCTCTTTTATATAGTGATACTGTCGCATCGGGTTTATTATAAAAATTCTAATGGTAAAATCAACCATAAAATTTAGGGGGGTAGCGGCGCGGATGAAAAATGTTGCAAAAGCGTTTTTTCCCCATTACAACTGATATGCACCGAAGTGTGGACATGAACGAACGATAACAACATCTTTTCAGGAGGCGATCATGGAGAAACGGGTTCACAATTTCTACGCGGGCCCTGCGGCCCTGCCGGCCGAGGTCCTCAAAGAGGCGCAGGCTGAGATGCTCAATTTCATGGGCACCGGCATGAGCGTCATGGAGATCAGCCACCGTTCAAAAGAGTTCGAGAAGGTCATCTTCGAAGCCGAGGCCGATATGCTCAAGATCCTTGGGCTTTCAGCTGAACAGTACACCGTCCTGTGGCTGGGCGGCGGGGCGACCCACCAGTTCATCATGCTTCCGATGAACGCGATGGAAAAGACCGACACCGCCGACTACATCGTCACCGGCCAGTGGGCCGAGCGGGCCCATGAAGAGGGCGCCTACTGGGGCAACGCCCATGTCGTGGCGACCTCGAAGGGCGAGGCGAAACCCTACTGCCGTCTCCCCGAGATAAAGAAGGAGAACATGTCCGACAACGCGAAGTACCTCCACTTCACCACCAACAACACCATCTACGGCACCCAGTTCTGGAAGTTCCCCGAACCGAAACCGGGCATCCCGCTGATATCCGACATGTCGAGCGATTTCCTGTCGCGCACCTTCGATGCGTCGAAATTCGACATGATCTACGCCGGGGCGCAGAAGAACATCGGCCCCGCCGGTGTCTGCGCGGTGGTCATCAAGAAGTCGTTCGCCGAGAAGACCTTCAAGAAGAAACTCCCCAAGACGCTCGACTACAATGTCCAGATAAAGAAGCAGTCGCTCTTCAACACACCACCGTGCTTCAATATTTACATCGTCGGCAAGGTCATGAAGTGGGTGCTTGCCAAGGGCGGTCTCAAGGCGATGGAAGAGATGAACCGCAAGAAGGCGGAACTCATCTACGGCGCTATCGACGCTCATCCCGAGTTCTACAAAGGCTACGTCACCGTCAAGGAACACCGGTCGTGGATGAATGTGAACTTCAATCTGCCGACGCCGGAGCTTGATGACAAGTTCGTGAAGGAGGCGAAGGCCGAGGAGATGGTCGGGCTCAAGGGGTATCGCGATCTGGGCGGCATCCGGGCGAGTCTCTACAACGCGACGAGCGTCGAGTCGGTCGAAAAACTCGTCGCGTTCATGGATAAGTTCTACAAAGCCAACAAGTGATCACCGCTTCCGCGGGATAAAGATATTACTCTTTGACGGTTTCTTTTTCTCTTCTTTCTTCTTGTCCTCATCATCGTCGTCATCTTTCTTTTTCTTCTTCGACGACGAGGCGCTGCTCGACGGAGCGGGGGTGACGCTTTTCGAGGGGGTGAATACCGGGCGCGGCGATGCGGCCGGTTCGCTCTTTTGATAGCTGGGAGTGTGTGTTTCTTTCTTGAATATCGGCTGCGGTTCATTTGAAGGCGCGCGTTTGAAGAAGGCCGGTTCGCTCTTTTTCGGTTCGATGCGGAAGGAGGGGGCCGACTCTTTTTCCCGTTTTGACGGCAGCGTATAGACCGGCGGGGGATCCTCCCTTTTCGGTACCGCGCGGGGATGAATCGTCAGCGCCGCCGGTTGTGCGCCGATGGTGACCGAAGGTCTTGGTTTCACCGTGTGGAACTGTATCGGTTTTCTTGCCGGAGCGGTGAACTGTATCGGTTTTATCGCGACCGGTTTTTCGGCCGATTCTTGCGCGGCGGTATCGTTCGGTTCGCCGGTATGGTGGGGCTGTTCGGCCTGTTCACGCCGTTCCTTTTCCCGTTCGCGCCGCCGTTCGGTTGCTTCCCGGTAGGCCGGATCGGGCTCATGGCCGTGGCGTGACGAGACGATATTGATGATGACGAAGTTCACCCCGCCGCCGTCGTGGTCGTGGCGGTCATCACCCGTATAGTCGGCGGCGACCGCCGTGCCGCCGTCGGCCGGGATGTCGGCCGGGGCGGCCTCTTGGGCCGCGGCGGCGGCGACCATGGTATCGCCGGGCGCCTCCTTTTCGGTGCTTACCGCCTGCGCTATCGCCTCGATCGCCTGTTGAAAGGTGTCGGGGATGAATTTTTCGGTAGCCCCGGCGATGATCGCTTCCTGTGCGAGATCGATGAGTTCCGCCTTGAGGATATATTCTTCCTGTATCTTGAGGATGGTCGTGATAAGGGCGACGTTGGCGGCGACGCGCTGGCCGAGCGGCACCCGCTGGCTTTCATCGTACTGAACGCCATGCGATTCCTTGCGCAGTTCGCGGATGAGCGCCTGTTTCTCCTCGTCGCTCACCACGATGAACCGTTGCGATTGCACCACGAGCACCCGCAGATAGTCGGTCGCCTGCGCGAGCGATTCGGCGTCGATGTCGCCGGTGGTGTCTTCCATGTCGAGCACCGCGAGCCGCTGTTTCTCCGCCTCCGGTTCGGGGGCGGGGGCTGGCCCGCTAGGATCTTCGGCGTCGGCGGGAGCGGGACTCACGGCTGTCGGCTGGTCATCCCGCGTCTCCTGCGAAGCGCATGAACAGAGGAAAAGCAGGGGAAGAACAAGGATCGCGGCGTATCTCATGATCACCCTCCCGTTATGGTCGAAGCCGCCTCCCTGCCGTCGAGGATGGCGTTCTCCATCGCGTTGTAGGTCCATTTCCCGTAACGGCCGACCGGCAGGACACCGGTGCGCCCGAAGTATTCGAGAATGGTCTTCATATCGTCGAAATACTCGCGGTGGAAGATGACATAGCCGTTATCGATGCGGCGGTGGTCGATGAAGTCGATATCCTCCTCGTCGTCGGTGATGAGTCCCATCGCGCTGATGAGCCGGATCGATTCTTCGGTGAGTTTGTCGGTGTCGGTGAAACTCCCCTGATGGGTGTATTCGACATAGAGCGAACCGTTCCCCTTCGGCGCGAGCGGTGCATGGATGTTGCTGAAACTGCCGACGCGGTAGGGCATGAAGGTCTCTTCGGGGATGTAGAACCAGTGGCCGCGGTGGCCGACCGGTTTTTTGAGCGCGATGTTGAGGTAACTGACCGCCGCTATCTGCATCCGCGCCGCTATCATTTTCGCCGTTGGCGCGAAGGTGCCGGTGACGAGGTTCAGGAAGTCGCGCAGTGGGATGGAACTGACAAGGTGGCGGTAGTGGATCTGTTCGCCGCTGTCGAGCGTGACGATCTTCTTATCAAGGTCTATCGCCGTCGGCCGGGTGTTGAAGCGGTAGTTGGCGGCCTTCGTCCGGGCGAAGAACCGTTTCGGCAGTTCACCGATGCCGCCGAGTTTCGGATAGTGGAACGCGGCGTTGTAGCCCACCTTGCGCTCCGGCGCGGTCACCGCCCCCTCGATCACCTCGTCGAGCGTCGGTTTGGGGACATAGTAGTCGCACCAGTGGGAGGCCATATCTTTGGGGTGGACGGTGTAGATCTTCGAGTTGTAGGGGATCATGAAGTGCTTCGAGATACCCTCGCCGAGGTAGGCCATGCACCATTCGTGGAAATTCTCCTTCGCCTTCGACTTATCGGCGGTGTAGAGCGCCTTCACGAAGCCGATGATGCACTCCTTCACCACCTGCGGCGGCAGTCCGTAGGTGTTCGACTGGAAGGGGTAGAGCGTGTAGACGCCGTGCGAGAAGATGTGGGTCTTGCGCTCGATGGAGACGGCGTCGTTGGGGAACAGTTCGCGGAAGAGTTGTTTGGTCGGTTCCTTTGAGAGATGGAGCCAGTGGCCCGTCTGGTCGAAGGTGAAGCCGTTCTTGTGCTCCGAGGTGCACAGCCCGCCGGGGTGGTCCTCCTTTTCGATGACGAGGTGATCGCGGCCGCCGAGATGGTAGCTCGCCGAGATGCCCGACAGCCCCGCGCCGAGTATGAGTGTCTCTTTTTCGATCATGTCTGTTCCCTTTCCATACAATTACCGACGGGTGAGTATACCGAAGGGTAAAAAGAAAGTAAAGCGGAAGCGGGGGGAGTTATCGGTCCCGTTCGAACCGTTTGAGCCGCAACGATAACAGCACCACCGTGATGGAAGAGAGCGCCTCTTCGACGCGCTTGGCGGACATCGCGCAGTGCATCCCGCCGATCTTCGCGATATCCTTGCGCGTGGTCATTTCAGTCCCTCAAACGGACAGTTCGCCGGATGTTCCTGGCAGTAGCCATTCATGTCTCGTATTATTAAGTCATATTTTGACTGAAAAACGAACCATCTGTCGTGAAAGTAGATGCCCGAATAGTCTATATCGCTGTTAATGCCATCTTCCAGACAGAAATGTTTTTTGTCAGAAAAACGATAATAGCAAGGATTATTGTAATAATAGGTGCCCTCCTCTTTGATTCTTTTCCAGTAAAGGAGATAATCAGTGTTTGCTTGACTGACCATCCCTGCCTGAGGGACACGAAACAGTTCTGTGGAAGTGATCTTGGTTCCGTTGTCCTCAAGTATATTCTCGACAATAGCCACCTCACTGCTCGATACATTGATGGTATAATAAAACACATTTTCTTTTCCCCAAACAGGTCTTCGTGCATCGGCCCCTACTTGACTCACGATTCTGCAACTCGATTCGCCTTTGGCGAGATCACAGAAAAAAACACGCAAAATATTGTTGTCAAAATAGTTATAGGAAACCAAATAACTTCCTTGTATTTCCGGCTGTCCGATACCATAGGAAGGTGAGGTTCCAAAGTTCAATTCGACCCATTTGTCCCATTCGCCGATCTTGGTATAGTATCCGCGCAGGGGCTCACTGAGATTGCCCGTGAGAGGAACAAGATTCATGGCTATATACTGGTCGCTGGCGACGATGTTTCGCACATACGAAAGTTTCTGTGGCATCTTCCATGCCTTGCCGTAAGTTTTATTCTCAAAGTGATAGTAGAAAACCACTTCTTCGTAACTTTCCTCCCATACTGTAGAGTAGTCCGTCGTTCTGGCAAAGAAGTACTTTCCATTAGAAAAAGGAGAAACCGCCATTCCTCGACCAATTCTAGAAAGTTTTCTAGAAACAAGGTCGTATGTAAAGTAACCTGAATCATACGGTGAAGCGGTGCTGGAATAAAAAGAAAGTAGCGTCCCGTTCAAGGAGTAAAGAGGAAACTCCATGGAAGATGTATCCCAACAATACGGCGTCAGAATATAGTCGTAGGAGTTTTGAACTATTTTTGGGTCGAGATCAGTACTGATAAATTCTCCACAGGGTGCGCGCGTCACCGCTTCGTGTGGATAATTCTCCGCGCACTGGTCATATATCTTCGGCGTACATTCGGAAAGAGGCCATTGCTCCTCTATCCTCAGTTGATACCAAAGTTCTTTTATACCATCCGGGTCGGATGACTGCTCCGGTTTCGTGTTGTGCCATACGAACGGCACCCGCTCCAGCATCCCGGCCCACGGATCGTCATCCACCTCGACCGGATCCTTGTCGCCGGGGCCGATGTGGGTGTCGGTGTCAGGCGCGACATCCTCGTCCTCTAATGTTTCATCGCTGGCCACATCTTCGTCGAAGAGACCAACCTCTTTGTCTAATGCCCCTGTGTCATCCGTCGCCGGAGTGTCGGCATCGACCGGCGGCGTGTCGGCATCGTTCTTTGTGGTGTGTGAGGTGCAGGCGGCGAAGAGAAGGCAGAAGACCGGAATGAGGTATCTCATGGTGTTGCCTTCTTCGGTTTTTTGGTGCCCGGTTTGCCGGTCTTCGGGTTGGTGTGACAGTTGAGGCAGGCGGGACGCGGTTTTTCCTCTTTCTTCTTCTTGGGCGCCGCATCGAGCGGCAGGATGAGGAGCGGTATCAGCAGAAAGGAAAGAAGCGGTCTCATGATACCGGCGTCCCGGTCCCGGTGTCCTTCCGGTCGCGCCGCTGTTCGAATATCTTGTCGACGAGCGTCAGCAGTTCGTCGTCGGTGAACGGTTTCGAGAGATATTCCTCGGCGCCCGCTTTTATCGCCTCGACCGCGCCTTCGACCGATGCGTAGCCGGTGATCATGATGATCGCCGTGCCGGGATAGGTGCCGCGCACGAACCGGATGAGGTCGATGCCGCTGGCGAAGGGCATGTGGTAGTCGGTGATGCAGAGATCGAACTTCTGATGTTCGAGCAGACCCTTCGCCTCGTTCACGCTCGACGCGGTCAGGACGGCGTAGCGGGCCAGTTCGAGGTTGCGCCGGATGAGTTCCAGCGTGTCGGGCGAATCGTCCACGATGAGGATCGTTCCCCGTTGGGCGGCGTCATGCATGGTCTTCTCCTTTATCGGGTGCCACAGCTATGGGCAGGGTGACGGTGAAACGGCTTCCGCGTCCCGGCTCGCTTTCGACCGCGATGTCGCCGCCGTGCGCGGTGACGATGCCGAGCACGACCGACAGGCCGAGTCCCGTTCCCTCGCCGATATCCTTGGTGGTGAAGAAGGGGACGAAGATGCGGTCCTTGGTCTCCGGGGTCATGCCGCAGCCGGTATCCTCGACGCTGAGCGATACCCGCTCCCCGTCGTGTGAGGTCCGCAGGGTCAGCGTGCCGCCGGGGGTCATCGCCTGCACCGCGTTGACCACGAGGTTCACGAGTATCTGGTGTATCTGCGCCGGGTCGGCGACGATCACCGGGACGGCGGGGTCGAGTTCGGTCGCCACGCGGATGCCTCCTTTGCGGATGCGCGGTTCGAGCAGGTCGAGACAGGAGAGGACCCGTTCGTTGAGGTCGGTCGCCGACTTCTGAGTCGGCATCTGGCGGCTGAAAAGCATCAGTTTGCGGATGATGTCGCGGGTGTGGATGGCCGCCTTGACTATCTTGTCGAGGTCGCGCATTACCTGTTCGGGCAGGTCGGGGGTCTTCTGAATGAGCTGGGCGAAGCCGAGTATGCCGCCGAGCGGTTCGTTGATCTCGTGGGCCATCCCCGTGGCCAGTTGGCCGACGGTCACCAACCGGTCGGCGTGGAGCAGTTGATTCTGGAGCGCGCTTTTCTCCTCCTCCGCCTCCTTGCGTTGGATGATGACCGACAGTTCCTTTGCGACCGCTTCGAGCAGAGACCGTTCCTCGTTCAGGAAGGGTCCCTTGTCGAGCGTCGGCAGATCGGTCGAGTAACTCACCTCGATCAGGCCACGCGGCCTACCGTTTATCCGGAGGTCGGAGGTCAGGATGTGTTTCGCCGTGTTGTAACGCAGAGAGGTATAGGTGCGGCGGTCGAACACGATGCGGCAGGAGGCGGCTTCGGGGAAAAGGAAGGCGGGGGCTATTACCTCGGCCGCTTCGCGCAGAAGACTGTCCAGCGAGCGTCCGGTGTCGGAACCGAGTTTGGTGATGCGGTAGATGCAGGTGAGTTCCTTGATCCGTTCGCGGAGGTGAAATTTTGCCTGCCGGTGGGCGCGCGCAATGCCGATGACGGCGGCTATGTTGCGGTAGAAATCGCCGTCGGCGTCGGTGAAAAAACCGGGGCGTTCGGCCAGTAGAGTGAGCACTCCGAGTGTCTCGTCGCCGTAGCGTATCGGTAGGATCAGGAGCGATCCGATGCCGCTCGGCACCGCGAGACGGTGTTGCCTCCCGTCGTCGCCGCGCATGGTGACGGTCGGGGAGTCGATGGAGGCGCCGATGACGATGCCGTCATCGGCGGCGCGGCCGAAATAGACCAGCCGTTCGAGCAGTTCGACATCGCTCACTCCGTCGAAAGGAGGCAGGAATGGTGCGTCGCCGAAGCCGGCGATCGGGGCGAAGTGGAAATTTCCCGTTATCGCGGCGGTCCGGGTGAAGCGGTAGTGGCGGGTGAGATCGGCCACCGTGATGCGGACCTGCGGACAGGCGGCCGTTTCGATGATGAGCGAAAGGACCTCACGCAGGTAGTCGCCGATGAGTGTTCCCTGATCGGCGCAGCGCAGGATATCGGTGGCCAACGATCTGAAGTCGCTGTTGGCGCTTTTTTTCCGGCGACTGGGCATGCGGATTTCCCTTCCTTTCCGCCGTGATGATAGCAAATCGCTCCCCGAATGACAAATAAATAGAAATAGTGCTTGAAAAAACTCCCGAAATGGGTAGAATCAACCTGCGACAAAAAATGAAAGGAGGTCTCCATGAGATGCTATCTGCTGTTTGCTCTCGCTCTGGCCATGCTGGTGCTTTCCTGCGAGGACGGCACGCGGCGGATATTCCCGAACGACAACAGCGCGGTCGGCGACAAGGATGTGGTCGCGATGACCGATGATGACTCGCTGTTGCCTGCCGATAGCGATGATCTTTTGCCGGATGGCGCAGTGGTGACCGACGACGGCGCAGTGGTGACCGACGACGGCGCGGTGGTGACCGACGACGGCGTTGTGGTGACCGACGACGGCGTTGTGGTGACCGACGATGGCGTTGTGGTGACCGACGATGGCGTGGTGGTGACCGACGATGGCGTGGTGGTGACCGACGATGGCGTGGTGGTGACCGACGATGGCGTGGTGGTTCCCGATGTCGATAACGCTCCGTGCTCGTCGGGTGATACCCGTCAGATAGCGTGCGGACTCAATGGCGAGGGTCTCCAGCCGCAGGCATGTGTCGGCGGCAACTGGCAGAATAGCGGCGACTGCGATGACGACGATGTCTGCGTGAACGGTACCTCGCAGGATATCGACTGCGGCCTGAATGATCGCGGCACGCAGGCGCAGGATTGCACCGGCGGCCAGTGGGTCAACGACGGCGCCTGCGACGATCCCGATGAATGTGTCGATAATACGCCGCAGCAGATCGACTGCACCGCTGGCGACAAGACAGGGAAGCAGGACCAGAAGTGTATCGAGGGAACATGGACCAACGAAGGCGGTTGTGCTGTTCCGGGGCGTTGGGATTGTGCTGGTACTTTCATGAGCAAAAACTGTACGCCGGTCTACGGAGATGCCGCCTGTGGTAACGGAACCTGTAGCCCGAATACGGGCGAGTCGCCGCAAAGTTGTCCCGCCGACTGTGGCGCGTTGGTCACGCAGGATGGCCAAGGCAAGGCCTGTAACGACGAGATCGATTGCGCGTTCTATCTCTGGACCGCGAACGGCGTCGGGTACTGGGAATGCAAGGCAGTTACCGGGCAGGATTACTGTAATGCCGTGGTGGACGACGTCTACTGCGGTACCGCGACTCTCGATTACTGCTACTACGGTAGCATCGGCATCGAAACACCCGCTACCTGCGCGGTCGACTGCGCCAATAAACCGATCGGACAGGGCAACACCGACATGCAGTGCGACAACGACAGTGATTGCATATTCCTTGATTGGCCCGAACAATAAGTAGGATATTCAGGTTCGGTCGATCGGTGCGCTCGGTGTCTCGATAAGATTCTTCTTCCAATCAAAATGCATGAAGAAAAACACGGCGGCGATAGCGGTGCCGAGGTTGGAAAGCGCCATGCCGAACCACAGTCCCGGCGTTCCGTAGCCGAGTCCGAAGCCGAACAGCCACGCAAGCGGAAGGCGGAGTATCCAGAGACGCAGAAGGCCGATCACGAGCACCGGCGCATTGCGCCCTGCCGCGTTGAACGATGCGGTGATGCCGCGGATGAGTCCGAAAAGCGGGACCGAACTGCCGAACAGGAGCAGGAAACGCGACGCCTCGGCGATAACGCCGGGATCGTTCGGGATGAACAGCCGCACGAGCGGTTCGCGGAAGAGGATGATGAGCCCGGTCTCGATCAGCAGTACGCCGAAAAGCACCGCGATACCCGTCCGCGCCGCGCCGCGCGCCTTGTCGAAGCAGGAAGCGCCGAGGTTCTGACCGATGATGGTGCTGAGTCCCTGTCCGAGCCCGACGATGGCGATGGCGATGAGGCTGGTGAGCCGGTTTCCGATGCCGTACCCGCCGAGCGCCTCGCGGGCGTTATCGACCCGTCCGATGAGTGCCATGAGAACCACGAACCCGAGCGCCTCGGCCGAATCGCCCACGGCGGCGGGGAGCCCTATCTTGAGGATGCGCCGTATCCACGAAAGACGCGGTATGAGGTCGCCGAAGGTGAGGTGGATCGCGTTGCGGCCGTTCATGAGAAGATAGATCGCGATGAGTCCCGCGATGGTCGCCGAGATCACGGTGGCGAGCGCCGCTCCCTGCACCCCCATCGCCGGCACCGGCCCGAACCCGAGAATGAACAGCGGATCGAGCGCCATGTTGATGAGATTGCCGACGAGCACCACCAGCAGGGGCACAAAGGTGTTTCCCGCGGCAGCCATCAGGACGCGGAAGACGGCGCCGATGAACACGAACGGGAGCCCCGGCAGATACCAGAGCAGATAGGTGCGGGCCGTGTCGCGTATCGCGGCGTTATCGGTGATAAGGGGCATGACCAAGGGGAACAGAAGCATGCCGACGCTCGCCGCGAGCGTCCCGCCGATGATGACCACCGACAACACCTGCCCCGCCGCCTGATTGGCGGTCTTCCGGTCGCCCGCGCCGGTGTGCTGAGAGACGAGCGCCGTGCCGGCCACCGAGAAGTCGGCGAAGAAGGCGACGAGAAACCAGAGGAAGGGAAAGGCGACCTGCAACGACGCGACCGCGGTTCCGCTTTCGATCCCCGAAAGACGACCGAGCCAGAAGGTGTCGGTGAGTTGGTACATCGTGTCGAGCAGCGACGAGAGCATGACCGGCCAGCCGAGCCGCAGCATGAGCGGGAGCGTCCGGCCCGCGAGTATCTCTTCCCGAGGGATCGGCGTCGGTGCGTTCATCGAGAGTTTTGCTCCGCGGCGAGCAGGCGTCGTTTGGTGTCGATCCCCCCTTCGGCAGAAAAACCGGTCAGCCGGTCGCCCGATCCCAGCACGCGATGACAGGGAATGAGGAGCGGGAAGGGATTGCGCGCCATCACCATCCCGACGGTGCGCGGATGGATAGCGAGCGGTACGCCGAGTTCGCCGTAGGTGACGGTCATCCCCGGCGCGATATCGTTCTTGAGCCGGAGAAGGAGCGGCGCCCACTTCGCGAGCGCAGGGGGGAACAGGAATATTTCGTCCGGCAGCGGTTCGTGGATGCCGCGCCGCCAGCGGTCGAGAAAACGGTCGATGAGGCGGTCGATCGCGGGGGAGATGCCGCTACCGGCGGGTTTTGCGGCCAGACGCGTAGCGACCAGAGAGCCGTCGCGGGCCGTCACTTCCAGAAAGAGGCCCGGCAGTATCTCACGGTTCATCATGATGGGTGCTTTCGAACAGGCGTCGCTTGAGTGTCACCGTATAGACCCATGCCGACTGCAGGGCGAAGAAGACGCTTATCCAGAGCAGGATGTTGCCCCAGTAGGGAAGGTCCCAGTCGCGGTTGAATAGTTCGATGAATACGCGCCGGTCGAGGATGAGCAGGGGTATCGCGATCATCTGGAAGGTCGTTTTCCATTTGCCCCCCTGTCCCGCCGATATCACCAGTCCGTTCTCGACGGCGAGCGCCCGGATGCCGAAGATGTAGAATTCGCGGGCGAGGATGAGTAGCACCGGCAGGAGTTCCACTTCGGCCTTGTCGAGCAGAACCACGAGTGTCAGGAGCACGATGAACTTGTCGGCGAGCGGGTCGAGCAATTTTCCCGTTACGGTGATCATGCCGTATTTGCGGGCGATCCAGCCGTCAAAGAAATCGGTGATGCTCGCCAGTCCGTAGGTGACGGCGGCCCAGATGCGCGCGGTGCTCGAATCGAGGTAGAGGAGCCACAGGATGAGCGGGACCGCACCGATCCGTATCCCGGTGAGCAGGTTCGGTATGGTGAGCACATCCTTCTTGAAGTCGCGCAGTTTCGAAAATATCTTTGGCTTCGGCCGTGGCGCGCCGTTCTTGGGCGTCTTTTTCTTCCTGAATTTCATAGGTCTTTTCCGGTGTATTCGTTGTAGAATCTTCTGATCTTGGTAATGTATCCCTGCGTTTCCTTGAAAGGGGGGATCCCTTCGTAGTAGATCACCGCAGCGGGGCCGGCGTTGTAGGCGGCCAGCGCCTTTTCGGTACTCTTGAATTTTTTGAGCATGTCGCGCAGATAGCGGGCCCCCCCCATGATGTTCTGTTCGGGGTCGTCGGCATTCTTGACGCCGAGCACCCGTGCCGTATCGGGCATGAGCTGCATGAGACCCTGTGCTCCTTTGGACGAGCGGGCATCGTGATCGAACTGCGACTCAGCCTTGATGACGCATTTGATCAGGTGAAAATCGAGACCGTATTGGCCGGCCGCCTTCCGGATGAGATCGTCGTATTTTCCTTCGACTCCCGGCCGATAGGTGAATCCCTTTTTGTGGGTCACCGTTCCTTTCTGTTCGAACAGCGGCTTGCAGTCGCGCCGGTCGGAACACTGGTTGGTGAAGGTGTAGGAATCATTCAACGGATCATAATAGTAGTATATGGTGACCCCGCTCCAGAGTGCGGCGGTCAAGCATACCGTCAGAACGGCGCTATTAAGTTTTCTTGCGATTCTGTAGGAATTCATCGACTTTTTGCAACCATGCGCGGGCTTTGGTTTCGCCGGGGTAGATAACCAGTGTCTCCTGCAATGTCTTGCGGAGCATGACGATATTGCGTTCCTTTTCATAGACATCGGAGAGAATATAGAGTATCTCGAGCGGCAGATTCGCCTTGTAATCGCGGAGGCGTTGCACATAATCGCGCAGTTTCATGTGTTTGCCTTCGAGCGAGACACGTCGTTCATCCCGGATTCCTTTCGCGGCGTCCTGTTCGGGGCGTTTGTTGTTGTAGTAGGCGTAGATCATCTTCTCGAGCAGCCATACCGCCTTGGTGCGTCCGTACATCTCGACGTAGATCTTATATGCCTTGCCGAACTCCTGCATCTTATAGAAGGCATCGCCCCGTAGGACCAGTTCGTCGACTTCAAGGAGTTCCTCGTAGCGCTCCTTGGTGCGAATATTGCCGTATTTTTTGGTGAGGGTAAGGACCTTCATGCGCGAGTCGTCATCCTTGAGGAGCGGGTAGACGGCGTTGATGACGGCGAGCAGTTCGCTTGCCCGTTCCTTGAGGCCTTCCGGGGCGTGTTGGAGTTTGTCGGGATGCAGTTTTTGAACGAAGCGAAGATAGGTTTTATGGACCTCGCCGATATCCTTCGCCTCGTCCCATTCTAGGAGTTGCTGTATCGATTCGTACTTGAATGTGCGTTTTACGAATGCCTCCAGTTCATGCCATTCCTGTGTGTTGGCGATCGCTTTTCGTTCAGATTCCTGTTTTGATTCTTCGGTTCGCCGTTTCTCTTCTTCGGCGGCGCGCTGCTTCTCGACATCGCTCGCTTTAAGGAACGCGGCATACTCGGTAAGAAGGATGAAATACAGGATATGGACCTGCTCGAGAAACAGACCCAACGCGGGAAACGACGATTTCCCGGCATATTTCTCCAGCGGCGCCTTGATGAAAGAGAATCGCGCGACCTCGGGTTTTATCGTGACATTCTCGGTCTTGTATTGTTCAAGGAGATGGGTGAGCATGTCGGCCGGATAGGCTTTTATGATCTCGAAAAGGAATTCGTATGAATCGATCCCGGGTCCTTTGGGCGCAGAGCTGGTGGAGAGTGAGAAAAGAGCGTTCTGAAGGGCGAAGGCGAAATAAGAGGGCGATTTTTGAGAAAATGCCTTTTCATCCTCCAGAACGATCTCGTCGTTCATCGCGCCGGCGTGGACGAAAAGCGTTCCGCGGAAACGGTTCTGAAGCAGTATGGCGAACAATTTGTCGCCTTTTATCTTAAGTTTCTTGCCAGTGTTGATGTACGGCGTGATCTTGTCCCACATCCCCGTCCCCCTGTGCTCCGCTAGTCGGCGGCGAAAAGGTTCCCCCGCAGTCCCTCGAAGATCGGCGCGTTGCCCGCGTCGACCCGTCCCTGCTCCTCTTCGACTTGTTGCCGGTATATCCCGGCCCATTCGTTGTCGCGGACCTTTTTCAGATAGTTGCGCGCCACCTGCGGGAAGAGCTCGAGGAGCAGCGCCTCTTTCTCGTCCTTCGCCAGCTTCATGCCCCCGCAGTCGGGGAGCGCCGGATTGTCCTCTTTCTTGTGCGCCGCGGTGTCGTAGGGCGTTTCGGTGCGGGTCCCCGCGATCTTGAGCCGGAACTCGGGGTCTACCGGGAACGGGGTCTTTCCGTACACCCCTTTGACGAGATTGACGAACTGGATGGACTTATTGGTGTAGAACGGCTTCCCGGCGTTGCGGTCGATGATGCAGTTGACCGCCTGAATGCCGACGATCTGACTGGTCGGGGTGACCAGCGGCGGCAACCCGGCGTCGAGCCGCACCTGCGGGATGCTTGCGAGCACATCTTTCAGCAGATGGCCGAGGTTCGCCTGCTGGAGCTGGGAGAGCATATTGGTGTACATGCCGCCCGGGACCTGCGCGACACGGACCAGTTCATCCGGTTCGGGGAAGTTGTAATACCGCTCGATCGCCTGCGTGGTCCGCAGCACTTCGGCGATATCCTCCTTCTTCGCCGCCACTATCGCCGCGTCGAAGAGCGCGTTGATCTCGGGGTCGAGTTTATAGTCGGCGGGATCGATGAGTTTCGGGAACATCTTGTACTGGTCGAAGCCGCACAGTTCGCGGCGTATCTCCATAAGCTCGGTCTGCATCGGCGCTATCGCGGTCAGATCGACGCCGGTGTCGAGTCCGAGTTTGTCGGCGAATATCTGAACGAGTTCGAAGGCGGGTGCCGCCGGGCCGCCGGCGAACGGCATGATGACGGTGTCGACGATGTCGGCGCCGTTGACCATCGACATGAGCACCGAGCCGAGTCCGTAGCCGGGAGTGCAGTGGGTGTGCAGATCGATGGGCACCGAGACGGCTCCCTTAAGGCCGCGGGTCAGTTCGCCCGCCGTCTTGGGGTGGATGAGCCCCGCCATGTCTTTGACCGATATGATATCGGCTCCCATCTTCTCCAGTTCCTTCGCCTTTGCGACAAAGTAGTCAACGGTGAATATCGGAGAGGGGAGTTTTCTGCCCGAAAAAAGCGCCCGCATCCGATCGCCGAAAGTGAAGTGCGGATCGACGGTGTAGCAGATGCAGCAGTCGGCCAGCCCGCCGTTCTCCTTGACGAAGCGAATGGTCGACGCCTGATTGGACAGATCGTTGAGGGCGTCGAATATGCGCATGATGCCGATGCCGCTTTGCACCGAGTTGCGGCAGAAGCCTTCGATCGTTTCGTCGGGATAGGGGTTGTAGCCGAAGAGGTTGCGGCCGCGCGACAGCGCCGCCAGTTTCGATGCGTCGCCGATGCCGTCGCGTATCGATTCGAGCCGCCGCCACGGATTCTCGTTCAAATAACGCATGATCGAATCGGGTACCGCGCCGCCCCAGACCTCCATCGCGTAGAAGTGCGCCTTTTTAAAAAGCGGCAACACTCGGTCGACCTGTTTCTGGTTCATGCGGGTGGCGAACTGCGACTGCTGACCGTCGCGGAGTGTCAGGTCCCTGATGAGGAGTTTACGTGTCATGCAATAAACCTTACTGTATCGATCAGTTCTTTACATCCGTTTTCATCGTGCCGGTGACCGCCCATACGAGCCGGTCCCAGCCGAAGCGCTCGGAAATAATAGCAAGAGCCTCTTCCGATTGCAATTTATTCCTAACAGTAAAGAAGTCGTTCAACGCGCGGGCAAGGTCCGCAGTGTCGCCGGGGGTGAAAAAGGTCGCCAACTGCGCGGGGAATATCTCGCGAAAAAGCGGCAGATCGGCCGCGACGAGCGGTTTTCCCGCCCCGAGCGCCGCCATGGCCGCGCCGGAGCCGGTGACACTGCGGTAGGGGAGGACCACCGCATCGCAGGCGGCGAACAGGAGCGCCCCCTCATCGTCGTCGAAGTAGCGGTCGAGCAGGCGCAGATTGGGATGGCGCGCCGCGAGTCCGCGTAACTGGGCCCCGAGCGCCTCGTCCCAGATCTCGCCGGCGATGATGCCGGTGATGTCGGGATGTTCCGCGATAGCCTGTGCGAACAGGTCGGCCCCTTTGTAGGGGCGCAATGCGCCAAACAGGAGCGCCACCCGCGCGTCGGGGGCGATGCCGAACTTCTCCCGCGCCTCGGCGCGGCTCAGCGTCGTGCGGAACTGCGGGTAGACCGGGTGGTGGATGACGACCGTCTCGCGCGCCCCGAGCGCCGCGACCTTTTCCTTCTCTTCGGCCGACTGGACGATGACGCGGTCGGCGGCCGCGAGTATGCGACGGGTGGCGAAACGCGATGCCGCGCCGCGCAGGCCGTGGCCTTCGTGGTCCGAGGCGTTGTGGGCGATGACGACGCGCCGGAAACGGCGGAGCCGGCACATGAGCGGACCGAACCAGGGGTACCAAAAGAAGGTCCACCACGGTACGACCATCACGTCGGGCGAGAAGGACTCGATTCGTTTGGCCGCCGCCATCCACGAAAAAGGACGGTCCCAACTGAGAATGCGTTCGACGGTGTAGGCGGGCATTGTGACCGCAGACACCCCTCCTGCCTCCCCTGCATCAGGGGAGCTCGGTGGAAGGCCCCCTGTCGCAGGGAGCTGTCCGGAGGACTGAGGGTGTATGCTGTCGCCCGTCCCCGGCGGATAGAGGAACTTCGGGTATTGTCGCAAAAAGCCGACGAAGAGCAGTTCGTGACCTTCCTTCCGTATCTCCTGCGCGAGGAAATGGTTGTATTGCCCGATGCCGCCCTTGAACGACGGATCAGGACCGAGGAGGGCTATCTTCATGCCGTGCGAGCGATCCCTTCCGCTGGAGGTATTGTATCTCTTCGAGCATCTTGCGGTTCGCCGCGATGAGGTCGGCGATGATGCCGATCAGGAAGGTCTGGAACCCGGTGATGAGGAGCACCGCGCCGAGGAGCAGGCTCTGGATATGGCCGTCCCCTTCGCCGGCGATGAGATAGTAGACGAACCGGAGGCCGAGCACGAAACCGACGCCGAAGATGGTGCCGCCGGTCAGCGCGAGGAACCGGAACGACCGGTAGATGAGGAATATCCGCGCGATGGTGGTGAGCGACCGCATCACATAGCCGAAGGTCGACCGGAACAGGCGCGACGGCCGGGTCGGCGGATTGACGGTGACCGGCACCGTCGCGATGACGATGTTCTTGAGGCCGCTCTGGATAATGGTCTCCAGCGTATAGGAATAGTCGGAGAAGACGTTGATGCGTAGCGCCGCCTCGCGGCTCAGGGCGCGAAAGCCGCTCGGGGCATCCTCGACCCGCGTTCCGGAGGCGAGCCGGACCACCGCGCTCCCGAGTTTCTGGAGC
>JAKLIW010000020.1 GCA_022709425.1 bacterium
ACTCGGCGAGGGGGCCTCGCTCTCTTCGCGCGACATCAAGGTGATCATTCCGGGGTCGCAGGCTGAGTAACTCACAATATCCCGATCGAACCATTTCAACGCCGGCTTCCGAGTTACCCTCCTCGTCTACCCAGAGCGGCGAGATGTCCGCCTTGACCCGCTATACGGTAAAGGGAGAAAAAGGACGCGGGGGCATCGGCCGCGTACTCATCGCCCTTGACGAGCGGATCGGCCGCGAGATCGCCCTCAAGGAACTCATCCCTCCCGGCGAGAAAAAACCCGATATGATAACACCGGATGAGGGTCCGACCCGCACCGCAGCGCTCCGCTTTCTGCGCGAAGCGCGCGTCACCGGCCAGCTCGAACACCCCGGCATCGTCCCGGTCTACGAGATCGGGGCGGCGGGCGACGGCACCCCCTATTACACCATGCGACTGGTGCGCGGAGAAACGCTCTCCTCGGCGATCCGCGCCGCAAAAACGCTACGCGACCGGCTGCGTCTGCTCCCCCACTTCCGCGACATCTGCAACGCCATCGCCTACGCCCACAGCCGCGGCGTGGTGCACCGCGACATAAAGCCCGACAACATCATGATCGGGCAATTCGGTGAAACGGTCGTACTCGACTGGGGCCTCGCCAAGGTCCACGGTCAAGCGGACGACCGAGCCGGCGAGATGGCACAGGAACTTTCCGCGCTCCGCGAGACCCACGGCCCCCATACCGTTACCGGGAAAGCATTCGGTACCCCCGCCTATATGTCGCCGGAACAGGCGCGCGGTTCGGTCGATGAGATCGATGAACGGAGCGATATCTATTCGCTCGGTGCGGTGCTTCATGAGATCCTGACGGGAGAACCACCTTTCAGCGGCCACACGGTCGGCCAGATCATCGATCGGGTGCTCAAGGATCGCCCCCCCGCCATCACCGAGTTGGAACCCGAAGCGCCGCTCGATCTGTGCGCAGTGGTCGAAAAAACGCTGGCGAAAGACAAACAAGAACGCTATCAGTCGGCGCGTGAAGTGGCGCAGGAGATCGGCAATTATATGGCCGGCGGCCGCATCGGCGCCTATGACTACAGCTCATGGGAACTGCTTCAGCGCTTCATCCGCAAGAACCGCACTCTTTCGGCGCTCATCGGCGCAACGCTGATTCTTTTCGTCGGCGCGGCGATCACGATCTTCTCCGCGTGGCGCAACGCCGTCGAGAACGAACGAACGGCCAATCTCAATCTGGCGCTCGGCTATCAGGAGAACGCCGACCGCATGCTGCAGGAACGTCGGTACGACAAGGCCGAGATCTATGCCGCCGCCGCCTTGGGCCATACCCCGTGGAACCCCCTCAGCCCCTACCGTTTCCCCGACATCGCGATCAAGCCGTGGCAAGAGATTGCCCACAATACCCTTTCGGCGCGATCGAGCCTGTATCTCGCGCGGATGAACCGAGACGATGCGTTGGTAAGTATCCTGCAACATCCCGGCGGCGAAATAAGCGACATCGCGATCGCCCCGGACGGCGCGATCGCCGCCCTTGCCGGACGCGACGGTTCGGTGACCCTCTGGAACATCGCCGACCGGACCTATCTCGACTGCCTCTCCGGCCACCGCGATGAGATAACGAGCCTCGTATTTTCCCGTGACGGAAAGCTTCTGTTCTCGGCGAGCTGGGACAAAACGATACGTATCTGGGACATCCCCAGCCGCACCGAATTGGCCACCCTGAACGGGCACACCGAAGAGATATATGCCCTCGCTCTTTCTGCGGATGATCATACGATTATCTCCGGCGGCAACGACGGCAGTATCCGTTTCTGGGACATCCCTACACGCCGTCAACTTTCGGAGATCTTGCTCGTCGATGCCAAGATCCGCGCTCTTGCAGTATCCCCCAACGGCGCGGCGATAGCGGCGGGAAGCGCAACGGGAGAACTCTTCATGCTGCGCGGCAGGACCATTGCCCGCTACCGACCGCACAATGAATCGCTCATCGCCCTGCGGTACAGCGCCGACGGCGAGCGGCTGTTCACCGCAAGCTACGACAAGCGCGCGCTGATGCTGAACGCAACGAACCTCTCCACCATCAAATCGTTCACCTACTGGGACGCCTTTTATGCGCTCGACATCGACTCAGAGGGAAAACTCGCGGTCCTCGCCTCTCGCGATGCAAGCATTTTGCTCTGGGATACCGTTTCCGGAAAAGCCGAGTCGCTCCGCGGACATGATGCGGCGGTGCAGGCGGCGGCGATTTCTCCCGATGGCGACAGCCTTCTCTCGGCAGGCGCGGACGGCACACTTCGATTCTGGAGAACGCAGGTCGTTCGTTCCTCGCGCCTTTTTACGGGCCATCGAACCTATATCCCCTCCATCGCCCTATCTCCCGACAACAGATCGCTCGCCTCATCGAGCTGGGATCGCACCGTGAAGATATGGGATATCGCCTCGGAACGGGAACTCCGCTCAATACCCTGCGCGGAGGTGTGCCATGCGGTCGCCTTCTCCCCCGACGGAACGCTCCTCGCCATCGCCGGACAGGACAAACACATACGATTGTTCAACGCTTCCGATTTCACCATTATTGCTTCTCTCGAAGGACACGAGGACGGGGTCTACTCGATCGCCTTCTCCCCCGACGGGAAATTCCTCGTATCGGGCAGCTGGGATCGCACCGTCCGGCTTTGGGACGTATCGCAGAAACGCACCATCCGGATGTTCAACGATCACGCCAGCTCGGTCCACACCGTCGCCTTCTCGCCCGATGGCAAACTTATCGCATCGGCCGGCCGCGACAAGGTCATCATTGTGCGCCGCGTATCGGACGGAACGAATGTCGCTCTGCTCGCCGGGCATCTCGGCAATATACTTTCGGTTGCGTTTTCCCCCGACGGCAAGCATCTGGCGTCGGCCGGAGAAAGTGCGGAGGTGTTGATACATCGTCTTACGGACGGCGCAAAGGTCTTTGCGTTCGAAACCCTCGGCGCCACCGTTAATTCGATAGCCTACTCTCCCGACGGTCGGTATCTGCTGTCGGTCGGCGTCAACGCCTTGCTCTGGGATGTCCGGGACGGCGCCGAAGTGTTGCGCCTCCCCCTGATGCATACCGGATATGCGGCCGCCTTTACCGCCGACGGCTCCCATTTCGCCCTAAGCGAAGGGATCGCCATCCGGCTCTACCCCGTCACCTTCGATCTGTGGGAAAAAGACCCGGCGATCCTTCTGCGCGAGGCGGAAGAGCGGGCGCACTATCGTTTAGAGGGTTTCCGGACGATCATCGCCCAGTAGCGGTCAATGCATATGCAATAGCGTTTCGCGGATGACCTTGGCGGCAAACACCGTCGAGGCCTTCGTCGAATCGATATCGGGCGCCAATTCTACGACATCGGCGCCGATGAAATGGACCTTCTTGCCCTTCAGCATCCGCAGGATATCGAGGTATTCGTTGAAGAAGTATCCTCCCGCTTCGGGGGTGCCGGTGCCGGGCATACAGGCCGGATCGAAGAAATCCAGATCGACCGACAGGTACACTATTTCCCCTTCCTTGAGCGACGATTCCATCTCGGCTATACTCGCCGCCGGAATGATGCGATGATCCTGCTGTCGCAGTTTATACTCTTCGCGCGTACCGCTTCGGACGCCGTATTGCACCAGTTTCTTGAGTCCCTCCTGCAGACAGAGTTTCATGACCGACGAATGGCTCAAGTGATCGCCGGCATAGCGTTCGCGCAGGTCGGCGTGAGCATCGAGCTGGATGACGGTGAAGTCGGGATAGATATCCTTCATCGCCAGAAAAAGAGGATAGGTGATGAGGTGTTCGCCGCCGATCGATAGAAGCCGCCGATTGGTCAGGGTCAGTTCATAGGCGGTCTTATGCGACTCCTCGGTGGTCACTTCCGGATTGCCGACCATCAGTTCGAGCGCGCTTTTCTTGACCTCGCGCACCATCAGCCCCGGATTGCCCACCATGAGCGGCAGGTCACCGATGTCGAAAAATGATATCTCGTCCAGACCGCGGTTGCAGAAAAAAGAGAAGTCCTCCATCCCTTCGTCCGAATAAGCCCGTATCTCGCGCGGCCCGAACCGCGAACCGGAACGGAAACTCGATGTCCCGTCATAGGGAACACCGACCAACACGATATCGCATCCTTCGATAGTGGGACGCGACCCTATGAAACGGCAGATATTCGGTGCGACCATGATCCCCTCCCCTGCGTTCTACTGCGGGCGTCGACTACGAATCGCCGGTCCCCGGTTTGAAGTTCGTGCTCTGCCACTGGAAATTATCGATGAGGACCATCGAATCCCAGACATGATCACTAAGATCCCATATCGCGAAACGCAACGTGATCGTTTCGCCCGGCACCACATTGCCGCGCGTGGTCAGCCACCCGGTCGCGCCGTGCGCCTCAAAACCGGTCCCCTGCAATTCCTCGGTTCCTACGCAGGAGGTGACCCCTTGGCTCGGCTGATTGACGCATTGCTTGAATAGACCGGCCGGTGCGATATTGATACCGACCGGATTACCGTCCGCATCCATGGCGAGATTCTTATCCTGCGGATTAAGCAGATTCGGGTCGGCACCGGCGCTGGTGTTGTAGCCACTGTCGAGCAATGCTATGAAAAAGTCATTGAAGTTAGAACAGATATATGTCGGATATTCCTTCGTAAAGAAGTAGATGTTGAACGAGAACGAGTTGGCGGTCGGCGGCACCTGTACCTTAAACTGCACCATGACCCCGTCAAATGCACCACCGGTCGTTCCGCTACCGCCGCTACACGCCGGCGAACTGGGGAACTGATTACCGTTGGCGGCATACCAATCGCCCGGCACCGGGGTGCCCGAAAGCCCACCTATATTCTGATTGAAATCGAGATCAGTGACCGGATTTCCCACTTTACCCGACGAAAGCGCCATAAGCGCCACTCCCTGTTTCGGCGTTATGACATTACCGAAGGCCGACAGTAGCCCGTTACTGTTTATATGTGGATTCGCAGAACCGTCCAGTTTCAGGATATCGGCCTGCACCACACCGTTGCACAGTCCCATCGATTTGGCATAGTCAAAAGGATTCTTGGAGTCCAGCGCGATGGTATCATCGCAATCGCTCACTCCGTTATCGATATTGCCGTCGCAATCGTCGTCGGCGCCGTTGGGCAGTTCGGTGGCACCGGGATAGGCCGCCGCCGGATCGGGACATTTGCTGGTGTCCTCGCAACAATCGGGGGTAGGACCGCAGTAGCTGTACCCATCGCCGTCGATATCGCCGTCATCGGGGGTGCCGGTGCAGTCCTCGTCGATCCCATTATCGCAGATCTCGTAGACCGGCAATACCTCGCCGTTGCAGTTGCCCCACGTACCGCTCTCCTTGCAAAGTTTCACCGCCGCCTTGCACAGCCCCACATCCTCGGTTCCCGACGGACCGTTGTAGGGACATTTCTCGGTGGTGCCGGGGACACAATCCAACCCAGCGTAATCGATATCCTGCACCGGTTCGGCATCGTCGTCGGGCTGAACACTGTCGGTGGTGCCACCTTGATCGTCGTCGGTCCCGCCGGTGTTATCGTTTCCTTCATCGGTGCCGCCGATCTGATCGAGATCGACCCCGGCTCGCACCTTGCATTCCTGATGCACTTTGTCGCAGTAATAGATCGTCGTATCGCCGCAATCGGCGTCCACGGAACACTCACCGGCGACCTGCTCCTCTTCTCCGCACGCCACCAGCAGAAGTGACATCGCAACAAGGATCGTACAAAGAAATACTCTCATGTATCCCTCCTTTTCAAGGTACTATCGGTAAGAAGTATAAAAGAGCCGGGGGAAAAAGCAACAGGATTTTTACCCCACCGCTCCTCTTTTCTCATCCGGGTTGATACGGAGCCGGATCGGTGATTCCCGCCTCGGCGAATCCTTTAAGTCGGAGACGGCACGAGTCGCATGCGCCGCAAGCCCGTCCTTCCGGGTCGGGATCATAGCAGGAATGGGTCATGGCGTGGTCAACCCCGAGTCCCCGTCCGAGCTGGACTATCTCTTTTTTCGACAGATCGATAAGCGGCGCCTCGACGATGATGCCGCCGCCCGCGACACCCGCCTTGGTACCCGTCGCAAGGACGCGGTTGAACGCCTCGATGAATTCGGGACGGCAATCGGGATAGCCCGAATAATCGAGCGCATTGACCCCGATGGCGATGCGCGTCGCGCCGATATCCTCGGCATAGGCCGACGCAAGCGACAGAAAAACGAGATTGCGCGCCGGCACATAGGTGTTGGGTATGGCCGTGTCGGCGGAGCCGGGAACCGCAAGATCGGTGTTGATGAGCGACGAAGAGGAGAGAAAGGAGAGGTCGACCGTCACCTCGCGAACGCGCGCCGCAAGGCCGTACCGATCGAGGATGCGCCGTGCCTTCTCCGTTTCCACGCGGTGACGCTGACCGTAAGCGACCGTGAGCGGAAACGCCTCATCGCCGCGGGCGATGACCATCGCCAGCACCGTCGTCGAATCAAGACCGCCGCTGAAAAGAACGACCGTTCTCATGCTTATTTTCTCCGTTCCATGCGACCGAAAAGCGCCTCGCCGAGAACCACCAGCGCTCCTACGGCGGCGAGAGGCAAAGTAATGAGCGCCGCATATTTCAATATCCCCAACGCCGCAAGCAAAAGGGCCGATAGCGCCACGGCGTGTATGCTGAAATGTCGCCGCAGAGCCTGTTCGAGACGCCGCAACGGAGAGCGCGGCGGTCGAGCGGCAGCGCCATGCCGGTAGCGATCGTAACGCACCACCAGCAACGGGTATACGACCGAAAAGATGAGCCCGCACCACTGCACCGGCGGGGCATCACGCAACAGCAGGGTAAGGGCCAAGAAGTAACTCCAGACAACGATGCGGCTGGCGTAGTAGTTCAATACGCCGCCGCCGCGGGAGGTCTGGAAGGTAAGACGCGCCGTCTCGCCGTCGACCGACGACAGCACCGCCGCGACGCAGAGAAGCAATGCCAGCGTGACACTTTCGGTCGCGCCGGTCAGAAACAACATGCATGCCGCAGCGATACCCACGAACATTACCAAGAGTGTCCAAAGACGCGGGTCTACCCGATAATTGGCTGTCCACGCAGTGATGATGCGACTCACGGGACGGGTCAGGTTGCGCTCGACGATATCGTCTCCCTTGTGAACAAGCGAGCGGAGCAGATAATTCTCGGCTCCACCGAGATCCGATGCGTGACGCACGACGAAATACCGGGCCGCGATGACGGCGATACGGGCATCCTGCCGCCGCAGGAGGAATTCACGGATATGGAACCACGGCGCCTCGGCGAAGTCGTCCGGCAGATGTTCCGGCAAAAGTCGCGCTAGGCCGATAGGTTCCAGCGTGGTCGGATCACACGCGACCGCGGGCGCATCAAAATTGACCGTGAGATTGCGAACGAACCTCCCGTCAAACACCAAAAGCGGATCGACGATCACCACCGGCCGGTCGATACGGGGAAACTCCGCCAGCAACTCGATACCGCGAAAAAGATAGCTACGCTCGAGGTGGGGCGCATAGGCCTTCTCGGCGCCGAAATAGCGCGCCACGATCACCGCGGCCCGTTCGGTCAGAGAGATGCCCAGAAGCGGTCGCACCGTATCGATCTCCCGTGAAGGTACCAGAATAATGATCGGCGCCTTGTTCACCCCAGCCTCGCTATTGAATGTCGACATAGAAACCGAACGGGATGGTGAATCTCCCCTCTTTCAGGAGCGGCGCCGGCGGATTCGGGAAAGGAGCCGCCATCTTGAAGGCATTGATCGCCTCTCGGTCAAGAAAATCGACCCCCGACGGTTTGGTCACGACCAGCGACACGATTTTGCCTCGGGCGTCAAGCACCGCCTCGATCTTGGTATAGCGATCGGCAGGTCCGAAGATGTTTCCGCTCGGATCGTGCACCATGAGCACTTTGCCCGGCGTCCAGTAATGGGAAACGGCATTCTTGATGCGGTTATAGTAGTCAGCGTAAAGGAACCGACGCGCATTAAGCGCCGTCTCGTCACCCTCATCCACCTCCTTCAGGTAGTCGTTGGAGGGGGAGGTAAGCGCCGTATCAGTCCCCGAGAAAAAAGGCAGATAGCGCGGCGGCAACGACAGTTCGGCCGCCTCCTGCCCTTTCTTGTCCGCCTTATCGGTTCCAGCGATGCGGCCCGGATCGTTCTTCTCGGCCCCTTTTTCAAGGTCGCCCGTTTCTCCCTCGAATCCCGCGAGCTCGCCTTTCTTGATCTTCTCTTCGATCTTCTCCCTGCGCTCCTTTGACGTGCCCGGAGTGACCAACTCTTCACTCTGCGGCGCCAACTTCGCCGACGGCGGCGTGGCGAGCCGTTGTAGTTTTTTCCCGCGCACCGGGATAGCCTTGTCGAACGCGCTCCGTTTCTCGCGGGGCACGGTCGAATCCCACTTGGAGAGGAACTTGTAGTTGTCGGGACGCTCTTCTTTATCGGGGCGAGCGATGTCGACTACCTGACCATCGGGACGATCCTCTTTCTCGGTCTTCTTTTCTTCGTTTTTCTTCTCCGCCTCTTCCGGCGATTTTTTTGCGGGATCCATCGCAAAAACCGGCCCTTCGTCGAAAAGGCGCACCTGCACCAAGTCATCGACCGGAACGCCGCTCGTATCTACGCGGAAGAAAAGGAACAGCAACGCATGCAATCCCGCCGACAGCAGGACAAAGAAAAAGAACGGCGGAACCTTCAGGCGCCGTGACGGGTGGTGAGATACTCGCGCAACCATGTCTCGATCATACCATTGACATCGCTTTCTGTGAAGTTCTTTTTGAACGCGGCCTCCGCGAATTCAACAAACAATTCGCCGAATTCGCGAAGCCGCAGAAAAAGGACCCGCTCAACGAACCGCTCGCCGTCGGACGGCGGTAAAAGGGCACGACGGCATTGGACCAACGAGAAGCGACGCACCACCTCGCGGGCATAGTGGACGCCGTCACGACCGGCGGTCTCATCCAGAAAGGAATAGAGGTTGTCACGAAATGCGTCGAACGAGGGCTCGGTCATCACTCGGCCGGTTTTTCGGCCTCGGCGGGCTTTTCTTCATCGGCCGGGGCCGGCTGGTCGGGCGGCACCCAACCCTTCGGCGGAACTTGACACTGACCGTCGATGAATTTCATCCCTTTCGGACAGCAACGGCCTGAGCCGCCCTCTTCATATCCGGTGGGGCACATAACGGTATCGACCTTGTCGGTGTAGCGCGAGCACTTCCCCTCCATGACGAAGTTGTAGCCCTCGTCACAGCAGAGATAATCGACCAGATGGGTTCCCGGCGCGCAATTGTCGAACGCCCGGAACTCGACCTTCATGCAGGTGTCCTCGTCGGCGACGCGACCTTCAGGACACTGTCCGCTGGTATTGTATTCCGACGCGATATTGAACTCGCCTACATAGATCGTGCCGTCGCTCATGTTGAGCGTCGCGGTGTAGAGATACTTGTTGTTGTTGAACTTGCGATCGATGATGACGACGAATTCATAACTACCCGGCTTCAGGTCTATCTGCCGCTCGGTATTGAACGGCAACATCTCACTGACGACGAAATCGTTCCCTTCGCGGATGAAGATAGCGGTGTTGCCGCTCGTGTAGTTGTTCTTCAGGTGAAGCCGCGACTGCCCGGGCGCCACACGCAATTCCTTGTTCGGCGACTCCTTGAAGGTGTCGAGTCGATTCTTCGGCAGAGTGTCGTGCAACTTCTTGAACTGCGACTCTATCGCATCCTCCGCATCGTCGGGATACTGAGCCTTGAGATCGAACAACTTCGCGAGGAACGCGATATCTTTTCCCTTCGCCAGAGTGTCCTCGGCATAGAGCGCGATCTGCTTCTCGCCCTCCGACTTATCGCCCGACGCCGCCTGCTGGGAGGCGCACGCAACGACGATGAACAATGCCGCGGCCGCGATAAAAGTAACCACTAAAAACGATCTCATGTTTCTCTCCCTTGAAAAGACACGTAAACACAAGCATGCTACACGTCTAAGCCGCCAAAATCAATATTATAATACATTTTTTTTCAACTATTGGCGCCTCTTGCGGGAGCTCGCTGTTTTAGGAGCGGGCCGGGATGAAAAATATTCTCTGGAAATCAGAGGGGTTGTAAAATTCCGATTGACAGCGGCATTCAGCCGGTTACTATCCGCACATGTTTCCGGGACTCACTTCTCTCCGGGCAAACAACAGGAGGTTCCGCCAATGCTTGCTAAAGTGAGAAAGATGAAAAAGAAGGTGAAGCCTTATACCGAGGTGATCACCGACCAGCGCAGTGAACTCGAAAAGGACCCCATCATCAAGGAGCTCATCGACCTGACCAACTATCAGAAGCCGAAACAGCGCGCCGAATGTCTCAAGATGAAGCGCCCCTGTCTGTTCGTCTCCTGTAAGTACCACCTCTATCTTGATGTCAACCCCGACACCAAGTCGATCAAGTTCAACTTTCCCGGCAAAGAGGTCTGGGAACTGCGCGAGACCTGTTCGCTGGATGTGGCCGACAAGGGCGGCGTCACCCTCGAAGAGGTCGGCGCCATCATGAACCTGACCCGCGAACGCATCCGTCAGGTCGAGATGCGGGCGCTTCAGAAACTCAAGACCAACAGCGCCAAATACAACATCAAGAACCTTTTCTTCGCGAAGTGATCCGCATCCTTTCATTGACAAACCGCTCCCGCTTATATAGTATCCAGCGTTATTTGTTTTTCATGAGTGGTGTGATGGTCAAACGGATGCTCTCACGGGTCGACTTCGAGGTCGCCGCCCGGATCATACATAACGGCGCCGAGATACCGTGCGAGGTGCGCAATCTGAGCCTCTCGGGCATTTACTTCGCGAAGGGTCCCGATCTGCCGATGAATACCGCGTTGGAGGTGCGGCTCGAACTCTCCTCCCAACACTCCGAAATGGGAGTAACGGTCAAGGGAACGGTGGTACGCAAGGATCCCGACGGCTTCGCGGTGCAGTTGCGCGATCTCGAACTCGACTCCTTTATCTTTCTGCGCAACATCATGGTTTACAATAGCGGTAATTCAGATCTCATCGACAAAGAATACCGCGACTACCTGATCTGGAAATCGGACAAGAACGAATACATACCGACCTGACCTTTTTTGCATTTCTTTTTGTCCCGAGTATGATGGGCGCGGCTCTTTGGCTAACAGATGATCATACCTAATAAGGGAGGACCTTCATGTTTTCCGATCTCGGTTCGTTCGGCCCCATTTTGTGTCTCGGCCTCGCCGCCTGCGGCTCGGCCATCGGCTGCGGCCTTGCCGGCATGACCTCGCACGGCATCATGTCCAAGACCGACGAAGGACACGGCCTGTTCGTCGCCCTTTCGGCGATGCCCGCGTCGCAGACCATCTACGGCTTCGTTCTGATGATCCTCATGAGCGACAAGATAAATGCTCTCACCGAAGCGGGCAAGTCGACCGGGCCGCTGTTTGCCATCGGCGTCGCCTGCGGCGTGGCGCTCATGCTTTCGGCCATCTATCAGGGCAAAGCCTGCTCGTCGGCGATACTCGCGGTCGCCAAGAAGCCCTCCATCGCCGGCATGTCGTTCGCGTCGCCCGGCATCATCGAATCGTTCGCGATCTTCGCGATGGTCGGCGGCATCGTTCTTCTGCAGGGTCTCAAGTAAGCAGCCATCGCCACCTCCTTTGACATAGCGAAACTCCGCCTCTCCGAGGCTCAGCGCGAGGCGGTCACCACGACCGATGGACCGCTCCTCGTTTTCGCCGGTGCCGGCTCGGGCAAGACGCGCGTCATCACCTGCCGCATCGCCTACCTCATCGGTCAGAAGAAGGTGCCGCCCGAAGAGATTCTCGCCGTCACCTTCACCAACAAGGCGGCCAAAGAGATGCGCGAACGGGCGGGCAGCCTCATCGACGACCCGGCGACCGCCAAACGGGTCACCATCTGCACCTTCCACGCGCTCGGCCTCCAGATACTGAAACGGGAGCACAAAAAGATCGGCTACCCCGCCCACTTCGTCATCTATTCGCCTTACGAACAGGTTGAACTGATGAAAAAGGTGATGGCGGAGGAGCGCGTTTCGCGCGAACAGTATTCGGCCCACGCCCTCATCGGCATCGTCTCGTCGCTCAAGAACGATCCGGCGCTGCTGGACGACAAAAGTTTCTTCCTCGGCGACATCCGCCGCACCGTCGCACGAAGGCTCTATGAACCGTACCAGCGGACGCTCAAGGCAGCGGCGGCCATGGATTTCGACGACCTCATCATGAAGCCGCTCGAACTGCTCGACCGCGACGAGGAACTGCGGAAAAAATACGCGACCCACTGGCGTTACCTCATGGTCGACGAATATCAGGACACCAACCGGGCGCAGTACCGGCTCATCCGCCGGCTCTCGTCGGTCCACGGCAATGTCTGCGCGGTGGGCGACGACGATCAGAGCATCTACAGCTGGCGCGGCGCGCGGGTCGAGAACATACTTGAATTCGCCGACGACTTCCCCGGCACCCGCATCGTCAAGATGGAGGAGAACTTCCGGTCGGTGAGCGAAATAGTCGCGACCGCCGGACGGCTCATCGGCTTTAACAAGACCCGGTCGCCCAAAACGGTCTTCGCCCGCAAGAAGGCCGACGGCTACACGCCGATAACGGTCGCCACCGCGCTCGACGAGATCGAGGAGGCGGAACAGGTGGCCGGTGAAATAGCAAAGCTCGTCGTCGCCGGGAAGAAATACACCGCCTGCGCCGTCATGGTGCGGACCAACGCCCAGACGCTCCCCTTCGAAAAGGCCTTCGCCCGCTCGCGCGTCCCCTACCGCGTCATCGGCGGCCAGAAGTTCTTCGAGAATAAGGAGATCAAGGATATCCTCGCCTACCTGCGGATACTCGTCAACCCCGACGACGAGATCAGCCTGCGCCGCATCATCAACTATCCCGCCCGCGGCATCGGCGCGGCGGCGGTCGAGAAACTGTTCGAGATCGCCACGGTCGAAAAATCGCCCGCGATCGGCGTCGCCCAGCGGGCCGCCGACTACACGATACTGACCCCGGCCCAGCAGAGCGCCATCGGCGCGTTCGGGGCGATGCACCGCGAACTCATCAGTAAACTCCGCGCGCTCGAACCGGCGCCGTTCGCCGAAGAGCTCATCCGTCTGACCGGCATCGAAGAAGCGGTCCTCAAAAGCGGCGAGAGCGACGAGGCGGCGGGGATACGACTCGAGAACATCCGCGAATTCGTGAGCGCCGTCAGTTACCACCGCGCCGAGAAGAAGAATCTCGGCCCGATGGAGTTCTGGATAGATTTCATCAATGCCGCGACCCTCATCCAGTCGGCCGACGAGGACGAGAAAAAGGGGGGCGTCAGCATCATCACCGCCCACAGCGCCAAGGGACTCGAATTCGACGCCGTCTTCATCCCCGGTTTCTATCAGGGCGGGATGCCCAACCGGATGGCGCTCGACGAAGGGAATATCGAGGAGGAGCGGAGGCTCTGCTATGTCGCCTTCACTCGCGCCCGAGAACGGCTCCACCTCACCATCCCCCGCATGGTCAAGGTACGCGGCAAAAGCGAGATGACCGCCGCGTCGGTGTTCCTCGCCGAGGCGGGGCTGACCGAAGGGGTCCCCGGCGGCCTCACCGAGAAAGAAATGGCGCTCGACATGCTGAGTCGCATGCAGAATAAGATCAAGAAAAAAGATCCCGCGGAGAATTAACGGGGAATTATTCGAGTCCGCCCACCACCTTCTCGGCGACGCGGACCAGTTCGCTTTCCATCGCCCGGACCTTCGCGAAGGCGGGATGGAGGAAGTAGTCGTGGTCCATGAACGGGACCTCGGCGCGCACCTTCTTGTGGACCGCCTGCAATGCCTTGCTGGTCTTGAGCGGCTTGCGGAATTCGAGCGCCTGACAGGCGGTGAGCACCTCAAGGGCCAGCACACAGGCGGTGTTCTCGGTCACCTGCGCGCACTTCCGCGCCGAAATGGTCCCCATGCTGACGTGGTCCTCTTTGCCGGCGGAGGTGGGGATGGAGTCGACCGACGCCGGGAACGAGAGTGACTTCGATTCGGAAACGAGGCTCGCCGCCGCCACCTGCACGATCATGAAGCCCGAATTGAGCCCTTTATTCTTTATCAGGAAAGCGGGCGCCTGCGAGAAGACCGGGTTGACGAGCTGTTCGATACGCCGCTCGGCGATGTTGCCCAGTTCGCTCACCGCCGCGGTGAGGTAGTCCATAACGAGCGCCACCGGCTCGCCGTGAAAGTTGCCCGCCGATATCGTCTCTTTCTCGTCGGGAAAGATGAGCGGATTGTCGGTCGATGAATTTATCTCGGTCGTGATCACTTCGGAAGCGTGATTTAGCGCATCGCGGACCGCGCCGTGGACCTGCGGGGCGCAGCGGAGACTGTAGGCATCCTGTACCTTGGTGCAACAGCGGTGCGAATCGCGTATCGATGAGTCGGCGATGAGTTTGCGGACATTGCGCGACACCTCGAACTGGCCGGGATGGGCGCGGACGCGGTTAACCTTGTCATCGAAGGGGCGGTCGGTCCCGAGCATCGCGTCGACGGTGAGCGCCAGCGCTATGTCGGCGAGTTTCACCAGGTCGTTCAGCCGGTGGATGGTGAGCGCGCCGACGGCGGTCATCACCTGTGTCCCGTTGATGAGGGCGAGCCCCTCCTTCGCCTTGAGCGCTATCGGCGCCACTTTCTTCTTTTTGAGCACCGTGGCGGTGTCGACCGGCTTACCGCCGTCGCCGAGGCAGTAGCCTTCGCCGCACAGGGCAAGGGCGAGGTGCGACAGCGGCGCGAGGTCGCCCGACGCGCCGACCGATCCTTTCTGCGGGATGTAGGGGACCACATCCTTATTCAGGAACTCGACCAGATGTTCGAGCGTCGAGAGGCGGACGCCGGAGAAGCCTTTGGCGAGCACATTGGCGCGCAGCAGCATGATGGCGCGGACCGTCGCGCGGTCGAACGGGTCGCCGACGCCGATGGCGTGACTGCGGATGAGGTTTATCTGGAGGTCGTCGAGGTGGTCTTTGGGGATCGCCACTTCGCTGAGTATCCCGAAGCCGGTGTTGATGCCGTAGACCGGCCTATCCTGCGTCAGGAGTTTATCGACGAAGCGGCGGCATTTCTCGACCTTTTTCACCGCCGCGGGGGCGATGCCGACGGGGCGGTCGCAGCAGGCGACCTCGTACACATCGCGGATGGTCAGCGTTTCGCCGTCAATGAGGAGCCGTTTGAGGGACATGGATTCCTCCATTCTGATATCACCCGGCGTGAGTCTAGTGCCCTTCAAGGTAAAATCAAGAAATCAGAACAACGAGGTCTGTTCGGGTCATGCGATCAGGAGGAAAGTCGCAAAGAGCAAAGTGCGGTTGTCTCTTTTTTCCAAAAAGAGGAAAGTGCACTTGACTCTTTTGACAAGATATAGTAAAGTGCACTTGTCTGTTTGACTGGGAGGAACCCATGTTGCAAGAGTTATTTTCCATTCACCAGCAGATCGTCGGCGCCATGAAATCCGATAAGAAACGGTATCTTGCGCCGAAAATGAACTGGCGGGAACAGTGCATCTGCCTGCGCGGCCCACGCGGCACCGGCAAAACCACCCTTCTGCTCCAACATTATAAGGAAACCTACGGATCACCCGACCGCTGCCTTTACATCTCGGGCGACAACATCCATGTCGTTTCCAACGGCCTCTACCAGACGGTGCGCGACTACTTCACCTACGGCGGCGAGGCGGTCATCATCGACGAGATACACAAATATCCGAACTGGGCGCAGGAACTCAAGAACAGCATCGACACCTACAAGGACAAACACATCCTCGTGTCGGGCTCTTCCTCGCTCGATCTCACCAAGGCGGCGTACGACCTTTCGCGCCGCGTGGTCTATTACGATCTGCCCGGCCTGTCGTTCCGCGAATATCTCTTTTTCCGCTACGGATATGAATTCCCGGCCCGTTCTTTCGACGATATCGTGAGCGGCCACACCGCGATCGCCGCCGATATCGCCGGAAAAATGCCTGTACTCAAGCACTTCGACGAATACCTGCGGATCGGTTACTATCCTTATATATTAGAGGGCGCGGAGCAGTACGCGCAGAAGGTGATGAGCACCGTCGAAAAGACGCTGTTCGAAGATATCGCGGTCACTGCCAACCTGACCCAGACGAAACTGCCCATCCTCAAGAAGATGCTCTGGCTCATCGCCACGAGCGATCCGTTCGTGCCGAACATAGCGGGGATGAGCCGCGATCTGGGGATATCGAAAGAGTATGTCTATACCTATCTCGAATATCTGGAGCGGGCGGGACTTATCGCCACCCTCCGGCTGGACGGCTCCGGCGCGGCGCTCGTGCGCAAGCCGGGCAAGGTCTATCTGGAGAACCCGAACCTGCTCTATGCCCTGAACGGTTCCCTGCAAAAAGAGACGCTGGTCGGCGGCGTGCGCGAGACCTTCTTCGCGAACCAGTTGAAGAACGCCGGCGTCAAGGTCTCCCTGCACCCAACGGCCGATTTTCTGGCAAACGGCCATTTCACGGTCGAGGTCGGCGGCCCGTCGAAAAAAGAGGATCAGATCAAAGGCATCGCCGACTCGTTCCGCGCGCTTGACGGCATCGATATCGGCGCGGGCGACAAGATACCGCTCTACCTTTTCGGGTTCCTGTACTGAATTTCAGAACAGCGTGGTCTGTTCGGGCCGTGCGGTCAGGCGGAAACTGCGGCGGTGTATCGGCGTCGGGCCGTGGAGCGCCAGCGCGGCGTAGTGGCTGTCGGTCGGATAACCTTTGTGCTCGGCGAGCCCGTACTGCGGATAGATGAGCGCCCACCGCTTCATGATGCGGTCGCGGTGCACCTTGGCGAGTATCGAGGCCGCCGCGATGCTCGCGCTTTTACTGTCGCCCTTCACCACCGCCTCCTCGCGCGCGAACCTTTTAATGAGTTTGTTGCCGTCGATGAGTACGATCTTCTCCCCCGCAAGCCGGTCGAACACCTTCCCCGCCGCCCGCCCCATCCCCCACAGCGTCGCGTAGAGAATATTCTTCTCGTCGATGACGCACGGGAGGACCGAATAGACCTGCCAGATGCTGTTCGCGAGTATGAGCGGCACAAGCGCTTCGCGCTGATGTTCGGAGAGTTTCTTCGAATCGTCGAGCCCTTTAACGGGAGCGAGCAGATGGACCGCCCCGACGACGACCGGGCCGCACAGCGGGCCGCGCCCCGCCTCGTCCACCCCGATGACTTTCAGCCCGTCGGCGGTGTAGCGCGTGTCGATATTATCTTTCATGGCCCCTCGCGTAGCGTTCGATGTCGTCAAAAAGTGCGCCGATGAAACTGTTGAGGAGATCGAACCCGCGCACCGTCGCCGCAAGCCGCCTCTTAGTGAGCGTCGCGTACCCGGCGTCAATGAAGCGTTCCCGCGTGACCACCGACATAAGGGCGGCGATGTCGACGCCGAAGAGCTTTTTAAACTGCGTGCGCCGGATCCCCTCTTTCGTGCGCAGTCCCATCATCACGAATTCGCGCATCTTTACATCGCGCGGCGACCGCTCCACGACCGGCACCGGGTCCTTTATGAACGCCATGACCGACTCGGGATAATGATAGCGGACCCCGTCGGCCGGAGTGAAGCCGTGCGCCCCGGCGCCGATCCCGATGTAACGGTCCCACGACCAGTAGAGACGGTTGTGGACGCTCTCGAACCCGCGGCGCGCCCAGTTGCTCACCTCGTAGCGGGTGAAACGGCTGGCAGCAAGGAACCGGTGGATCGCCTCTTCCTCCGTCTCTATCCGTTCTTCCCGTGCAACGGGCGGAACCTTGCGCCGTTCGGGCCGGGTGTAGCAGTAGGTCGAGACATGGTCGGGAACGGCGAGTTCGAAAAGCCAGCCGAGTTCCGCTGCCAGATCGCGCGGCCGTTTCCCAAAGCCATAGATGATATCGTAGGAGATATTGTCGAACTCCTTCCGTGCGAGCGGCAGCACCTTTGCGAGCATCTCGCGTGACGCGCGGCGACCCATCGCCTTGAGCACCGCATCGTCGGCCGACTGGGTGCCGAGCGAGAGCCGGTTGACGCCGCATTTCTTGAGCGTCCGCAGGAACGGCGCGGTGATGTCGGCCGGATTCGCCTCGACGGTGAATTCTATCTTCTTGGTATCGATACCGGCAGCGGTCAGCGCCCGCCCGACGGCGGTGAAGAAGCGCCCCGGCATGGTCGAGGGGGTACCGCCGCCGATGTAGAGCGAGACGATCTCTTCGGCCCGCACCGTCGCGAGTTCTTTTTTCAGCACCGCGACCACCTGCGCCCCGTAGGCCGTCTTGATCTCAGCCGCCTTCGGCACCGTCGAGAAGAAATCGCAATAGCTGCAGCGCGACTCACAGAATGGGATGTGGATGTAGATGCCGGTCCGCGTCATGGCCCCTCCGTTACTGGCCGATAGTAACGCAGGCGGCGGTGTAAGGCAACAATACTCTGTTGACCGCGCCCTTTTTTTCCAGTATACCCTTCCCATGAGACGCGACGAGATACGACATTTCCGCGAAACGGTGCTCGGTCATTTCGATAAGCACGGCCGCAGTTTCCTCTGGCGGCTCACGACCGATCCGTACGAGATACTCGTCTCGGAGGTAATGCTCCAGCAAACGCAGACCGACCGCGTCGCCGCCTACTTCCCCCGCTTCATCGCGCGGTTTCCCGACATCGCGACGCTCGCCGCCGCCCCGCTGCGGGAGGTGCTCGCCCTCTGGCAAGGACTCGGCTACAACCGGCGGGCGCTGTTCCTCAAGAAATGCGCCGAGGCGACCGTAGCGCGACATGACGGCATCCTTCCCGACACCATCGAGGCGCTGACCGCCCTTCCCGGCATCGGCCCCTACACCGCCCGCGCCGTTCTCACCTTCGCCTTCAATCAGCCACATATCTTCATCGAAACCAACATCCGCGCCGTCTACCTGCACCACTTCTTTTCCGGTCAGGAAAAGGTGAGCGACCGCGAACTGATGCCGCTGATCGATGCGACCCTTGACCGCGACGATCCGCGCCGCTGGTATTACGCCCTCATGGATTACGGCGTCCACTTGAAGAAACTCCATCCGAACCCTTCGCGCCGATCGGCGCACCATGCGAAACAGTCGCGTTTCGAGGGAAGCGACCGCCAGATACGCGGCGCGATACTTCGCACGCTGGCCAAAACGACACTCACCGGCAAACGGCTTTCGGCCGCCGCGGCGCTCGACCTCGGGAAAGAGACGCTCGATGACGCACGATTCACGAAGATACTGAACGAACTGTGCGCCGAAGGACTGGTGGTGAAAAAGGGAAGAAGTTATCTGATACCGTGAACTAGAACGGCAGATCGTCGTCGTCGGGCGCACCCTTGATGGCATCGGATAGGGCGCTGTTGAATTCCGCCTCCTTCGCCTTGGGACCGCTTTTCTGGTAGCTACGCTCCTCGCCGCGCGGCGCTTCCTTGCCGCCGCCCGCTTCGCCGCCGCCCGCATCAAGGAAATGGACCGTGTCGGAGATGACCTCGGTGAAGTATTTCTCGACATTGTCCTTGTCGGTATATTTGCGGGTCCGCAGTTTACCCTCAACGAAAACGAGCGATCCCTGCTTGAGGAACTTCGAGCAGTTCTCGGCCGCCGCACCGAACACCACCACTTTATGCCATTCGGTGTGTTCCTCCGCTTGACCGCCGGTACCTTTCAGACGCTCGTTGGTGGCGACGGTGAACTTGGTTATCGGGTTGCCCGCGGTCGAATACTTGAGTTCGGGGGCGCGGCCGAGCCGGCCGAGGATCATGATCTTGTTGAAGCTGTTGAATGCCATAGGTATTACTCCTCCGGTTTCATTACACCGATCTTCTCCGTTCCGCTCTTCTCATCAGGGAGCCGTTCGCCCAAAAGCGCCGCGATCATCATATTGGCGTTCTGGTTAAGCTGTCCCTCGACTCCCTCCGCCTCGTTGCTGAAACGGAATTTGCGGTTGCCGTGGATGATCTCGATCATCCCTTCGGTGAACCGGCTGATGGGGGCCTGTGACTGCTCCTCGATGACGATACCGAAGATGATAGCGATGATCAGGACGATGATCACTATCCAGAGAAAGTTGTTGCGGCTCGCGTAGAGCGGCTGCAACCCCTTGTCTATCGAACTAACGAACAGGTAACAGACATATTTCTCCTGACCGAGATGTTCATGTACGGCGATATTCGCATAGAATTTTTCGCCGTTGAGTTTCGCGGTAAAGGCATGTTTGCGTTCCTCTTCCTTGAGCGCTTTTTCGACGATATCGGGGTTGTTCTCGATATACTTTTTGAGCGCCTCGTGCAGTTCCGGCGGCATGGTCGAACCAAGCACTTTTTGTTTCTCGACAAAGGCGAACAGGAGCGGGTTGTTCCCCTTTTCCTCGTTGGTCTCTTCGGTCAGATTGCTGAAATCGCCCTTCGCCATCTCCGAATCGATGATGTTGGCCGAGTTGAAGGTGCCGATGATGGCGCCTTCCTTGCGTATCGGAACAGAAACCACCTTCATCCGTTTGCCGAGTATCTCAAAGATATCCTCGTCGCTGCGTCCCGATATCGCATTGCTGATAAGCAGATTCTCCTTGAAACTTATGCCCTTAAGGGTATTGTCGAGATTCTTGGCGACAACCCTCCCTTCCGTGTCGGTAATGAAAAGGACATCGGAGGGGTCGGAGAACTTATTGATGACGTTAAGCTCTACCTGTATCTTCTGCTCCGCCTCGATCGGGTTGGCGGCCAAAGCGGCCGGGACCAGCACATCCAGCAACTCTTTACGCGCCGCGATCTCTTCGGCGGCGCGGATCCGATCAAGCGTCTCGGCGGCGTTGATGTACTTGTAGAGCGATGTCGCGCGCGACACGCTGTCCTCCAGCGTCTCGATGAGCTGCCGTTTGGTCTGATTGACCAACAGGTGATAGGCCGCCCCGAACACAAGGGCGATCGAGATCACTGAAAGCAGGATGATCTTAGCTTTCATGGTTCCTCTCCACTCTGACGTATCTGTTGCTAACACGGTATCTTCCGGTGGTTACGATCTCTATCGCCTCGCTGAGGAGTTTGTGTTCCTCGGTGAGTATCCTTTGGCGAAGGTCTTCGGTGGTGTCGCCATCGAGCCGCTCGACCGCCTTCTGCAGGAGGATCGGTCCGCCATCCAAGCTTTCGTCAACAAAATGAACGGTGCAACCGGAGATCTTCACCCCGTGATCGAACGCCTGATGTTGCGCATCGACGCCGGGGAAGGCAGGCAGGAGCGACGGATGAATATTGATGATTTTCCCCGGAAAACGTGACAAAAAATAAGGCGATAGCACTCGCATGAAACCGGCGAGCACGATGAGATCGACCGGGTAAGAGACTATCGCTTCCAGAAGACGCGCCTCGTGATGTTCGCGCGGCTCCCCTTTGCGGCGCGCCACCGTGAGCGTCGGCACGCCGTGGGCGGCCGCTTTGGCCAGTCCGGCGGCATCCGCTTTATCGGAAAGGACGAACGACACCTCGTCGACCTGCGAAAAACGACCGGCGTGCCATGATCGGACGACGGCATCCATGTTGGTGCCGCTGCCCGATATGAAGATGCCGATCTTCATTGTTCGTGGACCTCGATAAGGACTATGCGTTCGTCGCTCTTGGGGATCAGGACATCCCCTTTCTTTTCCGCGGTGGAGAACTGATACGGCTTCTTCTCGTTCTCGCCGATTTGCAGATAGTAGCGCAATTTTTGTTTCTCAAGGGGTATCAGGCGTATCTCGGGATCTTTGGGCCGCAGACCGTTCGCATCGGGCTCAAGGGTCACCAGACAACCGTCGCCATAGACGCGAAAGAAGGCATACTCGACATTGATGCGACACCTGATGTTGTTCTGTTTGACGAAATCTTTGAGCCGATCGGTTATGCGCTCCGCATCGTAGCAGGCGAGATCCTTATCGCGTTTGTTCGAAACTATCACCTCGAATTGCACGGGACATTCGACCTTTTCGTCGTCGGAGCGGGTCATGAAATAGACGGGGGTCTCGGCCGGGATGCGGCACTCCTTCTGACAGTTCGCCACCGGCTGGTTGTCGACCGTCTGATAGAGAGTAATGCGATCCTGATCCTGTCGCAATTCTACCGTAGCAGTAGGTCCATCCTGAACCTTGACGACCGTTTCGAACAGAAGGTCGGCCTTGAATTTCTTGGTCACCGCCTCCGGCACGATGATCGTCGAATAGGCGGCACTCTTGAAGTCCACCGAGATCGTGTGCGAACCGGTGGGGATCCGGGAGACAGCTATGCAGGAATCGCTCACCGATTTGAAAGAAAAGAGCGGCTGATAATCCATGAGAACCTTCATCTTGCGCATCCAGAGCTCGGAATCCTTGACCTGTTGGAAGCCCTCTTTTTCCGCCAACTTTTTGTCCTTGGTGGAAATGAGAAACGGAGCGCTGTCTTTCTCAAAGCAGACCTTCAGCACGGCATAGTCCATCTTCGCCGACAGGAGAGACCATCCGAACAGCAAGGGAAGAAGGAAACACAGACCGCGCATAGCGATGCACCTCAAGAAAAAAGAGAGGACCCAAATAAACAGGGAATTATACGCAAGGGCTTTTTTTTTGTAAATAAAATTTGTCATTTTTTTAGGGCACGGCTATACTGTCCCCTGCCGATCCGAACAGCGGTCCGGCATATATGACAGGCAACGGATGGTAACTGTATGATCATTGTTCTTAAACGGGACCGTCAAGAGGTGTTGGAAGATGTCCGTAGCCGCTTGATGGCCGGCGGCTTCCAGTATAACGTCCTCGAAGGGGTTAAGTACACCGTTATCCCGGTTCTCGGCGACCTTACCACCAGCGACATCAGTCGTTTCCGTTCCATCGACGGCGTAGACAAGGTGCTGCGGATATCGAGCCCCTACTACATGGTCACCAAAGAATATCGTCCGAAGAGCGTAGTCGATCTGGGCGACGGCGTGACTATTGGGAACAATTTTCAGTTCATCGCAGGACCCTGTAGTGTCGAGGGCGAGGAATCGTTCGACCGCATCGCCGCATTCCTTTCAGGGCTCGGCGTCAAACTTCTGCGCGGCGGCACCTACAAGATGCGTTCATCGCCCTATAGTTTCCAAGGACTCGGCGACGAAGGACTCCGCATCATGAAACGGGTGGCGAAGCGGTACGGCATGAAGACCGTCAGCGAGATCGTCGATCTGCGTAGCTTGGATTTCTTCCTCGAACATGTCGACATGATACAGGTCGGCGCGCGCAACATGTATAATTTCACTCTCATGCGGGAACTCGGGAAAAGCGGCAAGCCGCTCCTCATCAAACGGGCCCCCTCGGCCCGCCTCGAGGATTTTCTCCTCTCGGTCGAATATGTCCTGCTTGAAGGGAACGAACAGGTCGTTCTGTGTGAACGCGGCTCGATCTCTTTCGACGACGCGAGCCGCAATGCGGTCAACATGGCCGCCATACCGATGTTGAAGGATATCTCCCATCTGCCGGTACTGCTCGATCCCTCGCACGGCGTGGGGGTCGCCCGCTACATTCCGGCGGTCAGCGAGGCGGCGGTGCTTCTGGGCGCCGATGGTCTGCTGATCGAGGTTCACTTCGATCCCTCCAATGCGCTCTCCGATGGCTTCCAGTCGGTTAACTTCGAGCAATTTTCCCGTATATTCGAACGGACCAAGAAGATCCAGAACTGTCTCGGCAACCCGTGCTTCTGATACCGAAATTCCGCAACATACCCTCGCGCATCATGTCGTTGCTGGAGTCGCTTATTCTGTTATCGATGGGTTTTCTCATCTATTTCTTCGTCATACCTGAACCGCCGCCGCTTGAGGAAACCCTGCGGCTATCGCCCGCCCCGATAGAGCGGAATGAGGAGAACGGATCAGTGGACGGAAAAAATACCGGGTCGCCACCGCCGGCCACGACCGTACGCGATCACTACGAATTCGCAGGAGGCGAGATTTTCTTCGACGACGCGGTAGAGCCCGTTGCGGTCGCCTTCATCGATCGAGCCTCCCGAAACCTGCGCGCCGTCACCTATACGATAGAACCATCCCCGCCCGTCGAGGCCCTCGAAAAGGCGACCGCGCGGGGCGTGACGGTGGCGGTGGTGGCGGGCAAGAACGGCTTTGAGCGAACACCCGCATTCGCTTTCACCGAATTCCATCCGACCAAAGGCATCCTGCATGAGAAGTTCTTGGTGGCGGACGAGCGGCGCGTCTTTATTTCTTCACGCAATCTTACGCCGGGACAATCAAAGAACGCCGCGATCCTTTTCTCGGATGCTCCCCGATTGGCCACTATTCTTTCCGAAGAATTCTCCTCTCTTGAAGAGATGCGCGTCGAGAAGCGGTGCCAGACCGGCTGCCCGGTTGAATACGGCACTCTTTATTTCATTCCCGGCAAAGGCTGTGTCGCCGCGAAGGACACCTTGCTCTCGGCCAACGAATCGATCTCTCTTGCGATGTACACCATGACCGTCGGGACGCCGGTCATGACCGGATTGAAAAAAAACCTGAAAAAAGGACGTGCTCTGCGCCTCATTCTCGACGATTGGTCGGCCGAAAATGGTTCTGTGGTTAACTTAAAGGCGGCCAATTATCTCGAAAGTCTGGGGGGCGCGGTGCTTTTTGACCGCCTCAACGACACACAGGGACGACCGATGAATTTTCACCACAAATTCGCCGTCATCGACGACGGCGCTGCGCTGGTGTTCGGTTCGATGAACTGGACCAAGGCGGGCTGCTACCGGAACCGCGAATTGCTTTTCATCACACGCAACGGCGATATCGCCAGCATCTTCAAGACTTATTTTGATGACATGATGAACGCTCTGGCGCCGGCCGAGGAAAGGGGTCAGGCGCACAAGTTGCCTGACCCCACACCCTAGTCGCACAAGTTGCCCGACCCCATACGTATCCGACCGCTACTTTTCTCGATGACGGCGGCGCCGAACCGCTCCGCCATTGACCGCGGGACCGCTATTTCGATACATACCCCTTCCGCGTCATACTCCTGAGACACTATGGTCGTACCGGGGAACTGTCCCGCCAGATGCATGACCGTACCTACCAGTTCGAACGGACTTCGGAAGGTCAACGGTACGGTGACGAGCACCGTGCGCAACGATGCCGTATCCAGCGCGCCGCGCGCCGCAGCGCCGAAAGCGCGGGCAAGGCCGCCGGTACCGAGCTTCACCCCGCCGAAATAGCGGACCACCGCGCAGACGACATTGAATAGTTCCAGCCGGACCAGTTCCTGATAGATCGGCACGCCGGCCGATCCCGACGGCTCGCCATCATCGCTGTAACGGAACGAACTTTCGACGCCGTCGCCGAACCGGCAGGCCCAACCGATGTGGGCGGCATCATGAAAGCGCTTGCGCAACAGCGCGACGAACCGTTCGGCATCGGCGATCGTCGCGGCGGGAGCGGCATGGGCGATGAAACGCGACGCCTTTTCTTTCAGTTCATAGGGGCCGCAGGGATCGGCAAGGGTCCGGTAGGAATCGGTCATAACTCTTTGAGCGCGTCGCGGACACCCGCCTCTATCCGCTGTTTGAACGGCACGAACAAAAGCGGAATGGTCAGCTCTATCGAAACGAGTTTATCGGCCACATGGACCTGCGCCCCGACATTTTTTCCTTTGATGATGAAGGTGCAGTCGTTCACCGATTCAACTATCTGGAACTCCTCGCGCGGAACCTTGTACTTGAGTTCCCGTTCGATGTGTTCCTCTATCCACTTCCATATCTCGGTACGGTTCTTCCCGGTCTGGTGCTCGAAGTTGAGAGTCGGCATGCGCAGCCCCCTACTTGATGCGGTTAAGTTTTCTGATCCGCTGGTCGACCTTGTCGAACAGACTACCGGGGGTGAATTTGCCGCTCTTGAGGCGGTTGCCGGTCGGCAGGCCGGTGAGGATCTCGATCCCCTCCATGATGGAGGCTATCGCGTAGATGCGGAACTTCTTTTTCTGGACCGCCTGCACCACTTCGTCGGAAAGATTCAGGTGCTCCATGTTCTGACGCGGGACGATAACCCCCTGCGTGCCGGTGAGCCCCTTCATCTTGCAGATCTCGAAGAAACCCTCTATCTTCTCGTTCACCCCGCCGATAGGCTGTATCTGCCCCAGCTGATTGACCGATCCGGTGACGGCGATCGATTGTTTGATGGGGACCTCGGCAAGCGCCGAAAGAAGCGCGTAGAGTTCGGTGGAACTGGCGCTGTCGCCCTCCACGCCGCCGTAATTCTGTTCGAAGGTGATCGATGCCGAGAGCGACAGCGGCTTATCCTGCGCGAAGATGTCGCCGAGGAAACCGGCGAGGATGAGCGCTCCCTTGTCGTGTATCTGACCCGACAGGCGCACCTCGCGGTCGACATTGATGATGCCGGTGCGTCCAGCGAAGACCCGCGCCGTAATGCGCGACGGTACGCCGAAACTGAAATCGCCGACGCTGTAGACCGCCAGCCCGTTGATCATGCCGATCTTCTCTCCCGCAACGTCGATGAGGATGATGTCGCGGTCTATAGATTCGTAGTAGTGTTTCTTGAATTTCGCATGACGGCTCTCCTTGATCGCGATCGCCTTGCGGACCGAGTCTTCGTTGACGATCTTTTTCTTGTCCTTGCGCGCCCAGAAATCGCTCTCGAGGATGATGTCGACCAGATCCGACGCGCCGACGCGGTATTTTTTCTGATCCTCGGCCTGCCGCGAAGAAAAATGCAGTATGCGGCGCATCGCCGTCACATCGAAGTCGAGCGCACAGTCCTCCTGTACGATACGCGCCATGAACTTCACCAACCCGTCGGTATTGCGCGGCGTGATGTCGGTGGTCGATTCGAAGTCGGCCTTGACCCGGAAGATGCGGTTGAAATCGTCATCGTAGTTGTAGAGCAGGTGGTAGAGATAGTCGTCGCCGATCATGATGAGTTTAACGTTCAGCGGTACCGGTTCGGGCTTCGGGAAGATGTTGACGCGGTAACGGAAATCGACGTCAATGTCATCCATCTTAAGCAGACGGTTGCGCATTGAACGCTTGAGCGCGGTCCACGCGTAGTAGTTCTTGAGGATGTCGTTGGCCTGCACGATGAGGAAACCGCCGTTGGCGTAGTGCAACGCGCCCGGTTTCATCTTGGTGAAGTCGGTGAATATCGAGTTGTGGAGTTCTTCATACTCGAAGTAGCCCATGATGTTCTGAAAGGTCGGATTGGTCTCGTAGATGACCGGGCCGCCCTTGAGATTCTTGTTGTTCACGAGCAGGTTGACCTTATATTCGCGGAAGTCGGGTATCTCGAGATTCTGCGCCTCGGCCTTGCCTTCATTGATGTCGCGCCAGGTGAAGAAATCCTCGAAGTTGTCGAGCAGATGCTTCTCCAGCGAGTTTATGTGGTCCTGTATCCCGACATTCTTTTTGTATTTTTTGCGCAGTTCGCCGAGCGGCTCGCCGATGATGAGCCGCACCATGCTCTGGCGCAGGGTCGTCATCTTCTCCTTGTATTCCTTCTCGAGCACCCGCTCGCGGTGGAAGAAGGCGATGAGCTTTTCCTGAAGTTTCTCCTCGTTGACACGGATGCTCTCCCGCTCCTTTTCGCCGAGTTTGTCGAATTCTTCCTTGCCGATCGCCTCGCCGCCGACGATGGGATTGATCACGAAGCCGCCCTGCGTCGACTTGATGGTGAAACTGAGTTTTGCCGCCTCCGCTTCGATGGCGTGGTAGTTGCGCTCACTTTCCTCCTGATACCAGCGGACCACTTCGCCTTTCTTTATCTCGAAGGTCTCGCTCTCGAGTTGACGCGGTATCTGGTACTGGAAATAGTCGAGCAGATCGGCCATGTCCTTGACAAGCACCTCGCCGGTGCCGTGTGGCATGAGGATGAGCCTCGGTTCATCGGGGATATCGAAGTTGTGCACATAGCAGATGTCGTCGGGTATCGGCATCTTGCCGGCCATCTTTTCGAGGTATTTCTTGACGCTCGAGGTCTTGCCGGTCCCCGGATCACCCGCCACATAGATGTTGAAGCCCTTCATTTTTATCGAGACGCCGAAATCTATCGCCTCGAACCCCTTTTCCTGACAGAAGGACTGGGATCCCGGCGCGATCTGGCGGGCCGTCAACCGTTCATACTTTTCAAGTTTGGGATAATAACGAAGCCGTTCCGGCGGCACGGCGAGTTTGATGGGATCACGCATCGGCATCTCCTTATTGGGGGTTCGTCGGATCATCAGTCTGGACCGTCGCGGCCTCCGATTGCGTTATGAGGCCGGCGCGCACAAGCCGGTCGGTGTCGGCAGGTTCTCCCGTGTCGAAAAGGTACAGTTCGCTCAGCAGAAAGACCTTATGGCGAGCCGCGCGGGTGTTCACCTCGTGGATCGCAGTGTCGCTTTTGGGCCGGGCGATGAACACTGCGGCCAACACCGCCGCCGTCATGAACAGCGCCGCGCCGCGCAGGAGAAGCGCCGCGACGAGGTCGCGGGGTGCGGCGCTCCAGATGCCGCGGTCGGTCGTCAATGAACCGCTTTTTATCAGCTCCGCCATTCTCACCAAAAAATCAAAAAGGTCCCGATCCTGCGTGGAATAGCTGTAGAAAAGCGTTTTGCGGTCAAGGGGAAAACTGACCTCGATAAGCATCTCGATGGGAGAAAAGAGTGCGTCCCGAACCTGTTTCAGCATTTTATGATCGTGTTCGAAACGGTCGCGGAACGCATTGAAGCGGGCCGCATCAAGCGGTTTCGCGCCGGGATCCTCCCGCATATCGTCCTTTACGGCAAATTGATAGTGCCCTTTCGAAAGAGCCAACACATCAAGGAGATAAAGCCGCATGGATGCCGAGATGATACGGGAATAGAGAATAAGCGGCACATGCCCCTCTTCCATCAGTATGTCCAAGCAGCTTTTCATCACTTTCGATTGTTTCTTAAGGGCGTCCCGCACCGTCTCATGGCGCAAGATCCCGGCATCAAGCATCAATTCCACTGCATGTTCGGCGTTGTTGATTCCTCGCTTGTGCGCGCCGGTCATCACCCCTTCCCGGAAGGAAAAGTCCCACTGTTCTTTCCCCGCAATCACTGCGAGCATGCCGGTCATTTCGCCCGCCGCTATCTCTTCCCACACATTCCCGATAGCACCGGGGTTCAATTCTCCCGACAGCATGACATCCTCCGGCTACTCATTCGTTATGGGCGACACGCCATGTTCGGAACATGCTCAACAGCCACAGCAGAACGATGAACGCCACGCCGATCAGTTTCAGTAGGGCGGGAAAAGATCCCATGAGCGCGACATACGAAAAGAGGTACGGCAACAGGAAAAGTATCGCAAGGAACAGCGATGCCGCCGTGTAAAAAACACCTTCGACAATATGGTCGTTATAGATCATTCCCGTCCCCGGCATCACGAAGGCCATACTGATAGACACGATCCGCCGCCGCGCCGACCACTGCTCACGCCGCAATGCATGGGCGCGCTGTTCCTCCGAGCCGATGAGGTTCTTCCCCGCTTTTATCACGCGGCAGGTCAGGCATACTTCGTCGTCCGAACCGCCACATTCTTCGCAAATGATATCCCCGCACTCGACGCACCGGGATATGGCGATGCGTGCGGCGCCGAGACCCCAAAGAAAGGCGGATATCAACAGCAGGAGTATCGTGGCGATCGCCCGGCGAACGAGCGGATCGCTGAAAAACCCCGCTGAAGAAGACGGTGCGGAAACCGCCCGGTAAAAATCGTAGGGTCGCGGCAGGACCAGAACGGGGTAGTTGAAACTCTTTCGGCCGGCCAAGGCTATGGCGCGCATTTCAACCTGTTCGGCATCCTTGATGCTTCCTTCGGCATAGAGGGCGCGGCTCATATTAAAAAGATATTCGGGGCGTTCATCGATCTTTGACGCCTCGATGAAAAGCTTGCGCGATCCCTCGCGGTCACCGCGTTCTCCCGCACAGATGCCCCGCAGGTTCATCACCAGAGCGATACGGCGGGGATCGCGGATCTGTTGCGCGTAGGAGGCGAAAAGCGTGTCGGCCCGCTCGAACCGTCCGTCATATAACGATTGGATGCCGCGAGCGAAGATCGTTTCGGGCATACCGTTATCAACAGTGAGCCTATCGGCGAACGGGGGATCATAGACGGTGCGGTACAATGCGGCGGCTTCAGGCCTTCCCGCGGGAGCGACCGAGGCTAACAGGTCAAGAGAAACGCTGGCGGTCAGATACGACAGGAACAGGAGCATCAGCGTCGCCAATTCACGGTATTTCATGATACGGTAACAGAAGAACATCCAGAGGATGAAGAACAGTTCAAGTCCGATGACCTTCTTCGCCGCTAAAAACATTCCGGAAAGAAGGATAACGATCCCGATGACCATGTGAAAAAGCGAAAAGGAACCGACATGTGAATACAAGTGGGCTAGAGATCGACCGTATCTCATTCCCATAGCAAGAACGAGTACGATGAACAACGATCCCGTAAAGAAGATCACCACGCGGCAGAGAGCCCCGAGAAAGGCATCGCGCGACGGCGTCCTCAGCGAGGTCTCGGCGAACTTCAGAAACGAAGAGAACAGCAGCGCGATGTCGCCGGGACGATTATTGAGTACGGAAGAGAACCGATTAAGATGCGCTTCCGGCAGATCGGGGGAGAATCGTACCGCATATTCGGCCATGATAAGTTGTTTGGAGGAAGGCATCTCGGCCGATTCGCGGATCAGCCAGAGCGAGCAGGCGAAGCAATTGGGATAGTTCAACGTGCGGAACTTGCCGTACAGATCGGTGAGGTTCCGCACCAGTCGATCGTCATCGACCTCGGCTAGGCCGGCCTGCGTCTGGTTCTTGAAGAACTCCGGGGTGAAAAGCGGCGCGGTCCCCTCGGCCGCCGCGAGCGGAATCGGAAGGCCGATCAACGAAAGGAATAGGATCGCCGTCAGGATGCCGAGGAGTGTACGCATCAGATCGCCCCCGTCGCAACCGGATTGTCGGGATAACTGATCCAGTCGCTCCAGCTCCCGGCATAGAGACGAGCCGAAACCCCGACCTCGCGTAGGGCAAGCAGGGTATTGCAGGAGGTGACCCCTGATCCGCAGTAAACGATAAGTTCTTTCTTCTCCGTCGTGTAGGGGGCGTATAAAAGGGAGATGTCGGCCGCCGAACGCAACCGTTTCGAATCGTCGAAGTTTTGCTCCCACGGCACATTGACCGCGCCGGGGATGTGACCCGCGACCTTATCTATCGGTTCAACCGCGCCACGGAATCGCTCCGGCGACCGGACATCGATGAGCACCGCGTCCTGCGCCGCACGATGCTTCCGCACCGCTACAACATCCAGTATCAATGCGTTATCCTCGCGGGGCTGGTAACGGGTCGGTTTGCGGTTCGGCAACGTGCGGGTGACCGGAAAACCGGCCGTGAGCCACCCCTCGATATGGCCGTCGAGCACGCAAGCGTCGCGGTGGCCGATGAGATTCAGCAACAGCACCAACCGCGCCGCATACATGCCGTAGGCGATCACGGTAGTGTCGGCGGTAAGGCCGTTGGTCCCCATCACCTGCGCGAACTGCGCGAGGTCAGGGAGCGGATGTCGGCCGCCGTGGCGTTCCTTGGGCCCCGAAAGCACTTCTTCGCCGTCAATGAACACGGCGCCCGGTATGTGGTTGGCGAGGTATTGGGTGAGTCCGAAGGTAAGGTCGGCCAAATCGCCGCGACAGTCCGCCACCAGCGTTGTATCGGCATGCAAGCGTCCCTGCAACTCCTGCGGCGTCATAAAACTGCGCATCGGGTCCTCCGGCCTTCGGTGAGGGACTCTACCCCGCGTCGCGTCTCAAATCAACTTTTTCGCGCACGCGCGAACAGCTCTTGACAAATGTCGGCGAAAGGCTAGCATGACGTTCATTGTTGGTGCCGATGAAAACATCTTTTTCCGGAGGTTCTTTTATGCGTTCTTTTCTTGCCGCATCCCTCCTGTTTGCCGCCGCCACTCTCTCCGCTTGGGAGTGGTTCGTCATGCGACCGGCCGAGTTCATCACGGCGACCCCCGCCCTCATCGAGGTCGGTTTTCCCACGGTCGGCATACAGACCGGCTCCGCCGACGACGGACAGGGCGGGTCGAAGGGTTACTGTCTTTTCATGCAGGACGGCCATAATTGGAACACCTGCGCGCCGGCGCTGGGCGGCGACATGAGCTTCATCGTCAAGGCGCAGTTCCGCGATCCCTTCAAACTGTACGGCGTCCAGTTCTCGATACAGGGATTCAACTCCATCATCCAGTTCGTGCACGTCGATAATTTTCAGACCGTCTACGCGACCTACACCTTCGACAGCGGCAGCGCCACGACCGACATGACCGTCTCGGAATGGCCCGCCGCCTTCCAGTATCGTGACGGCAAGTTCTGGCTCGGCAACAAGACCGGCAAGATACTCATATCGACCGACGAAGGCGTTTCGTGGGCCGCCAAGACCGTCACCACCGACACCGCGGTCGAGATCACCTCGATACGGATGCTCGACGCGCTCAACGGCTGGGCGACCGGCGGTCTGATCAGTTCCGACAGCTCGGTGCAACCGACACTCACGATGGAATCAAAGGGCGGTCTGTGGGAAACTGCCGACGGCGGCGAGACCTGGACCGCGGTCGTTGAAGGACTCGCCATCCTTCCGGCCGAAGCGGTCAAAGATGCGAACGGCAAATGGTATATGCGGATGCAGGACGCATCCAACATCGAAACCGCCGACCCGATGGGCAATCAAGGGGACACGCTCACTCCGGAAACGAAACTCATCTACTCCACCGACAACTTCGCCTCATTCTCCGCATGGAGCGCCGAGACCTACGACATGACCGTCAACGGCGAGAAATTCGATTCGTTCAACGTCCCGGGACTGGGGGTGACCGACGATCTGAGCGAGGTCTGGATCGGCGGTTTCATCGTCGCGGGGCTCAGTGGCACGCCGGTATCGATATCGTCGAACGACGGCGGCGCGACCTGGACCAAGAAACAGATGCCGCAGGGGGCGCTCGGTTTCAAGCTGTTCAATTTCAAGGATCCCGACCACGTTTATGCCGTGGGCGGCCAGAAGAACATCTTTAAATACGGCGACCAGAACGAGAACTGGGTCTACCAGCCCGACGAGGACCCGGCCACCGACGATGAACAGTCCGATGAGAGCGTGACCGACGACACGACCGCCGACACCGTCGTGACCGACGGCACCACGACCGACACCGGCACCATCACCGACGATACGACGACCGACACCGGCACGACCGACGACAGCGACATGCTGTTGGAGGAAGAATCTGCCTGCGGCTGCACACTGGTTTTCTGACCGTTCCCGCAACATAGTTTAGCAAAATTATGCATCATTGTTATAAAGTTATATGAAAGTCTTGACTAATTATAAAAAAATATTCATACTGCTTTCATGAATATCGCGGCTCCCGAACAAAATCACCAATTGGCCAAACTGGTCGACATGGATGATCCGCAGGCCATTCTGACCGAGGTCGAAACGATCGTCCGGCTCATCCATCCGAATTTCAACACGGCATTCCTGCGCCGCGCATACGGCGATGTTCTGAAGATGTTCGCGGGCGAGTTCCCCGGCTACCGCGCCTGCAATACCGAATACCACGATCTCAAACACACCACTGACGCGACCCTCGCGATGACCCGGCTCATCCACGGCGCGGTCATGGAGGGCAACCCGATATCGGCGCGCAATGTCGAACTCGCCATCGCCTCGACCCTGTTCCACGACATCGGCTACATTCAGAACGAAGGGGACGACGGCACCGGCGCGAAGTACACCAAAAGTCATATCGAGCGGAGCGCCGATTTCCTTACCGATTACTTCCACGCCGCCGGGTTCCCCGACGATGACGCGACCGACGGCCGCGATATGCTCGCCTGCACCGGACTCACCGTCCGCATCGGCGAGATCCGTTTCCGTTCGTTCGAGATAAAGATGCTCGGGATGATGCTCGGCACCGCCGACCTGCTCGGTCAGATGGCCGACCGTACCTACCTCGAGAAGCTCTCGTTCCTCTACCGCGAGTTCAAGGAGGCGGAGGTCCCCGGCTTCAACGAAGAGATAGATATGTATGTCAATACGCTCGGCTTCTATGAACTCACCAAGAAACGGTTTGCCCATGATCTGGGCGGCGTCAATCGTTTCATGCGGGCCCATTTTCATGAGCGGTGGGGGGTCGATTCAGATCTCTATGCCGCCGCCATCGAACGGCAAATGGACTATCTGCGCGCGGTGCTCGAAAGATATCGCCCCGATTATCGCAACTATCTGCGCCGCTGGCAGTATCTCAAGAAATAGGAAGATGCAGTGAAAATGTAGAGCCTTTCCCCGGCTCGCTCTCCACCGACACCGAACCGCCGTGCGCCAACGCGATGTGCTTGACGATGGCGAGTCCCAGCCCGGTGCCGCCGACGGTGCGGCTACGCGCCTTATCGACGCGGTAGAATCGTTCGAACAGCCGCGGCAGATGCTCCGAAGCGATGCCGACGCCGGTGTCGGCGACACTGATGGTCGCCTCGTTCCCCGTCCTGCGGGCCTCCAGCGTTATCGTCCCGTTGTCGCTCGAGTACTTGACGGCGTTGTCGACCAGATTGACGATCGCCTGTTCCAGAAGCGCCGCGTTGACCGGCGCCGTCAATGTCTCTTCGCATACCGTGACGATGCCGATGCCGCGTTCGGCGGCCCGTTCGCGGAACAATTGCACCGCCGCATCGAGTATCGGCCGGAGGTTCGCGCGGTCGCGGGCGATGCCGCCCTGTTCGGTGTCGCGTTCTATCTTGGAAAGGGCGAGCAGATCCTCGATGATGGCGCCGAGCCGGTCGCTCTGCCGCGCGATGGTATCGAGGAACGACCGGGCGTTGGCGGGGTCGTCCACCGCGCCGTCGCGCAGCGTCTCGACAAAGCCCTTGATCGAGGTTATCGGGGTGCGCAGTTCGTGCGACACATTGGCGACGAATTCCTTGCGGATGTTCTCGAGTTTCTTCAGCCGCGTCACATCGCTGAAGACCAGTAGCGCCATCCGCGTCTCTCCCGGGACGATGGTGCCGTGGGTGAGGAGCACCCGGCCGTCGCTGTCGTACAGTTCGACCTCGCGCTGGCCCGACAGGCCGGTGGCAAGCACTTCGCGGATGAATTCGTGGAGCGCGCGGTTGCGGACCACGCCGACCACCGGCTTCCCCTCCGCCTCCTCGACGGCGGTATGGAAAAGCGCCCCGGCCGCACGGTTGAGCCGCAGCACCGTCTCGTCATCCCCCACCACGATGAGCGCCTCATCCATGCTGGTGAGTATCGTCTGCAGTTCATTGCGCTGATCGGTGATGGTCCGTATCCGCGTGTCGAGTTCGGCCGCCATCGTGTTGAGCGACCGGGCGAGTCGCGCGAACTCTTCGGTGTCGGGGACGGCAAGACGGCTCCGAAGCTCACCGGCGGCGAACTTTTCGGCCCCCTCCTGAATGTGGCGCAGGGGAATGCTCATCCGCCGCGCGACGATGTAGCTGACCAGCGCCGCCGCGACCGCGATGATGAGCGCCGCCAGCAGTATCACGCCGAAGACCGGCCGGATCGCCTCCTTGACGCCGCGCAGCGGTTTGGCGGCGCGCAGGACGAACTGCGTCTCCCCTGCCGTGCGGACCCGCAGGGCGACATAGGTCAGGTCCTTTTTCAGCGTCGGACTGTAGCGGGTCGACATACCGACTACCCCGCCGAAGGCGTTGCGCACCTCGGGACGGTCGGCGTGGTTGGCCATCTGCGCGGGATCTTCGGCCGAATCGGCGGTCACCGTGCCGTCGGGCAGTATGACGGTGAACCGGGTCCCGGTCCGTTCGCCCAGTTCTTGGACCGCCTGCTGGAGGTCGGCCGCCGCGCGGAGGTTCGGCTCGGCGAGCATTATCTGGGCTCGCAGTTCGTCGGTTATCTGGGCAAGATGGAAATTGTCGAAAATACGGAAGGCGACCAGCGAGAAGAGGAACAAGGATACCGCCACCACCGCTATAAAGGCGGGCAACAGGCGCCACAGAAGCCGTCGTTTCATCAGTTCTTCGGTCCCTCCCCGGTGTGGTGCCGCACGATCTCGCCGTCCACGAGGTAGATGACATCCTCCGCGATGTTGGTCGCGTGGTCCGCTATCCGTTCAAGATAGCGCGACACCGCGATACCGTGCAACAGGAACTCGATCTGGCCCGGCTTGGCGCGCATCTCCTTCGATGCCGCCCGGTACATCTCCCGGTGTATGGTATCTATTTCGCGGTCTTGTGCAAGAACTTCGTAGGCGGTCGTCTTGTCGAGGTTCACCAGCGCCTCGATGGAGCGGTGGAGCATGATCTGTGCGATGCCCGACATCCGGTTGAAATCGAACGGCAGCGGCACCTCGGCGTGGTCGGCGAGCGTGAGCACCCGCTCGGCGATGTTGACCGCCAGATCGCCGATCCGTTCAAGATCGTTGTTTATCTTGAGTACCGCGACGATAAGCCGCAGATCGGTCGCCACCGGCTGGTTGAGGGCGAGCGTCTTCAAGCACTCCTCCTCGAGATCGACCTCGGCGATGTCGACCGCCCGGTCGCCGTCGATGATGACCTGAGCGGCGGCCGCGTCACGCTCCTTGACGCACCGGATGGTCCGCGAAAAGACCTCCTCGACCCGCACGCTCATCTCGAGCATCTGCTGTTTCAGTTTCGCGATGTCGCGCTGTATCCGCATCGGCATGGCTCCCTCCCTTATCCGAACCGTCCGGTGATGTATTCCTCGGTCTTCTTGTTGTGCGGGTTGGTGAATATCTGGCGCGTCGCCCCGAATTCCACGATGTATCCTTTGAAGAAAAAGGCGGTGAAGTCGCTGATGCGGGCCGCCTGCTGCATGTTGTGGGTGACGATGACTATGGTGTAGCGCCCCTTGAGCCCCTCGACCAGTTCTTCTATCTTTGCGGTCGCGATGGGGTCTATGGCGCTGGTCGGTTCATCCATCAGGAGCACCTCGGGCTCGACCGCGATCGCCCGCGCGATGCAGAGCCGCTGCTGCTGACCGCCTGAGAGCGCCGTCCCCGGCTTATGCAACAGGTCGCGCACCTCCTCCCACAGCGCCGCCCCCTTGAGCGCCTCTTCGACGCGGCCGTCGAGTTCGCTTTTTGATACCGCGTAGTGGAACCGTATCCCGTAGGCGACATTCTCGTAGACCGACATCGGGAACGGCGTCGGCTTCTGGAATATCATGCCGATGCGGCGGCGCAGTTCGAGCAGTTTCACCGACGGGGCGAAGATGTTCTCGCCGTTAAGCAGTACCGTCCCTTTCGCCCGCTGGTCGCGGTAGAGTTCGAAGATGCGGTTGTAGACCCGCAGGTGGGTCGATTTGCCGCAGCCCGACGGCCCGATGACCGCGGTCACGCGGTTGGGGGCGATGTCGAGGTCGTTGGCATAGAGCGCCTGATGGTCGCCGTAGAAGAAATCGAGCCCGCGCACCGATATCTTGGGCGTCGGGTCGGCCAGCTCGCCGTACAGCGGCAGTTTTACATCGCTCATCTCGTCTTCTCCCTCAGTAAGGTCCGGGCGAGCAGATTCACCCCGAGCACCGTCGCCATGATCAGCAGCGACGCCCCCCACGCCAGCGTCTTCCAGTCGTCGAACGGGCTCATCGCGTAGTTGAATATCGTGACGGTCAGGTTCGCGGTCGGTTCGGCGAGTCCCTTCATCCAGTAGGGACTGTTCATCGCGGTGAACAGCAACGGCGCCGTCTCGCCCGACACCCGCGCCACGGCGAGCAGTATCCCGGTCAGGAGGCCCGACCGCGCGGAACGAAAGAGGATCGAAACGATGGCGCGCCAGCGCGGCATCCCGATGGCGAGCGCCGATTCGCGTAGCGAGTTCGGCACGAGGTTCAGCATATCCTCGGTGGTCCGCGCGATCACCGGCAGCATGATGATGGCGAGCGCCGCCGCTCCGGCGTAGGCCGAGAAATGTTTGAAGGGAAGCACCAGCAGCGTATAGACGAACAGCCCCACGATGATCGAAGGTATCCCCATCGTGATGTTTATCGTGAAGCGGACCATCCCGCCGAACCGCGTATTCCTGCCGAATTCAGCAAGATAGACGCCGGTGAAAAGACCGAGCGGCACCCCGATGAACGCCGCCAGCACGGTGATGAGCAGCGTCCCGGCGATGGCGTTGGCCAGACCGCCTCCTTCGATGCCGGGAGGCGTCGGGAGCGCGGTGAAAAAGTCGTAGTTGAAGGCGGCGATGCCGTTGTTCCCGACGGTCCACAGTATCCACACGAGGAAGAAGATGCCGATGAGCGACGCAGTGCCCGATACGATGCGCATCGTCAGGTCGGTCAGTTCGCGGCGGCGGGTGTTCGATGCCTTTTTCATAGCCCCGTCCCCATGCTCTTCTTCAGGCGGCGCACCCACCACTGCGCGGCGAACTGGATGAGGAAGGTCATCACCAGCAGTACCAGCCCGAGGTAGATGAGCGAGTGAAGGTAGATCGGCTCGGAGGCCTCGGCGAACTCGTTGGCCAGCGTCGAGGCGATCGAGTTGCCCGCGTCGAAGAGCGACGCCGAGATGCGGTGTGCGTTGCCGATGACGAAGGTGACCGCCATCGTTTCGCCCAGCGCGCGGCCGAGCCCGAGGAAGCAGGCGCCGATCACCCCCTGTATCCCGTAGCGCAGCGTCACCTTATGCGTCACTTCCCAGGTCGTCGATCCCATCCCGTAGGCCGACTCCTTGACCACCGGCGGCACCATCGCGAAGACATCGCGCATGACGGCGGTGATGAAGGGGAGCACCATGAGGGCGAGTATGATCCCGGCGGTCAGCATCCCGATCCCCATCGGCGCGCCGGAGAAAAGCTTCCCGATGAGCGGCGCTTTTTCGAGCCCGAGCGTCTCCTGTAAAAAGGGCTGGACCGTTTCGGCCATGAACGGCGCGAAGACGAACAGTCCCCACATGCCGTAGATGATAGAGGGGATCGCCGCCAGCAGTTCTATCGCCCCGCCGACCACCTTCGACACCGTCGGGTGGGCGAGTTCGACGAGGAACAGCGCGATCACCACGCTCATCGGTACCGCTATCACCATCGCGATGGCGGTCGAAACGAGCGTTCCGTAGATGCTCGAAAAGGCGCCGTAACGGTTGAGCGCCGGGTCCCACACATCGCTCCACAAAAAGCCGATCCCGAACTCGCCGATGGCGAGCCGGGCGTTCCACGCGAGATTAACGAACATCGCCGCCATGATGATGAGCACCGTCGCGGCGCACAGGATGGTGAACCAGCGGAAGATCGTTTCGAAGTGTTCCGATAGGTAGTCGCCGAAGCGGGACATCGCATTTCCCCGTTCCTGATCCACGGTGAAGATAGAGCCGCCGTGTTAGGGTATCGTTAAGAGGGCGTCAATTGACCGCCAATTCTCATTTTGCTTGCCGGAATCTGACCGCGCGTTCATTGTCTCCTAACAGAACAGCCGTACAAATCTCATCGTCCGGCGCCGCTGCGCCGGAGGGTTTATTGATACTACAAGAGGAGAGGACACTATGAGAAAACTGATCGCGGCGCTCAGCGCCCTGTTCGCCTTCGCCACGCTCGCGGCGGCCGAGACCGTCAACGGCGCGGGAGCCAGCTTCCCCTTCCCCATCTACTCGCAGTGGGCGTTCGATTACAACAAGCTCACCGGCATGCAGCTCAACTACCAGTCGATCGGCTCGGGCGGCGGCATCGCCCAGATCAAGGCCAAAACGGTCGACTTCGGCGCCTCCGACGAACCGCTCAAGGAAGAGGAGCTGAACGCGGCGGGACTCTTCCAGTTCCCGATGGTCATCGGCGGGGTGGTCCCGGTGGTCAATGTGAAAGGGATAGAACCGGGGAAACTCCAACTGTCGGGCGAAACGCTCGCGCAGATATTCCTCGGCGCGATAGCGAAATGGAACGACCCGAAGATAGCGGCCGATAACCCGGGGCTCGCGCTCCCCGACCAGAAGATCGTCGTGGTCCACCGCTCCGACGGCTCCGGCACCACGTGGATATTCACCAACTACCTGACCAAAGCCTCGGCCGACTGGTCCGCCAAGGTGGGCAACGCCAAGGCGGTCAAGTGGCCGACCGGCGTGGGCGGCAAAGGCAACGAAGGGGTCGCGGCGTTCGTCAAACAGACCGGCGGCTCGATCGGCTATGTCGAATATGCCTACGCCCTCAAGAACAAGATGACCTACACCAAGCTCAAGAACAAGGCGGGCAAGTTCGTCGCCCCCGCGATCGACACCTTCCAGAGCGCGGCGGCCAACGCCGACTGGCAGAACGCGAAGGGTTTCTACATGGTCCTCACCGACCAGCCGGGCGACCAGAGCTGGCCGATAGTCGGCGCCTCCTATATCCTTATACATAAAGCGATGCCCGACGCCGCCAAAGCACAGACGATGCTCAAATTCTTCGACTGGTGCTTCAAGAACGGTGACAAAGCGGCCAAGTCGCTCGACTATGTGCCGCTCCCCAAGGCGCTCATCGACCTCGTGCAGACCAAATGGAAAAGCGAACTCAAGGCGAACGGCCAGCCGGTGTGGAAATAAGGACTTGACAATCTCCCCTTCTTCGGCGAACCTATCCCCGCCACTTTATGAGGGAGCATGCGATGTTCAAGGTCAATGAGTATTTCAACGGCACGGTGAAATCGATCGGTTTCATGACCAACGAGGGTAAGGCGACGGTCGGCGTCATGGCGCCGGGCGAGTATGAGTTCGGCACCGACACCGTCGAGCACATGACGGTGGTGGCGGGCGAGCTGACGGTCCAGTTGCCGGGTGAGACAGCGTGGAAGAGCTTCGGCCCCGGCCACACCTTCACCGTCGACAAAGGCAAGAAGTTCAAACTCAAAGTGAGGGTCGATACCGCCTATCTGTGTCGGTATGTGTGATCTGCGAAACCCCCGCGCAACACTTTCACCTTACTCTAGACAGGGCAAAAAAGCGTAGATCTCAAGGGGACGCTACCGTGTCCTTCTGAGCCGCGCGATGAAGAAGACATCGCGGTTGTCGAGGAGCGTCGATATCGTGTAGTAGGCCTTCTCGACCTTGAATTCAGGGTGCTTCTGCACGAACTGCTGTATCTGGCCGGTGGTCTCTTCGCGGGTGAAGGTGCAGACCGAGAACAGGAGCGTACCGCCCGGTTTTACATAGCGCGCCGCGTTCTCAAGTATCGTCGCGGCAAGCCGCGCCCCCTGCACGCCGTCGGTCGGCTTCTTGAGCCACTTCACCTCGGGATGGCGCCGCATGGTGCCGAGCGCCGAGCACGGGGCGTCGAGCAGTACCGCATCGAACGCATCGTTCCATTCGGGGCGATGGGCCGCACCGTCCTGCAGGCGGATATCGACATTGTTGCGCCCCGCCCGCAGCAGTGCCTCGGCGATGTTCTTGAGTTTGTAGGGGTTGACATCGGCGGCGGTCACCCGGCCGGTCGGCCCGAGCAGCCATGACAGGAATATCGTCTTGCCCCCCGGCGCGGCGCACAGATCGAGCACCTGCTGACCCGGTTCGACCGCCATATCGATGACAGCGAGCTGGCTCGATTCATCTTGAATATGGACATCGGGCCAGTCGCGGATCATGCTCCAAGTCACTGCGCGGTCGGTGTAGATGCCGTGGGGGCTCAGCGCCGCCGGTTCGGCCGTCACCCCGAGCACCTGCAACTCGGCGATGACCGCCGCGCGCCGCGCTTCATCCCCCTCGACCCGCAGGGTGATACCGAGCGGCGTATTGGCGAAGCCGAGGTATTTGTAGCGGTATTTCTCGCCCACCAGATCGCCGATGAGGGCGGCCAGCCAGTCGGGGAACGAATGCCAGACGCGGTAGAACCGATCGCGGTCGTGACCGAGCCGCCGGAACATCGCCGCACGCGACGGCCCGATGCGCAGGATCTCGCGCAGGGTGAAATTCGTAAAACCGGCCGCCTCGCGCCGCGATGAACCTTTCACTATCTCGACCGCCTCGTTGACGATGGAGGCATCCTCGCGGTTGTGCATGAAAAGTATCTGGTAAAGGGCGATCCGCAGGTGCGAAAGGACATCGCGGTCAATGCGCGACACCGGTTTTCCCGACGCCTGCTCGATCCAGAAATCGAGACGGGCGAGGTTCCGTATCGTGCCGTAGGTCAGTTCGGTGATGAACCGACGTTCGGGGAGCGAGAAAGCGTCGAGCGTATTGTTGAGCAGTTCGTTGATGAACAGCGACCGCTCCAGAACCTTGCGGGTGAGCGATGCGGCGGTGATCTTCGGGTTCTGTGCCCGCTGGCCGATCAACATAGTTTTTCACCGACCTGCGGACGATAGCCCGCGACGAACGATGCGGCCGGCATACAGCATTTGCATTCGGGCTGGACCTCGGTGAGGAAGAGCCCCCCTTCGCCGCACGCGACGGTGAACCCCTTCTTCTCTACCGTGACGATCTCTCCCGGCCCGCCGGTGACATCGGGACGCCACTGCGCCGCACCGATGAGAAGAAGCTTGTCGCGGAACCGGGAGCGGACGCCGGGATTGAAAGAAAAAGCCCGTATCATGCGGTGCAGATCGAGCGCGTGTCGCGTCCAGTCGACGACGAGATCCTCTTTCCGTACCAGTTTGGTGTAACTCGCCTCGCCGACCTGCGGGGTACGGGTGAAGCGGCCCGCAACGAGGTTCTCCCAGTTACGGTCGAGAATGTCGACCGACAGGGCGATGAGCCGCTCGAACAAATGTCCCGCCGGTTCATCGTTCCCGACCGCGAGCGGCGCCTGATAGACTATGTCACCGGTGTCGAGCTCTTTGTCCATCACCATGATTGTCGTGCCGGTGGTATCGTCGCCGTTCAGCACCGATGCCTGCACCGGGATCGGCCCGCGGTACTTCGGCAGGAGCGAGAAATGGACATTGAGCGGCGCTATCTGGGGAAGGGCGAGTATCCGTTCAGGCAGTATCTGGCCGTAGGCTACCACCAGATAAAGATCGGCCCTGAAGTCGCTGATGATGCGGTGCGCCTCGTCGCTTTTCATCGAAAGATCGTATACCGGAAGGCCGAGTTCGAGCGCCCGTTTCTTCACCGGGGTCTGCGAGAGTTTCCCGCCGCGGCACCGGATCTTATCCTTGCGGGTGAACACTATGAGGTTCGCTTCTTTCCGGTGCGCGAGATCAAGGAAGGGAACGGCGCACTCAGGGCTTCCCATACAGACGATATTCGGCTTCATCCTCCTCCGGATCGAGTTCTTCGACGAACTTTTTGACCTTGCCGAGGGCGAGGTTCCGCTTGAGGCGCGAGATACGGTCGATGAAGAGCACTCCGTCGAGATGATCGAGTTCGTGCTGGATGCAGACCGCCTCGAGCCCCTCGGCGCGCCGCTCATGCATCACACCGCCAAGGTCGCGCCAACGGTAGGTGACGATACGGGCACGTTTGACCGCCGCGCGGTAGCCGGGGACCGACAGACACCCCTCCTCGAGTTCCTCATCCCCCCCCTCTTTTTTCACGATCTCGGGGTTGATGAGCGCTTCAGGACGATACTCGCACCGGACCTTTTTCCGCTCTTCCTCGGAAAGCGCTTCCCACTCGAGATAGCCGCGGTCGATGACCACCAACCGCACCGATTCGCCCACCTGCGGCGCCGCCAGAGCGAGCCCGTGGGCCGCCTTGAGCGTTTCGGCCATATCGTCGGCGAGTGTGCGGATCGCGGGGGTTATGTCGGCGACGGGCATCGCTTTTTTCTTCAGCACCACCGCGCCGGCCACCTGTAGTTTGAGCAGAGCCATCGTTCCTCCATTCGACCGATACCGCGTCAGTATATGGAAAAAAGGAGCGATGTAAAGCGACGGGCGTCCCAAGAGCCATTTTTTTATTGAAAAATCGTCGCTTTTCGTTACCATAGGCCTCGCTGAATGACTATTTGAAAAGGGTGGACCATGGGTAAGTGGCATCTGACACTCATCGCGGCGACAGTGTTGGCGACGACAGCCTTTTTTAACGGCTGCGCCCCCGAAGAAGAGGATGTCGACCTGACGATCGATTGTTCCGCGGGCGGCGACGCCGACTGCGACTACGCCGATTATTGCGAAGAGATCGAGGTGCTCGACGAGAGCGGATTCCCGACCGGCGACCTAAAATACGAATGTACCCGCCGCGACACCTGTTCCTACGAAGAACAGGACTGCTCGATGGGGTGGTACTGTGAAACGACCGGCTATTGCTTCAAGGGCGATGCGCCGCTCCCCGACAACAACCAGCCCGACGATGATACTGCTCTTCCCTGATCGCCGACGATGACCGCGAGCTGTTATTAGCGGTTTCTAGCGGTTACGGCGCGACGATGAAGCGCGCCCCCGGTTCCCGCTGGAGGGTGAGTTTCCGGAGTTGTTTCTCCAGTTGACTGCGCGAATCGATCGCCCAGAGATTCTCCAGTTTCAGGTACAACTGCAGGGTCACATAGGCGTCGGCAAGCGCCCGGTGCATGGTGCCGAGCTGCTTCAAATTGAGGAAGTTCTTCAAGGTCGCGAGCCGGTAGTTGGGCGACCCGAGGAATTTCTTGCGGGCGGCGGGCAGGGTATCGTAGTATTGCAGTTCGCGCTCGATGCCGAGCAGTTTCATCTGCGCCGAAAGAAAGCCGCTGTCGAATTCGACGTTGTGCATCACCACCAGATCGTCGCCGATGAAGTCGAGCAGTTCGGGGATGGCGACCTCGAGCGGGGCGGCGTGCGCCACCATCGAATCGGTGATGCCATGGACCTTGGTGACCTCGGCCGGTATCGGGCGGCCGGGATTGACCAGCGCGTCGTAGATGCCGGTGATAGTGTGGTCGCGCCACTTGACCGCGCCGATCTCGACGATGCGGTCCTCCTTGGCGAAATCGAGCCCCGTCGTCTCGAAATCTATGACCGTCACCGCATCCACGAGATACCTCCGTCGCGTGCCGCAAGCCTAGCCGCGCTGGCGGGTCAGGTCAATATTTTAGTTTGAAGGAGCACTAGACATCACTGAAACAAAAATGTTGAAAAGAGAACCGCAAAAGATAGGATGAGGCCGATTGATCCTCCCCAACAAAACTTAAGGAACTTGCCTTGGGAAAACATGTATGCAAAACTAGGGAGGATTGTATGCTAAA
>JAKLIW010000021.1 GCA_022709425.1 bacterium
CTCAGTCGTGAAACGCTCCCGCGCCGATGATACTGTGGGGTCCCCCCATGGAAAAGTAGGTCGTCGCCTCTTTTTTTATTTAAACGCCGCAGAAATGCGGCGTTTTTCTTTGATTGGATATCGTTGTCAGTCTTCGCTGGAGCGTTCGAGAAGAGTGGTATAGGTATTACGTAGGGTATCTAGTTTTGCTTCAATATCCTGAAGTTTCTCGAGATGTAGTTCTGTGTTCTTCAGATAGTTCTTGGTGCTGGTAAGCAATATCTCCATCTTATCTATTTGCTCGACACCCAGTTCATTCGATTGGAATATCTGATAGAGTTTAGGCTTCATCTTCTCGATCTCATAGATGCAATCGGTAATATTGCGAACGAGTTCATCCGCCATCGTTTTTTCGGCGAGCTCAAGATAATAGTCGCTGTTCTCATTTATCTTCTTGGTAAGATCATCGGCTGAAAGGTTGCTTGACGATGCGACCGTTATCTTCTGATTCTGGCCGGTGTCGAGATCGGTTGCCTGAACAGTGACGATACCGTTGATATCTATCTCGTAGGTTATCTGTATCTTTACCTCGCCGCGGGGTGCTTTCCGCAGGCCAGTAAGTTCGAATTCGCCCAGAACCTCATTCTCGGATGCGAGAGATGAGTCTCCCTGAAGCAACAATATCCGGGCACGATCTTGGTGGTCTCGCGAGGTGACGAACATATCGTCAACGGAGGTCGGCACCGTCGAATTCTTTGCGATAAGGGTATAGAACATGTCTTTGCCGATAGCGATGCCGAGGTTGTGGGGCGTGACATCGAGCAGGAGCGTTTCCTGTGCTTGCGGTACGGAACTTTCATCCTCGAGAAGCGATGCTTGGTATGCAGCGCCGATGGCGACTGTTTCATCGGGATTGATGTTCTTGAGTACTTGGGTGTCGGGGAATCGCTCCTTGAGAAGCCGTTGCACGAGGGGCATACGGGTCTGTCCGCCGATAAGAATAATGCCGTCCAGTTCTTTAGGGTCGAGTTTAATCTCTTTAAGAGTGCGGTCAAAGGTGGTGATCGCTTTTTGGACGATAGGCATTGCGAGATCTTCAAGGATGGCGCGGGTTATCTCGGTTTTGAAATGAATAAAGCTTCCGTTTATTTCTTTTAGGTACGGGATCTCGATGTCGACCTTCTCTTGTGTCGAAAGCATTTTCTTCGCCGATTCGGCATAGTCGCGCATTCTCTGCAGGACCAGCTTGTCGTCAACCTCTGAAATGTTGTGTTTTTGCATAAGGATGCCGAGCATGTGATCGAAAAGCGCGTTGGTGATATCCTCGCCGCCGAGGAAGGTGTTGCCGGCGGTCGCGATAACATTAAAAGTTCCCTTGCTGACCTCCATGAGGGTGATGTCAAAGGTGCCGCCGCCAAAATCGAATACGGCGAGCAGTTTCTCCTCGTTGCTGCCCTGCATGAAGCCATAGGCCATCGCCGCAGCGGTAGGCTCGTTGATGATGCGCAACACCTCGAGTCCGGCGATAAGACCGGCATCACGGGTCGCCTGTCGTTGCTTATTGTTAAAATAGGCCGGTACGGTGATGACCGCCTTGCTGACCGTTTGGCCGAGGAATCGTTCCGCTATTGCCCGCAATTCGGTGAGCAGAAAGGAAGATATCTCTTCGGGAGAGTAGCGACTATCGGTGGCGGGAACATATATCTCGATACCTTCATTTTTTTCGTTGGGAACGATCTTGTAGGAGAGTGTAGGAAGAAGTTGGGTGACGATGGGGCTACGAAAACCTTGCCCGACGAATCTTTTGATGCAGTAGACGGTGTTCTCTGCATTTACCAACATCTGTTGATAGGCCGGATAGCCGCACAGTTTGATGATCTCATTACGCTCTTCATTCTTGACGAAGCTGACGATCGAAGGGATCGTATTGCGACCGCCGATGTCCTGCACCACCTCCGGCTTGCCGTTCTTTATGTGTGCTATACAAGAATTGGTGGTACCAAGATCAATGCCAATGACAGCCATGCCCGGTCGTCCTCAGAGTTCGTAGTCTTTCTGTTTTTCGTTCTGCCCGAATTTTTTGTAGTAGTCTAGTATCTGTTCTATTTTCTCCAGAAGTTTATTTACTCGTGGTGTGTAGGATGCGTCTATTTGAACGCTCTGTCGCGCCAATTTCTTTGCGATCATCAAATAACCTTTTTTCATCATCAGTTCGGCGACGTTGAAGTAAATCTCAGCAGAATGCCCTCCAAGATCCAAGGTCTTCGTCACTTCGTCTTTAAGCCGCTGGCCTTCAAACAGATCGAAGTCGATCTGTTCGATAAGATCCAATTGCTTTTTAATCTTATTTTTTCTGTGAAGTTTCTCAAGTTTTTGGCGCGTGATCTTGAACTCCTCGTTATCCGGTTCGATCTCCAGTGCGGCGCTTATTTCGTGCAAAGCCCGTTCGGTATCTTCACAACGCTCTTTTTTCGAGAGGATGATGGCGTTGGCGAAATGGTCGGCCGCTTTTGCCCGGAGTTCCTTTCCTGCCTCCTGTAGTTTTGGCGTAGTGCGGCCGAAGATCATGGCGTCATAGCGTTTCCGTTTTTCGGGTTCGCAGAGCAGTACGGTCTTCTCGATGATCTTTCGTACTATGGCCATCTTCTGGCCATAGGAGCCCAATTTCTTTCCCGTATAGTGTTTGGGGTCGAACAGGTCAAGCATCGCATAGTACGCCGATCGCACCTCATCATCAGTTGCTTCGTGGGAGACGCAGAGTATCTTGTAGTAATTTAGATTGGAGCCATAGGAGTAAAGAAAAAGAAGTTCCTGTTTCATCTCGGGAGTGATATCGACCTCTTCGGCAAGGTCTGATTCGTTCAGGGAAAAGCCGGTATAATCACGTTTCGGACATTTTTCACAGATCGGGTAGATCGTCTTCCTGTCGCGGCGGATACCAGTCGATGCGACGATCTCAATGATGCCGAGCGCCTCGAAATATTGCAATTTGGTTAGAACGGTATCGCGGTCTATCAGCGATGACATCGAGGCGATGAGCGACTCCATCGTTATCGGCGCGGCCTGCATGAGTCCGAAGAAATGAGCCATGACCGGATCGGTGACATGCTTGTCGATGTTGGAGGCCCCGTCTTTTATCTTTACGATGTTGGACAGATCGTTCGTTTTCCCGGTCATGTTAGGCCGCCGTATGATTGCCCGGGTGGGCCTTTTGGTACACTTTTTTCAGCTCCTGTATAGAAAGGTGGGTGTATATCTCGGTGGTGGAGAGGTTGCTGTGGCCAAGCATACTCTGAAGGTAGCGTATGTTCATGCCGTTTTCCAGTAAGTGGGAAGCGAAACTGTGGCGTAGCATGTGTGGCGTGACGCGACGAAAGACCCCTGCCTCTTTTGCGAGTTCTTCCAGCATATATTCGATGGCCCGCGTGGTGAGCCGCGCCCCTTTCAGGTTAAGGAAAAGAGGGGAGATCGGTTCTTTGCGGGCGGCGCGCAGAAAAAGATAACTGCGGATCGACTCCGTTGCCTGAGCGGTCACCGGCACCAGCCGTTCCTTTTTTCCCTTGCCCATCACGCGGAGCATTCCCTGCGCAAAGTCCACATCGCGAACGCGCAACGACACCAGTTCGCTGACACGCAACCCTGAACTATAGAGCAGTTCCATGATCGCTTTGTCGCGCAACCCTTTTTCGGTATGGGAATAAGAGTAGTCCAGTATCTTCTGCATTTCTTCATGGGTCAGGCAGGTCGGGAGATATTTTTCTTTGCGCGGAGAGACGAGAGTGGCCGCCGGGTTTTCGGCGAGATATTCTCGTTTATGGAGGAAAGAGTAAAAATGTCGAATGGCTGATATTTTGCGATGAAGCGACGATGCGGTCACATCGCCGAATATGTCTCCCAGATAAGTTTTGAGATCTTCGGTGCCGAGATGTTCCAGATCCTTTCCGCTATCAGCGCTGTAGCGCCGGAGCAACTCGATATCGGTGCCATAACTGTCGGCGGTATTGTTAGAATAGCGTTTCTCGTATAATAAATAATCCTTGAAAGCCAAAATATAATCCATTTTGTCCACCTCAAAGCATACCAAATATAATTGGAATAAAGAGCAAAGCAAGTTTTTGCTAAGAAATATTAGGTAGCTGTGAGGTCACTGATCCGTGGCGAGGGGTCGAGTGCGTGTCAACGAGATGAAAGGTGGGCAGTGATACGGGCGGCGACCGTCGCCGGGGTTAAGCCGAGGTGTGCCATGACGATATCGCCGGGGCCTGAGGTGCCGAAGCGGTCGACCCCGATGGCGAGGCCATCGGTCCCGACATAGCGGTGCCAGCCGAAAGTGGCGCCTGCCTCAAGCGATATCTTCTGTAGAGCCGGAGGAAGAACCGTATGGCGATAAGCGGCGTCCTGCTGTTCAAAAAGTTCCTGCGACGGCATGCTGACGACACGTAGTGCGATGCCTTTGTCGGCGAGTAGTTTCTTCGTTTCGAGCGCGAGGGGCACCTCTGATCCGGTCGCGATGAGCACGGCCCGGGGCGCCGGTTCGTCGGCGAGTATGTAGGCGCCGCGGTGCAGGCCGTCGGCGGGGGCAAGCGTCGTCCGGTCGAGCACCGGAAGCGCCTGACGGGAGAGGATGAGCGCCACCGGGCCGTCGATGCGGCGCATGATGAATTTCCATGCTTCGGCCGTTTCGGTCGCGTCGGCGGGGCGCAGTACGATCAGTCCCGGGATGCAGCGGATCGAGGCGAGCTGTTCCACCGGCTGATGGGTCGGGCCGTCTTCGCCGACCGCCAGACTGTCGTGGGTGAAGAGGAAGATGACCGGAAGTTTGCACAGCGCGGCGAGCCGGATGCTCGGTCGCATATAGTCGACGAAGCTGAAGAAGGTCGCGGTGTAGGGGCGCAGGCCGCCGTGGCAGGCGATGCCGTTGGCGATACTGCCCATGGCGTGTTCGCGGACGCCGAAACGGATGTTGCGGCCGGCCGGTTCGGTTTTCGAGAAGGAACCGCCGTTCTCTATTGCGGTGAGTGTGCTGCAGCTGAGATCCGCGTCACCGCCGATCAGCCATGGCACGATCTTCGCCACGGCGTTGAGCGCCGCGCCGTTCGCTTTACGGGTCGGTATCTTGTCGCCCGGTTTGAAGAGGGGGAGTGCCTGTTCAAAAAGGGTGCCGGCATCGAGCGCCACACCGTTACGCCATACGGCGGCAAGGTCGGGGAACGCCTTTTCCCAGCGGTTGAAACGCTCCACCCATGCGGTGTGGGCCTTGCGCCCCCGTTCCTGAATGACGGCGAAATGATCGTAGGTCTCCTTCTCGACGGTGAAGGGAGGTTTGTCGCCGTAACTCAATGCGGCGCGGGCGAGCGGCGCCTCTTTTTCGCCGAGCGGTGCGCCGTGGGCCGCCGAAGAGCCCTGTTTGTTCGGTGCGCCGTAGCCGATGGTGGTCTTTATGACAATGAGACTCGGCCGTCCCGCTTCCATTTTGGATGCCGAGATGGCTCGGTCTATCGCCGATATGTCGGTGTCGCCGTTCTGTACCACACGCACTTGCCAGTGACAGGCTTCGAACCGCTTGACGATATCCTCGGTGAAGGTGAGGGAGGTGGGGCCGTCGAGCGATATATCGTTGGCGTCGTACAGGACGATGAGTTTGCCGAGTCCGAGATGCCCCGCCAGCGCGGCCGCTTCGTAGCTGATGCCTTCCATCAGGTCGCCGTCACCGCCTAGCACATAGGTGTAGTGGTCGACCACGGTGTGTCCGGGGCGGTTGAAGCGGGCGGCGAGCATCCGTTCGGCGACGGCCATGCCGACGGCATTGGCGATCCCCTGCCCGAGCGGGCCGGTGGTCGTTTCCACGCCGGGCGTGTGGCCGAATTCGGGATGCCCCGGCGTGCGGCTGCCGAGCTGGCGGAAATTCTTGATGTCGTCCATCGTGACGGCGAAACCGGAAAGGTGGAGTAGCGCGTACTGCAGCATACTGCCGTGTCCCGCCGACAGGACGAAACGGTCGCGGTCAGGCCATGCCGGAGCGGCGGGGTCGACCGTGAGATGGCGGTGCCAGAGGGTGTAGCCCATCGGCGCCGCGCCCATCGGGAGTCCCGGATGCCCTGAATTGGCCTTTTCTATCGCATCGATGGAAAGCACCCGTATCGTGTCTATCGCTTTCTTTTCTATAGCCGTGCCCATGAAGCCCTCCGTAGGTAAACATCGCGGCACTATACCAAGCGCTATCGGGCGGTCAAGTAATCTGGGTTAGATATGACTGCGGTGAAAAACTTTTTGACTCGACGGGCGGTCAATGTAGAGTCTTTTCGGGATGTGTGCGACCCTACGACCGGAGGTGCAAGATGCGTTTTATCCTTGCGGCGATGCTTCTTTTCATCGGTGCTTTACTCTTCGCGGGTTCATCGCCCTACGGCGAAGTCGTGATCGACGGCCGACTTTACGATGTGCGTTATTACGACCATCGCGGCGAGCCGCAGTTCCTGAAGGTGCGGCGTGACGTCGATTCCGAGTGGCCGGTGGTCGACTGGTATGGCGGCGCTCCGTATGTGTTGAATGGTAAGATCGGGATGGTTTTCAAGGAAAGGGTGAACGCCGCGGCCCGAACGGCGTTGCTGAAACGGTTTGGTCTGAAGGTTGAGCAAAACCCGGTCACGGCGCCCGACTACTATCTGACGGCGATGCGCAAGGGGATCGACCCGTTCCAGCTGGCCGAGGATATCCGTCAAAGCGGCCTTGTCGAGTGGGTTCAGCCCGATTGGTATATGGCGTTGACGACGTACGCTGATCCGACGCCGGTCGTTCCCGACGACACCTACTATTCTTGGCAGTGGCATCACGCGAAGATCCGTTCGGAATTGGCGTGGGCGATACTGCCTGCGGAACATGGCAAGGCCGATATTGCGGTGGTCGACTGCGGCACCGATATGCAGCATCCCGATCTCATCGACAATATCGTCGTTGGCGCCGGATACGATTTTATCGACGGCGATGCCGATCCCGACGCGCCCACGCTGGCGATGAGCGCCGGGTATGCCTACAAAAAACTTGCGGCGCATGGGACCTGTGTGGCGGGCGTTGCGGCGGGTCGGGGAAACAATGCCAAGGGGATCGCGGGGGTCTGCTGGGACTGCGGTATCATTCCGATACGGCTCATCGACAATACCGGCGATGGTACGGCGCAGAATCCACCGAAAGACACCAGTTCCCGCGTGCTCGAGGCGCTCATGTTAGCGGTCGATGCGGGAGCGGCGGTCATCAACAATAGCTGGGGTCCGTACAATCCGAATTGCGCGGCGGCGCCGTTCAACAATTTCGTCGAGTACGGCAATATCTATGCGGTGAAAAAAGGGCGCGACGGGCTGGGCGCCGTCATGGTCTGGGCGGCGGGCAACGACTACTGCGATACCGCCAACAATCCGAATCTTGCCAATCAACACATCGTGGTCGTTTCCTCCATACGGTACAATACGCTCGGAGAGCCGAGCGACGAAGGCAACGGCTACAAGGCGACCTACAGCAATTTCGGCGATGAGATCACTATCGCCGCGCCGGGCGGCGATCCGATAGACGGCCAGAAGTACAACGGCCTGATGACCACCGATCTCTCGGGCGGCGCCGGGTATGAGGCGAACGACTATCTCGGGGTAGAGAATTTCACCGGGACCTCGGCCGCGGCGCCGGTGGCCGCGGGTGCGATCGCCTTGATGCTCGAGGCCAAAGCCGATATGCCGATAAACGATGCGTTGCACTGTATCAAACAAGCGGCGGCCAATACGCGACAGGCTCGTATCGATGCGGGGGATATGATAGAACACATCATTCGCGCCAAGGACATGCAGACCGAGATAGGAACCTGTTCGTGGACCGACCTCGCCGATCCCTATCTGGCGGCGGCGACTCCCCATAACCCTTGTTATGGCTACGGCTACCTCGATGTTTACGAAATGGTGCGGATGGCCGTTGCGGGCGAATGCGACGACTGGCAGATACCGGTCTGCGCCGAAGACGGCGATTGTCCCGAAGGTCAGCGCTGTGATGTGGCAAGCGGCCGTTGTTTCCTCGTGAAGACCTGCACCGACGACAGCGAATGCCTCTCGGGAAATTGCGAGGAGGAGAGCGGCGTCTGTATCGGCGGGATGGTTCCCGACAAAGATACTGCGCTACCCGATGATACCGTGCCCGATCAACCGGCGGTCGATAATGACACCGCGTTGCCGGATGATGCGGTCACCGACAACGGTGAACAGCCCGATGATGCGATCACCGACGATGCCGTTTCGACCGATGCTCCGGCCCCCGATAGCGAGCCCGACAACGGCGGCACTCCCGGGACGCCCGACGAGGACCTCTTTCTGGAAGAGGAACCGGTCGGTTGCGGTTGTTCGCTGATATAATCACATAAATTTGAAAAACGGTGCGCGAGGAGTATAACACCTCTGTACGAAAAGTTTTCGGAGGTGTGGTCATGACCCGTTATCAGGAATTCAAAAAAGTGATTTCGACCTTGTTGTTGTTCGCCGCGTTGCCGCTCTCGGCCGCCGACTGTCCGCTGTGCGACGCGGTCGATATGGGCGACGAAGAGGCGGCAAAAGCGCTCATCGCCAAGGGGACAGATCCGAATATCAAGAACGACGCGAACGATCCGGCGCTCATCCTTGCCGCCGAGAAGGGCCGCGCCGAACTGGTCGACCTGCTCCTTGCGAAGAAGGCCGACATCAACATTCGCGACGGCGAGGGCGAAACACCGCTCATGCGCGCCGTCTCGATGGGCAACTGGGAGATAGCCAAGATCCTCATCAAAAAGGGAGCCGATGTCAACGCCGTCGATAATCTGAAACGGACTGCGCTCCAAGGCGCGGCGCGTAAGGACAATATGGAGGTTTTTCAACTCCTGATCGACAAAAAAGCCGACGTGAACGCGAAGGATGCCGAAGGTAATACTGCGCTCATCAACGCCGCGGATCAGATCAATGAGAAGATGATACAGATACTGCTCAAGAAAAAGGCCGATGTGAAGGTGCAGGGCGCGAAGGGCAAGACCCCGCTCATCGCGGCGGCGGCCAATGCATCGCCGGTGCTGGTGAAGCTTTTTCTCGCCAACAAGGCCGATCCTAATCCCCAGGATGCCGACGGCATGACGGCGCTCATGTTGGTGGCGAGTCTCGATGACGCCGTGTCGGTCAAAGAACTGCTCGCCAAAAAGGCCGACGTGAATCTCAAGAATAAAAAAGGCCGCACCGCTCTGTCGATAGCGGCCGAGATGGGGGCGACCGAGGTGGTGAAACTGCTTCTCGGCGCGAACGCCGATCCGTCGGGCAAGGACGACAAGGGCAAGACGGCTCTGGACTATGCCACGGGCGAAGGTCACCAGAAGGTCATCGAGCTTCTTTCCAAGAGCGCTCCCAAGTAATTCTCCTCGCCTTATATCGAATAAAAAGGTTGACAATCGGCCGGTTCCGAGTATCTATACCCGGCGTAAGAAGCACCCCGGAGTGATGCTTCCGTACCTGTCCTTACCGCGCGGGGCGCGGCAAGGTGAGCGGAAGATACGGGGGAAGCGGTAACAGGTAACCCTTTTTTGGAGGAATCCATGACAGTCGACATCAGAGAATTGCTCAAGGCAGGTGCGCACTTCGGCCACCAGAAACAGAAATGGAACCCGAAGATGGCCCCCTACATCTTCACTGAACGCAACGGCGTTCACATCATCAACCTGCAGAAGTCGGTCGAGCTCATCGATGTCGCGGCGAAGTTCCTGCACAACATCGGGCTCAACGGTGAGTCGATCCTCCTTGTCGGCACCAAGCGGCAGGCGATGGATGTGGTCAAGATCGCGGCCGAGAAGGCAGAGGTGCCCTATGTCAATTATCGCTGGCTGGGCGGCATGCTGACCAATTTCCAGACCATCAATGAATCGATCAAACGGCTCAAAAAGTATGAAGAGATGCTTTCCGACGAGAAACGCTACCAGTACACCAAAAAAGAGCTCATCACCATAGCGAAGGACAAGGTGAAGCTCGAAAAGAACCTGTCGGGCATCGTGAAGATGACGAAGGTTCCGAGCGCCGTGTTCATCGTCGATCCGATGCGCGAACATCTGGCGGTCCATGAGGCGACCAAACTCGGCATCCCGATAATCGCCATCATCGATACCAACGGCAATCCCGATCCGATCGATTTCCCGATACCGGCCAACGATGACGGCATGCGCGCCATCGATCTGATCATCACCGGCCTGATGGAAGCCTACCTCGAAGGGCGTGACCTGCACCGGCAGAAGGCCCACACCGAGGACAAGGACCGTCGCGACCGCCCGACCCGCGGCGATGAGACCCGCAGTGTCGCCGGCCGCAAGGTGAAGGTTAAGAGACTGGCCTCCGAAGAGGGCGAAGCGAAGGAAGGCGACGCTCCCAAAGGCGCCCGCCGTCCCGCCAAGAAAGAAGACGCCCCCGTAGCGACCGAGGAGAAAAAGGCCGAGAAATAACGGCCGCAATTAAGGATTGTCGAGGAATAACAGGAGATCCCCATGGATATATCTGCTGCAAAAGTCAAGGAACTCAGAGAACTCACCGGCGCCGGCATGATGGATTGCAAGAACGCTCTGGTGGATGCCAAGGGCGATATGGAGGCGGCGGTCACTCATCTGCGCGAAAAGGGACTCGCCAAGGCGGCCAAGAAGTCGGGCCGGGTTGCGTCGGAAGGGGCGGTGCTCATCCGCATGAACGGCGACCGCGCGGGATTGATGCTCGAATTCAACTGCGAGACCGATTTCGTTGCCAAGAACGACGGTTTCCGCGATCTTTCCCAGTTGGTGCTTGACCATTTCGATAAACATGCCAAGGAAGAGGGTGTGTTGGTCAATATGCAGGAAAAGTTCTATGACGCCGAGATAGAGAAGCTTATTACCGATGCGGTCGCCAAGATCGGCGAGAACCTTCGTCCGCGCCGTTTTATCCGCTATACGGTCAAAGAGAATGGTTTTATCCATTCCTATGTCCATTTGGGCGGCAAGATCGGCGTGATGATCGAGGTCGCCGCGGCCGACAAGTCGGTCCTCGCGAAGCCTGAGGTTCGCGAGATGGCCGACGATATCGCGATGCATATCGCCGCGATGAACCCGGTCTGTATGAGCCCGGATGAATTCCCGCCTTCGCTGATCGAGTCCGAGAAGGCGATCTACCGGGTACAGGTCCTCGAGATGGGCAAGCCCGAGAACATGGTTGATAAGATCGTCGAAGGGAAGATCCGCAAGTTCATCTCCGACAGCACCCTCATCAACCAGATATTTGTCAAGAATCAGGATCTCACCGTCGGTAACTATATCAAAGAGACCGCCAAGAAGGCGGGCGCCGAACTGAAGATCCTGCGCTTCGTCCGTTTTGAGCTGGGTGAAGGGATCGAGAAGGAGAAAAAGGATTTCGCTTCGGAAGTGCAGTCACAGATAAAATAACCGCTATTCATGGTGCCATGATCGAGCAGGCTCTGCGCACGGCATATCTTTTTGCGGCACCCGGGTTCCGGGTGCCGTTCTTTTTTTCTCTGCTGTTGTGCTGCACCGTTCTTACCGCCGGCGAACCGGTTGATAGGGACCTCTTTGTCAAGGAGTTCCTCAAAAAGGCCGATCTGGTCCGTTCGTTCGATGAAAAGATATTGTCGGCCGAGGCCGATGTGTCGCGCGCGAAGTGGCAGTATTTCCCGAAGATCAGTCTTTCTTTCGGTATGGCGCCGTTCCCGAGTTATACCTATGTCCGTCCCGACCCTACCAGCACCAACAAGGAAAAGAACCGCGGCTATTGGGATAAGAGCTATTACATCGGCGATTTCGGCATCGCATTGCAGGCGAAGGGGGAGATCGTCATTCCCATCTACACCTTCGGCAAGATAGGCAATGCGCAGGATGCCGCCGAGAGGGGGGTCGAGGTCGCGAAGGCCGGGAAAGATATCTCGGTCCTTGAACTCCGCAAGGAGGCCGCCTCGTTCTATTACTCATACGTCATGGCGACCGATATGCAGAATATCCTCGAACTCTCGCTCGAGAAGATCACCGATGCCGAGACGAAACTCGACCAGTGGCTCTACGAGGGGAAGGAGGGGGTATCGCAGAATGATCTCATCAAACTGCGCATAGAAAAAGAGCGGTTGCTCTACAGCATGGACAATGTTGCGACGACGCTCGATACCCTCCGCGCCCTATTCGAGAAGGTGCTTGGTCCCGGTTATACGCTCAAGGATGAGTTCATGTACAAGGCGCCCTTCGTCCTGTCGCTCGAGATGCTCGAATCGCAGTTGACGGGGAACAGCGCCTACAGCCGACTGCTTACCAGCGGGCTGGGCGCATTGGAGTCGCTCTATAAATTTGAAAAGAGCAATTTCTTCCCGAACCTCGGCGCGATGGGCGATTATCGGATCGATTATACCTCCAGCGTGCAAGATGCGGGATATCCCTTGCCGAGCAGTCCCTACAATGGACAGACCGGCGGCGCCGGTATCGGGCTTGAGTTCGATCTCAACATCCTCGATCAGGTCGCCAGAACGCGCAAGGCGAAGGCCGAGTGGAAGGCGATGGAGTACAAGGCGTCGTTCGTCAAGGATACGGCGCTACTGGATCTGCGCCGCAGATTCAACGAACTCAAGGCGCTCGACAGTCAGGTCGAACACACCCGCAAAGCGCACAAACTCGCCAAGGGGTGGATGACCACCGAGTTCATGAACTACGAGGCGGGGATGTTCACCACCCGCGATCTCATCGATTCGGTGAAGGCGTTCGTCGAGCAGGAATATAACCTCATCTCGTCGATGTATGAATACAACATGAAGGTCGAAGAGATCATCTCTTTCGCGGGGGTCGAATGATGAAGATGTCGCTGGCGCTCATGCTGTTGCTGTCCGTTCTATCGTTATACGGCGCCGATGCGCTCGTTGCCCCGGCGCTTGATGTCAAAGCGGCGGTGCAGTATCTCGAACAGAACGAGGCGGAGCTCGAGAAGTGGGCCGGCGTGAAGGCGGCCAAAGGTACCGATGCTTTCGCCAAGAAGGAGGCGGCGATGCAGGCGGTGGTCGACCGCATCATCGACTACGATTTCATCGCGAAGTTCGTGCTGGGCGACAAGTGGGACACCACGCCCAAGGACAAGCGCGACATCTTCTTCGAGAAGCTCAAGAAGCTGTTCCGCGAATTCTATCTCGAAGAGGTCTTTTACAACAAAAGCTACGAGAAGAAGTATATCGACAAGGGTATCCGCAAGAACTATCTCACCGGGGTGCCCGACAGCATCTTCGTGACCACCGAGGTACAGGTGACGCTCAAGCGCAAGCCGGTCATTTACGAGGTGGTTTACCATCTCTATAAGCCGGCGGCCGACAAGAGATACCTCATCTTCGACATCGAACTGGACGGCGTGAGTATGGCGCGCAACTACCGCCAGCAGTTCTCCAAGACGCTGAAAGAGAGCAATATCGACGAACTCATCAAGAAGATAGACGCCAAGCTGGCAAAACCGGTCAAGGAACGCGAGAAGAAGGGGAAAGAGCAGGGCAAATGAACACACTGCTTCTGCATGCCTGCTGCGCCCCTTGTCTGACCGCCCCGCTGGAGCGGCTTGTCGATAAATTCGACGGTCGGGTGACGGTTTTTTTCTACAATCCGAACATCGATACGATCGCGGAGCACGATAAACGGCTGGGTGAGGTGGAGCGGTATCTCAAGGCGCGTTACGGGACAACCGTCGATCTGATCGCGTCGACATCCGATCGCTCGTTGTTCGAAGCACAGGTCGCCCCGTTCGCCGACACCGATGAGCGCGGGGTCCGCTGTACCGCCTGTTATTTTCTCCGCCTGAAACGTACCTTTGAAGAGGCGAAAACCCTCGGCATGACCCATGCGGCGACCACCCTCACGGTCAGTCCGCACAAGGATGCGCGGCGGCTCAATGCCATGGGGCTCGGGCTGGAGAAACGCTACGGTCCGACCTATCTGACCGGCATGTGGGAATATGCCAGAACACTCGAACTGTGCCGCGAACACGGCATCTACCGGCAGAATTACTGCGGCTGTGCGTCCAGTATGCGGGAACGCGATGAACGGCGGCGGGAAAGGGAGCACAACAAGAACAAAGGAGGTCGTCCGTGATCAGAATACCGGTGGTAATGGTGAGCGCCGTTTTCCTTTCGCTCATCGCATGCGGCGGGCCTGCGAGTTACACGACACCCCTCATACTGCAGAGTCAGATCGTTCAAAGCGCCTGCGAGGAGATCAGCACCGCCGAGGTGCCGGGTCCCGTGGTGACGGTCCGCGTGCAGAACGGGACGGTAGTGGTCACTCATGAGAATCTCTATCTCCCGAAAGGAACGGTGCTCGGTATCGAGGATCGCGACGGCCTGATGAGTTGGCGTGACGCCGAAGCGTATTATTATCTCGACGGCGGGACCGACTTCATATCCTTGCGGGAATCGGCCCGCATGGTCAACAGCGATATCTTTTGCCTGTACGATCTGACGGTAACGATCCGCAACATATCGGGCGGCGAGTACACCTTCTACCTCTTCGATCACACTGGCGCTGCGGTGCCGGAGGCGACCGTCGATCTGGATATCCGATGAATCCCGTTCTGGTCATGAAATTCGGCGGATCGTCGCTGGCCGACCCCGCCAAGATAGGAGCCGTGGCCGATCTGGTCATTCGGCGACGCGACGCCGGTCGCCGCGTGGTGGTGGTGGTGTCGGCGATGGGAAAAACGACCGACGGCCTTATCGAGCAGTCGCGCAGTTTCACCACCGAACCGGACCTGCGCGAGATGGATATGTTGTTGACCGCCGGAGAACGGATATCTTCGGCGCTGGTTGCTATCGCTCTCAACGCGCGCGGCGCGAAGGCGGTGTCGCTGACCGGTTCGCAGGCCGGGATCATCACCGACGATAACCATACCAACGCCCGTATCGTCGAGATACGGCCCTACCGCGTTCAGAAGGCGCTTGACGAGGGGAACATCGTGGTGATCGGCGGTTTTCAGGGGGTTTCGTTCACCAAAGAGGTCACGACGCTCGGCCGCGGGGGTTCCGATACCTCGGCGGTGGCGCTCGCATCCGCGCTCGATGCGCCTGAATGCGAGATATATTCTGATGTCACCGGTGTGTTTGCCGCCGATCCGCGCGTCATAAAAGAACCGGCGAAGATAGCGGCGCTCGGCTATCAGGAGATGCAGGAATTGGCGGAGGCGGGGGCCAAGGTGCTCCATCCCAAGGCGGTCGAATTCGCGAAGATAAAGGGGACCGTCATCAACTGCAAGAACACCTTCGCGCCCGAGGCCGAAGGGACGCTCATTGCGAATCTGGAGGGGCGGGTGAAGCCGCGCGTGGTCGGTATCGCCACCGAGGAGAAGGTGGTGCTCGTTCATGCCTACGAGGACAACGCAGGCAGTTTGGCCACGGTCGAGAGCGTGGTGGCCTTTGCGGAGAGTAGAAATCTGCGCGTCAAACAGATAGCCTTTCACCGCGGTCGCGGTCAGGGGATGGTGGGGAGTTTCATCATTCCCGAAAAAGAGAACTATCATCTGGCGCCGCTTCTGCGCGAAATGAAGGATCGTTTTGGCGACGCGCTTGATATCCATGAGCAGTTCGGCGCGCTTTCTCTGGTGGGGGCCGGCATAACCGAACGCCACGATTATCTTGAACAATCCATTCGACTGCTTAAACAGCACGGGATCGCCGCCGGCAGTTTCCATACCACCTCATTCCGCATCAGCATGCTCATCGAACGGGGCCGGTTGGCCGAGGCGGCGCGTCTTTTCTACGATCGGTTCATAGCGCCCAATATTCTTTAATTCTTTTTGAATTCTCTGAATTTCCTCTTGAAAATAAAAAAAGTTATGTTACCATGCATGGCAAAGGTAGCTCATCGGAGGCTTTTCATGAGGCATTTCTTGGTCGTAGCAATGGCGTTGTTCTTGGCTATGATGATCTCCGCGTGCAAGACCGATGACCCGGTCTCATCCGGTTCCTGTGTCACGACATTCGATTGCGAAGAGGGGTTCGAGTGCATTAACCAGAAGTGCGTCGATCCGACCGGCGGCGGCGATACCGATACCCCCGACAAAGATACCGATACGCCGTCGATCGACGATGACGATCAGGCATCTCCCGACGAACTGACCGATGAAACTCCGGACGAACAGGGGGACGATCTGCCGAGCGATGAGTTGCTCGATGAGGATGATGCCTCCGACGACCTGCTACCCGATGGGACCGACACCACGCCGCTCGATGACGGGGTGGTGACCGATGCCGATGCGCCCTCTTCCTGCGAGGGGGTCACCTGCGGCGGACACGGCACCTGCAAAGTGGCGGGCGGTGTGGCGACCTGTACCTGCTATGCGGGCTATCAGGATAACGATCATGATAACACCTGTATCACCGTGTGTGAATATGCGGGGCTCGAATGCGGTGCCACCGCCCAGTGCGACGACTCCAGCGGCATACCGACCTGTGTCTGCAAGGCCGATTATCAGGACAACGACAACAATGATACCTGCCTGCCGACCTGTACGAAGGCGGCGCTCACTTGCACCGGCGGCGAATGTGACGATGCGAATGGTACGGCACACTGTGTCTGCACCGATACCGACTATCAGGACAACAACAACGACGGTACCTGCAACCCGACCTGCGCGAAGGCGGTAGCGGACGGCCTTGTCTGTGCGGTGCATGCGACCTGCGACGATTCGACCGGTACGGCCGCCTGCGCCTGCAATGACGGCTATATCAATCTGCCGAACTGTACCGACTGCGCCGCCAATTTCCATACCGATGGTAGTGGTAATTGCTTGCCCGACCAAGGCTGTCAGCCGAGCAATGCCGACTGTAACGGCCACGGCACCTGTTCCGACGCGACCGGCATGCCGGTCTGTACCTGCGTGGAGGGCTATGCGGCGCCGACCTGCGCCACCTGCGCCGACGGTTATCAGGACAGCGATACTAACGGCACCTGTCTGGCCGATTGCACCGATACCTGCGGCCAAGGTGGATTGTTTCCTAGTCATGGCGATTGTGTGTATTCCGGCGGCAATGCAGCCTGCGTATGCGCTACGGGATGGGAAAATCCTATACTTATAAATTCCATTTGGCCCGAATGCAGTTGTGATGTCAATGACACAGATCCCAGTTTCCCTTGCATTTAAGGCGCGAGCAGATTTACTCCTACCAGATATTCCCGACATAGAGCCGGTAGCTGTCGCGGGCCTGAGCGACCCGTTTGCGCAGGGCGATGAGCATTTCCGACGCCTTTTGATACTGTCGTTTCTCGAATAGGCCGATCAGTTGCGTCACGAGGCAATCGCGCCGTTCGTCGTCCTTGATGAGATCGTTGCGGAGCGTTTCAAACTCGGTCCACCGCTTCTCGTCGAGTTTGTTCTCGTTCGCGGCGTAGCGGCGCATCTCGATGAGTTCACGCCGGATGCCGTCGAGCTCCTTATCGCAGGTGTCGATGACCCATTTGCGGAGCGCCGAGATGTGGAATGAATTCACCACTGCGGCGGTCATCGGCGTACCCTCATAGAGTTTCGGCATCTTCTCGATGTGGGTCAGTATCTCCCAGACGGTCACGGGGCTTTTGCCGTAGCGGGCGGTCCGCTCCTCGGCGGTGTAGTGTTCGAAGATATCCTCTTCCGACAGATATTCGCGGTCGGCGTCGAGATAGCCCGCCTTCTCGCCCTGTTTCTTCGCCAGTTCCTTGTGCAGTTTCGCCGGTTCTTTCCCGGCGGCGTAGCGCATCCCGTCGAGCATCGCGAGATACATCGCGGCGGCGGCGAGGTAGGTGTTGGTGTGCGGGTTGGGGGCGCGCACTTCGAACCGTATCGAGAGCGGGTTATCGCCGCGGACGAGCCCCGCCAGCACCGTGCGGTTGCGCGACGGGCTTTTGGGATCGCGGCCGAGCGACGCGACTATCGATACGGGCGCCTCGAAGCCGGGTTGAAGCCGTTTGAGCGCCGAATTGGAGTGCGAAACGAACGGATTGACCGCCTCCCAGTTGCGCAGGAGCCCCATCACCGCGCCGTAGCCGTAGTTGGAGAGGTGCGCGGCGGGGTCGTTCGGGTCGAACAGGTTCATTTTGCGGCCGTCGGCCAGTTTCAGGCCGAGCCCGATGTGCATGTGCTTGCCGTTCCCCGCGATGCCGTCGACCGGCTTGGCGACGAAAGAGACCGCGAGGCCGTGCCGCATGAAGGTGTCCTTGATGGCGAACCGGGCGAGTATGTCGTTGTCGGCCGACTGGAGCGGATCGCTGAAACGCCAGTCGATCTCAAGCTGTTCCATGACATCGTGGAGCCGTCCCGCCTCCGATATCTTCCCCTTGACGCCGCCCACCTCCTTGTGGCCCATCTCCGGTTCGAGCCCGTAGCGCTGAAGGAGCATCAGCGACTCCTCAAGGCAGGTCCGTATCTCGCCGCGGGTCCGTTTCCAGTACGATTCCTTGAGCGACTGCGTCACCTTGAGTTCGCGCTGGGAGACCTGCTGGGCGGGGGAGGAGACCCAGAATTCTATCTCGGTCCCGAGGGTGAAGTAGATGTCGGAGATGTCGTCCGCCGCGATACCGTGCGCCGCGAGGAACTTCTGGTCGGCCGCGACGAGCGTCTTCACCTCGCTTTTCAGGTGTTCGAGGGTGTCGCGCAGGACCGAACGGGAGCAGTAGAATTTCTCATGATGACGGAAGTAGACCGGGATACGAATGGTGCCGGTCGGGAGCCCGTTCTCGTCGGGGAGGGCGGGATTGTAGTCGATGCACCACTTGCGGTCCATGTCGATGATGAAGTCGACCTTCGCGTCGTTGAGTTCGGCGATGCCGGGGAGGTTGACCGACGAGCCATCGGTCTGGACGCCGCCCGAGAATATCTCTTCGAGGTTCTTCAGGAAGTATTCGATGGGTATCCGCTCATCGGTGTCGTTGCCGAGGAGATCGACCCCGACCAGCGACACGAAGCGGAGATACTGATGTTCCAAGATGAATTCCTTGAGTTCATCGCGCCGTTTGGAATGTTCGGGGACCACATAAACCAGATTGCGCGACATAAGATGCCTCCCAAGCCCTTTTTTGTCTTATGATCCGATACGGCGCGTTATCCGGAAGCGGAAGATGAGGTAGAGCAGTATGTAGGTGGCCATGTATTGCGTGAATCCGATCAGGCTGCATTCGCGCGCTCCCAGCCCGATGACATCGTAAATATGCGCATCGATATTGAGCGGCGTGATGAGCATGGGGCTGTTGCAGAGCGGCAGGTCGGGATAATAATCGGGTAGGGGGATGAATACCCGTTGAGAGTAGATGTGGAAGAGGGCCAGCGTTGTCAGGAGGGCCGTGTTCATGGCGGCCCGCGGTATCCGCTCGAGAAGGGCGGCCGTCCACAGCAGTATCACCGGGATCATCCAATAAACGATGCGATAGGTGGCGAAGCCGCCGAAATAGGCGAGCAGAATGACCATGACGGCGATGGCGAGGTGTTCGGGATGTTTCCGCATCTCCTGCCGCAGGAGCCGGGGAAAGAGTATGAATAAGAGCGGTATGAAGCCGAACGCGATGAGTACGCCGTAGATATAGTCGGGTAGTGGCTTCTGATAGAGCCAGTTGAATGCGGTCGCCGTGAAGAAGGAGGGTTGCGCGGGGACCGCGTAGTGGGTCAGCGCAACGGCCGCCGCCGATGCGAAAAGGGGAATGAATGCGGCGGGAGGGGGGAGCTGAAGTTGCCACGGGCGGTCCTCGTCGGGGTGGATGCGGACACGGAGCGTAAGGAAGAGATAGGCGACCGGGAGCATCATCGTCGATTCGCGCACCAAACTCCCGAAGAATGCGACGCCGGACATAAAGAGCATCCCCTGCCGGGAGGTGGCGTTGCCGCGCGCCATGACAATGAGACCCAGCAGGAGGAACACCGTCATCCACTGGTCGACTTCGACGGGATGATAAAAGGCCATGCGCAGGTCTGAGTGAAAGGAAAGTATGAACAGGAGTCCGGCGGTGACGCGCACCCACGGGGTCCGTATGAAAAGCGATATCCAGTAAATGAAAAGGAAAAAAGATACGATACTGCCGATGAGATTCACCACGAAGAAGGCGTTCACGATATCGGTCACGGGAAGTTTGGCCACGACATAGGGGACCGCAAGTCTATAGAGGAACGGAAGCTCGGCCTGCGGCGGTACCCCGGCGCGCAGATCTTTGACTATCTTGGCATACGCGACGCCATCGTAAGAGCCTTCCCCGTTGCTGTAGGTTATCTTGTGTTGGAAGAAAGAAAAGAGGATGCAGGTGATGATCAACAGGGTCGCGTGAAGGAGGATCTCTTTGCGGGTCATCATACCCAACCTCGTCGGTTCGTCGGAGAAAAACAACCACAAATACACATATAGGCAGAGGCTCACTTCGTCAAGTAAAATCGAGGGACGGAGGTCTCGGCGCGACGGGTCGGATATTGACAATTCCCCGTTGCTTCATTAGGCTCCATCGCATGAAGACTTCGACGCTCGCCCGATCGCTCATCCTCGGTTTCCTGCCGATACTGATATTCATCGTCGTCGAAGAGCTCTACGGCACCGTCGCCGGCATCGTCGCCGCCATCGCGCTGGGCATCATCGAGATCGCCGTCATCTACCTCAAAGAAAAGCGGTTCGACCGGCTGGTGCTGTTCGACATCGGGCTGGTCGGGGCGCTGGGCGGCATATCGCTCCTGTTCGACAGCCCGGTTTTCTTCAAACTGAAACCGGCCATCTTCGAGTTCTTCTTCTGCGGCATGATGGCGCTGTCTCTGTGGGGCAGGGTGCCGCTCATCCAGATGATGATGCAACGGCAGATGCGCGGCACGGGACTGGCCGTCGCCCCCGATAATCCGGCGATCATCAAGATGCTCAAGGTGCTGTTTATCCTGTTTTTATTTCACGGGGCGCTCACCGCGTGGGCGGCGGTCTACGCGACCTCGGCGGTCTGGGGCTTCATCTCGGGACCGCTCCTCTACATACTTTTCGGCCTCATGTTCCTCGTCCAGTTCGTGAAGATGAAGGTGATGTCGCGCGGCTAACTTTTGAGTTCGCGGAGTGCCGACGAGAGGACGCGGAAGGCGGAGCGGAGGAAGAGCAGCAGCAGCCCGGCGGCGACCGCGAGATCGGGCCAGCCCGCCCCGGTCGCCCAGACGCCGCCCGCCGCGACGAAGACCGACAGGTTCGACGCGATATCGTTGCGCGAACACTCCCAGACCGAACTCATATTGATGTCTTCCTTCCGGTGTCGCCACAGGAGGAACAGGCAGGTACCGTTCGCCGCGAGTCCGACGAGGCTGAATATCCCCATCGTCTCGAAGATCGGCACCGCTGGGTTGATGAGCTTGTAGGTGAGCTGTCCCGCGACAACGAGCGCCGCGAGGAGGATGAGCATTCCTTTGAACAGCGCCACCTTCGCCTTCATGCGGGTGCCCAGCGCCACGGCATAGAGGCTGAGGCCGTAGGTGAGGGCGTCGCCGAGGTTGTCCAAGCTGTCGGACAAAAGCGCGGTCGATCCGGCGTAAATGGCCGCCGCGACGATGACGAAGAACATCACCGCGTTGATGATGAGCACTATCTTCAGCGTCGCGCTCTGCCGTTCGCGCAGGGCGCTCAGATCGCAATTGTCGCAGCAGCAACCGGCCATCGGTACCTCCGTCAAACTCGATCCATCGTAGCAGGATGGGCGGGGAAAGCAACCACTTTCGTTTTATTTGCCTCCTCCTTTACTATCAGATATAGTCGTAACGCAAACGATGGAGCACACGATGCAACTCGGCGACGACTTTTACAAGCGGGTACTCGACAACCTCTATGATGGTGTCTACTTCACCACTACCGACCGCGTCATCACTTACTGGAACAAGGCGGCCGAACGGATCACCGGCTTTACCGCCGCCGAGGTGATGGGCCGTCACTGTCACGACAACATCCTCAACCATGTCGACGAGGAGGGTGCGCAACTCTGTTTCGGTCCCTGTCCGCTCGCCGCCTGCATGCGCGACAACGCCCTCCGCGAACGGGAGATATTCCTGCACCATAAGGACGGTCACCGCATACCGGTGCTGGTCCGCGTGGCTCCGGTCCACGACAACAAGGGGAACCTGATCGGCGCGGCCGAGATATTCAGCGACCATTTTTCGCATGACGGGATGCGTTCCCGCGTCGAGGAACTCGAACGGATGGCGATGGTCGACAGCCTTACCAAGACGGCGAACCGCGGCTACACCGAGACGATGCTTCAGCAGCGGTTGGAGGAATACCGGCGCTACGGGTGGCCGTTCGGCGTTCTTTTCTTCGATATCGACAACTTTAAAAAGGTCAACGATACCTACGGTCATGCGGCGGGCGACAAGGTACTCGCGATGACGGCGCGGACGCTGATGTACAATGTCCGCTCGTTCGATCTGGTCGGCCGGTGGGGCGGCGAAGAGTTCGTGGTGGTGGTGCGGGCGAGCGACGCCGAGAGCCTGCGGAAACTGGCCGGAAAGCTCTGGCGGCTCATCGGATCGTCCATCCTGCACGAGGATAACGCGGTGGTGCTCGCGGTGACCGTTTCGGTCGGCGCGACGATCATCCTGCCGGGCGATACGGCAGAATCGGTGGTCGCGCGCGCGGACTCTTTAATGTATGAAAGTAAACGGGGCGGCAAGAACCGCGTCACGGTCGGATAACGGCCTCGCTTTCTAATCTTCCGTAAAGTTACCCCATCGAGAATTCTTCGGAAATCGCTTGAAAAAAATTGAAAACATTTTTTTGCCCCGGTATAGTCGGGCGACTAGTTTTCCGAGCTCCTTTATTTTTATATTTGGAAGAGGTGATGCATGATCAGCGCCGGTGCTCAGAAAAAGATCGAAAGCCTTATGACGCGGTACCCCAAAAAGGAATCGGCTTTGATGCCCGCCCTGATGATCGTCCAGAAGGAGAACAAAAATGTTCTTTCCAAGGGCGATATCGAAGAGGTGGCCAAGCTGGTCGGCGTGACCGACGCCAAAGCCTTCGGCGTCGCGACCTTCTACACCATGTACAATGTGAAGGAGAAGATCGGCAAGTACCACCTGCAGGTCGACACCAACATCCCGGCGACCCTCGCGGGGGCGAAGAAGATACTGGCATATATCGAGAAGAAACTGGGCATCAAGGCGGGGCAGACGACCGCCGACGGGCTCTTCACGCTTCACGAGGTCGAATGTCTCGCCTCCTGCGGCACCTGCCCGGTCATTCAGGTCAACGACACCTACTACGAGAACCTGACCGTCAAGAAGGTCGACGCACTCATCGAGTCGCTGAAAAAGGGCGAGATGCCCGACAATAAGGCCAGATCGAACTGGGCCAGCACCTGCAATGTGCTTCTCAAGAACCGCGGCGTGAAGAATGCGGTGAAGCTTTCGGTCTACAAAAGGAACGGCGGCTACAAGGCGCTCGAAAAGGCGCTGAGTATGGCCCCCGAAGCGATCGTCGCCGAGGTCAAGGAGTCGGGTCTCAAGGGGCGCGGCGGCGCCGGTTTCCCGACCGGGACCAAGTGGGGCTTCCTGCCGAAGAACAACACCAAGCCGGTCTATCTCATCTGCAACGCCGACGAAGGCGAGCCGGGGACCTACAAAGACCGTCAGATCATGGAATACGACCCGCATCTGCTCATCGAGGGGATGGCGATAGCGGCGCGCGCGCTCGGCTCGAAACTGGGCTTCATCTACATCCGCGGCGAATTCGACTGGATAGCCGACATCCTCGATAACGCGATAGAAGAGGCGAAAAAGGGCGGTCAGCTCAAAGAGTTCGACATCATCGTCCACCGCGGCGCGGGCGCCTATGTCTGCGGCGAGGAGACGGCGCTCATCGAATCGATCGAAGGCAAGCGGGGCCAGCCGCGCATGAAACCGCCCTTCCCGGCGGCGCAGGGGCTCTACGGCTGTCCGACCATCGTCAACAATGTCGAGACCTTCGCGAGCGTCCCGTTCATCATAGAAAAGGGTGCGGCCGAGTTCAAGAAGTTCGGCCCCGCCGATAGCGCCGGGTTCCGTATCTTCGGCATCAGCGGCAATGTCAAGAAGCCGGGGACCTACGAATACCCGATGGGGATATCCTTTAACGACCTCATCGCGGCGGCGGGCGGCGTGGACGGCACACTCAAGGCGGCCATCGTCGGCGGCCTGTCGGTGGCCATCCTCAAGGCGGACGAACTGAAGGACCTCAAGATGGACTACGCCTCGTGCGCCGCGAAGGGTACCGCGCTGGGTTCCGGCGGCGTCATGGTCATCAACGATACATGGTCGATACCGGAGTTGGCCCTGCGCGCGATGAAGTTCTACGCCCACGAATCGTGCGGTAAGTGCACCCCGTGCAAAGAGGGATCGAAAATGACGGTCCGCGCGCTCCAGAAGATCGTGTCGGGGCAGGGGACCAAAGAGGACCTCGCCAATGTCGAGCGGCTCGTGGGGACCATCAAGGGGCTCACCCTCTGTCCGGTCGGCGAGGCATTCTCGGTGCCGATCCGCGCGATGGTCGAGAAGTTCCGCCCCGAATTCGAAGCGCTGATAAAATAACGATACGGAGGACAACTCATGCAGATCACCATCAACGGCCGGGCCGTAGAGGCCCAGCCGGGACAGACCATCCATCGGGCGGCCAAGGCGGCCGGGATCTACATCCCGACGCTGTGCTACCATGAAAAGGTCGGCGCGGCGGGCAAATGCCGCGTCTGCGTCGTCGAGATCGAGGGAAGCCCCGCGCTCCAGACCGCCTGTTCGGTCGAGGTGCGCGAGGGGATGAAGATCCAGACGCGGACCGAACGGGTGCTCAATTCGCAGAAACTGATCGTCGACCTGCTCCTTTCGACCGGCACCCACGACTGCCTCGCCTGCGACCAGAACGGCTCCTGCGAACTGCAGGATGTCGCCTACTATCTGGGCATGGAGCGCGGATCGTTCAAGTACGCCGATGTCGAGAGCGTTAAAGACGACAGTTCCGAATTCGTTTCGGTCGAGCGGAGCAAGTGCATCTCCTGCGGCCGGTGCGTCGCGGCGTGCAACAACACCGTGACCAACCGCGTGCTTGATTTCAAATACCGCGGGCACAAGGCCGACATCGCCTTCGACGATGACAAGCCGATGGGCGAATCCTCCTGCGTGCAGTGCGGCGAATGCGCTCAGATCTGCCCGGTGGGCGCGCTCACCGACAAACTTTCCAAAGGCAAAGCGCGTCGCTGGGATGTCGAGAAGGTCTATTCGGTCTGTCCCTACTGCGGCGTCGGCTGCAAACTGGAACTTCATGTCGACCGCAAGACCGACCGGATCGTTCGCGTCACCGGCGCCGAGGGGGCCCCGACCAACAACGGCATGCTCTGCGTCAAAGGGCGCTACGGCTACGATTTCGTCGGCCATCCCGACCGTCTGACCACCCCGCTCATCAAAGAGAACGGCAAGTTCCGCGAAGCGTCGTGGGACGAGGCGATAACGCTCGTCGCGACCAAATTCGCCGAGATAAAGCAGAAACACGGCGCCGACGCCCTCATGGGCATGTGTTCGGCGAAGGTGACCAACGAAGAGAACTACACCTTCCAGAAATTGTTCCGCACGGGGATCGGCACCAACAACATTGATCACTGCGCACGACTTTGACACTCCTCCACGGTGGCCGGTCTGGCTGCCTCCTTCGGTTCGGGCGCAATGACCAACGACATCGCCGGTCTGGACAAGAGCGATGTGGCTCTCATCATCGGTTCCGACACCTCCGAATGTCATCCGGTCATCGCCGCGCGTCTCAAAAAAGCGGCGGTGGACGGCAAGGTGAAGATCATCGTCATCGATCCCAAGCGGATCAAGATGGCCGATTTCGCGACCATCTACGCCTGCCAGCGGCCCGGCACCGATGTCGCGGTGCTCAACGGGATGATGCATCTCATCATCAAGAACGGCTGGGAGGACAAGAAGTTCATCGAGGAGCGTACCGAGGGGTACGAGGCGCTCAAGGAAGAGGTCGCCAAGTTCACTCCCGAGTATGTCGAGAAGATATCGGGCATCCCCGTGAGGACGCTTGAGGAGATCGCCGAGCTGTTCGGCAAGGCCCCGACGGCGGCGCTCTACTACGCGATGGGGATCACCCAGCACACCACCGGCGTCGACAATGTCAAGTCGACCGCGAATCTTCAGATGCTCTGCGGCAACATGGGCAAGGTGGGCGGCGGCGTCAATCCTCTGCGCGGCCAATCCAATGTGCAGGGCGCCTGCGACATGGGCGGCCTTCCCAATGTGTTCCCCGCCTATCAGAAGATCGGCGACGCCGCGGTGCAGGAGAAGTTCGAGAAGTTCTGGGGCGTGAAACTGAGCGACAAGGTCGGCATGACCATGACGGTCGCCTTCGACAAGGCCCACGCGGGCGAGATGAAGGCGTTCTACATCATGGGCGAGAACCCGATGGTCTCGGATCCCGACCTCCACCACGCCGAAGAATCGCTGAAGAGACTCGAGTTCCTCGTCGTGCAGGATATCTTCATGACCGAAACGGCGCAGATGGCCCATGTCGTTCTCCCGGCATCGTCGCCCGCCGAAAAGGACGGTACCTTCAGCAACACCGAACGGCGTGTTCAGCTTCTGTTCAAGGCGGTGAATGCCCCCGGTCAGGCGAAGCACGACTGGGAGATACACCAGATGATCGCCAATAAGATGGGACTCAACTGGAATTATACGAAGGCCGAGGATATCTTCGAAGAGATGCGGAAGTGCACCCCGTCGTACGCCGGGCTGACCTACAAACGGCTCGGCTTCGCCGGCATGCACTGGCCCTGCCCGAACGAGGAGCATCCCGGCACGCCGGTCCTCCACATCGGCAAGTTCTCGCGGGGACTCGGGCTGTTCGCGGCCATCCCCTTCAAGGAACCGGCCGAGATGCCCGACAAGGACTATCCGTGGTACTTTACCACCGGGCGCGTCCTTCAGCAGTACCACACCGGCACCATGTCGCGCAAGACCCCGGGGCTCAACAACCTCGCCGGTCCCCATGTCATGATATCGGTCGAGGATGCCGAGGCGATCGGTGTGAAGAACGGCGACAAGGTCAAGGTCTCGACGCGGCGCGGCTCGGTGGTCACCGGCGCGTTCATCACCAAGCGCTGTCCGAAGGGAACGGTGTTCATGCCCTTCCACTTCGCCGAAGCGGCGGCGAACAAACTGACCATCAACGCGCTCGACCCGATCGCGAAGATACCGGAATACAAGGTCTGCGCCTGCAAGATAGAGAAGGGGTAGCGGAGGAGAACACCAACCGAAAGGGAGTATGTCCATGGATATGACCAAGATACTGCGGATGGCGGTGAACAACGAGATCGAGGCGTACGATTTCTACGACGGCGCGGCGGCCAAGACCGCCAACAAATCGCTGAAGTCGATCTTCGTGGAACTGGCGGGCGAGGAGATGAAACATAAACTCCTGCTCGAATCGTTCCTTGCCGACGGCGGGAAGAAACTGCAGTTCGCCGAAACGACCGACTACAAGATAGCGGAGACGGTGGAACTGCCGAAACTGACCGTCGGGATGAGTTTTGTGGACGCCATCGCGCTGGCGATGAAGAAAGAGGAAGAGGCGATGAAGATGTACCGCAACTTCGCCGACGCCAGTCCTTCCGCCGAGCAGAAGGAGATGTTCACCCAACTCGCGCGGATGGAGCAGGGACACAAGACCCGCCTCGAAACGATCTACACCGACACCGCCTTCGTCGAGGCGTGGTAAATACCGCTCCAACACCACATCTGATCTGTAGGGGAGCGATTCATCGCGCCCGTGCCCTCCCTGAGGCGAGGGTTATAGTTGACAACGAGACATTCGTATTTTATACTCGCCCCGTTCGCTGTGTGTCGAAAGAAGGAGGTCTTCATGGCTAGCAAACTCGCCGGAGAGTTCAAGTATTACCTTGAGCACAAGAACGAGTTGGTCAAGAAGTACAACGGTAAAGTGTTGGTCATCAAGGACCGGAAGATCATCGGCGTTTACGACTCCGAAATAGAGGCCGTGCAGGAGACCGCAAAGACTCATCCGCTCGGTACTTTCCTTGTTCAGAGGTGTGAGCCCGGGTCCGAGGCGCATACGCAGACTTTTCATTCACGCGTAGCCTTTCCCGCTGCCTAACATGGCGGGTACTAAGTCCTTCACCATCGTTCATAAAGGCATTTCCCGCGTTCTGGTCAGCGAGGTGGGGATAGCCGCCGCATTTGATCCCCGGACGCTTACCAGAGAACAGACCGCCACTTTGTTCAAGAAGTTTAGTGGCATCTGGGATACCGGGGCGACCGCTTCGGTCATCACGCAGAAGATAGTCGACGGTCTGGGGCTTCAGCCGACCGGAATGACCGAAGTTCATCATGCCCATGGAACGACCGTGGCCGAGACCTATCTGGTCAATATCGGTCTGCCCAATGGGGTTGGTTTGGCGAATGTGAAAGTGACGAAGGGCGAGCTTTCAGGAGTGGATGCCCTCATCGGCATGGATGTCATCACAAGGGGCGATTTCGCGGTGTCGAACTGCGACGGCAATACGGCGTTCACTTACCGGATACCGTCGATGGAGTGCATCGATTTCACCGGGAAGGTCGCGCCGAAGGCCGCACCCAAGCCACCGGCGACCGCCGTTGGTCGTAACGATCCCTGCCCCTGCGGTAGCGGCCAGAAATACAAAAAGTGCTGCGGCAAATAATCATCTTATTCATTAAATTAAGGTAGGGGAGCGATTCATCGCGCCCTCTTTCCTCTGCGAAATTTCTTGCTTCAAAATCGGGGCGGGGGTATTCTGCGGTGATTTCCGGAATGGTGCGGGGAAGCGGATGGCGTGGAAGATACCCAAAAGGATGGATACGGTACGGCGGCGCATCGAGGAGTACGAGAACTATCTGCGCTATGAGAAGCGGCGGTTCGGCGGCTACGATGACGGCGGCGGGGTGCGCTATCTCATCGGGCCGTACTATGTGCTGGTGGGGGATGTCGAGGGGGCGCTCAAGCACTACAAGTGGTTCGACCGCGCCTTTTCCGACGACTGCGGCGATCCGCTCCAGTATCTCTGCTGGACGCTGGCGCTCTACCGGTCGGGCGATCTGAAGAAAGCGTATGTGAAGTTCCTCCAGACGCTGTTCATGAATCCCTTCGTCGTCGCCAAAGTGCTCGGCATCGACTATGTTCTGCCGTACGAACCCCATTCGAACGATGTGACCAAGGAGTGGGCCGACGATATCCCCGACGAATTCTATGCGCTCTGGGATGGGGAGGCGAAGCGGTGGTTCAAGGAGTCGTTCGAGAATCCCAAGACGCGGGAACTGCTTGACCGCTACAACGAACTGGAAAAGCGACTTGAGACGGAGCCGGTCGGTTTTACTCGGAGGCGGATTGTGGAAGACCTGCACGACTTGAAAGACAGGAGAAATGTCGGCATTCTGCGGGACGGGAAGAGCGGAAAAAAGGGGATGGCTAAAGTAGCGAAATTTAGATGCGACCCAATTTAGATGCCATTTAGATGTGATCACAATGACCCTTTAAGCGAGCGAGAGCCACCATGAAAAAAACATCCGAAAAAGAACTGACTTCATGCAGTCGTTTTTCCTCTTGCGGGAAGAACACATTTTCTAATGAACGGCTATCGTTACCAATCAAAATTAATCTGCTTTCTTCGCTTTTTCTTTTAGGACTCATTGGATGCGCAACTAATGTGTCGAAAATATGGGAAACAGAATGTAATCGAAATGCGAAATTGAAATCTTGCTTAAAAACAGGAATAATGCACGAGGTTGGTAATAGTTATAATGGGTTACTGCCAGACAAAAATAAGGCTGTAGAATATTACAGGAAGGCTTGCCTTGGAGGATCCGGCCTTGAGACAGCTTGCGTTGTCCTGAATTGCATAGAAAAAAATGACGCATCCGCTTGCTTTAAAATAGGCTCTTTCTACACAGTATCGAAACAAAAAGATTTACTTTTACTATACAGCCAGGAAGAGATAAATGTTAACGATTTAGATATCGTGGAAGATTATTTTGAAGAAGATATATCTAAGGCTTTCGAGTATTATCAAAAATCTTGCGTCGGCGGATATTCTCAATCATGCTATCAAATAGGATGCCTATATGACAAATCGTGTGCACTACAATGGAGCCGTCGTTTTGAATGGGAAGAGGAAGACTATGAGCCAGATTATAAAAAAGCCTCGGATTATTACAGAAAATCATGTGATGGGGGAAGTGCTCTTGGTTGTGAGAATCTCGCCCGATTAGTTGATGACGCAAAAGTGACCGAGTTAGATCAAAAATGGGGTTTAGATTATTACGAAAAAGGATGCAACAAGCGAAACATCGAAAGCTGTCTGCAACTGGGCACCCTTTATGAAAAAGAAGACCTAAACAAAGCTACGGCGTTTTATCAAAAAGAATGTGAAAAGGGGACGGCCACAGCATGCTCTCGACTAGGTTTTCTTTATGAAAAACAAGATATAAACAAAGCTGCGGCGTTTTATGAAAAAGAATGTGAAAAGAAACACGCTCATAGTTGTTCTCGTCTTGGATTTCTCTACACGAATAACGCACTGGGGAATCTATATGAAATCAGTATTGTAACTGTTGAAAAAATAGAAGCCGCATATCTGCGGGAATGCGAAAAGGGATCTGTGGCGGACTGCTCTGCTGTGGGATTGTTATATGAAAAAAACGACATGAATCAAGCGATAGCTTTTTATCAAGAAAAATGTGTGCTGAAAAACATCGCGGCTTGTTCTCGTTTAGGATTTATCTATGAGACGGGTAAAGGGGTCGATCAAGATTTAAAAAATGCCGCTGAATTTTATCAGAAATCCTGTTCTCCGCAGCATTCTGATGATTGCTATGCCTTTTTGAAAATGAATTATAAGTTCACTCAACATCTTGAAGCAACGATCAAGGCGGTGACAACTTTTGGTCATTCCTGTTTAGGAAGACCAGATAAAAGATGCGAGGACTTCTCGTCTATGCTTAAATTCTTTGACACGGTTTGTGAAGAAGAAAAAACTGAAATAAAACCTGAAATTAAAATAAAAGAACTTATGTCGCCAGACGAGTTAGCCACCGTTTTACTCAAAGAAACAAAAGCAGAAGAGGCTATGAATGTAGAACAGGCAAACAATGTGACGAATGTGACGCCGGTAATGGCCTGTTTTATATTGTCAGAAACAGACGAAGCGGTATTAGAGAAGTTTGGAATTAATAAGAGAAAGGGTTCCATGTGTCTCCAAGACGAAGAAATTAAAGAATGTGCAGCATCAAACATGGTGTTCAACCTACTAAGGCACGGGGTTTTTAAAGGAGGGGGAAGCATAAGCCCCAAAAGGGAGTATCCTTCAGCATATTATAGCCGGAAAGCTTGTACTATGGGAGATGGTGCCGCATGTCATTCTTTTGGATTAATTTTAAGTGGTGTTGCCAATCGCTTGTTGTCAAAAATACAAAAACGGGATATGGAAGAGGATAGATTGAGGCGCGAGGACAAGGACAGGGGCGGCAGCGGCAACATATGGGGGCGTTGGTCCAACGCGCCTCCAGCGCCTCCCCGAACCTATAGGTTGAGCCCACCGCCGTACGAACTTTCCGATTACGAGATAGAAGTAACGGCTGAAAGCCTCAAAGACATGTCAAGAATTTATATGGAAAAGGCTTGTGATTTGGGATTTAGTAAAGGATGCTTATGAGCAAGAGAGCACTGCTAGGGGGCAGAGCGGGGGGAGCGGGGGGAGCGTGAAAAGGGGGCAGACATTATAAATATAATTGTGTGCTAAAGAAAAAGACCATGAACAACTTCTATGTCTATGTTTACATTGATCCTCGCAATCTGGAGGAGTTTTATTTTGGCAAGGGTAGAGGATCTCGGAAAGATGCGCACCTGTCGGACACATCGGATTCCGAGAAATCTCTTCGCATCAATGCGATAAAAAAAGCCGGACTCAAGCCGATTATCCGAGTGATAGCTTGCAATCTCTCCGAACATGACGCTCTCTTGGTAGAGAAAACTTTGTTATGGAAACTTGGCCGACAGCTGACTAATATTTCATCCGGACACTATTCGGATAATTTTAGACCGCACAACACGATGCATCTTGAACTCTCAGGTTTTGATTATCAGTCCGGGCTTTACTACTACAACATAGGCGAAGGACCTCATCGGAACTGGGACGACTATAAGAAGTTGGGATTTATTTCAGCCGGTCAAGGTGTTCGTTGGCGCGACGCAATGCTTGGGTTTCAAAAAGACGATGTCGTTGCGGCATATCTTAAGAATCACGGTTTTGTCGGTATCGGTATCCTCGCAGATCGCGCAAAACCAATCCGGGAAGTAACAATAAAAGGTAAGCCCTTGTTGGCTCATGCCCTTTGTTGTTCGGGAATGGCTGACAACGCCGGGTCCGACGATCTCTGTGAGTATGTCGCTCCTGTAAAGTGGGTGGCTGTAGTGGAACGAAACAACGCTAAGTGGAAGGCAAAGGCGGGACTTTACACAACCCCCAATGTTCGTGCATCTCTGGATGGTCAGCCGCAGACGATATCTTTTCTCGAAAAAGAGTTTTGCGTCAATATTCGAGAGCTTGTGACATAGAACAACCGCAATTCTTAAAGAAGTGTCGCGAGAAGGAGCTTTGAAAATGCGATTCGTGACCAGTCGGAATTTTCAGTTGCCGGACACGGTCCAAGAGATGGGGAGCCGTCTTTGGTTCAATCTCTGGGAGAAAAGGAACGATAACGTACAATATCTTTCGCACATTTGTTGACAAGAGGGAGGATCCCCTGTTTTTAAGTAGTTGCGGCAACTTAA
>JAKLIW010000022.1 GCA_022709425.1 bacterium
CGTCTCGATCCGCTCAGTTCCACCCAGAATCGCGAACTGTTCTATCTCATCGAGAAACTTTCCCTTGCTCTGCGCCTCGAATCGATACCGGTCTTTTTCGATCCCGCCCTGAAGGCGAATTTGGCTATTGAACATGCCAATCTGCCGGTATTGGCGATCGGGAAAAGCGCCGAAAGCGCCGACCGCAAGAAAATGGCTTTTATGATCGCCGCGAACCTGTTCCTCTGCCAGAATGGAGTGACCGAAAAACTCGGGCGGAAGGGATCAGAGTTGCTGGCGGACCAGATCGGCGCGACGATCGCTTTATCGGGAAAAGAACGTACCGCCTTCATCCGCGGCCTGAAAAAGAAATCGCAGGAAGAGATGGCCAGCGCTCTCGACGAACTCGGCTCCGTTCCCGAACCGGCTCTGCGCGATTTCGCCGAACGGCTCCATCTCGCGTCGGTACTGTACGCCTTCTCGGTCATACCCGATCCGGCGCAGGTCGCCGCCATCGCCGATGAAACGATCGATCACCTCGATGTGCCCAATTCCCTTTCCCGCAACGCATTCGACCTCGCACTCGCAACTTTCTTCGGATAAATACCCATGGAACGCCTCACCGTGCACCTTCAGAATCCCCACAAACGGACCCTCGACCTCATCGCCGCCACACTCGACAAGGGGGGCATCGCATTGGTCCCCGGCGACACCTCCTATCTGCTGGTGGCTCGCATCGGCCGGAAGAACGCCATCGAGAAACTCAACCGCATCAAGGAACGGAAAAAGAAATTCTACTCGGTCATGTTCCGCGACCTCGCCGAACTCGCCCGCTATGCCGAGGTGACCGACAAACAGTACGCCGTCATCAAGCGGACCCTTCCCGGCCCCTATACCTTCATCCTCAAGGCAAGCCGCGAGATACCCAAGATCATGCTCGAAAAGCGCAAGGAGATCGGCATCCGCATACCCGACAGCCCCTTCCTGCGTGAGCTTATCGCCGCCTGCGGAGAACCGATCATCGTCTCGACGGCGGGCGGCTCCGACGACGACGAGGGTTTTTTCGTCGACCCCGAGAACGATGAACCGGAATGGCTCCACTTGGTGGATATCCTCGCCGACGGCGGTTACCTGCCGGCCGAACTGACCAGCATCATCCGGCTCGATCAGGATGAGTTCGAGATCGTCCGCGTCGGCAAAGGACCGGTCGATCAGTTTGAATGATGCGCGGAACCCTCTTTTCATTCATCGCGCTATGCCTCCTGCTCGCCGCCTGCGTGACGCCGGGCCGTCAGGTCGACTACCTCATCACCGAACCGATCGTCATAACGCCCAAAGTGCTCCCCGCAAAGGAGTCGCCACCCGAGGAGCGTGACTTCGACGAACTTTTCGCGCTGGCCAACGACCATTTCGACGATGGCGATTACGACACCGCCGCCCGTTATTTTCACGATATCCTCACCTATAATCCCGTATACCAGAATACCCCGTTCTGCTATTACAATCTGGGACTCATCGCGATAAAAAAGAACGACTACGAAACGGCGCAGTCGAACTTCAAAGCGGCCTACCTGACGCTCGGCAAAGGATCGGACAAGATCGATGCGCTTAATCTCTACCTCCACAGTCTGGGAAGACTCGGTCGCTGGGAGGAACTGCTCGACATCGCCGACAATGCGCTCAAAGCCGATCTGACGGGCGATCAGATACCGGCCGAGCCGCTCCGAGAGATACTCCTGCGCCGCGCCGAGGCGACCGCCTTGACCGGGAAACCGGAAGAGGCGCGTAAGACCGCGCAGTACGTCATCTTCGAGATACGGCGCGAACGGACCCCCGACAACCTGCTGTTCATTCCCGAACTGGCGATGGCCTATTTCGTCATGGGACGCAGCGCGGTGGCCGAATTCGGCTCGTTCCCCTTCGAGAACAACAGGGATATCCTCCTGCGCAAATGCACCATCATACAGGAGGCCCAACGCTGGTTCCTCAAGACGATACAGACCGGTATCATCTACTGGACCAACGCCAGCGCCTATGAGCTGGCGGCCCTCTACCGCGCCTTGTTCGACGAGATGGCGAAATATCCCCTGCCGTCCGAACTGACCGAAGAAGAAAAACCGGTTTACGAATGCGAACTATGGGGGAAAACGGTCGGGCTCCTGAAAAAGGCGCGCAAGACGCTCACCGGCAGTATCGAAAGCGCCAAACGGATACACGAACATAACGAATTCATCGACGACAGCCTGCGGCTGCTGGTCGAGATAAACGCCGCCTACGAAACAAAAGATAACTACTGTCGCTCACGAGGTCTGACCGATGAAAAGAACCGCCCTTGACCCCGCCCTGCTGATACTGGGCGCTTTGGCCTACTTCGGCTACCTCGTCACGATCATCTTCGTGATGAAGAGTCACTACGAATTCGGGCTCTATCTCTTCACGCCGCTTTTTCTCTACACCATCTTCCGGGTGCTCAATGCCCGGATCAAGCGCGCGTCGCTGCTCCTCGCACTCTATCTGGCGCTCCCCTTCTTCACCTCGGTCTGGCTCACCCTCATCGGCGCCGCCCCCGTTTGGGAAGTGACCGGAGCCCTGCCGATCGCGGTCCTCTTCTCCTTTTCACTCAAATCGGAAAAAAGCTCTTCGCCCCTCTTCACCAGCCTGCTCGAACCGATCTACGCCCTTTTCTTCGCGCTGACCCTGTTCCTGCCGCTCGTCAACTTCATCAATAACCGCGACATCGTACCCGCGCTCCAGCTTATGCTCGCCATCTATTCGCCGGCGCTGGTACTGACCACCGTGATCGTCTTTCTCCGCTTCATCATCGAGACGGCGAGCCTCAACATGGTCCTCAACAGCTTCCGGCTCTTCATACACGGCGCGAAGGTCGATCGGCTTCTTTTCGACTCCGCCCAGTTCCTTTCGTTGGGGCAGGTGAATCTGTCGGGCATCATCACCGCCGAGGGGGTCTCGCGCGATCTGTTCCTCAAGAAGGTGAACCTGCTCAACAAGGAATTCGCGGCGGCCGACGAGAACAACGACATCATGAAACGCGACGCGAAGTTCAGCCGGAAGATGGCCGACGGCACCGAACTGACCATCGGCACCCTCTACCTGCTCATCAAAAAGGAGAAATACCGTACCGACGGCCTCGCCCTGCCGCCCGACCTGACGGCGAAATCGTTCGTGGCGATGGCTGAAGGGAACCGCGTCATCGGCTACTATGTCATCGACCGCTTCGACGCGACGGCCAATCGCACCATGATCGATCTCCTGCGCGAGAAATACGGCATCGCATCGGCGTTGATCGGCACCGCCGACGAACGGTTCCCCGCCGTGCCGGCCGCCGCGACACTGGCCGAACTCATGCCGGGACACCACGACATGCTGATCACCCAGACGCCGCCCGACGATTCGCCCTGCATCGTGGTCGGCTGGGGCGGCGCGGCGCCGGAGAAATGCGATCTCTATCTGAACGAACCCTACCTCATCACTCTGATGAAGCTTTTCCTGCTCCTCACGACGATACGGCCGCGCCTTTACCGATCGGTCGCGATCGCTTCGATACCCTTCATACTGCCGTTGTTCCTCAGCATCTTTAAATTGCATGTGCCCCAGCTCAATGCCGTGGCGGTGCTTCTGATGATGCTCCTCACCATCACGCAGGCATTCCGTAGCGTGAAAGCGGAATAATATCGCCTTCGCTCATGAACGATCATCCAGATAAAAATATTGACGAAATTCTAAAAATGGAGAAGAATCAACCGCAGGAGGCATTCTATGAAAATCCTGTTTGGTTTCTTCATCGTAACGATATTATTCGCAATGGCCCCAGTATCTGCCGAACAAAAGGAAGCTCTGATGACATCCCCAGAAGATGCGCGCTGGTCCGACATGAACGCTCGCTCCGGGGCGTGGGGATCCGTTCTGGCGATGCTCCGACACGGAGACTATCTCTACATAGCTGGCGACTTTACCCAAGTGAAAAACATCTTCGCGAATAATATCGCGCGGATACATCTGCCGACCGGGACTTGCGAACCGTTGGGAACCGGCTTGAACAATATTGTACGAGCTATTGCCCTCGACCCACGGGGCATTCTATATGTTGGAGGTGATTTTACCAGCGCCGGCGATACAACAGCAAAATATATCGCGAAATGGGACGGTATTTCATGGAATACTCTCGGTGAAGGAATGGGGGGAACCGAATCCCCGCATGTATTCTCGCTTGCCGTCGACGGCAAAGGCAGATTATACGCTGGTGGCGCCTTCGTCACGGCGGGCGATATAGAAGTCAACAACATCGCGAAGTGGAATGGTCATACATGGTCGTCATTGGGATCCGGCGTTAACGATGAAGTATATGCGCTCGCGATAGACAGCGCCGACACTGTGTACGGAAGCGGATTCTTCTCTATGGCCGGAGGTGCTCCGGCGAACCATATCGCCGCTTGGAAAGATGGCACATGGCACGCGCTCGCGGATGGAATCGAAGGATTTCGGTCTGCCCTTGTCATCGACCGCGAGGACCATCTTATAGTAGCGGCTCAACTCATGACCGACGATTATCCGTTAGACAATTATGTCGCCTTCTGGGATGGTAATGCATGGCAAGTGCTCGGGGAAGGCTTGCGGGGGCTGGTCTCAACTCTTGTCGAGGACGACTCAGGTGCGATTTATGCGGGCGGCGATTTCGAACGAGCAGGCAGTGTTTCAGCCTATAATATCGCTCGATGGGATAACGGAAACTGGAGTCGGCTCGGAAGCGGAATCTACGATGGTGCTATCTGGACAATGGCCTTGGACGAAAATGGCGGGATCTATGCCGGCGGCACCTTTACGGAAGTGGGCGGAATGACTGCAACGGGTCTTGCTCATTGGGATGGATCAAAGTGGCATGCTGTTGGATATCCATATTTGAACGACACCGTAATGGACCTTACCATCGCCGATGACAAATCTCTCTATGCGGGCGGATATTTCACTTACGCCGGAGAAACGAATCTCGATTGCGTCGCTCGGCGCGAAGGCACCACATGGAAGGCGTTGGGTACCGGGATCAATCATATAGAATACAGCAACAATTTTGTCCTTTCCATCGCCATTGACAGTAACGGACTGCTATATGTTGCCGGAGAGTTCACCGAAGCAGACATATACGCAGTCAACAACATCGCCCGTTGGGATGGCTTTTCATGGGGGAAACTGGGCAATGGAACAAACAATCAGATCAACGACATTGTTTTAAACGAAAAAAATGAGCTCTACGCCAGCGGATTCTTCACCTTTGCCGGAGATACAACGGCTAATAGGATCGCCTTTTGGGATGGCACTTCCTGGTCCGCCCTCGGCTCCGGCATTGAGAATAATGTTGCTCCCGTTGTTGACACAATGTTGATCGATGATGCCGGCATTCTCTACGCTGGCGGCCGGTTCGCCACAGCAGGAGGCATAACCACAAACAACATCGCTACGTGGGACGGAAACACATGGAGCGCATTGGGCAACGGACTCGATGGCTTCGTCGACGACCTCGCTATCGACAGCAAGGGGGTCCTGTATGCCGGCGGCCTTTTCAAGAAAAGCGGCGATACCGAGGTCAAAAATATCGCCGTGTGGGATGGAAGCGCGTGGTACCCGCTCGGCAACGGCCTAGACGGACAGGTGACTGCATTGGTCGTTGACCGCTTCGATAACCTGTATGCAGGCGGCGGGTTCGTCACGGCGGACGGTATCCCGGCCAACCATATCGCCAAATGGGATGGAACTTCATGGAGCTCCTTGGGTTCCGGTTTGGACGGGTCCCCAGCGACCTTCGAGATCGATGATTCAGGCATTTTGTATGTTGGCGGCCACTTCTTTACGGCAGGTGACAAGGTGAGCCCATTCATAGCACGATACCTGCTCTATTGCACTGCCGATGCGACCTGCGAAGACAACAATCCATGTACCATTGATTCATGCGAAATGTCCGGAGAGAAAGGCTCATGTACACATACGCCGGGCACCGCAGAACTTACGTGCGATGATCAAAATGATCTCACGAAGAATGATCGTTGCACAAATGGCTTGTGTGTCGGGGAACCAATCGCTCCCGATGATCTTCTCTATCCCGACGACCATATTGCAGACGCTTCGCCTCGCCCCGATGATTATACTACAGATGCCTCGCAGGAATCGGATGATATGATCGTTGACGCCGATGATATTGAGTCGGATATCGTCCCCGCCGACGATCCCGAAAACAAGACTGACGATCCCCCCGATGAAGAAATTGTCTTACCGGTAAACAGTGGATGTGCTTGTCCGATGACCTCTTCGTAATCTAGTTTTTCGCAAGACATTTAAAGTAAAGAAATACTTTCGGGAACGCTACGCCCCGCCGTGGGCGTCGAGATCCTGCATCCAGCCGTCGAGATCGAGTTCTTCCATCCGCGCCACTATCGGATCGTACTCATCGTGCGTCAGCCGCCGGCCGACCTCCGGATGATCCACCGCGCGGTAGGCGGGGAAATACTGACTCATGAGCGACAGTTTGAAGACCATGCCGCGGTCGCGGTGCCGCGCAAGGAGGTCGAGCACCTTGAGCGAATTGTCGACCGCCCCGGGAATGACGAGATGCCGTATGATGAGACCGCGCCGCAGTAAGCCCAGATCGTCCTCTTCCCACGGTATCTTCGCCGCATGGATGACATCGAGTCCCCGCGTCATCGCATCGACATAGCCCGGTGCGCGGCTGTAGCGCGCCGCGAGCGCCGGATCGAGGTATTTCACATCGTAGAGGAAGATATCGGCGAAGCGGATGACCAGTGCGAGCGCCTCGGCGGTGAAGTAGCCGGAGCAGTTGTAGGATATCGGCACGGTGATATCGCCGCGCATCCCGGCGAGCGCCGCGAGCACCGGGTAGAGATAGTGATCGGCGGTGGTCAAGTTGAGATTGTGGACCTTCTTCGCGAGCAGTTTCTTTATCTCACCGGCGAATTCATCGGATGAGTAGAGCCGTCCGTTGTTGTCGTGCGATATGGGCCAGTTCTGGCAGAAGATGCAGTGCATGTTACAGCCGGAGAAAAAGACATTCCCCGCGCCGTTCCAGCCGCTCACCGGCGGCTCTTCGCCGTTGTGGACCGCGAACGAGGCGACCTTGATGCCGACGGGCGATCCGCAGCAGGGCGGCTCGCGGTCGGCCGCTGTCCCCCACTGCCGCGTCACACCGCACCGCGTCGGACAGCACTGCCCCGACTCCCACAGACGGCGCGCGCCGTCGAGAAGGGATGCCAGTTCGGTTTCAGAGAGGCGGTTGATGAGATTGGCGGTCACGAGACGATCGTATCGGCGAATTTCTGATAGTAGAGATGGGCCTTCTCCAGTTCCTCGACGCGGAACGGGTCGAACAGCTTGGATGAGGCGAAGCGGTCCTTCTTGAGGAGCAGTATCGAGATCAGGAACAGCAGGTACGGGCCGTTCTGATACGCCGGAGTGGCGTCGGCCAGCTTCTTCACCTTCTTGAAAAAGGAGAGATGCTTGAGCGACACGACGAACGAGGCCTTCGCCTGCACGAAATGGATCTGGTCCTCTTTGCGGTCGAAGATCGACAGTATCAGTTCGCGCCGGTCGAACCAGCCGAGATCGTCACGCGCCTCGTCGTCGAATTCCAGCGGCGCTTCGGAGAAGTAGTCGCGCCCCTTCATGCGGTTGAAAAAGGAGGGCGTGTAGAGCAATATCTGCGCCGGCGGCAATTCGCGCCGCTGGGCAAGGGTCGTCTGAGCGTCGCCCGACCGGACATGATAGATGAAGAAAAGATTGAGGAATTCCTGCCAGCGGTTGAAATTCTCGAAATCCTCGCCGGTGCTGTAGAACGCCTCTTTCTTGAAGGCGAGCAACTGACGCTCCTCATCACGCGAGAAACTGGAGAAGACCGCCGTGTTCTGGGAGAACGCCATGAGCCCTCTTTTAAGTTAGTAGGCGCGGGTGAAGACCGTTTTGCCGCCCGCGATGGTGCGGAAAACGGCGCCTTTGACATGGAAGCCGTGGAACGGGGTGTTGCGCGATTTCGAGCGGAACATATTCTTGTCTATGGTCCACTGATATTCGGGGTCGATGAGGGTGATGTCGGCGCGGCCCCCTTCGGTGAGCACCCCGCCTTCAAGACCGAATATGCCGTAACCGGCGGTGAACAGTTCGACGAACCGCTCTATGGTAATCTGCTTGTCGTGGACCAGCTTGTAGACCAGCGGCACGGCGGTCTCCAGCCCCACCATCCCCGACGGGGCGGTGTTGAATTCGACATTCTTGTCCCGTTCGTGGTGCGGCGCGTGGTCGGTCGCAATAGCGTCGATGAGGCCCGATTTGACGGCGGCGATGAGCGCCTGCCGGTCCTCTTCGGATCTGAGCGGCGGGTTGACCTTGGTATTGGTATCGTACGAGCCGACCGCCTCGTCGGTGAGTGACAGGTAGTGCGGCGCCGTCTCGGCGGTCACCTTCACCCCCTGCGCCTTGAAATAGGCGATGAGGTCCAGCGACATCTTGGTCGAGACATGGCAGATATGGACCGGAAGACCGAGATACTGCGCCATGAGGCATTCACGCGCCACCGACAGCGCCTCGCCGACCGCCGGGATCCCCTGCATGCCGTAGAGGGTCGAGAAGTAACTCTCGTTCATCTGGCCGCCCTTCGAGAGGTAGGTATCCTCGGAGTGCGACACATACATCAGGCCGAACGACGAGGCATACTGCATGACCCGCTGGAGGAGCGAGCTGTCCGTTATCGGTTTCCCGTCGTCGGAGATCGCGATCGCGCCCCCCTCTTTCAGTTCGCCGATGGGGGCCATCGTTTCGCCCTTGAGTCCCTTGGATGCCGCGGCGATGGGATAGAGGCGGACGCCGTTCCCCTGCTTGGCCGCCTTTTTCGTCTGGTACTCGATGGTGCCGATATTGTCGCAGGCCGGGCTCGTGTTGGGCATGGTGCAGACCGCGGTGAAGCCGCCCGCCGCCGCCGCTTCGAGACCGGTGAGGATGTCCTCTTTCTCCTCGAAGCCGGGATCGCGGAAGTGGACATGGAGATCGATGAGGCCGGGGGTGACGATCATCCCGGCGGCGTTGACCGTCTCGGCGCCGTCGGCCGTGAGATCGCCCTTCGCGATCTTGGTTATTTTCCCGTTCTCGACGAGGATCGAGCCGACAAAGCTCTTCCCCGCCTTCGGGTTGACTATGGTGCCGTTCTTGATGAGCAGTTTCATGAGTTCGATCCTCCCAAGAGAAGATAGAGTACCGCCATGCGCACCGCGACCCCGTTGGCCACCTGTTCAAGGATGACCGAGCGGTCGCCGTCCATGATGTTGTCGTCGATCTCGACGCCGCGGTTGGCGGGGCCGGGATGCATGACCGTCGCGTCGGGTTTGGCGTAGGAGAGCAGTTTCTCGTCCAGACAGAAGAATTTGGCGTATTCGCGCCGGTCGGGATACATAAGGCCGCTCTCGCGTTCTTCCTGAATGCGCAGCATCATCACGATGTCGGCATCTTTCACCGCCTCTTTCGGGTCGTAGGTGACCTCGACGCCGAGTTTCTTGATGTCCTTCGGGATCATCGTCGCGGGACCCGCCACCGTCACATGGGAGCCGGTCTTGGTGAGCAGGTGGATGTTCGAACGGGCGACGCGGCTGTGGGCGATGTCGCCCATGAGCGCCACCTTGAGGCCGTCGAGACGGCCTTTCTTCTTCTGTATCGTGTAGGCATCAAGAAGCGCCTGCGTCGGGTGTTCATGGAAGCCGTCGCCGGCGTTGATGATGGAGCAGTCCATGATCTGGGCCAGCATGTGGGGCGTCCCCGACACCGCGTGGCGGATGATCAGGCAGTCGGGCGCCATCGCCTGCAGGTTGAGCGCCGTATCGGAGAGCGTTTCGCCCTTCGTAATGGCGCTGCCCGAGACGGCGATGTTATACGAATCGGCCGACAGCCGCTTCTCGGCGACCTCGAACGACATGCGCGTCCGGGTCGACGGTTCGGCGAAGAAATTGATGACGCTCAAACCTTTGAGCGTGGGCACTTTTTTGATCTGCCGCTGATTGATCTCCTCGAACGACACCGCCGTTTCGAGGATGTGCATGATCTGATCGCGGTTAAGGTTCTCGATACCGAGCAGATGTTTCATGATATTTTTCTCTCCCCTTGTCTGGCTATTTTTCGCCGACGACGACCTTGTCCTCGTCATCGATCTCTTTGAGATAGACGGCGACCGCCTCGTTGTCGCCGGTCTGTACCGCCTTGCCGACGAAATCGGGCTGGATGGGCAGTTCGCGGTGACCGCGGTCCACCAGCGCCGCGTACATGATGCTGGCGGGACGGCCGTAATCCATCACCGCGTCTATCGCGGCGCGGACGGTGCGGCCGGTGTAGATGACATCGTCAATGAGCACGATATTGGCGCCATCGACATTGAAGTTGAGGTTCGACGGACCGACCTCGGGACTCGCCAGACCTTTGAAGAAATCGTCGCGGTACAGAGCGATATCGATGGTCCCCGAGGCGACCTTCACCTTCTCAAGCTCCTGAATCTTTTTGAGGATGCGCTCGGCTATGGGCACACCGCGCGTACGGATGCCGACGATGGCGACATTCTTTTTCGGCCCGACCCGTTCGATGATCTCGTGGACCATCCGGTTGATCGTCCGTTCCATCTCCTCGGCGTTCATGATGACCTTGGTGATGTTGAGCCCCTTCCGTTTCATCGGCATCTCCGTCGTCGGTTATCGGTTACAGGAATTTATTGAATTCTTCCTTTTTACTCACTTGGATCTTTATGTGATAGGTATGCAGAACTTCTCCGAATACTTCGACCTTCGCGTCGTATTCGCACTTGACGGTAACGAAATTGCGTTCGTCCTTGTACACGTAGCAATCATTCCCCGTTTTCTGAATGCCGTAGTTGGCAAAAGAATCGGTCAGCAACCCGCGTACTTGCTCGATGTCTCTCTTGGTGCCGTAGGTCGCCGCCTTCTCGATCTCTTTGGTGAGCCAGTATTTATCCCAGTAGGGATCGGCGAACTGCCACCCGAAGAGTATCAGGCAGAGGCCGATAAATATTTTGATAAGATCGCTCATGCTCATGACAATACTCCTCCTACGTCAATACGCCGGACCTTGTACCAAAAAACAGGCGATAAGTCAATCATTCGGAAGTCGCGGATAACAGGGCATCGAAGAGGGAAATACCGGCCGCCGCCGCCTCGTCGGGTGGGTAGAATTCGGCGGCGTGGAGCGCCCGGGACGGCTCCCCATCTCGACGAGTGCCGAGCCAGAACAGGAGCGAGGGCCATTTCGCGCAGAAGAAACCGAAATCCTCCCCCACCAGTTTCGTCTCCGATTCGGCGAAGCGGGTTCCGGTCGCGGCGCATGCCTTCCGAAGCCGCTCCACGAGCGTCGCGTCGCAGATCACCGGCAGAAATTCGCCGAGCGTCTCGATACGGTAACCGCCGCCGGTCAGCGCCGCCGCCTCGCGCGCCGCCTCTTCCACTATCGCCGCGCCGCGCGCCATCGAATCGGTATCGAGCGCCCGCATCGTGCCGTGCAAAAGACAATGGTCAGCCACGATATTGCGCGCCGTACCACCCGTTATTTTACCGATATGGAACAGGAACGGCCGCATCGGGTCGAGCCGCTTGGCGAGGAGTCCGTGAACATTGCGGACGAAATGGGCCGCCGCGAACAGGGCGTCGCTCGCATTATGCGGAAAGGCTGCGTGTCCTGCGGTGCCGGTGAAGGTAACATCTATTTCGCGCGGCATGGCGAAGAGCACTCCCGCTTTGGTCGCAACCTCGCCGAGCGGATGGTCGTCGGTCACATGGAGCGCATAGCAGGCGACGATGCGGTGGCCGTCGAACAGCCCCGCCTCGATCATCCGCTTCGCGCCGCCCGCCCCCTCTTCGCCCGGCTGGAAGACGAACAGGATGTTGCGCGCTGGTTTTTTTCGCGCCGTCAACGCGACGAAACCGGCGAGCGTCGTCATATGAACATCGTGACCGCAGGCATGCATGAAACCGGCGCGTTTCGAAACGACCGGATGGGTCGGATCCTCGGTCAGCGGCAGGGCATCCATGTCGGCGCGGAAGAGCGTGAACGGCGCGTCGAGGGCACCGCCGCGGTACTCGACCACCAGCGCCGTCTCGAGCGCCCGGATGAGCCGGAACCGCGTGTCGCCCGCCGTCGCGGCGGTCACGAACCATTCGATGATGGCGCGCGTCCCGACCTCCTGAAAGGCGATCTCGGGACATTCGTGCAGTTCTTTTCTGAGCGCGGCGAGTGCGGGATCGACAGGCATGACGGCCTCCTACCAGCCCAGTATCTTGACCAGATCGTAATTCTCCGGGTCGGGCAGGTACTTCTTCGCCGCCTCGTAGTTGTGCGGCTTGATGAAGTGAAGGTTCTTGAAGACGATGCGGAAATCCTCGGTGTCGGTCTCGACCAGCCGCGGCTTGATCTTCCCGTCGGGCCCTTCGACATCCTTGAGGTAGAGCGGCGCGATGGTCCCGTCGTTCTTGGCCACCACGATACAGCCGCTCTTGCCGTGATCGAACAGTTCCCGCACCCCTTCGCCGAGTATGGTGCAGTACTTGAGATCGAACGCGACCGGCGTGCCGCAGCGGACCTCGTAACCGATCTCGACCGGACGGCTCTTGATATTGATCTTGAGTTCCTTAAGCTTCCTGCTCAGGAGCATATTGAAGATGTGCGCCTTGCTGACATTGCCCAGTTCGGGATGGCCGTGGTCGTCGTAGGTGAACTGGATGCCGCTGTTCTTGATCTCATCGTCCGACATGAAGTGGAACACCCCTTCCGATACGGCGATACAGCCGTAGTCGATCCCCATCAGTTTCCGCTTGACGATGGTGCCCACCATCATGCGGATCATCCGGTCGAAGGTCACCTCGACCTTATTGAACATCTCGGGAATGATGATCATCGGGTAATGGCACGCCGTGCCGACGCCCCACGCCAGATGGCCCGCCTCGCGCCCCATCATCGAGACGACGAACCAGTTCCCGCTGGTCCGCGCATCCTCGTAGACCGTGGTGCCGATACGGGTCCCTTCGTTCTTCGCGCTGTGGTAGCCGAAGGTGGGAAGCCGGTCGGGGAGCGGCAGGTCGTTGTCGATGGTCTTGGGGACATGGATATTGCGCACATCGAGTTTCTGCGTCGCCAGCCACTTGGCGAGCCGGTTCGCGGTCGAGGCGGTGTCGTCGCCGCCGATGGTGACCAGCAGTTTCACATCGTTCTTGACGAAGAAATCGGCCGTGAACTCGGCGTCCTTCGGTTTGTGGCGCGACATTTTGAGCGCCGAACCGCCGATGTTGAAGAACCGGTCGGCGAACTCGAAGTCTATCTCGACGGTGTCGGGTTTGCCGGTGAAGAGGGTTTTGTAGCCGTAATTGAGCCCGATGACGCGGTAGCCGTCGATGAGAAATGCCTTCGCGACCGAGGCGACCACGGTGTTGATGCCGGGCGCCGGCCCGCCGGCGCAGAGAATGGCGATAGCTCCTTTGGAAGTCATGCGTTCCTCCATTTGGAAAAGAAATCGGTCCGACGCGCTCATCGTAGCGTGGAGAAGAAAAAAAAGCAACTTGCCTGTTGTAGGGCTGCTGGTCGCCGCGGCACCTTCAGTCACATGCGCGGCAACAATGTCCCATTCGTCGCAGGCATAGGTGTTCTGACCACTCCTGCCTGTTTCGGGACTGTTTCGGTAGGTTTTTTGTAAGGAAGAATTTCGATATCATTCTTCTTGCAGACATTCCTAATCACTTCACCACAGCCATTCTTAATATCGGGGTCGGCACCCAACGAAACAAGAAAGTTTGCCTCTTCATTTCTTCTATCAACACACATATTTGATAGTATTGTGTTCCCGTATTTATCAGCATGATTTATATCTGCTCCCGCTTTAACCAAAACCGGAGCATATTTCTTGATATTGTTGTAACAACTTTCTTCATTGGCTCCGCATAAAGAGATCAATGCAAGAACATTAAGCCCATCAACACTCTCCGATTGAGTCGCCGTGGCACCCCTTTCAACCAAATATTCCAACATCTCATAATCTTTATTTTCTGCTGCCTTCATAAGCGCCGTCATCCCGTAGTATGATTGCATATTGATATTTGCCCTCTTATCAAGAAGGTACTGAACCATCTCTTTGCGTTTGTTTCTTACCGCAATGATCAAAGAGGTTGTTTCTTTTGTACCCAACAGATAGTCGTAGCGATCTTTCTTTTTTATATATTTTCCAAAGAGGGTATCTATTTGTCGCCGATTCGATGCCTTTCGCGCAAGATCAAAGAAATTCTTATCTCCGTAATTGTTTATAAAGTTGTTCGCATACCGGATGAAATCTATGAGAAAAACCAGAGAACACGCTGATCTTGTCTCGCGATTCACTATTTCGCTCTTAATATCTTTTGCCAAAGGGTCTTCTGAAGACATCAATTGAACATATAACCCTTGAACATCCAGAATGTCTGACGGCGACAGTTCATAGTAGTTGACGGCAGGCGCAACTTGTTCTGCGGCTACCCCTTTTCGCTCAACGAAATATTTAACTACATCAATGTTGTTTTCGCCTACAGCAGCGTTCAGTGCGGAGGTATATATCTTGTCTGAAGAGTGATAAAGCAAGCCGTGTTTATTATAATCGGCCCCCTGCTCTATGAGATACTCTATAACTTGCAGATTGCCACCGAATGCTGCCCACATGATCGGCGTTGCCCCCGTTTCATCGGTACCATTGACATTGTTGGCATTCGCTGTCAATCTCACCGCTTCAATGTTGCCCTGCTTGATCGCAACAATAAGCGCTTCTGTTGTTTTCGGCGATGAACAAGAGGCTCCCGCTATAGCAAACAGGAGACCTACCGCTAAGAGCAATATTGGGGTCACATCTATATTAACACAACTTTTCACGACAGCCCCTCCTCTATCTTATTCACCCGTTCCCTCTGCTTGACATCATTCTCCAGCCGCACCTCGAACACCCGCGCCGCCGTCGCCACCGCATTGCCCGACATGCCGAGCAGCCGTCCGATCTCCGCCAGCGTCAGCGCCGTCCGCCGTTTGAGAAGATAGAGATAGACGCGCCGCGCCTCCCCCCGTTCGTACTTCTTCGTCAGGTCGCTCTTCTTCACGCCGAACGCCGTGCACACTGCTTTTTCCACCACTTCTGGCGTCACCTGCCGCAGGCCGCGATACTCGGGCAGTTCGTTCGCGTCCGCCGCGCGCTCTGCCACCTGTTCCCGCATCTTCGCCCGGAAATCGTCGCCGCCGATGAGCGCGTTGCGTCCGTACATCTCTTCGGGCAGGATGTCCTCGCCCTGCATGCGGTCGATGATGGTCTGATAGTTCTCCGGGCCGCCCGCGTATTTGAGCACCGTCGCCGGGGAGAGGAGTTCGGTCGCCGCGCCGGAAAGGTACTGGCCGTAACTGCTCCAGCGATGTTCTTCCGGTTCGTCGACGAGTCGCGCGCGGACCGGGTTCAAGTGGATGTAGGCCGAGAGTCGCACGAGGTAGTCGTCGCGCTCGACCAGCACCGCCTTGTAGCGCCCTTGGAACACCGAGCCGACGAGTTGGTATTTGACGCGGAACCAGTTGGCGTAGCTCGCGTGGAAGGTGTGCATCGCGCGGGCGAGGTTCGCGTTCGGCGTCTCGATGAGTAGGTGGAAGTGGTTATCCATCAGGCAGTAGGCGTGGACGATGATGCCGAATTTACGCCGCGCGGCGATGAGTTTTTCGAGGAAGACTTCGCGGTCGGCGATGCGGCGGAATATCTTTTCCTTGCGGTGTCCCCGGTTGATCACATGGTACAGGGCGCCGGGGTATTCTATGCGCAGTGGACGTGCCATGACGACACCCTAGCAGAACTTAACGGAAAACGCAAGTTTGTGTTTATATAGATGTGACCCCAATGTTTTCCGCGGCGACATATCTGCTGAAAAATAAGGAGCGCCGGGAATGAACGGCGCCTCATGCGCCGTTGCGGTGACCTGACTTGCCTTTCGCGCCGCGGCGTTCGGCGATGAGCTGCGACACGGGCGATGTCCCTTCGGGAAGATCGCCGGCAACTTTGAGCGGCAGACGGACGATGAAACGGGCTCCCTGCCCTTCCGCGCTTTCGACCGTTATCTCGCCCCGCATGAGTTCGACCAGCGTCTTGACGATGGAAAGCCCCAGTCCGGTACCGCCGTACTTGCGGGTGACCGAATCGTCGGCCTGCAAGAACGGCTCAAATATCTCGGCGAGCTTATCCTGCGGGATACCGACGCCGGTATCGGCGACCACCAGCTCCATGATCCCCGTCGCGGCGTGGTAGCGGGCCTGCACGGTGATCCGCCCCTTCTGGGTGAATTTCACCGCATTACCCAGCAGATTGAACAGTATCTGCCGTATCCGCGTCGGATCGCCGATGAGCAGGAGCGGCACCGACCCGTCAACCTCGGCGCTGAGGAGCAGCCGCTTGGCATCGGCGCGGAAACGGAACAGCTGGGTCGTCCGCTCGACGATCTCGCCCACATCGCACGGGACCGACTCGATGGTCATGTGACCCGATTCTATCTTGGAAAGATCGAGGATATCGTTGAGCATGTCGAGCAGCATCTGCCCCGAGTAGCGGATATCCTCCAGATGATCGCGCTGTTCCTGCGGCGTCGAAGCGCCCACCAGCAGCAGTTCGGTAAGCCCGAGGATACCGTTCATCGGCGTCCGTATCTCGTGACTCATGTTGGCGAGGAACTGCGACTTGGCCAGATCGGCCGCCTTTGCCGCCTCTTCGGCGCGCCGGCGCGTCTCGACCTCCTGTTCCAGTTTTTCCTGCTGACGGAAGAAGAGGGTGATGAGCCCGGCGATCTGACCGAACTCGTCGGTACTGCCCGCCAGCGGCGCGAGGACCGCCGGATCGCTCCTTTCCATGCTCCGCGATATGAGGCTGAGAGGCCGCGAGATGCGGGTCCGCAGGTAGTAGAACAGGATGCCGAATATGAACAGGATCATCGCGCTGGCGGTGAGGAAGGTGACGCGCCGCTGTTCCCCGAGCGCCTGCACCTCGGCAAGCTGGGTGGCGAATACCAGAGTCGCCGCCGCCGGATCGGTGAAGCCCCGGAGCGGCAATGCCAGCGAGATCGCTCCCCCGTCGCCGCGCATGAAATCGGCTTCTGCCGGACCGCCGACACGCACCGTCGCCCCCGAGAGGAGGGCCATCTCGTTCAGATAGCGCTCGTCGACCAGCCAGCCGGTGAAGAGAAAACCGGCCGGCGGCTGTTTCCGTTCAAAATCGTTCGCCGAATGGACGGTCGCCCCATAGACCTCCATGATCCCGGCATCGGTACGCTGAAAGAAATGCGCGAACCGCTCTTCGTTAACAAAGAGTTTTTCCGGGACCGTACCGTCACCGAAGAGCATCATCTCATACCGGAACTCGTCGGCCGGCTTGGTGACGCCGTAGACCGGTTTCCTTGCGGTATCGTAGACCCACAGGCCGTAAGCGTGAAAAGTATCAAGACCGGTGTCGAGATTGTCCTTCGCCCACTCCTTGTCGGGCTTGGCGACGAAATCGACCATGTCGTCCCAGAAGGAGTAATCGTTGGCGAAATACTGGAGCGGCTGTCCCTTGAGGGCGATCAGTTTCTCAAAATGGAACCGTTTGCTCTTCTCGTAGGCGGCGGCAATGCGGTCGTTCTCCCCCATCACCACGATATTGAAAAAGAGATAGATTACCGCGAAGAACGCGACGGCGAAGAGGAACAGCATCAGAAGAATGCGGTTGTGGACCTTCATCGGGCTCCCTCCCCGGTGACACGACGGAACGAAGCGAGTCTACCGGCAAGCGGCTCTTTTTGCAAATTTAATAAAAATCGGGTACAGTGTCCACTAAACGAAGCGCTTACGGCTTTGAACGCCTGCGGCATGCTGGAATAGCGGGGTCGTTTTTTAGGAGATACCTCCGGGAGGAAGTCATGCGTTATGCGATGGTCGCGTTGCTGGCCGGGATACTCTCGGCGACATGGATCGCTTGTGAAAAGAACGAGATGAGCCAATGCGGTCCCGCCTGCACCGATGTGAAGACGGCCGCCGAATTCACTGCGGCGCTCGCCGGAGATTCGACCTGCCTGTGCCTGCTGGAGGGAAGTTACGAGGGACAGTTCGTTCTCAATACCCCTAAAACCATTCAGGGAATGGGCAAAGAGACCTCGGTGCTTACCTCGAACGCCGGCACGCCGCTGGTGATCCACACCGACAATGTGAGCATCTCGAACCTCGGATTCAAGCTCGATCTGGCCGGACTTGCCGAGACCCCCGCGCTGAAGATAGAACCCAAAGAAAAGGGCGCGACGCTCGCCAACATCTCCCTTTCGAATATCGCCGTATCGACCGTCAACGGCGGCGGCATTCGGGTGAGCGCGGTATCCCCCTTCACCCTGACCAACAGCACCGTCACCGCCGACGCCAAGGGGATCGTCCTGCTCGGCGCCACCGCCGCGACCCTTTCGGGCCTCACCGCGACCGATTGCGGCCGCATGGGGATCGCCTTCGCCAACAACGCCAAAGGGATCATCGCCAACTCGACCGTTACCCGCAACGGCTATACCGGCCTCTGGATACAGGACACCGCCGAGGTGCGGGTCGTCGATTCGGTCTTTAAGGACAACTCGCTCGCCGGGATCAATATCGTCAACGCCAAGAACATCCTCATCGAGAACAGCGAGATCGCCTCTTCCAAGCCGCTCGCGGGCAAAGAGGGGGCCGACGGCATCGTCGTGTACACCCCTGAACTGGCGGGCGATCCGATCATGGCGGGCGATCCCATCATGGCGGGCGACCCCATCATGCACCACGCATTCACCCTGCTCGGCTCGACCGTCAAGGATCATCCGCGCGCCGCCCTTATCTTTGACGGGACCGCGGCATCGACCGGCAAAGAACTCAAGAACATCGCACTCGACGGCGTCACGATATTCCGCATGAGTTACGGCGTCGTATTCCAGAACGGCATGGAACCGCAGAGCTTCAGCGGCGACAGCGAGGCGGTCAATGAGGATTTCTCCCCCGGATACGAAGAGTCGGCAAGCGATGCGATCAACGGCCAGCCCGATGAGAGCGCCGTCGCTCCCGATGACGATTCGATAACGGCGCCCAGTAGCGATGACGATAAAGAGATCCCCGATACCGATCAACCCTCCGGCGGTACCGGCGACGAACCGCTCCCGATAGAGAATTCAGGCGAAGAATTCTGAACGCCGATCCCGGCAAAGCAACGCATGGTGCCGATTAATGGTTGAGCTCGATCTTGCTCGGAAAAATCGTCAAATGTCTAATATCGAGGACTGACCCCGCTTCCATTGGCGTGCAAGGCGTAGAGATAGCGCCGCTCCACATTCCCCTCCCCGTCCACAACGGCCACGATCTTCAACTGCCCGTCATAGAGATACCGTGCCGTCACCGTTCCATTCACCCGTTTCCCTATCAGCCTCCCTTGC
>JAKLIW010000023.1 GCA_022709425.1 bacterium
TAAGTTGCCGCAACTACTTAAAAACAGGGGATCCTCCCTCTTGTCAACAAATGTGCGAAAGATATTGTACGTTATCTCCTCATCCATTTCGCGGCGCTCCTCATCGGACTTGCCGCGATATGGCCCTACTCGCCGATGCACGCGGCCATCTACGGCGGGGCGGGTACCTACGACGGGGGGGGTACCCACAAGGGGCACCCCTACGAATTCCGAATCCGTAGGGGCATCCTTTATGGGTGCCCAAATATCGGGTGCCTATCCCACCATCGGCGACATCGTCGGGGCGTTCAAATCGTTGACCACGAACGAATACATCGACGGTGTGCGGAACAACGGTTGGCCGCCGTTCGAGAAACGATTCTGGCAACGGAATTATTATGAACACATCATCCGGGACGAAGGGTCCTACCGGAAAATCGTCGAATATATCGAAACCAACCCAGCCCTCGCGCACGACGGCGACGATCAAATTCCCGTAGGGGCGCCCTTTATGGGTGCCCCTTTAATCGGTGCCCCCATATCGGGTGCCCAAATAACAAATACCGAATCACCGGGAAGGGTACCCACAAGGGGCACCCCTACGAATCAAAATAAATAAGGGTGAACTATAGCACCATCTTGACGCCGGGGAGATCGCGGGCGGCGGCGAAGAGCCGGTCGAAGATATCTTTTGAATTCACCGTCACCGGCAGGGTGAGACAGTAGTATTTTCCCCCTTGCGACGGCCGCACGGAGGCACGCCCCGTCTTCACCGACAACGACGCGCAGAGCGCCTTGACCGCGTCGGTCGCCTCCTGTTCGGGCATCGTCCCGTTCATGAAAAGTTTGAGATCAAACTTCACCGGGAACGTGAGTTGTACGCCGCCGAAGGGATCGTCTGACTTTATCCGGGTACCCATGAACACCTCCGTGAACGGGACGATAATAATGAGCAGGCGTAACTTGGCAAGATTATCGGGCCCGATGGAACTTTTTTCCTTTCTTCTTCGTCATATGGCCGTGATGAGATTCCGCCGTTGACATGTTAAGGAGGATTTGACCATGAGAAAACTTCTTGTTATCATTGTTGCTTCCGTTCTTTTTGGTGCTTGGACGCTGGTCGCCGACGACGGTGGCGCGGCCGATCAGGTCAAAGAGCAAAAACAGGAACAGAAGCAGGAGCAGAAAGCGGCCAAGGAGGAGATGAAGCAGGAAAAGAAAGAGATGAAGCAGGAACACAAACAGGAACGCAAAGAGATGAAGCAGGGGATGAAGGAAGAGAAGAAAGAGATGAAAAAAGAGCACAAAAAAGAGTGCGACGAGATGAAGAAACAGCACAAGAAAGAGCATATGAAGGGTGATGGAAACTGTGAAGAACACAAAGGAATGTAGGAGGGAGCCATGAATCTTTTCCGCCTGATGATCGTTCTGGCGCTGGCGCTGACGCTGGCGGCCTGTAGCGACTCTGCCAAGAAGATCGTTGATGAGGAGCCGGGAACCGACGACATCCTCACCGATGACACGGTGACCGACAACGGTACGACCGACAACACGGTGACCGACAACGGCACGACCGACCAGATCATCACCGACGGTGATTCGATCGTGACCGATGACGTTCAGAATGATGAGGTGGTGACCGACGATGTTATCACCGACGAAGAGAATCCCGATGACGATGGGATCATCGGTCCCGACACGCCCCAGCCCGACACCGATGTGGTGGTGGGGACCTGCACCGGCGGCGCCCATCATCTGCTGTCGTATGTTTATTATCAGGACGGACAGAACCGTATCGTCGGTGGTGGATCGATCGCCTACGACCCGGTCGGTGCCAACGATTCCGAAGGCGTTCCGGCCTGCTATCAGCCGGGCACGACGGTCAATATGGTTCTTACGGTCGATGCGGACTATGAGTTTGATCAGTGGCGCGGCGTCAACGGAAATGAGGTCACCGGGACCTTCCCCAATTTCGCCATCCTCATGGACGGTGACAAGGAGGCGCGCGCCCGTGTTGCCTCCACGGTCATCGTGAACGACGAAGACACGATCATCATCCCTGAAGGCGAAGGGACGATGCCCGACACCGATGTGGTCGTCGAGACCTGCACCTCGGGATTCAAGCTGATCGCCACGGTCGCGTACCGGGAAGGCAATCAAAACATTCCGGGCGGCGGTTCGATCGCCTTCAATCCGACCGGTGCCGATAGTTCCTTGGGCAATCCGGTTTGTTATACCGCCAATGCGACGGTCACCATGACCGTGACGGTCGATAGCGGCTATACATGGGATTCATGGAGAGGGATGGATCGAAACGATGTGACCGGTACATTCCCCACCTTCACCATAGACATGGATGCCGATAAGAGCGTTCGCGCCCAAGTCGTTCCCAATCCCTAAGATTACCCCCAGAGAATAAGACGGCGGTGTCGTTACGATTCGATGCCGCCGTCGTCCTTTATCCCCGGCACGATGATGAACACATCGCGCTCATCGAGCAGCGCCCCTTCGCCGAGCACCTGAATGGTGGCGCGGAAAAGGGTGTTGGCGGTGGTGGTGGGCGGGAAGATATCGTTCTTGAAGGTGACATCGAAGAAAATGTTCACCCCCGGTTTTGCCTGATAGAAGGTCGTTCCGTCCAGACTCGTGTAGCTGTTGGCCGGATCGCTGTAGGACGGAATGATGTCGACGATGAACTGCGTCGTATCGATGCCGTGGGAGTTCGCGACCGAGGTGCGGGTGGTGGTGACATCCATCGCGATATTCTCGACGAGATCCTTGACCGCCGCGACGATCTCGGAGGATAAACCGTTGCCCGATATCGTGGTCTCGAAAATGAAGTATTCGCCGCCCACCCCCTTCGATCCGGTGCCGTCGGCGAGATAGCGATATTGCTCCTCGATATCGAAGATGATGTCGCCGGCACCTTCGCCGATGACGCCGATGAATTTGGCGTTCTTCGCGTTGAACGCGGCGATGACATCATCCGCGTAGTGTCCCTCGTCCGGCTTGTCCTCGTTCCAGATGTAGCGATATTTCGTTACGCCGCCGTCGCTTATCAGGTCCTCGTTGATATCGTAAAGTTTCTCGTCGGTGATCATGATGACCACCGGGAGCGCTGCCTGCCGGAAACAGCCGCCGCCGATGTTCCCGAGCTGTCCGGTGCAGTCCACGGATGCTATCACTACATCACAGTAATGCGAATAAAAATCGTCGGCCCAGTCATCAAGATCGAACTCCAGCATTTCGGCGTTGAGGCCTGCACCCGATGCGGTCTGATAGAGATTCTCGTACTGCGCTTCGATCTTACCGCCTCCTTCACCGCCGAGTCCGTTGACCGCCGCGATGACGGTGGCCGCATCTTTGGTTATCGGCTGGTTCATGATGAAGGCCGAGTCCTCGATGCCGGCGAATGAGGTGATGCCGAAGGCAGGGTCAGGTACCGATGTGCCCACGCCGGGTATAAGAACGCTATTGATACCTTCTTTCAGGTTGTCGCGGGCGTAGGACATCGAGCCCGAGAGGTCCAGTGATATCATCAGATCGACCATCCGTATCTGGGTGCTGAACTTGAGGGCGTCCTCCTTCTCGGGTTCCTGATAGGGGAGTATCACGTAGAATTGGCCTTCGTAGAATTCGGGGTCGGCTACCAGCGGATCGGAACCGGCCGCCACTTCGGTGTTGTCGTCGTAGGTGTCGCCGTCGGTGTCGGCGTTGGCGTGGTCGGTGTCGAGTATGTTTTCGGCCTCATCCTTGAGCCCGTCGTTGTCGCTGTCGAGGTCCTGATAGTTGTCGAAGCCGTCGCCGTCGGAGTCGAGGGGCTTGCCGTCGGCCGCACCCTCGTCCTTGTCGAGGATCGTGTCGCCGTCGGAGTCGTCGTCGAGATAATTGGGGATGCCGTCCTCTTCCAGATCGCTCGTCCCCTCATAGATATCGTCGAGTCCGTCTCCGTCAGAGTCGGTGTCGCGATAGTTGGGAATGCCGTCGCCGTCGGTGTCGTCGGAGCCCTCAACACTGTCGAAGAGGTTGTCGGCGTCGCTGTCTTTGTCGCGGTAGTCGGCGGTACCGTCGCCGTCGGTATCGGTCGTCCCCTCGTCGGCGTCGGGGATGCCATCGCCGTCCGAATCCTCATCCTGATAGTCGGGGGTGCCGTCGTTGTCGGTATCGACCTTCACCCCGCCGGGCGCTTCGGTGGCGTTGGAGATACCGTCGCTGTCCTCGTCCTGATCGACCCAGGCGTCGCTGTCGGCGTCGGGCAGTATCGTCGAGTCTTCCTCCTCGGTATCGGGCAACGCCGGTTTATCGCTGTCGCCGACCGTAGTATCCTGATCAGGCAGGGCACTTTTGTCGCTGTCGCCCGTAGTGCCGGTGTCGGCGGTCCCCAGATCATCCTTATCGGCCGTGGCCCCTTCTGAACAGGAGATCATGAACGCACCCAGAAGCAGTAGATACAAACCAAAAATCCTCATACGGATAGCCCCCATAAAAAAGCTACCGATCATATCATGCCGGAGGTTAAAACGCAATCGGTCGGAAAAAAAAGAAATTCTGTGCGGTATCGCACGGAATGTTCGGAAGCGCACGCCGAAAAGCAATACAACCATTTGATATGCTTAAATAAATCTGTCAAAAAGTTGCAATCGCGGCTCCTTTTCTATATGTAGGGAATTATGCGCGGTGCGCGTGAACCGATGATACGACGACCAGCAACGAGGTGCGATATGAACGGTCGGACCGTCCCGACGGTTTTCTGTTTTTCTTTGGCCCTGTTGTTCCTGCTAAACGGCTGCGGGGCGAAAAATACCGGAGAAGGGGAGAAGGCGCGGCCGGTCCGGGCGGTGAGCGTCGCGATGGAAAAGCGGCCGGTGCGACTTCCCTACATCGGCACCCTCAGTTCGCAGGACATTAAGAAATATTCGTTCAAGATGCCGGGCAAGATAGCGGCTATCCGCGTCGAGAAGGGACAGAAGGTGAAAAAGGGGACTCTGCTGGCGCAACTCGATCCGACCGATGTCGGCTTCGCGGTCTCCGACGCGGAACACACGCTCCGCAAGGCGAAGGAGGCCTACGATGAGGCGGAGAATTTCTATCAGCGCATCAAGGCGCTCAGCGAGAAAGGGTCGGTCACCGGCGACGACCACGACAAGGCGAAACTCAACCGCGATGTGCGTGAGGCCGACTACCGCCGCGCGCAGGTCGATGTCGATTACAAAAAGAATCTCGCCGCCGATCTGAGGATGTATTCCGAGGTTGAGGGGTATGTCATCGAACTGCTCAACAAGCCGGGAGAGATCACGGGGGCCGGCTATCCGGTGGTGGTGGTCCGCACCGACCGCCAGATCGTGAGCGTCGGGGTGTCGCAGAAGGATGTCAAGCGGCTGTCGCTCGGCATGAAGGCGCTCCTGTCGGTCGACGGGGTCGAGGGGGCGGGGCTCATCTCGAACATCGCGCAGATCCCCGATCTCCAGAGCCGCACCTATACCGTGGAGATAGAACTGGCCGACAAACTGGCCCGTTCCGATTTCTACCTCGGCTCGATCGCCAAGGTCTGGTTCGAGGTGGGGGAGAAAGAGGCGGTCTGGGCGCCGGTGCAGGCGATACAGAACGACGGGCTCGAATATGTTTATGTCGTGGAGAACGGTCATGCGCGGCGGCGCACCGTGACGCTCGGGGCCATCGAGGGGACGGCGGTCGAGGTGACCGGCCTCACGCCGGGCGAGAAACTCGTGGTGGAGGGGATGAAGGATCTCCATCAGGGGATGCCGGTATCCATCGTCGAACAGCGGTAGTCGGGGATGAAGGAACTCATCTATCAGGCGGTGTTGAACCGCCGCATCACCCTCTTTTTCATCGCCGCGATAACGCTCTACGGTCTGGTCAGTTATTATTTCCTTCCCAAGCAGGAGAATCCCGACCTCGACCCGACCATCGCGCTGGTGACGGCGGTCTATCCGGGGGCGCTTCCCGAGGACATGGAGAAACTGGTCACCGAAAAAATAGAGGACGCCGTCAGCGAGATACGCGGTTTCGACAGCGTCCGCAGTTATTCGAAGAATTCCATCTCCATCGTACTGGTCTATATCAACTCGGATGCCGACCGCGAGAAGTCGTGGCTCGACCTGCGTCAGAAGATGGACGATCTCTACCCGAAACTCCCGGAAGGATGCTGGAAACCGGAACTCAACACGAAACTCGGCGAAACCGCCGGGCTCATGATAGCGTTCTCGGGCGGCACCTACACCTACGACCAACTCGAGGCCTACGCCGATATCTTCAAGGAGCGTCTGCGCCGCATCAAGGGGGTCGTCCGGTTCGAGATCGCGGGGAAGATCGACCGCGTGGTGCGGGTCACTGCCGACAGCGCGCGGCTGAATCAGCACCGGCTGTCGCTCGAGGATCTCTGGAAACTCCTGCAGGCGCAGAATATCGAGATACCGTCGGGGGCCATCGCGAGCGACGGATCGACCATCAATGTCAGCGTGCCGGGCAAATTCGCCAGCCTCCGTGACATTGAGAACACCGTCGTGGATGTTTCGACCGTCGATGGTTCGATCGTGCGGCTCCGCGACGTGGCGACCGTCACGATGGGGCTCGACGACGAAGCGAGCAAGATCCGGCGCAACGGGAAGGAGGCGGTCATCCTCGCCGGCTATTTCGAGGAGAAGCGTAATGTGCTCCTCATCGGCGACGAGGTGCGCGCGGCGATAGACGAGGTGAAACGGTCGCTCCCGACCGATCTGACGGTCGACGAGGTGCTCTACCAGCCCGACGATGTGAAACAGGCGGTGAACGACTTCATGTCGAATCTGCTCGAAGGGATGCTTTTCGTCATCGTCGTGGTCTTCATCGGGATGGGGTTCCGCAACGCGATGGTGGTCGCGACCGCGATACCGCTCTCGATACTGTTCACCTACATCATGATGGGCTTTTTCGGCATCAAGGTCCACCAGATATCGACCGTGGCGCTGATCATCGCGCTGGGGATGCTCGTCGACAACGCCATCGTCATATCGGACGCGATACAGGTGAAGATCGACGCCGGGGTCGACCGCGTCAAGGCGGCCTACGAGGGGACCATCGAGGTGGCGGTGCCCGTTTTCACCTCGACCCTCACCACCGTCGCCGGTTACTATCCGCTGATGCTCCTGCCGGGCAATATCGGGCAGTATGTTCTCAGCGTGCCGCAGCTGGTCATCATATCGCTGTCGGCCTCCTACCTCGTCGCGATGTTCGTGACGCCCACCATGGCGGTGCTCTGGTTCCGGCCGACCACCGGAGAGAAAGAGAAGCCTCAGCCGGTGCGGCGTATCTTTGAGCGCCTGCTCGCCAAAGGGCTCGACCGTCCCGTCGCGGCGCTCTTGATCGTGTTGGGGATCACCCTCTCGGCGCTTGCGCTGGGCGGACTGTTCCTGCCGATACGATTCTTCCCGAACGCCGACAAGAACATCGTCGCGGTGAACATCTCCTCCGAGATCGCCGAACTGGCCGACACCGAAAAGGTGGTGCGGCAGGTCGAAGAGGTCCTGCGCGGCGAGCCCGAGGTGACCGAGATGACCACGGTCATCGGCGACGATCTGCCGAAATTCTATGTCACGATGTTCCCTCAGCCGCCGTCGAAGGAGTATGGGCAGGCGATGTTCCGTGTCGATCTGGAAAAAGGGGGGCGGTTCGCCGACAACGAACGGTTCGGCTATCATCTCCAGCAGAAACTCGACGCGACCGTCACTGGCGGAACGGCGAAGGTCAAGATACTCCAGCAGGCCGAACCGATGGACGCCCCGGTCATGTTCCGCATCACCGGGAAGGATCTGCGCCGGATACTGACGGTGTCGCGCACCATGCAGGACGAACTGCGCACGGTGCCGGGGCTCATGAACGTCCGCGACAACGCCGCCTCGGAGCGGTTCGAATACACCGTGAAGGTGGACGAAGAGATCGCCACCAGCCTCGGCATCGTCAAATATGATGTCCAGCGGCAGATCAACCTCGCCCTGCGCGGCGACAAGGCGTCGGTCTACCGGACCGGCGGTAACGAGTTCGACATCATCGTCGAGTCGGATATCGACAGCGTCGAGGAACTGGGCAACCTCGCGGTGAAGTCGACCATCGCGGGCAACAAGGTCCTGCTCAAACAGATCGCCGAGATAACGCTGACCTCCAAGATGGACTACATCTACCGTTTTGACAAGGAGCATTCGGTGTCGGTGCTGGCCGATGTCGCGCCGGGTTACGGGGCCCCCGAAATAACGGCGCGGTTCCTGCACGAAACCTTGCCGCGACTCGACACCGCCGGGGTCACGGTGGTCCACGACGGCGAGATGAAGAACATCATCGACAACTTCACCAATCTCGCCATCGCGGCGCTCGCGGCGCTGCTGTTCAACTACCTCATCCTCCTCCTCGAATTCAAGTCGTTCCTCCAGCCCCTCATCATCCTGACCACCGTGCCGCTGTCGGTCATCGGGGCGCTTCTGGGACTGCTCGTGTTCGGTCAGCCCTTCTCGTTCACCGCGTTCCTCGGCATCACCAGTCTCATCGGGGTGGTGGTCAACAACGCCATCCTCCTCATGGAATACATCAACGACGAAAAAGGGAAAGGGCACGATCTCAAAAAAGCCTGCGTCGAGGCGGTCGCGCGCCGCTACCGCCCCATCATGCTGTCGAATGTGACCACCGTGATGGGCCTCGTTCCGCTCGCCACATCGGGGAGTCAACTGTTCGGGCCGATGTCGATCGCCCAGATGAGCGGCATGATGGTGGCGACGCTCCTGACGCTGGTGGTCATCCCCATCGTCTACTACCGCGCCGTAACGACCCTGAACGCATACAAGGAACAAGAGAAAGGAGGTGCCTCGTGAAGATCCTGCGAACGACGCTGTACGCGCTGACGCTCCTGTGCGGCGCGGCGCTGACGGCGGGCGAAGAGAATAGTCCCGTCGGCTACTGGATGACCATCGACGACAACGACGGCAAGCCGCGCGGCATCGTCAAGATCGAAGAGGTGAACGGCGAACTGGTGGGCCATATCGTCAAGGTTTTTCCACGCCCCGGCGAGGAGGAAAACCCGCTCTGCGTCAAGTGTAAAGGGGAGATGGCGGGGAAACGGGCCATCGGGATGCGCGTCCTGTGGGGGATGAAGAGAGACGGCGATGAATGGAACGGCGGCGGGGTGATGGACCCCGACAACGGCGAGACCTACAAAGGGTATCTCAAGCTCCACGCCTTCGGCCGCAAACTGAAACTGCGCGGCTATGTCGGGATATCGCTGTTCGGCCGTTCGCAGGAATGGGTGCGCCAGCCGAATTTCAAGGAAACGACCACTAAGTAGGAGATAGATGATGAAAAGGACCGCCTGTCTCGTGTTCCTGATGCTGACGCTCGCGACTGCGACGGCGAGCGCCGCGTCGCTGTTCGAAACGATCGGATCGCCCGACCTGATGCATCCGTTCAACCTGCGGGTCATCGGACTCGGCCCCGAATCGGCTTACTACAATCCCGCCCTTCTTATCGGGCAAAAGGATCAGATCAAACTCGGGTTCGGCATGTCGGCCGGCGAGATGAACATCGCCTACATGAGCAAGGATCCGGGCTATAATGTCCCCGGCGAGATCCGCGAACGCAACTCGAATCTTATCACGAAGGCGGGCCCCGACATCTCGCGAGAGGATACGCGGTATACGCCCCTGCCGACCGAGGATCTCATCAACCGTCAGCGCGGCGGTTACGATCCCGATTTCCTCAACTTCTACACACTCCTCGGCGGCAGTATGTCGTGGTTCGACGGGTGGCTCGCCGCGGCGCTCTATATCGAACTGCCCGCCAGCCAGTTGACCGGACAGGTGCCCTACTATCCCGATGAGCGAGATCAGTTCTTCGGGAACTCGCTCCACTTTGAACTGCTCGGCGATCGGCTCGAGAGTTTCCACATGGTCGCGGCGCTTGCCGGTAAAGTGGGCGACTGGCTTTCGCTCGGCATCGGCGCGACGGTCGGCGTGCAGGCGGTGGCCGATATCGGCGTCTATGTCGCCGATGCCTCGAATCCCGAATATCTGCTGTTCGATCCCTCCATCGATGTGCACGCCCTGCCGCTCCTTGCGCCCCATTTCGGATTCGTGATCACGCCGATAGAAGATCTCCAGATAACCGGCACCCTGCATCTGCCCAATCTCAACTTCGATTTCGATCTGGATGTCGATATACAGGTGCGCGGCTTCGACGATCTCTACGATACCGACCCCAACGATCCCACGAAGCATGAAAAATGGCTTAATGCCGGACTGCGGACCAACTACGGCAACGATCCGCTCCGTTTCGCGCTCGGCGTCAGGTATACCTTCCCCGAGATCAAAGGGTGGCGTATCGGGCTTATGGCAAACGCGCTCTATACGATGTGGTCGACCTACCGCGACCGGCACGCCGAAAAACCGCTCGACGATTGGCACGATACCATCAAGCCGGCATTCGGGGTCAATGTCGCTTCGGAAGAGCGCGAGTTCGGACTCGATTGGACCTACCACATGAGTCCGGTTCCGCCGCAGACCGGTCGCTCCAACTATGTCGACAATGACCGGGTCGCCGTGGCGCTCGGCTACACCGAATACTTTAAATTCGAGAAATTCACATTGGCCGGCGGCGTTTCGGTGCAGACGCAGGTGCTCATAAAGGAGACCACCACCAAGACACGCGTCGAGTATGACGATTCGACCGACGCGCCCTACAATTCGGTCGTTGACGAATATCCCGAATTGACCGACGCCGAAGGAGATGTGTACCCCGGTTCGATCGGTTTCCAGACCAACAACCCGGGCTATCCCGGCTATTGGACGCGCGGCATCATATTCGGTTCCGGCATATATGTTAAGTTCATTTTTTAGGAGGATGAGATGAGAATGCATTATCTGTTCATCGCCTTCATGGCATCGTTCCTATTTACCGCTTGCGGCGACGAGACATCGAGCAAGCCCGACAGCGGCGCAACGCCGGACGAAAATACCACCGACAACGCGGTTACAGACAACGCGGTCACCGATGAGATCGTGACCGACGATACGCTGACCGACGATACGCTGACCGATACGGCGGTCACCGATGATGACGCGGTCATCGCGACCTGCGGCAACGGGGAGATAGACGAGGGAGAGCCATGCGACGGAGATGCGCAGGATTGCACCGTGATAAACAGCGCCTATGTCGGCGGAAATGCCGAGTGCAAGAGCGACTGTTCCGGCTATAATACCGCGACCTGCGCCCTCGATCCGCTGGTTTCTCATCTTGTCGGCGTTTGGGCGCAGAAGGTGGAACTGTTCGCCGACGGCAATGTGCCGGTGGTCAACGAGGTAGTGGTCCGCACCGACAAGATCGTCCGCATCGTCATCAAGGAAGAGGGGGGCAAGGCGGTCCTTTCCGAGCGGCCGCTGACCTGTTATATGGAGACCGTCATCGTCGAAGGAAACGCCATCGCAAAGACCATTACCACCTACTTTCCCGAAAAGTTCCGCAACTACTTCACCTACATCGCTCCTGAGGCGCTGAAGGATCCCAAGCCGGCGCTCGAGTACAGCGGTACGCCGCAAGATTTTTCGTTCAAGATGAACAAGTGGTGGGAGATGCGCGGCGCCTATTTTCAGGGCGAGAATGGCACCCAACCTTTCGATATCGAGACCGAGATGGTCACCGACAAGAACGATCCGCGCATCTTCGATCAGGATGAGGACGGCAAGGCAGGAGAGACCTTCGAGATAACTTCATCCATCGCCTCGGGACTCGTCTGGGGCGTCATCAAGAGTTACATGGAGATAACCACAGATTCAGCTTCGGGCGAACGAGCCGAGGGAAGCGCGCAATGGCAGCAGACCGAGATGGTCATCGACACCGACAATTCTCTCTTTGCCGGCGACCGCACCATCGTGCCGCACACTCAAGGCAACACGATGATCATGGTCAAGGTTGACGCGGCGATGGACTGCGACGCGATAGACGCACAGAAGGATACGTTGTTCAAGTAGGGGCGTGCTTCATCGCGCCCTTCAGAAATATCTTACCCCGCTTTTCTCAGGAACGCGGCCGCCTCTTCCGGTAGTGTCGGGTTGAGGTAGCCGCCGCCGCCCAGCGCGATGGCGCTCATCCCGAATATCCGCGGCGCGATCTCGATATGCCAGTGGAAGAACTGCAACGGGTTCTTGGTGAAGTCATCATAGTTGGACGGTCCGTTGTAGACCATGAGGTTGTAGGCCGGTGCGCCCAGCGCGATGCGGATACGGCTCATGACGCTGCGGTATATCCGCGAAAGCGACGGCAGAAGTTCGTGAGGAGTCTCACTGAAGTAGAGCATGTGGCGCTTCGGCACGATCCACACCTCGAAGGGAAAGCGTCCGGCGTAGGGGCAGAAGGCGACGAATTCCTCATTTTCTTCGACGATGCGTGATTTCTCCTCCAGTTCCTGCGCAAGTATATCGCAGAATACGCAGCGACGGCGGAACGAAAAGTATTCGGCGGCATGATGAAACCGCGCCTCGACGAAGGAGGGAAGGAAGGGGAATGCCACCAGTTCGGAATAATGGTGATTGACCGTGCCGCCCGCCTCCTTACCGCGATTTTTGAAGATCATGATATATTTGAAACGGCGGTCGCCCTGCAGATCGGCGGAGCGGTCGCGCCACGCACGGAGGATGTCGCGTATCTCCTCGGAGGCCATCTCGTCGAAAGATCCGCCGTGCCGCGGCGTTTCGACCACCACCTCGTGCGCCCCGAGCCGCTGCATCGTGTCGTACATCCCGTGACCGCCCGGTTTCGGATCCTCCTCGATCCGCAGGAGCGGATTGCGGGCCGGAAAGACACGCAACGACCATCCCTTATTGAGGTGCGGGAAGCTGTTGTAGCGCATGATCTCCTTCTCGGTGGCGTGTTCGCTGCCGGGGCAGAACGGACAGGAGCCCGGTGTTTCGGGGAGGAGCGGCTCGGCCTCGGCCGAGTCACGGATGATGACCTGCGCCTTCTCGGGGGTGAAGATGATCCAGCGGTGCGATACCGGATCGCGTCGGATCGTTCCCTGCATATTACTACCTCTCGTTATGTTTCAGACATCCCAGAAGGTGGCGGCGGCACGGTCGTCGGGCACGGTGATGGTGAGGGTGCCGACCTCCGGTATTCGCTCCAGTTCGATGCCGTCCTGCGACACCAGCTTTATATGGAATGATAGCTTGCGTCCCTTGCGGATCCCCGCCTTGTCGAGCGCCAGTTTCACTTCGAGTACCTCGGCGAAGGTGGCGGTCCCGGCATCCAGCACCTCGCCCACCTTGCCCGTTTCGTTGCTGAGCGTTATCGGGAAGGGGGTCGCCTCGAACCGGGTGACCGGCAGTTGGAGATCGATGCCGACGCCGTCGACGAGATAGAATCGTATCGATGCCCGTTTGTATTCATGGATGGCGAGCGGGTCGATCAGATCGACGCGGAAGTAGAGATGTTTGAGGTCGAACCCGTAGAGTAAACGGCTCACGATGCGGACGCTGTTGTACATCGCCCCGCCGGGCCGTTTGGTGTTGTCGAAGATGCCCGCCCCGGCCCAATCGTAGAACGAATCGGCCCGTCCGCTCATCCGCGGCGTGACCAATGCGGCGGGCAGAGTGCCGGTCTCGACGGCGGCGGACGCCTTTATCGGCAGGTCCAGCGCAGTCGGATGAGGAACGCCCAGCACGGCGTAGACGCGGCGCAGGTGGCGGCGGAAGAGACGGTCGAAGAGATAGTCGTTCTCGGTCTGGAACTGCGGGCCGTACCACCAGAACCAGTCGCTTCCCTCGGCGCGGTAGATGGCGCGGAGCGCCTCGCGGCGCGTCTCTTCGGGGGTATCGGAGTGACGGCGCAGGTGATCGTCGAGAAAAGCGCGGGCCCGGCGCAGGTGTTCCCACGCCGCGTTGTCCTCGTCGTTCCCTATCCAGATCATATAGTCGCTCTGTATCCACGATCCGCTGTGGAGCGCCGGGAGTTTCTGATACCGATCCGGCGGGTTCTTCGCGAGATGCCCCGAGAAGGTGTCGGTGGTCAGATCGGTCGCCTCGGAAAGGGCCTTGAACATACCGTTCAGGAAATCGCGGCCGTTGTCGGGGTAGTTCTCCCACGCGTTCTCGCCGTCGAGTATGATGGAGAGCGCCGACGCCTCCTTCGCATCGGGTATGGCGTATTTCACGGCGCGGACATGATTCATGAAGCTCTCGACCGCCTTGTCGGTCTCCATCTTAGCGAACGAGAACCCGATGAGATCGGAGAGGTATTTATCGCGGAAGAACAGTGCGCACTCTTTTCCTTCCTGTTCGAAACGCCACGGGCGGTAAAGCACCTGTTTCTTGTCGGAGTTGTTGACCGAACGGAACAGTATCCCTTCATCGGTCGCGAGCCACGTAACCCCGGCCGATGCGGCCACCGGTATCAGTTCGGGTGAGACGGCCCCTTCGGCGGGCCACATGCCGGTCAGTTCGCGGCCCCAGATACCTTCCGCGTAGCGCTTTCCTTCGCAGAGTTGCCACTGCGCGTCGTCGGGACGCGAGAAGCGGGGCGGCATCGGCGCGCCGCCGGCCGACCGTTTCGATATGTCGGTGTCGTGGACCAGCGGGAATATCGGATGGTAGAACGGGGTGAAGGATATCTCGATGGTCCCCGCGTCGGCCAGCCGCCGGTACATCGGCACCAGCTCGCGCACGATCTCATCCTGTATCCGCATCATCTCCATCTTCTCGTCGTGGGTGAAGCGGCGGTCCTTCTCGTCGAGCTTCCGCAGGAACGGATAGCGTTCCCGCGCCATGAAGCCGAACCACTTGAGGTTGAAAAGCACCTGTAGATCGAGTATCTCATCGGGGGTGAAAAAGCGGGTCATCTCGGTCCACGAGAGCTTGCCGACGAACCGCTCGCGCTTCGAGAGTATCTCCCAGTAGCGAGGCGATGTCTTCACCAAACGGTCCCAGCAGAGCATGAAGAAGTTGCGGATGACGAAGGCCTTCTCTTCCTCGTCCATCTCCTCGGGCCGTTTGAGGGTGAGCGTCTTCCAGCGGTCGGTGACCGCGTTCTTGACATGGTCTTCGATCTGTTCGAGGAGCGACGGCACCACGTTGATGCACCCCTTCACGCCCCACCGCTCCATCACCTGCGGGACATCGTAGTACCCTTTGGTCGCGTGGAGGCGGACCCACGGCATGATATAGGTACCGCTCTGCGAATCCTTGTAGAACGGCTGGTGCATGTGCCACAGAAAGAGGATGCTCAACGGTCGGTCGGTCATCGGATCGTCCTCCCCGGTCAGTGGTGCATCGTCACAGGCGTTTATCTTCGGGTGCTTTCTGCTTTTCGAGCTTCTTGAGGATATTGCGCAGACGGTCGCGGATGGTCGGACCGAAGCGCGAATACTTGTTGTCCTGCAGTACCTGCCGGTAGAAGTTGATGGCGCGGTCGTACTGCTTCATCCGTTCGTAGCAGACGCCGAGTATCAGTTCCGCCTTGTCCTTCGCAAGTCCCTTCTCGGTGTTGATGAACAGGTACCGCTCGAAGGCGATGGCCGCCTTTTCGGTCTCGTTGGCGCGGTAGTAGGCCATCGACATATAGTAGAACAGCGACGACACATGCTTGCCGACGCCCGATATCTTCAGGCTCTCGTCGAACTTCTCGACCGCCGCGAGGTAACTTTTGCGGTCGAACAGGGTCATCCCCTCGTCGTACTTTTTGAGCGCCGCTTTCTGTTTTATCTGGTTGACCTCGGTCTCGATGACGAAGCGTTCAAGCCGCGACAGCGCCGAGAGGTTGAACTCGCCGTACTGTTTGATCGCCTGATCGGGGTCGCCCTCTTTGAACGCGAGATAAAGGTTGAACGCCTTAATGTCGGTGCTTTCGGTGGCCGCTATCTTGTCCTTGAGTTCCTTTATCTCTTTCTGGATGTATTCGTTCTGTTTCTGCGCGGTGCCGAGTTTCTCCTTGAAATGGGTCACCTCGGCGCGGAAGTAGAAGAAAAAGGCGAGCACCACCACCACCGACAGCAGGACCAGCAGAAAGAACGACTTGTTGAGTTCCGATTTGTCCTTCTGATTGACCTTCGCGGCGACATTGCGCAGACCCGAATCGACCGCGTTGATGGTATTGAGGCTCTGGATGACGAGTTTGCGCAGTTCCTTGATGTCGCTGGCTGTTTTGCCCTGTTCGGGCGTTTCTCGAAGGTCGCGCGGGTCGCTCATGCGGGCCTAACTCCCCGTTCAAACGGGCAATACTATACGAATTCGTCCGGTTTTGCAATTAAATAGAGGGTTGCGCGCGCGAAGTGTTTTCTTGATATCGTTTTATCGCTACGCTACAATCGGCTTGTCTTATGGGAGCTTCGGGAGGTGTCCATTGCAGATAATAAAGAGAATCTTTCAGAATGGCGCATCGCGGGAAATGCTACTTGTTCAGCTAATCGCAACTATTTTTATTTCCTTTGTTTCTGCTTCTGACGGGACTGATCTTCCCCAAAGAAAACCCACACATTTTTCCTCACGCCGCCAACCCTATCATAGCCTTTTTCCAGTTCTGTTCA
>JAKLIW010000024.1 GCA_022709425.1 bacterium
CACCGAGAAGCGCCAGCAGGTTCTGCATGAACAGCCGCGCGCGTCGATTGTCTGCGCCGGCCAGTTCGGTCAGGCGCACCGCAGGGTAGGGATTGCCGTTCTTGAGTTCGGCGATGAGTATCGATTTAAGGATCTCCCGTTCGTCGGCGATCCGTTCTTCGAACTGGAGGACCAGCGATTGGACGATGCCGGTCTGGAAGACGGGGTCGCCGCCGATCTCCATGATCAGGCGATGCGCCTCCTCCTTGCGGTTGTCGTCCGCGATGAGGCGGCGCATGAGCATCTCGACCGCGCGTGGGTCGCGCAGACGGGCATAGTGACGCAATATCTCAAGCGATGCGGCCGGATTTTGACGGTTTTCGGCAAGACCGCGCAGCGATTCGTAGCGCGGTATGCGGTAGAGGTCCTCCGGCTGGGGCACGTCGCCGCAGGCGAACAGTATCGTTGACTTGCGCAGTGCATCGGCCTCCGAGCCGGCGGCAAGCGTGCGCGCTATCTGTGCGGCGAACGCGGCCTGTCCCGTTTCCGAGAGACGATCGGCCAGATCGATCCCGGCGGTGAACCGTTCGGCGGCCGAAGCGTAGCGGGTGCCGTGAAAGAGACTTACCGCCTCGGCGATATTGCCGCTCTGCAGGTGCGACCGCATCAGCCGTCCGGCGGCGGCCCGGCCCAGTTCGGGGCGCGATTCGTCGCGCAGGTAACGCTGTAACGCCTCGTTGGCCGCCTGCGGCTTGCGGGCGCTTTCATAGTAGTCGATGAGCCGGTCGAGCACATCGGTGGCGCCGGGATGCTGTTCGAGCACCTCGTGGGCGATCGCCGCCGCTTTATCGGGGTCATGCTGGGCCAGATAAAGGTCGAATAGGTAACTGCCATCGGTCGCGAGCTGTTCCTGCCGCCACTTCTCCTCGTAGAGCTTGATGAGCGATTCGCGCATATTGAGCGAGATCAGGAAGTCGCGGTAGGTGAGCAGGAAGGTGTTCCGCTCAGCTCCTTCGGAGATGCGGTAGCGCAGTTTGTAGAGATCGAGCAGTTCCACCGGTTCGACCAGCCCCGTGAGCAGGCTCAGCGTATCGTCGATAAAGCGGCGCTGGACCGCCGGCTCTTTGAGTTTCTTGACGAAGAGCGTCCGCAGGAAGAGTATCGTCTTGTAGTTCTTCTCGCGCAGATAGATCTTCTCGAGTATGTTGAGCGCGATCTCGAAATGGGTGAAGTCCTTTTCGGTCACCAGCAACGACTCAAGCCGGTCCTTGAGCTCCGGATGGTCGCGTCCCATAAAGAAAATGCCCCAGAAGGTCCGTTTGAGTTCCGGGTTCACTTTCAGGTAATAGTTGAGGATGGTGTATATTCCTTTGGGATAGCCCTTTTCAAGATAGCGCTGGGCCAGCAGGGTCAGGGCCGCCGGGCGGACGGCGTGTTTGGCGAGCAGGTCGATGGTCGGCCGTCCCTCCAGCACCTCGCGCAGATAGCGTTCAGGCGGAGCGAGTTTTCCGTCCGGTACCTCCGAAACGCCGAAGGTGCGGATCTCCCACAGATATTTGTAAAGATCGGGATCGGTCGCCTCCATGCGGGAGAGCGCCTTGCCGGTCCGGTCGGGATCGTTGGCGATGGCGAGGATGGTCGTCAGCTCGCCGTTGTCGAACTCGTCGAGGTTGAACTCGCGGAACTCCACCTCTTCGGACAGCAGACGCAGATTCTCCTTGGCGATGGTGCTGTCGGGGTAGAGGTAGGAGATGAGGTGGAAGGTGTCCAGCGCCTCTTTCATGCGCCCCTGTTCGCGGTAGACGATGGCGAGCCGCGTCAGGTAGAATTCCTTGGTCTCCGAATCGGTCGTCGCCGATTGCAGGAGGCTGTTGTAGAGATCGATGACCTCGTCGACGGCGTTGCCGCGCAGATATATCCGTTCAAGGTAGAGAAGGCTCGGGATGTGATGATCGACCATCGCCAGAATCTGGAGGAAACTCTGCCGCGCCTTTTCCAGATCGTGCAGTTCGTTGAAGAAGATGATGCCGTTCTTGTAGAGCAGATTGACGATATCGGTCGGATTCTCGGTGAGCGCCACTTCGCGGCTGTTTATCTCGGTGAGCTTTTGCCAGTTACGGGTGATGTAGTATATCTTGCCGAGTTTTTTGACGGTGTCCAGCCGGTCGGGTTTGAGGTCGAGGATGGCGTAGAGATGGGTCTCGGCGGCGGCATAGGCCCGTTTGAAGGAGATGAGTGCCTCGGCGATCCGTTCGTGCAGGCTTATCTTTTCCGGGATGGTCGTCGCATAGTCGAGCTCCTGTTCGAGATTGCCGATGTAGGCGTCGTAATCCTGCAGTTTCAGATAGAGTTCCGACAGGAGGCGGATGATCTCGAAGGAGCGGTTGATCTTGAGACTGTGTTCAAGGTGCGGCCGGGCATCCTGCGGTTTATTCAGTTCGCGGAAGAGCAGTTCGCCGCCCCGGAAAAGGTAGTAGGCGGCCAGCTTGGGCTCCTTCTCGCGGTCGGCGAGGTAGATATAGAGGTTGGCCAGATCGCTCCACTGACGGTTCTCCTCGTAGACCGAAAGAACAAGAGACAGGCTTATCGAGCAGGAGCCGGGATCCTCTTCGACGATATTCTTGTGTATCTCGGTGGCGAAATCGGGCATCTTGAGCTTGTGTTCGTAGATGTCGGCGAGGAGTTCGAGGTAGCGGATGCGCGTCTTGCCGGTCGTTTTGCGCGAGACGAGCTTGTAGAATTTGCCGAGCAGATGCCATTTCCCGTATTTGTAGAGCAACGGCGCGATGGCGTTGAGGACGAAGAGCGAGTCGGTCGATTCGGCCAGACCCGTCACCGAATCCTCTATCTTGTCGGTGACATCGTTGCGCCAGTAATAGAGAAATTCGATCAGTTTGATGGTGGGGAACGATACGGCGAGCGAACTTTTCAGCACCGCCTCGACGAACCGTTCCACCAGCGGCGCGGGGATGCCGTCGTGGCGCAGGAGCAGTGAGCGGAGGTATTCGAATATGAAGCGGGGATGATGGTTCTGGATAAAAAGGCCGAGCAGGTCACCGAATGCCTTTTCGATATGGTCGGACCGTTCAGCCTTGAGCGCCTCGACGAAGAGGGCCGACTGCTGTTCGACCGGGCCGCCGGGGGCTATGTTCTGCGGTTCATCGGAGTGGAGCGCGACGATAAGGGCGGCAAGCGGCGTCCGCATGATGGCGGGGACCTGCAGGATATTCGCGATGACCTGCTTGCGCTCCTCGGGACCGGCCGACAGGAAGGCGAGGCAGAGCATCTCCTGATAGAAGACCTCGCCGACCGCCTCGCGGTTGTTCTCGAGCGTTTTGAGGACGAGCGATTTCTCATCGCCCGAGAGTATCATGAGGAAAAAGAGTTCGACCTCGTCCTGCCCTTGAATGATGGTGGCCGCCTTGGCCAGCTGACCGGTCGAAATGAGATAGGGGGGGAAGTCGGCGAATTTTGCGTCGAGGAGTCCCTCCATCGGCAGGTAGTCGCGCTTCTCGCTCTCGATCTCTTTTTCGCTGAACAGGAGATGGTCGAGCCGTATCTCCAGATTCTCCAGCGAATTGTCGTCCTCGATGATGATCCTGCTCATGTGACGCCTCGCGTTATTCCCATTCTATCGTGGCGGGCGGCTTCGAACTGATGTCGTAGACCACCCGGTTGACCCGTTTGACCTCGTTGATGATGCGGGACGATACTTTTTTCAGGAAATCGTGCGGGAAATCGTACCAGTCGGCCGTCATGAAGTCGTCGGTCTTGACGGCGCGGAGCGCCAGCACATGCTCATAGGTGCGGCAGTCGCCCATCACGCCGACCGTTTTGACCGGCAGAAGGACGGCGAATGCCTGCGCGATATCGTCGTAGAGACCGGCGGCCCGTATCTCCTGAATGTAGATGTGGTCGGCAGCCCGCAGGATGTCGCACCGCTCCTTGGTCACCTCGCCGAGTACCCGTACCGCGAGGCCGGGGCCGGGGAAGGGGTGCCGGAAGACATTTTCGGGCGGGAGGCCGAGCTTGAGTCCCAGTTCGCGCACCTCGTCCTTGAACAGATCGCGCAGCGGCTCGATGAGTTTGAGTTTCATCCGGTCGGGGAGCCCGCCGACATTGTGGTGGGTCTTTATCGTGGTCGAGGGGCCGTTCATCTTCGACGACGATTCGATGACATCGGGATAGATCGTCCCCTGCGCGAGGAAGTCGGCCCCGGCGATCTTGGCCGCCTCGGTGTCGAAGACCTCGATGAAGGTGTTGCCGATGATCTTGCGCTTCTTTTCCGGTTCGTCGACCCCTTTGAGCCGCGACAGGAAGATGTCGGCCGCATCGACGACGATGAGGTTGACGACATCTTTGAAGTTCTTTTCGACCTCGTCGCGTTCGTGGAGCCGCAGGAGTCCGTTGTCGACGAATATCGCGGTCAGCTGATGGCCGACCGCTTTGCCGAGGAGGGCAGCAGCCACCGATGAATCGACGCCGCCCGACAGGCCGAGGATGATCTTCTTGTTCCCGACCGCCGCGCGGATCTTCGCGACGCTCGTCTCGATGAAATTCTCCATCCGCCAGTCGGCCGTCACCTTGCAGACCTCGAACAGGAAGTTCGACAGGATGCGGTTCCCTTCGAGCGTGTGCTTCACCTCGGGGTGGAACTGGACGAGATATATCCGGCGCTCGTCGTTCCCGGCGGCGCCATAGGCGATGGAATCGGTCTTCGCGATGGGGTAGAAGCCCTCGGGGAGCGCCGCGACATGGTCGCCGTGGCTCATCCAGACCTGCGTCTTTGCCGATACGCCGCGGAAGAGCGGCGATTTGGGCGCGGTCACTTCGATGGTGGCGCGGCCGTATTCGCGGGCATGTCCGCTGCCGAGTTTCCCGCCCAGTTTGTGGGCCGTCAACTGCATGCCGTAGCAGATGCCGAGTATCGGGATGCCGAGATCGAACAGTTCCTTGGGGACATCGGGGGCGCCGGGGTCGGTGACCGAACTGGGGCCGCCCGAAAAAATAATTCCCTGCGGGGCGAACTTCTTGATGAAGTCTATGCCGACGGAGTAGGGGTGGAGTTCGCAGTAGACATGCATCTCGCGGATGCGGCGGGCGATGAGCTGGTTGTACTGCGAGCCGAAATCGAGAATGAGGATCTTGTTCATGTTCCCTCCAATATGGGTCGCGTGCGCGAAACAGTGCGGAAGGGATGCTATCACAGTCGGGAGCGTTTTTCAAATTCCTTTTTGAGAGAGCGAAGGTGAAGGGATCGTGAAGGGGGAAGATCACTTCTTACGGGCGATGAGGGCGGCACCGTAGGCGCCGAAGAGCTGCGCGTCGTCGCTGGTGGTGATGGGGGCGTCGAAGAGCCGTTCGAGATGGTGGCGGACCGGTGCGATGCGCGAAACGCCGCCGGTCATAAAGAGCGGCGGCCGGGCGTGGAGGCGGGCGGCAAGTTGGAAGGTCATCCGGGCCGCCATCGCGGCAACGGCCGAGGCCAGAGCGAGCGGTGCGGCGCCGGAGGCCATGAGCGATATCAGCTCCGATTCGGCGAAAACGGTACAGGTGGCCGACAGGAGCGGCGGTTCGACCGGCGATACATCAAGCCGCGAGAACTCCTCCAGCGAATAGCCGAGCCGCGCGGTCATCACCTCAAGGAATCGGCCCGCCCCGGCGGCGCATTTGTCGTTCATCGCAAAGTCGCGGATGCGGTCGCCGTCGATCGCGATGATCTTGGCATCCTGCCCGCCGATGTCGATGATGGCGCGGGTGGCGGGGGCGCGACGCTGAACGGCGAGGAAGTGGCAGGTGATCTCGGTCGCGGTGCGGTGGACGCGGCTTTCGAGCGCGGCGCGGCCGTAGCCGGTCGCGGCGGTGAGGGTGTCGGGCCGCAGATAGTCGGCGGGGATGAGTCCCCGCAGTTTTTCGTAGGTGAGAACTGAGTTGCCGAGCGTTTCGGTCAGGGCGGTATGCAGTATCGCACCGTCGGGAGCGGTCACGACCGCCTTTCCGGTCCGCGATCCGATGTCATAGCCGATGGCGTAGGGGAGGAGGGTCATAGGCGCCTCATTTCCGCGGCGCCGGGGCGTCCGGCGATTCTTTTTCGATGATGACCCGTTTCTTGACCTTGCGGGAACTGTCGCCTTCCTCTGTTTCTTCCTGAATGATGTGGTATTCGATGGTCCGCTTTCCCTTGAGCGGCAGTGCCTTGAGCTCCGTTCCTTTTTGCTGTTTTTCGGCGGCATCGGCATCGGGTATCAGCAGATCGTCGGCCGTTTCGTCCGTTTTCTTCATCGCAGCGAGACGGTCGCCGAAAAAGGTCTGTTCCCAGTTGCGGTTCGATTCGTCGGCGGTGATGCGGACGCGGCTGGTCACGCCCGTTCCGTCGGCCATGAGGATGACCGTTGCGGCCAGTATACAGATAAATATCGCGGCACGCATCGCTTTATATCCGGTGTTTGGGCAGTTGATACTGTGCCATGGTCACCATCTTGCCGGTCGAGGTGAGGGTGATCAGGTGTTCATGCCGCCAGCCGCCGAAATCGGCGCGGGTCCGTATCTGCCACGTTCCCGGCTTCTCGACCGTCACCATGAACGGTATGGAGTTCATCCCTTCGGTGAATTTGCCGGTCCAGGTGTGGGAACGGGCGGCGGCCACTTCGGCGTAGTCGCTGTGGAACTTCACCCCCGCGTCGAGTTCGATGGTCACCGCCACCTCGCGGATCGGATGGACGGCGAGGTATTCGAGGTCTATCGATAGCGGCGTTTCGGTCGATACCTCTTTGCTGGTCAGCAGGAGCGGTTGCGGATGCTCTTCGTTGAAATAAAAGAAGCCGACCGTGGCAAGAGCGCATAACAAAAGCCCGGCGAGCAGCCCCAGCTCCATCGGACGGAAACGGATCGTGGGGAGATAGCCGTACCAGTTCCGGCGGCCCGAACGGTCCAGCAGACGGTCGCGGAGCCGGTCGCCGAACCCGAGCGGCGTATCGGCTTCGGCCGGGACCAGTCCCTTGAGCATCCCGGTCACCGCACCGGCCGCCGCAAGATGTTCACGGCATGCGGCGCACCCGGCGGCATGCTCCTTGAGGAACCGCGCCTCGTTCGGTTCCAGATCGCGTCCCATCGCCGCGGCGATGAGGCGGGTGGTCTTGTCGCATACGCTCATAGGATCCTCTCTATAAAAAATAACTTCTTCTTTTCCGTATCAGTTCCGACAGCTTCTCGCGGGCCCGCATGAGCCGGGTCTTGAGGGCGCTCATCGACAGGTCGAGCAGTTCCGCCGTCTTCTCGTAGGTCTCTTCGCGGATGTCTATCATCACAAGCGCTTCGCGGTATTTCGGGGGGAGCATCGCGACGATCTCCAGCAGTTTCGCCCGCCGTTCGGCGAAGATGAGCTCGTCGACGGCGGTCGTTCGCCCGGTCTCCGCCAGCCCCGCCACCTCTTCGTCGTCGTGCTGCAGCGCCTTGGTGCCGAGCGCTTTGCGGTAGTTGATGAACTCATTGCGGACGATGCGCCAGAGCCACGTGCCGAACGAACTGTCACCGCGGAACCGTTTGATGTTGACGAAGGCCTTAACGAACGCCTCCTGTAGGACATCGGCGGCGTCGGCGTGGTTGCCGCCCGCCATGCCGAGGGCGAAAGAGTAGAGACGCGGCTTCTCGGCGGTGATGAGTTCCTCGAACGCGGCGATGTCGCCGTTCATCGCCTGACGCGCCAGTTCTTTTTCATTCAGCCCGGTCATGGAGGCTATTCTAATAGGTACCGGGGACGGAGTAAATAGCGCGGGAAGAAATATAGGCAAGAATAAACGGGCGGTTACATCATTCATTGACCGACACCGTCATCGTCAGGTCGCGTTCCGACCGCTGATCGTCGGCTCCGGCACTGTAGAGAAACTCGCCTGCAATGAAGTAGACCGCGATGAACAGCAGCAGAAATATCATCGCCGGTACCAGCCGTTCCAACTCACCCATAAGAACCTCCCTCTCGTCGTTCATGATGATGGACAATAGGACGGGAAAAGATGTCGCATCAATTTAGGGGTCCTCGACATTAGACATTTTTGAGAATCCTTGCCTTTGGATAAAAACGGAGTATCTTCCCGCATGGTTGGATAAAACGGGAGGACGCTGGTGGCTGACGCAATAGCACGAATGTTGAAAATGGACCTTACTCCGGGACAGTCGGCCTTTCTCTGGGGAGCCCGAAAGACCGGCAAAACCTCGCTTCTTCGCCAATTGTTCCCGCAGAGCGCGGTATTCGACTTTCTGCAGACCGATCTCTATCTGGCGTGTCTGAAACGGCCGATGGCCTTCCGGGAATATGTGCTAGCGTTACCGGCCGAGAAAAAAGAGTTGCCGATCGTAGTGGATGAGGTGCAGAAGGTCCCGGCGGTGCTCGATGAGATACACTGGCTGATAGAGCACGAAAAGCTTTCCTTTGTGTTGTGCGGGTCGAGTGCGCGCAAGTTGAAGCGGGGTCACGCCAATATGCTGGGCGGGCGGGCGTGGCGGTTCGAACTCTTCCCGCTGGTGAGCCGCGAACTGCCCGATCTCGATCTCCAGCGGGCGCTCAATCAGGGCCTCATTCCGTCGCATTATCTCGCCGAGCCGCGTTCTGCGCACCGGTCGCTCAAGGCCTACTTGCAAGATTACCTGAAGCAGGAAGTGATGGACGAGGGGTTGGTGCGGAACATGCCCGCCTTTTCACGGTTCTTCGATGCGGTCGGTTTTTCGCACGGCGAGATGGTGAACTATGCCAATATCGCGCGTGACTGCGGTATCGACGCGAAAACGGTGAAGGAATATTATCAGATACTGGTCGACACCTTATTGGGAACGATGGTGGAACCGTTCTCGCGCCGGCAGAGTCGTCAGGTCATTACCAAGACACCGAAGTTCTACCTGTTCGATGTGGGGGTGGCCAACACGATGTGCGGCCGGAATATCGCGCAACTGCGCGGGGCCGAATTCGGAAAGGCGTTCGAGCATTTTATATTCATGGAACTTCACGCCTACCGGAGCTACGCTGAAAAAGAGTTCCGCATCAATTATTGGCGTACCAAGACGGGGGCCGAGGTCGATTTCATTTTGGGCGAAGGAGAGATCGCGCTGGAGGTCAAGAGCGGCGAGCAGGTACGGAACGACGAACTCTCTTCCCTGCGGGCATTCGCGGCGGAGTATAAGCCGAAACGGACCATCCTGGTGGGGACCGAAGCGCTGGCGCGGAAGGTGGGCGATATCGAGATCATCCCGTGGCGCGCGTTTTTAGAACAGTTATGGAACAATGAGATCGTGTAAGAAACGGTCAGGGGTGAGGTCAGTTATTCTACGGTTTTCTTGCTGTATCTTTTCTTCTTTGCTAGTGCTATGACGTACTGACCGGAAAAAGGGGAACGGAGTATTTCCAAAATATTTTTGCTTGCCGCCGCGCTTTAGGTATAATCCTCTGCTATTTTGTTATAAGAGGAACGCATGTGCGGCATTGTTGCTTATACCGGTCCCGGTGAAGGAATACCGCTGGTCATCGAGGGGCTTTCGCGTCTCGAGTACCGCGGCTACGACTCGGCGGGACTCGCCTTCTTCCATGACGGCCGCATCGTCATCGAACGGGCCGCCGGCAAACTCGACAAACTGAAAGCGAAGGTGAGCGGCGAACCGCCGTCGTCCAACGCCGTCATCGGTCACACCCGGTGGGCGACCCACGGCCGACCGACCGAGGCGAATGCCCATCCCCATGTGTCGGGGAAGACGGCGCTGGTCCACAACGGCATCATCGAGAACTACCTTGAACTGCGCGACTACCTGACCGCTAAAGGGGCGGGCGACTTCTACTCCGACACCGACAGCGAGGTCATCGCCCACCTCATCAACCATTTCTACAAAGGATCGCTTCCCGATGCGCTGGCCGAGGCGGTGGGAATGATCGAGGGGAGTTACGCGCTCGCTATCCTCCACGAGGAGCATCCGGGCGAGATATATCTGGCGCGTCGTTCGTCGCCGCTCGTCGCCGCCGTTTCGTCCGAAGGGGGCTTCGCCGCCTCCGATATCCCGGCGATACTCAAGCATACCCGCGACTTCATATTCCTTGAGGATGACGACATAGCGGTGCTCTCGAAAGGTGCGGTCACCGTCATGGATCGGTCGCTGAAGAAGGTCGAGCGCAAACTGCACCACATCGACTGGAGCGCCGGAGCGGCCGAGAAGGGGGGCTACCGCCACTTCATGCTCAAAGAGATCAACGAGCAGGATCGGGCGGTGATGGATACCCTGCGCGGACGGCTCAACCGGGCGCAGGCCGATATCATGCTCTTCGACGGCGATACGCAGTTCTTCAAGGGGCGCAAGAAGATATTCATCGTCGCCTGCGGCACCTCGTGGCATGCGGCGCTGGTGGGCAAATACTACATCGAAGGGCTTTCCCGCGTTCCGGTGGAGGTCGACCTCGCGAGCGAATTCCGCTACCGCGATCCGATCGTCACCCCCGACGATCTGGTCATCGTGATCAGCCAGAGCGGCGAGACGGCCGATACGCTGGCGGCCCTGCGCGCCGCCAAAGAGCGCAAGGTGCCGGTGCTGGCGGTCTGCAATGTGGTCGGCTCGACCATCGCGCGCGAGGCCGATACGACGCTGTTCACCTATGCCGGGCCCGAGATCGGGGTCGCCTCGACCAAGGCCTTCACCACCCAGCTGGTGACGCTCTACCTCATCGCCCTCAAGGTCGGCATCGCCAAAGGGCAGCTTCCCAAGAGCGCGGTCCACGTCCACATCCGCGGGCTTTCCGAACTGCCCGAGATCATCGAGTCGGTCCTCAAGGAGAGCGGCCGCATCGAGAAGATAGCGCACGATCTCTACCGGTCGAGCGATTTCCTGTTCCTCGGCCGCGGCATGAATTATCCCATAGCGCTCGAAGGGGCGCTCAAGCTCAAGGAGATATCCTACATCCACGCCGAAGGGTACCCGGCGGGAGAACTCAAGCACGGGCCGCTGGCGCTGGTCGACCGCAATCTGCCGGTGGTCGCGGTGATGCCTTCCAACCCGATGGCGGGCAAGATGTTCAGCAATCTGAAAGAGGTCGCGGCGCGTGACGGCCGTATCGTGGCGCTCACCACCGAAGGCTCCACCGAAGTGGGGGAGATCGCCGAGGCGCTCATCCCGATGCCGCCGATGTCTGAGTGGCAGGAGCCGATCGTCTATATCGTGCCGCTGCAACTGCTCAGCTACCATGTCGCGGTCAATAAGGGGACCGATGTCGATCAGCCGCGCAACCTCGCAAAGAGCGTGACGGTGGAATGATGTTCAATATGGTGCTCGTCAGTCCCGAGATACCGCCGAACACCGGCAATGTGGGGCGCAGTATACTCGCCACCGGCGGGAAACTGCACCTCGTCCGGCCGCTCGGTTTCTCGCTCGATGACCGCAATCTCCGCCGCGCCGGACTCGACTACTGGGAGGATATCGACGTGACGGTATGGGAGAGCCTGACCGATATCATCGCGCAGGTCCCGGCCGAACAGCTCCATTTCTTCTCGACCCGCGGCAAATACCGCTACGATCAGCACAATTACCGTCCCGGCGACTGGTTCATCCTCGGCAGTGAGTCGCGCGGGCTCGATCCCGACCTGCTGGCACGGCATGAGGAGCGGACCTTCCATATCCCGATGAGCAATCTATCGGTGCGGAGCCTCAATCTTTCCAGCTCCGCCGCGGTGATACTCTACGAGGCGCTTCGGCAGAACGGGTTCGGCGGCCGGGGAGGGGCGGCATGAGGTTCATCTTCAAACTCTTCAACATCCGTGAAGAGGAGCAGACACGCGCCGGACTCCTGTTCCTGTATAATTTTCTCGTGGTCGCCACCTATGTGCAGGGACGCATCGTCCGCGACACCCTGTTCCTGAAACGGTACGATATCTCGCAGTTGCCGCTCATGTACATCTTCGTCGCGGCTTCGGTATCGATCTTGACTTGGCTCTACACGCGACGCAGTTCACTCTACCGCCTCGATACCCTCATCAATGCGATCCTTTTTGCGAGCATCGCCCTGACCCTCCTGTTCATGTCGTTCATCAATCTCGGCTACCGGTTCAGCTATCCGGGGCTTTATATCCTCGTCGAGGTGACCGGCGCCTTCATGACCTTCCAGTTCTGGAGCTTCACCAACGAACTGCTCGATTCGCGCGAGGCGAAACGGACGCTCGGCTTCATCGGTATCGGCGGCGTTCTGGCGAGTCTGGTGGCCGGTTATTCGGTCAAATGGCTCGTCCATGTGGTGCAGGTGGAGAATCTGCTGGTCATCAACGCGATGTTCATGGGGCTCTGCATGTACCTCGTCCGTCGGATGGGGGAGACCTATAAGTCGAAACTTCAGCGCAGCGTCGTGATACGGTCGGTCCAGAAGACCGCCAAACATGCGCCGGTGAGTCTGTTCAGCCAGCCCTATTTCCGCTATATCGCGCTGATCACCATCATCACCTTCGTCATCGTGAACTTCGTCGACTACCAGTTCAAAATGGAGGCGCGGGAGAATTTCTCGGAAAAGGAGTTGGCCGGCTTCTTTGGTATGGTCTACGCCTTCGCGAGCGGCTTTTTCTCGCTGTTTTTCCAGCTCATCGCCACCTCGTGGCTCCTGCGCTGGAGCATATTCCTGAGCCTGCTTATCCTGCCGACGATGATCACCGGTTTCTCGGCCCTTTTCTTCCTGATGCCGGGCATCTGGTTCATCACCATGGCGCGGGCCTCCGATTTCGCCTTCCGCTACACGGTCAACGACGCGGCGGTACAGCTCCTTTACATCCCGGTCGATCCGAAGTTCCGCAGCCGCGCCAAGGCGGTCATCGACGGCATCCTCAAACCGCTCATCGCCGGTGTCGCGGGTCTGGCTATTTACCTGATGACCTATCTCGGCATCGATCACCGCTTCATCAGCGTGCTGGTGGTACTGTGCGGCGCCGGGTGGATCGCCGCCATCTTCATGCTGCGCAAAGAGTATCTCACGGTCCTGCAGGATAACATCAAGAAAAAACGGCTCGGCAACGAGGATGTCGGCGTCCGGCAGGCGATGATAGAATCGATCATCGTCGAGGCGATGACCTCCGAGAACGAGGACGAGATCCTCATGGCGCTCGACATGATCGAGAAGGGGCGCTACTTCTACCTCGGCCGCTACTTCCTGCCGCTCTTGTCGGAAGATGTGTCGTCAAAGATAAAGACCAAGATACTGCGCATCCTGCGGACGATGGAATCGCGCTTCTACACCTACGAGATCCTCAAGCTCATGAAGAGCGACAACGAGGAGGTGGTCAAGGATGCGATACTGACCTACGGCTACATGCAGATGGAGAAGTCGCACCGGTTCATCGCGACATTTCTCGAGACCAAGAGCCTGCCGGTCCTCTCGTCGGCCATCATATCGCTCATCAAGTACTGCGGCAT
>JAKLIW010000025.1 GCA_022709425.1 bacterium
ATACGCGCCGCCGCCCTCGACCACCCGCAGTTCGAAGTCGAACTTGGAGCCGAGGATGCCCTTACCGAGGAAGCCCTTCTTCTCGGCGTCGGCGATCGCTTTCTCGATGGTCTCTATCGACTTGCGGTATTCGCCGCGGATGTAGACGAAGCCCTTGGTCGCGCCGATGGCGTAGGCGCCGATCACGATCCCTTCGATCATCTGGTGCGGGTCGCCTTCCATCAGGATGCGGTCCTTCACGGTGCCCGGTTCGCCTTCGTCGGCGTTGCAGATGATGTATTTCTGGTCGGCCTTCGCGCCCGCCGTGAAGGTCCATTTACGGCCGGTCGGGAAATTGGCGCCGCCGCGGCCGCGCAGTCCCGATTCGCTCACTTCGTCGATGACCTTCTTCGGGTCCATCGCGATAGCCTTCTTGAGAGCCTCATAACCGCCCGCCTTGATGTAGGCGTCGATGCTCATCGGGTCGATCTTGCCGACATTCTTGAGGAGCACATGGTCCTTGTCGGCGGAAAGTATCTTCGCGTTGTAGTTCATTACGGTCCCCCTTACTTATACTTCTTCAGTATCTCGCCGAGCTTCTCGGGAGACACATTGGCGTGGATCTCGTCGTCGATCATGAGGGCCGGGGCCGCCGTGCAGGTGCCGAGGCAGGCGGTCTCCTCAAGGGTGAAGCGGCCGTCCTCGGTCGTTTCGCCGATCTCGATGTCAAGCTCCTTTTCCAGCAGTTCGGCCGTGGCCCAACCGCCCTTGAAGTTGCAGGGACCATCCTTGCAGATACGGATGATGTGGCGTCCCTTCGGCTCGGTCGACAGCATCGTGTAGAACGACACGAAGCCGTACAGCCGGTTCAGCGGGATGCCGGTGGTCTTGGCGACCTCTTTGAGCGTCTCGTCGGACAGGTGATTGCCGCACTCCTTCTGGAGTTTGTGCAACACCGCCATCAGGTTCCCCTTCTCAGGCGCGTAGTCCTGAAGAAGCTCCTTCACTCTGGTTGATTCAAAACTCATGAATACCTCCTCGTATATAGGTGTAAATGAAACGCACAGAACATGGAACTTATAATAAAGGGAAGAAACAATGTCAAGTATTTACGGTGTGTTAAAAAAACTGCAATACTCAAATACATATTTAGATACAAACTGGAACAAATACACTTAATGGCGTAAGCGGGAAAAACAAAGAAAAGCGCCATTATTTTATTGATGAATATCCAACAGGAGGCTATCCCGCGCCCCCCGCTCCCGGACCGTGCCAATGACAGCGGCGTGCGGGTACCCGGCCGCCTTGAGTTGCGCGACCATCCCGTCGGCCGCTCCGCCCAAGCAACTGATGAGGAGTCCACCCGAGGTCTGCGGGTCGCACAGGAGCATCTTGCGGTTGTAGTCGAGCCCCTCGGCGAACAGCGTCGCCCCCTCCACCCGTTTGAGATTATTGAAGGCGGCGCCGGGAATGCACCCCATCTCGGTAAGTCCGTGGGCGCCCGGCAGGAGCGGCACCGCCGAAGCCCGTATCTCAAGGGTGAGGCCGCTTCCCTTCGCCATCCCGAACGCATGGCCGAGTAGACCGAAGCCGGTGATGTCGGTTGCGCAGCGGACGCGGTGTTCCTGCATGATCGGCACGGCGACCCGGTTGAGTTGCATCATCGTGTCGAGCGCGGCGCGGTAGTGTTCCGGCGCCGCCTCACCGATCCGGTGTCCCGCGACAAGGGTGCCGGTCCCGATCGGTTTGGTGAGGATGAGCGCGTCACCCGGCCGCGCCGCGCAGTTGCGAATGACCCGGTCGGGATGGACCACGCCGGTCACTGCCAGCCCGTATTTAGGCGGGAAATCGTCGATGGTATGGCCGCCGCCGATCACCGCCCCCGCCGCGGCCACCGCATCGGCGCCGCCGCGCAGGATATCGCCGAGCACCGCAACGTCGATCCGCGCCGACGGGAACGACACGAGGTTGAGCGCCGTCAGCGGTCGCCCGCCCATCGCGAAGATGTCGGAAAGGGCGTTTGTAGCCGCGATCCGGCCGAATTCGTACGGATCGCCGCAGATCGGCGGAAAGAAGTCGACCGTGTGGATGATCGCCGTCTCGTCGTCCAGTTTCCAGACCGCCGCGTCGTCGGAGGTCTCGGTCCCCACGATCAGCGACTCGTGCCGCGGGAACGGTATCTCGCGGAGTATCGCGTCGAGCATCCGCGCCGGAAGTTTGGCCGAACAGCCGCCGTACTCGACGGTGGTCAGCAGGTCGAATTTCTTTTCCACGGTCACCTCACTTATTCCCGATGCCCTTCACGGGTAGATGATCTTCGATGCGCCGGTTATCGCCCCGAGGATCTCGTAGCCGTTCGATATCCGGCCGACCGCCACCTGACCCGTGATCCCGTAAAAATCGGTGCAGTTACCGCAGACGAGCAGTTCGACGCCGCGCGATCCGAGTTCTTGGAGAACCGGAAGCACCGGCGAACCGGCGACGGTCAGTTTCACCCCGCCGTTGTAGAAAGCGATGCGGCGCGGGAGCGGCTCGATCTCCTTCATGGTGTCGAGGAACCCTTTCATCAGCATCGCGCCGAGCGTGTCGTCGCCCCGCCCCATCGTCTCGCCGGTGATGCAGACCATATGCGTCCCCGTGGTCGTCGCGGGGCTGTCGGGGCAGTACCCCTCCTCGGTGGACGCGGTGACCGCTTTGCCGCTGCGCGACACGGTGAGGTGATATTCGTTCCCTTTCTGCGCGGTGCGGAACGGCACGCCGTTGTCGGCGAGGAACCGCTCGACATTCTCCCGCGCCGTCGCGTTGTCGATGAGCAGGATGAACTCCGGTCCGGTCGCCGGGTCGTTCAGCGCCTTTTTGGCGAGTATCAGCGGTTTGGGGCACAACTGGCCCCGCGCGTCGACGGTCGGCATGGTCATCTCTTCCCTCCGTTACTTCAGTTCTTCTTCGCGAGAAAGCGCAGATCGCCCTCGCGTCGGGTCAGTTTCTCGTTGTCGAAAAGCGCGAGCAAGAGGAGCGACGATTTCCGGTTCCCGCCGGTGAGATCGCGGAACCCGGCGACCGATATCCCTTCGCCGCTTTTTTCAAGGTGCGCGACCAGTTTCGCGCGGCAGGAATCGACCACCGCGCGGTCGATCACCTCGTCGCCTATGCGGCAGATCGCGCCGGTCGCGGCAAGATGCAGGAGCACCTGCACCAGTTCCTTGTCGCTCATCCGCCGTTTCGCCGCCGTCTCCTTCATCACGCTCATGAGCGGCACCTGCATGCCGCATTCCCGGATATAGCCGCCGATCGCCTCGATGTGGCCGCGCAGTTTCTCGTCGATGTCGCCCAGATCGTGCGGCGGCAGATAGGTCTTTTCCTTTTCCTTCAGTTTCCCCTTTTCGACCTGCCCGCGCAGGACGGCCCGCAGGAACGCCTCGCCGGCGGTGTCGCGGTCTATCCGGAGCGCCCCCCGTATCTCGTCGAAGTTGGCGCCGCGCACCGACAGCGGGTTCTCCTTTCTGAACTGCTGTACCGCCTTGAGCGCGCCTTTGCGCAATTCCTCCATCCCCTCTTTGGTGTAGAGGAGCAGATCGCCCTTTTCCTCCAACGAAACGATGTCGTCGGCGATCCGTTTGCCGAGGCTTTCGCGCACCGTATCGACCGTGAGATTCATCGTCCCGGCCGCCTCGGCGGCGGTCGTGGCGCGGTGGAACTTGCGTACCTGTTCCGCGATGAGGTCGGCCAGTTTCCCGGCGGTCAGTTTCCCCACCGCCGCGACCACCTCATCCTTCGGACGGCGGTGATGGAGCGGGGCGATGTCGACCACCGCGCCGCCGCCGAGCGTCCATTCGTCGGAGCTGTTGCGGATGACGAAACGGTCGCCGTGCTGGAGGATGACCGGTTCGGGCAGATGGACCTGCACCAGCGCCCGTTCTCCCGCCGTGACGGTGTCGCGGTCGATGAGGTGCATCCGCGCCTGCCGTTCGTAGGTGCCGACATGGAAACTCACCTGCGACCAGCGGCCGAGCGTCACCCCCGGCTCGTAGATCTCGAGTTCGGCGTCGATGAGATCGGTGGCGCGCAGCGGCCGGTCGGCCAGCACCATACCGCGCCGGAACCGTTCCCGGTCGAACCCGACGAGGTTGAGCGATGCGCGGTCGCCCGCCACCACCTCCGCGACCTCGGCACCGTGCCGTTCGAGCCGCCGGACGCGGAACGGATCGTCGTCCCCCGGCAGAAGATGGAGCGCGTCGCCCACCCGCGCCGTGCCGCTGACCACCGATCCGGTGGCGACCGTCCCGTGCCCGGCGACGGTGAAGAGGCGGTCGATGAAGAGCCGGAAAACGCCGCCCGCAGGACGCGGCTCGACCCGTTCGATCGCCCGGCGTATCGTATCTTTCAACAGTTCCATCCCCTCGCCCGTCTTGGCCGACACCGCGACGACGGGGGCCGATTCAAGGAAGGTCCCCTGCGCCAGCGCGGCGATATCCTCTTTCACGATCTCGCGCAGTTCCTCGTCGGCCAGATCGCTTTTGGTAAGGGCGATGATGCCGTGCCGGACCCCCAGTATCCGCATGATGTTGAGGTGCTCGCGGGTCTGCGGCATGATGCCGGCGTCGGCCGCGATGACCAGCAGGACGAGGTCTATGCCGCTCGCGCCGCCCACCATCGTGTGGATGAAATCGCGGTGCCCCGGCACATCGACCACCCCGAGCGTCTCCCCCGCCCCGAGGTCGAGGTGGGTGAAGCCGAGGTGGATGGTGATGCCGCGCTGCTGCTCCTCCTTGTGGGTGTCGCAGTCGAAGCCGGTGAGCGCCCTAATGAGCGCGGTCTTGCCGTGGTCGACATGACCGGCCGTCCCCATGATGAGGTGTTTCATGGCTCCTCCCGCAGGATGCGCGCCGTTTCGGCGGCGACATAGGGGATATCGGCCGCGTCGAGCGTCAATACATCGAAGAATATGTCGCCCTGCCGCAGGACCGCGACGATGGGCCGTTCGCACCGGTGGAGGGCGGCGAACAGGCGTTCGGCGAAAAGCGAGCGTTCCTTTTGTGTATTCTTGCCGGACAGTATCTGGACCGCGCGGCTCGGCAGTTCGAGCGACGGCAGGGTCCCGCCGCCGCAGCGGCCGACGCTCGCCACCATCTTCGCCGTCACATTCTCCGCCTGCAGCGCCTTCAACAGCGCCGCCGCCTTCTCCTGCAACCGCTCTTCCGGCTGTTCAAGCATCGCGAAAAGCGGCAGATCGCGGGTAAGCGACCGGTCGTCGAAATAACTGCGGGCGACGCTCGACAGGACCGCGAGCGTCAGTTTGTCGACCCGGAGCGCCCGCATCATCGGCGCTTCCTTCAGCCGCGCGATGAGTTCGCGCCGCCCCGCGACGATCCCCGCCTGCGGCCCCCCCAGCAGTTTGTCGCCGCTGAAGGCCACCAGATCCGCGCCGTCGGCGACGGCCGAGGCGACATCGGGCTCGCCCTCGAGCGGCAGTCCCCGCGGCCGCCGGATGAGCCCCGACCCGATATCGTAGAGGAACGGCAGGCCGTGGCGGTGGGCCAGTTCGGCAAGTTCATGCACCGGCGCCTCCTCGGTGAAGCCGATCATGTCGAAGTTGGAGCGGTGCGCCTTCATGATGAGGGCGGTGTTCGGCGTTATCGCCTTTTCAAAGTCCGAAAGCCGCGTCTTATTGGTGGTGCCCACCTCGACCATGACCGCCCCCGATGCGGCGAGTATCTCCGGTATCCGGAACGAACCGCCGATCTCGACCAGTTCGCCGCGCGAAATGATGACCTCCCGCCCCTTGGCGAGAACGGCCAGCGCGAGCATGATGCCGGCGGCGTTGTTGTTGACCACCACCGCGTCCTCGGCCTTGGTCAGGAAGGTCAGGAGCGGCACCACATGGTCGGCGCGGTGGCCTCTCTGCATCGCATCGAGATCGTATTCGAGGTTCGAGTAGCCGGTCACCACCCCGGCGATATCGGCCAGCACCTTCGGGCCGAGCGGCGCGCGGCCGAGGTTGGTGTGGATGACGATGCCGGTGGCGTTCACCACCTCCTTGAGATGCGGCCGCGTCATGCAGGCGATCGTTTCGACGCATTTCTTCACGATATCCTCCCCTTCGACCTTTCGGCCGGTCGCCACTATCTCGGTGCGCGCCCCGTCGATGACGCCGCGCACGATGAACCGCACCAGTTCCGCGCCGCAGCGCGCCGTTTCCTCTTTGATCTTGTCACTCCCCAGCACCAATTCGACGCTCGGCAGTTTCCGCAAAAGTGCGTGCAGTTCCTTTTTGTCCATGGCCCTCTCTCATACGACCGTACAAAGCCGGTAACACGCTAGCGGGGCAGGGGGAAAAGTCAATCTTACGGCCATCTGCTCACTCCGTCAGCGCGGCGCCGACCGCCCCGGTGAATTCGGGTGTCTCGCCGATGAGAAGCGGCGTTCCCAGCCGCTTGGCGAGCAGTTCGGCGAAAAGGGGGTTGCGGGCACAGCCGCCCGCCAGCATCACCGATGGTTCAACGCCGATCCGCCCGACCAGCGACGAGACCCGTTCGGCCGCCATGTCGTGCAAGGCATAGGCGATACTGCGGCGATCGGCCCCCCGTCCGATGAGCGACACCACCTCCGATTCGGCGAATACGGTGCAGAGCGACCCTATCCGGACGCGGCTTTCGTTGCGGTGAAGCGGATCGCCGAACTCCTCCATGGTCATTTCGAGCGCGCGGGCCATGATCTCGAGGAACTTGCCGGTCCCCGCCGCGCATTTGTCGTTCATCTCGAAAAGGAGCACCCGTCCCGCGCCGTCGACGCGGATCGCCTTGCTGTCCTGCCCGCCCACATCAATGACGGTGCGGACCGTCGGGTCAAAGAAGCGGGCGCCGCGGGCAAAGGCCGATATCTCGCTGACGGTAGCGCAGGAAAAGTCCTTTTCGGCCAGATGCCGCCCGTAGCCGGTCGCGGTGATCTGACCGGCGGGAAGTTCCGCGAGGAGGCGACGGCACCGCTCCATCGGATCGAAACCCGACGGCTCTTTTTTCAGCACCGTTATCCGCTCCCCGTCGAGCAGCGCGATCTTGATGTTGCGGGAACCGATGTCCAGTCCGATGCGCGGCATGGTTCCCCTCTATTTCTTGCGGTTGCGAACCATTTCGAGGAACGCCTCGATACGCGTCTTCAACTGTCCCGCGTCCTCCATGCTGTAGTCGGTCTCGACCCGCAGGAACGGGAACTCCTTCAACTCTTTGGCGACCTTGAACCCCTCGCTGGTGTAGAGGGTGCAGAACTGGAGTGCGTAGTGGACGATGCCGTCGGCTTTCAGGTCGTCGCGCATCTTCACGATGTTCTCCAGCCGCTCGTCGTTGGGGGTGAAGCAGGCGCAGTCGATGGTGAGGTAGCGCTCCGCTATCTTGGTCAGCGCATCTTCGAGTCCGTCGAATTTCTCGGGGGTCAGCGCGCGGTAGTTGCGGGCTCCGACACACGATTCCTCGCCGACGACCGCCGCACCGGAGGTCTCCAGCAGGTGGTGCAGTTTCCAGTTCGGGATGGCCATGGGCGATCCCGACACGAGGATGCGCGGGGCGTCCGCCGGAGCGACGCCGACCGTATCCTTCACCCGCTCGTCGAGTTCGTCGCACAGTTTGTTGAGCATCTCGGTGAAGCGGAGCGGATCGTCGTAAAAGGCGACCTGATTGATGAGGAGCGCGTCGAGTCCCGATATCGGCGTGGGGGCGGCGGCGCGCAGGGCGGCGAGCCGTTGGAGCGCCCGGCGCTTATCGTTCACTATCTTGGTCGCCTCGGCCAGCCGCTCGGCGGTGATCTTCACGCCGGTGACCGCTTCCAGTTTCTCTTTCAGCCGCGCCACTTCAGAACGCCACAGGGCGCGCCCTTCGGCCGACTTGGTATTGGGCAGATCCATCACATGCACCTTGCCGGTGATCTCGTTGAAGGCCTCGTATGCCTTTTTCTTGCCGTCGCAGGTGGTCTCGCCGACGATCAGATCGGTCACCTCGCCGTAGGGACAGAGGTTGGCCAGTTTGAAACCGAAGAAGGCCTTGATGAGGGCGCAGGTGTTGCGCGGCAGATACTGTTCCGCCTGCGGTGTGCCGACCTCGGCGCCGGCGCACAGGCCGATGTAGATGCCGTTGGCGGCGAGCACCAGTTCCTCGGGAACATAGACGCAGAAGGTACCGATCCCTTTCTTTCCCGCTTTACGGGCGTCGACGATCTCCTTAATGCGCAGGCCGTGCACTTCGGAGATGACGAAGTCGAAGTATGCCATCCCCGTGGGGCGATTTTTCTGCGTGAGGTAGATGCCCTGATAGGCTTCGCCGAGGAAGTTCAGCAGTCCTTCGTGGCTCGGCAGGTCGAGTCCCAGTTCTTTCCACATCTGATCGTAATTGCTCATCTGCTCCTCCAATGGATAGGGGTTGATCGGTATACTGGTGAACGCATCACACCTTCTTAAAATGTTAAACTCGGTCGCAAAAAACGCGTTAAGGGCGGGAAACGAACCCGCTTGGCGTAAGCCGACCGGCTCTCACCGGCCCGGAGCACCAGCTCCACCTTACAAAAAACAGGGAAACTCTGGCAGAGAGGGCAGGAATCGAACCTGCCACAGACGGTGTTATCCGCCCGCTACTGGTTTTGAAGACCAGCTGAGCCACCAGGCCCATCCTCTCCTCGACGGCACCGTAAACGGCGAGGGATAATAAGTCAAATTTTTGGAGGGGAAGGGCCAAGAACAGACCGTAAGGGAAAAGTAATCTTTATTGGCAACGAAGGTTGCTTTCAGGTTGAGGCGTTTTTCTCTCTAGGAAACATTCATAAAACTCATCTATAATACTTACTCCGGCTCTCAAGATTATTGTATTCCCAAAACAAGTTCAAGGCATTGTTGACGGTATCTTCCAGCGCATTTTTATTGCTGGGCCAATTTGTGACATCATCCTCAAAATACAGATTCTTCTTCTTTCCCTCAAAAGACCTGTTAACAGGGATCCATTTCTTTTCTATATTAAAATATCCCTCCCAATCTCTTCCTCCGCTGTAGAAGGGAAGCATTGAGAATCTGGGGGAAATGCTAGAGAAATTACCTGTTCGCCTAAATTCTTTGAAATGATAATTATTTAGTAGAGAGCATATTTTGAACACAAGTCTAAATTCAATCCCATCGTTTCTGAAAAATAAGCCGTATGCACTATTTAACACATGTGTTTCTGTAATACTTTGTAAAATGACTTCGTCTGGTGCGTATTTCGATGAAAAATCTTCCCTGCTTAAATCTATCGGGTATCTCCCCATCAACTTTTGCGTGTAATCCATTAGATAACTCCAGAGCCAATTATTACAATCCGTAAAAAATTCTTTGTTCATTTGATTGTATTTTTCATGATTTCTTGCACTCACACTTTCTTTCTTTTCTTTTTCAAAATGCACTTGCAGTATCCTCTCTATATTTTCTGAAGAACTTACCGCTATTTTTGCATCAGCCTTGTCCCATGCCTGCAATAAATTAATTTCATTTATGACATCTGCCATGTCATTGATTCTCTTTTTTCTTTCGCATATCATTTTGTCTAAAACATAACCGAGTTTCTGAAGCCTGCCTCCCGATTCTTGAGAAAAGATATCGTACTCGTTCTCTCTCATTCTCTCTCTTGGGAAGGTTTTTCCTCCCGAGAAAATATAATATATTATTTTTCCCAAAGAATATATATCGACAGAAGCATCGACATCTTCAATAACACCGCCACCTTCTATTTCTGGAGCTATAAAATGCCTCGGACCCACAACTTCGCCAGTATTGGTGCCTCGTTCTTGGCCCATTACTAAGCAAATTCCGAAATCAGCAAGAAGGCAGTCTGTTCCATCACCCTTAAAAAGAATATTTTCTGGCTTCACATCTCTATGGATAATCCCTTTCTTGTGGACTAGGTCTAGAGCTTCTGCAATTTGTTTTGCAATAATCAAAGTTGAATCTAATGAATTCTTAAAATTTGCCACTTTTTTTTGTTAAATTACCGCCAGTTATATACGGCATCACTATAAACATATCGTCCGGCTTCTTAAAATCGTTTTGGAGGTTCGAGTGGTCTATTATTTTTATGATATTGGGATGATCTAGCGTTTTATATGCTTTCACTTCATTAAGGAAGCGGTCACTTCTTTTGGGATTCTTTATTCTCTTCAAAACAGAATTCGCAAATTCCTTCTTTTGGTCCATCACTTCAAAAATATGCGCCTGACCACTTTCTTCAATTTGCCTTATGACTTCCCATCTGCCATTATATGATTTGGCCATGATCGCTTTTCTCCTAGTATGAATATTTCACCTTTGTTCTCTTATAATCTTGCGCAGTTCTTCTAAACTGAGCGGCGGGTCAAAGCGATGGATCATCGCATGACAATTCGGGCACAAGGGAATCAAGTCGGTCCGTGGATCTACCTTTTTCGCCTCCCCCATCGAACTCAACGGCGTCGTATGGTGGACATGAATAAAGCCACGACCGATCAAACCGTAAACTTGTTCCATATCAATCCCGCACGCCAGACATTTGGTGCCATGAAATTCCATGCAAGCCTGCCGAGCGTTGGGGGCGCGCTCATAACGGTTCACTTCGACTTTCTTGCGACCGCCCTCCTCCAGCATCTGCACCTGAGCTTCGTCAGGATAGAACTCGGTTGAAAGTGGCTGCTTGCCCTCGTCCAGTTTCCAGAGCTTCTCGAACTCGCTGTCCACCCGGCACCATCCCAAGTACGGGAAACGAGTATCGCGCGGTTTCGGGACATCAATTGGTTCGTCGGGCGATACACGGTAGGCTAGGCAAAAGCCGGAGGAAGCCGCATTGGCAAAATATGGTATGGCGCTTTCATCGTCGGGAAGTTGCAGTCTGCGGATCACCTCTTCCTTGTCATTGTAAGGGAACTTGTCGACCCAAACCACTTTGGATGACCAGCGAAGTCGCTGACGCGGAGATTCGTACCAGTAAAGTTCGTCGCCGACCGCAAGTTCAAGGTAGGGCCAGTTCCTTTGGTAACGCAACGATTTTTTCGCACATTTCCTGAGAGCATCCCCAATCCATCATAATCACACAGCCATTTCTTC
>JAKLIW010000026.1 GCA_022709425.1 bacterium
TTCTGCATGACATTCTCCTCGCAGGTACCTTAAAATAAACCGCGTGTCAGCATACTAACCCAACGGGAAAAATCAACCTTATCGGGGGGAAAGGGGAGAGGGGAAAAGGAGAGGAAAAGGGAAAAGGACAAAAGGGACACAAAGGACAAAAGGGACGGGGGAAGGAGAGAGAAGGCGGTGGAGGTCATTCGAACGGGCAGACGCCTTCTTTTTCACAGTAGCAGTCCATATCACGAACGATCAGGTTGCTAAAAAAAGTAGTTTGCCATGCAAGAAAGTGCCCGCCATCCCAATCGGAGTATCCAAAGTTATATTTGATCGGCAAGACCTTCCCATCAAATACATGCTCTACTGGCTTCATACAGATACTTCTTTTCTGATCGATGCGGTAGAAACAAAGCTTGCCCTCGCCAGCATAGCTAGGGTCGGAAGGAGTTATGAGAAAATTGTTCTGATAGATCAACATGTTTCCCCGTACGTTTTGAATCGGTATCATATAGGTTTCCGGTTCTATGTCCTGTAATGGGAATTCTTCATACACCGGTGTCGCGCCACGCAGGTCGAGACGGATGATGCGGTCGTGTTGGGTAACCGTCTCGAAGTAGATGAGACGGTTATCCTCCGTATCGGGAACGGGGAACCGTATCTGTTCCCCATCACGGTTCACCTTGCCACAGTCGGCAAGCGTTTGAGGGCTCTTATCGAGGTCGCAATAGTAACCGATGAAATTGTCGTCATAGAAGATCAATCGGCCGCCCACAATATAGGGCTCGTTCCCGGTCCCGTAACCGAGACTCGTCCATTTCCACTCGCCTACCTTCGCGTACGATAGTTTGTTGGCCGCGCCATCGGATTCTTGGATGTTCGCAAATACCCACTTGTCGGTCAGGACGGGGGTGTAGGTAATAGTTCGAATTGGCTGATTGTAAACGATGCGAAAATCATCCGTTGGGTTAACATATAAGACATAGGCGGCATAATCCGTTGCCGAATTGCCTAAACCTGCAAGAAAGGCTCCTTTGTGATAGGTCAATGCACTGTATGCCGGTGCGGCACGGACTCGATATTGTTTGTTTGTTATGGAATATTCAAACAGCCTTCTGTTTGCTCGGTAAGTCAAAGACGGCGTGTGGGCATTACCCATATAAAAGCCCACATTTCCATCGCTTATGTTGAAATGCTTGAAGGTGTGTATGCCAGAGTCCCAATTGTGCGGATTCTTCGCGCTGAGACTCGTATCACATTCATGCAACCCCGGATAGTATGGGTCTTCTTTGTAAATCGGCTCCAGCCAAGGCATGTCGCAGGGATAGTCATAACAATCGTACTGCGGATAGTCGGTACAGAGTTGTTTGTTCGCGTCTATCCACTGGTTCCGCACGCATTGGGGGTCGTTCTTTCGGACCTGATCGCACTTGCGACAGAAATGGATGGTTCCATCGGTGTCGTAATACGGGAATTTTGCCGAGGCGAGTGCCGGGCAATCTTCATTGCCGGTATGAGTGTTGGGGATATACTCGATGTCGGCATCGGGGTTTTCGTCCACAACACAGTAGACCGCATCGGGACCGCTATCGTTATCGGTCAACACCTCGTCGGCCTCGACGAAAATGAAGTCGTCGGCTTCCATATCGGCGGCATCATCGGCCGCCGGGATATCGCCGTCAGGTGCTACGATGTCGGCATCGTGCGCCGCCTTCGGCGACGAACAGGAAAGGAAAAAAGAAAAGGACAAAAGGGACACAAAGGACATAAGGGACGGGGGAAAAGGCAGATGCGCGGGTGCCCGAAGTTTTCGCATTTTGTCCTTTAAGTCCTTTTAGTCCTTTAGGTCCTTGATCCCCATTTCAGCCCCTTTTGTCCTTGAATTTTCCCCGCTCTTCCAGCCGCGCCCGCGTCATCCGCTCCCGCAGGCCGCCCTCTTTCACAAAGGCCTCTTCAAGATGTTTGAGCTGTTTGTCCAACAGGTAGTTGGTCACGCGGATGAGCCCGATGATGACATTGGCCGCGATGATAGGGTCGGGATTCTCTATTCCTTTGCGGAAGGTTTCGTAGGTCGCATCGGGCGTCCGGTTGAGTTCGCGGAGCCGTTCGGCGTAGGGATCGTCCTTTGACCACTCAGCCTGCCCGCGCGTCCGGAGAAAGTCGAGGTAATCGGCCAGCAGTTCTTCGAGGCTGGCGCGCGCCACATTGGTCAGCTTTATCTCGGTCTCCTTCGAGGTGCCGGAGGCCATGCTCCCTTCAATGATGTTCTGTTTGCCGGAGCGGGCCGCCTGCACCATCTGGTCGTGGGTGCGGCTGCGCTTTTCGATGAAGTGGTCGCAGAAATAGACCGTGGCGTCATACACGATCTCCGCCTTCTGGTAGGAACGCAGTTTCTGATAACCGCCGTGCGGCGGGATAAAGGCGGTCATGGGCAAAGAAGGGAAAAGGACAAAAGGGACTTAAAGGACCTAAGGGACAGGGAAAAAGAAAAACCAACGCAAACTGTCACCGTCCCTCCCCGCATTTTCGTCCTTTATGTCCTTTGGGTCCTTTGGGTCCTTTGGGTCCTTTGGGTCCTTTGGGTCCTTTGGGTCCTTTGGGTCCTTTGGGTCCTTTATGTCCCTTTCCCCAGACCCTTTATGTCCTTGCGGTCAGCAGGCTCTTGAAGGCTTTGAACGGCCGGCCGCCGCCGTCGAAACACCAGCGGTACCATTCGAGGAAGTTGAGACGGAGTCCGTGGATGACGCCGCCCATGATGCACAGGACGAGGTTGAGCGCGTGTCCCGCGACGAAGATGAGGGTGGCCGGTATGATGGTGAAGTAGAGCGGGCCGGCGTTCCAGACCATCATCGCGAGCATATTGAAGTTCTGGGCGATGAGGGCGCCCGACAGGCCCAGTGCGAAGATACGGAGATAGGAGAGGATGTCGGCGAAGAACTGGACGCCGTTGTAGACGCCGTAAAGGCCCACGAGGGTGAGCCGTATCGGTTTCCAGGTGCCGGCGCTCGTGAAGAAGACGACTAGCACCCCCGCGACGAAGACCTTGAAGGCGATCGCGGCGGCGGCGGGGTTCGCGTCCTTGAGCGATGCCCAGAAGTAGAAGCCCCAGATACCGGGCATCCAACCGATATTGGGCAGGGCGCCGATCCAATTCTTCTGCGAGAAGATGAGCCGTCCCGATTTCAGGATGAGCGAGACGGTGATATGGATGAGTCCGATGACGATGGAGATGGTCATCATGTTGCCGAGCACCCCTTCCTGACGGATGTCGGTATTGATGAGAGCGAGATTGACGAGCCAGCCGAAGATGGGGTTGTCGGCCGAGAAGCCGTAGAAACCGCCGGTGAGCAGGCCGTATACCGTTGCGCCGCCCGAGAGGGCGAGCGAGAGATTGAAGAAGCGGGTGAGCGCCGGCGAGGGGTCCTTCACCTTCCGTTTGGCCCACAGCAGAATGGCGATGATGGTCAGCGCGTATCCGGCGTCGCCGAAGATCATCGAGTAGAACACGAGGAACGAGAAGAATATCCACGCCGAGGGGTCCCAGTCGCCGTACGACGGCGTGTCGTAGATCTTCACGAGATCCTGTCCGAGCGCGCGGGATCCGTCGTTCTGCATGAGGGTCGGTATCCGTTCTCCCGGGTCGGGTTCTATCTCTTCGATCTGCAGAGGGAAATCGGCCGCGATGGCGGTCAGTTCCTTTTCGGCATGGGCGGGGCACCATGCCTGCAGAACGAATACGGCGTCGTCGAACAGCTTCACCGTGCCCCACGCGGCGGTCCCGTAGTGGAACAGGTCGAGTTCGTGGAGGTAGTGGCGGAAGACGGCGTCGGTCGAACCGGTCATCGCATAGATGCGGCCGGTCGTGTCGGCGAACTCTTTTTTCAGGGCGTCGATACGGCCCTTGAGCGTCCGATGATCCTCGTCGTAGCGGATCTCGAGGCAGTCGGCGAGCTGGAGCGGTTTATCGGAGAAGGTGATGAAATAACGCCGTTCGGGATCGACCGTCACCTCGCACACCGCGATGGCCCCGTCGATGACGAGGTTGTCGGCGTAGTTGTGTGAGACCTCCCAGAACTGGATGGTCAGGCGGCCCCGTTTCCGCAGTAGGTCGAGGGTCGCCAGATCGAAGTCGCCCCACGGCTCTATCGATTCGAGCTTGTTGGTGAGCTGCTGTATCTTGTCGCGCAGGATACGTATCTTGTCCTCAAGCTTGGGAAGATCATCGACGATCTGCTGAGGGGTGAGAGCGCAGGCTTCCGCCGGGATCGCCGCTTTTTCAAGCCGCGCCTGCTTCTGGTAGCGCTGAAGGGTGCGGTAGGCGGTGAGGGCGAGGTCGGCCTTGATCGGCGTGGTGGAGCGGCCATCGATCCGGTGATCGCTTCCCTTGTACGGTTCTATCTGCACGATGCCGGCGCTCTGCAGACGGGCAAGGAATTCCTCCTTGCGTGCCTCGGGGCCCATGACGAGCAGTTTACGCATCCGTTCTATCACGCCGCCGCCTCCGCCTCAGCCTCGAGCTGTTCCTTCCGTTTGAGTTTGTCTTTGGCGATCTTCGCGTTGCAGATGGCCGCGATTTCCTGATCGCCGAGGAAGATGCGTATCTTGCGGATGTTCTCGCGGCATTCGGGGATCATCCGCTTTTCGAAGAGGTTCACCTTGATGTTGGTCTGGCGAAGTTCCTCAACGAGCAGAGCCAGTTTTTTCTGCATCACCTTGAGCTTTTCGCGCAGGGCGATGAGTTCGCGCAGTTCCTTGACCGCCTTGTCGAGCCAGACCGGCATGATGAAGAAGCCGTAGGCGCGCTCCTTGAAAGTGATAGCGGTGAAGACCGGGACATCGATGCCGGCGATGTTCTCCTTGTCGGTGGTTATCGTATCGACCTCGAGGTAGTCGAACATGTCTACCGTGAGCCGCTGGGAGAAGAGTATCGACCACGAATCGAGCTTGCGGTACCGCGCGCCCATTTCATCTTCGACCCGCTGAAGCTGGCCGCGGCAGGTCTCGACCTCGGCCTGCAGTTGCTGCTTCTTGAGCTGGAGCGTCGGCAGGTACTTGGTGAGCTGGTCGAGCAGATTCTTCTGGTTCTTGAGTTCGGTCTTGTTGAGTTTCAGTTGCGCCATCGTCAGGCCGCCTTACCTTTCCATTTACCGTACTTCGTGATCCACTCCGCCTTAAGGCCGACCTCATGTTTGTCGAAACATTCGGCGAGTATCGTCCAGCCCAGATCGAGCTGCGCCTCGATGTCGAGGTTGACCTCGAGGTCCATCATCCGCGTCTCGAACTTCTTGGCGTAGGCGAGCAGTTTCTTGTCCCAGTTCGACAGGCGGAAGCCCATCGATTCGCGGTCGCGCGCCTTTTTCGCGTCGGCATAGAGCCGTATCATCGCGTTGGCCAGATCGGAATGGTCCTTGCGGGTGACCTTTCCCATGACCTGCTGTTTGAGACGCGACAGCGATCCGAACGGGTTGATGACGCCGCCGTGGAGATAGAACTGGCCTTCGGTGATGTAGCCGGTGTTGTCGGGGACCGGGTGGGTGACGTCGTTGCCCGGCATGGTCGTGACGGCGATGATGGTGATGGAACCGGAGCCTTCGATATCAACCGCCTTTTCGTAGCGGGCGGCCAGATCGGAGTAGAGCGAACCGGGATAGCCGCGGTTCGACGGGACCTTTTCCATCGATATCGATATCTCCTTGAGCGAATCGGAGAAGGCGGTCATGTCGGTCAGCAGGCACAGGACGTTCTTGTTCTGCACCGCGAACTGTTCGGCGACCGCGAGCGCCATATCGGGGACCAGCAGGCATTCGACCACCGGGTCGGAGGCGAGGTGGATGAACATCGTGGTCTTTTCCATCGCGCCGGTCTTCGAGAAATACTGGTGGAAGAAGGCGTAGTCGTCGAACTTGAGCCCCATGCCGCCGAGGATGATGATGTCGGCGTCGGTCTGCGACGCGATGCGCGCCAGCAGTTCGTTATACGGTTCGCCGGGTATCGAGAAGATCGGTATCTTCTGCGACCGGACCAGCGAATTGAACATGTCGATGAGCGGTATGTTGGTTTTGATCATCCGTTTCGGGATGATGCGTTTGGTCGGGTTGAACGACGGCCCGCCGATCTCGACCTTCTCCGACATCACCTCGGGGCCGCTGTCCATCGGGACGCCCGATCCGTTGAATACGCGGCCCAAGAGCGCGTCACCGCAGGCCACCTGCATCGGTTTCCCGAGGAAACGGATGGCGTCGCCGGTCGAGACGCCCTTGGTGCCGGTGTAGATCTGGAGCGTCACCTTGTCGCCGTCGAAGCTGATGACCTCGGCGAGCGACGAGCGGCCGTCGCGCATCTTGACCTGCGCGAGTTCGCCGAGCTTGACCCCCTCGGCGCGGATCTGGGCGATACTGCCCTTGATCTTCTCGATACGGTTGTAGGTCTTAACCATGGGTATGTCCTTTCAGCGTTTTCAGTACGGTTTCCTTGCGGTCGGCGTAGGCCGCATCGTTCTTCGCCGTGTAGTTCCACTGGATGACCTTGTCCTGCAGGGTCAGGAAGAACCGGCGGGCCGAATCGTGCGAATCGAACGAGAGCTCGGCGTCGAGCGCCATTTCCACCAGTTCGAGCTGTTCGGTCTGCCGCGCGATATCGGTGGCGGTGTCGACCTTGTCGAACGCGTTCTGCTGGAGGAAGACGGCGTCGTAGAACTCGCCTTTGAGGAAGGTGACCATGTCGTCGCGCCCGATACCCTCCTCGCCGACGACCGACATCTTCTTGCCGATCTCGTCGGCGGCGAAGAGCACCTTCTGCGCCTTCTTCGCGATCTCGATGCGGTGCCGGGTCGTCTCGTCGCCGAATTCGGCGAAGCGATCGTTGTATTTCGACCAGCTGATGAGCGGGTCGACGGCGGGGAAACGGCGGGCGTCGGAACGACCGCGCGACAGGCCGAGGAAACAGCCGACCACCGCGAGCGTCGACTGGGTGACCGGTTCCTCGAAGTTGCCGCCGGCGGGGCTGACCGCGCCGCCGATGGTGAGCGATCCGGTCGAGTCGTTCTTGAGTTTCAGGACGCCGGCCCGTTCGTAGAGTTCCGATATGCGCGACGAAAGGTAGGCGGGGAACGCCTCTTCGCCCGGGATCTCCTCCAGACGGCCGCTCATCTCGCGGAGCGCCTGCGCCCAGCGGGAGGTCGAGTCGGCGAGCATCAGGCAGTCGATCCCCATCTGGCGGTAATACTCGGCGATGGTGGTGCCGATGTAGACCGACGATTCGCGCGCCGCGACCGGCATCGATGAGGTGTTGCAGATGATGCAGGTGCGGTCGATGAGCTTGCGGCCGGTCGCCGGATCGTCGAGCTCCGGGAACTCCTTGAGCAGTTCCACGACCTCGCCGGCCCGTTCGCCGCAGGCGACCACGACCACGACCTGTATATGGGCATATTTCGATATCTGATGCTGGAGCACCGTCTTGCCGGCGCCGAAGGGGCCGGGGGTGCAGAAGGTGCCGCCCTTCGCCACCGGGAAGGCGCCGTCGATGATGCGGCAGGCGGTGGTGAGCTGTTCCACCGGCAGTATCCGCTGACCGAAGCGTATCGGGAACTTCGCGGGCCAGCGCTGGAACATCGTCACCTTGTGGGCGACGCCGTGTTCGTCCTCGATGACCGCGATCTCATGCTCTATCGTGTAGGAACCGGTCGGAGCGATGCTCTTCACCTTCCCTTTGCCGATGAAAGTGAACGGGACCATGATGCGGTGGGTGACGACCCCTTCGGGCACGGTGCCGAGGTAGTCGGCCTTTTCGACCACATCGCCCACCTTCGCGGTCGGGGTGAAGTCCCACTTCGCGGTACGGGAGAGCGGTATCAGGTAGACGCCACGCGGCAGGAAGTAGCCCGCCTGCTCCGCCACCAGCTCCAGCGGGTTCTGCAGGCCGTCGTAGATGCTTTTCAACAGGCCGGGGCCCAATTCGACCGTCAGCAGGTCGCCGTCGAACTCGACCGTATCGCCGCAAGTTATGCCGCGGGTCAGCTCGAACACCTGCACCTTGGCCAGATTGCCGCTGATCTCGATGACCTCGCCCTTGAGGCGCTGGCCTTCGGTCTTGATGAAGGTCACCTCGTTCTGGCGGACGATCCCCTCGAATTCGACGGTCATCAGGTTGCCCTGCGCCGCGACGATCCGTCCCGTTGCGTTCTGTCTCTCCGTGGTCATGCCGCTATCTCCGTTCCGTTATCCTTTCATGATGTGGGCGAGCATCAGGTCGCCCCGTTCCTTGTTGAGCGTGTTCCAGATGTCGCGCACCTGAAAGCCGATGATGTAGGAGAGGATGATGTGGTCGCCGAAAGGCGATTCCTGTCCGACCTCCTCCATCAGCTTGAAGCGTATCTTGTCGAGTTCGTGTTCCAGATCGACCGGTTCGTGGGTGAACAGGTTGATGATGTCGACGATCTCGGGGAAGATGCTTTTGAGCCCGAGATCGCTCGAGGATCGATTCTCGAGTATCGTCTGGACGATGTAGGGATCGCCCTTGAGGTGCTCCTCCAGATTGAGCCCGAGCTGGAGTATCCGCTGGGCCGCCAGCACCGTGCGGATGACCGTCGCGACCCGGCCGTAATAGCGGATGAAGCGCCGCTCGCAGTTCTGCAGGTAGACGAAGTAACTGATGAACAGGTCTTCGAGATGATCGACCCGATCCTGCGGGGTGCGATACTGGAGGAAATAGTCGAGGATGAATTCGGGGAAGTTGTCGTCGGGAAGATTGTGGAACGGGTCCTGCAGGAACTTGACGATATCGTCGACCTCGAGGTAGTTCGGCTTGTAGATCTCGATGGGTTTCGGCTCCATCGAGGGGCCCGCCTTGCTCCGGGGTATCTGCGTGCGGAGGACCATCTCGATGTTGTAGAGATCGTTCTGCAGGAGGATGTCCTTGAGCGGGTCCATGATCGATTCGAGCTGGTACCAGTTATCGTCGAGGAATTTTTCGAGCGTCGAGGGGAGCGGGCTGTCCCACGTCAGTTTGGGAAGCGCGCCAACGAGATAATGATTGAAGTTCATGCCGGTCGTCCGCCGCCGCTTACTTGAAGAGGTACGAACGGATCTCGGCGCGCAGGAACTCGCCCATGAGCTCGGTCAACGCATCGGGGGTGAACTCGTAGGCGAACCCCTTGTCCTTGAATATCACCGTGAAACCGGCCGGGACCTTTTCATCGGAAAGGGCCATCCCTTTTGCCCCCTTGGCCGCGATCTCGCCCTTCACAAAGTCGCCGAGCTGTTTTTTCATGTCGTCGGAAAGGGCGATGGCCACCTGACCGGCGCCCGCCGCCGCCGTCTGGCGGATGACCTCGGAAAGGAGGTTCTTCATCACTTCGGTGTTGGTCAGGGCACCCTTGAGCGCGGCGCCGGCCGTCTGCGCGAAGACCTCTTTCTCGAGCGCTATTTTGAGCGTGTCGACCGACTGGCGCGCGGCGAGCCGGAGCGACGACTCCATCGTGGAGAGGGTGTGGCGCGCCTTCTCTTCGGCGGCGCGGACGATCTGTTCGGCCTTCTTGTCGGCCTGCGCGATGATGCGCTCCTTCTCGGCGTTGGCATCGGCGAGTATCTTCTCCTTCTCCTGTTCGGCGGGGGAGAGGACATTCGACTTGAGGTATTCGGAGATGTCCTTGATCTTGTTCTCGAAGGTCTTGGCCTGTTCCTGAAGATTGCCGCTCATCGCGTGACTCCTATCTCTTTACCATATTAATAAGCAAAAAATCACGCGACTATATCCCATGAAAAAGAAAAGTCAACAATAGGGGGCGCGCTAACGACCTCCTAAAGTTTTGATCTTCCCCAAAGAAAACCCACACATTTTTCCTCACGCCGCCAACCCTATCATAGCCTTTTTCCAGTTCTGTTCA
>JAKLIW010000027.1 GCA_022709425.1 bacterium
TCCACATGCGCCGTCGCTATCGTGATGCCACGCTCCTTTTCCTCCGGCGCTTTGTCGATCTGGTCGTACGCCACGAACTTCGCCTGCCCTTTCGCCGCCAGATTCTTCGTGATCGCCGCCGTCAAGGTCGTCTTGCCGTGGTCTATGTGGCCGATAGTTCCCACATTTACGTGGGGCTTCGTCCTGTTGAATTTCTCCTTCGCCATCTCTCCGCCTCCTTACTCTTAGTAATATGCGAACATCTGAGACCGTATATTCTCGGGAAGTTCCCGGTAGAACGCGAACTGCATAGTGAAGGTACCGCGACCCTGCGAACGCGAACGAAGATCGGTCGAATATCCGAACATTTCCGAAAGGGGAACCTGCGCTCGCACATTTTTTGCCTTGGATCCACGACCTTCGGTCATGCCGACCACCTCTCCGCGTCGGCTCCGCAGATCGCCGAGGACATCGCCGAGATAATCATCGGGGGTCGTTATCTCAACATCCATGATCGGTTCGAGGATGCGCGGCGCACCCTTTTCTATCGCTTCGCGGAAACAGGTGGATGCGGCCACACGGAAAGCGATGTCGGACGAATCGACCTCGTGGGAAGAACCGTCAACGAGCGTCACCTTGAGGTCCACCACCGGGAAACCATATTTGCCACTGGTAGCAGCCGCATCGATACCTTTCTGTATCGATTTGAAGTATTCGTTGGGGATGACGCCCCCTTTTGTTTTTTCTTCGAACTGCAAGCCGCTTCCCGGCTCTCCCGGCTCAAGCGAAAGCACGAGGTGTGCGTACTGTCCGCGACCGCCGGTCTGCTTGACATGTTTGTATTCGTGACGAACCGCCTTGGTGATGGTCTCGCGATAACTCACTTGAGGTTTGCCGACATTCGCGTCGACCTTGAATTCGCGGCGGAGTCGCTCGACAAGAACCTCCAGATGCAACTCGCCCATACCCGAGATGATCGTTTGGCCCGTTTCCTGATCGGTACGAACCTTAAAACTCGGGTCTTCTTTAGACAGTTTCTGGAGCGAATAGCCAAGTTTTTCCTCGTCGGCCTTGGTTTTCGGCTCTATCGCGATCGAGATAACCGGTTCGGGAAACTTCATGGGTTCGAACACCACAGGTTTCGCTTTTTCACAGAGGGTCGAGCCCGTAGCGCCATACTTGAGGCCGACGATCGCACCGATGTTCCCGGCACGTATAACATCGACATCCTCGCGTTTGTTGGCATGCATCCGTAGAAGTCTGCCGATCCGTTCCTGTTGATCGGCCGTGGCGTTGTAGACGAGTTGCCCGTTCTGCAGTTCGCCGGAATAGACGCGGACATAGTTGAGTTCGCCGACATACGGATCGCTCATGATCTTGAATATGAGGGCGCCAAGCTCTTTGTCCTCGGGGTGACGCAATATCTCGTTGCCGGTCTTCGGGTGGAGCCCCTTGGCGGGCGGCACATCGTTAGGAGCCGGCAGATAGTCGACCACGGCGTCGAGGAGCGGCTGGATTCCCTTGTTCTTAAAAGCTGAACCGCAGACGACCGGAAATATTGCGGAGCTGACGACCCCTTTGCGGAGCGCCGCCTTAAGCGTCGCCGGATCGGGATCGTGACCGTCGAGGTAGCCTTTCATGATATGTTCGTCGAATTCGCTGACCGCTTCGATGAGTTTTTCGCGTGCCGCTTCGGCCGCCGCGATCATTGTTTGTGGGATATCCTTCTCGACGCGGTATTTGGCGCCAAGGATGTCGTTGTCATAATAGTAGGCGACCCGCTCGACAACGTCGATTATGCCGGCGAAATTTTCTTCAGCACCGATCGGCAACTGTATCGCAACCGCGTTGGCTCCGAGCCGTTCGCGCATCATTGTTACGACATTGGCGAAGTCAGCGCCGGTGCGATCCATTTTATTGACGAAAGCGATGCGCGGAACATTGTATCGGTCGGCTTGCCGCCAAACCGTTTCAGACTGCGGTTGGACACCAGCGACGGCACAGAAAACCGCCACCGCGCCGTCAAGTACGCGCAGGGAGCGCTCCACCTCGACCGTGAAATCGACGTGGCCGGGGGTATCGATGATGTTGATCCGCTTTTCTTTCCAATGGCAGGTGGTCGCGGCGCTCGTGATGGTAATGCCGCGCTCCTGTTCCTGATCCATCCAGTCCATGACGGCGGTCCCTTCGTGAACCTCGCCCATCTTATACGAGACCCCGGTGTAGAAAAGGATTCTCTCGGTCGTCGTGGTCTTACCCGCGTCGATGTGAGCCGCGATCCCGATGTTCCGGATATCGGCAAGCGCTATGTTCTTTTCCTTCACCGCCATAAGATGTTATCTCTCTATCACCACTTGAAATGAGCGAAGGCCTTGTTGGCCTCGGCCATCTTGTGGGTCTCGTCCATCTTCTTGAACGCATTGCCGCGCTTGTTGAATGCGTCATCGAGTTCAGCGGCAAGCCGCTCGACCATTCCTTTCTCCGAACGGCTGCGGGCTGCCGTCAATATCCACTTCATCCCGATTGACTGACTCTTCTCAAGCGTAACCTCGGTGGGCACTTGATAATTGGCGCCGCCGATACGGGTCGATTTGACCATAACCTTGGGGCGAATGTTTTCAAGCGCGCGACGGAACATTTCGACCGGGCCATCATTTTTTCCTTTCGCCGCCTGATCCAACGCTTTATAAACTATATTCTCGGCAACCGATTTCTCCCCTTCCCACATAACCTTGTTTATGAATTTTTGTATCAGAACTTCTCCAAATCTGGGGTCGGGAAGTATTTCTCTGCGCGATATAAACGCTTTTCTCGGCATAGTCTTTCCCTCCGTTATTTAGGTCTCTTTGCGCCGTATTTGGAACGGCTCTGACGGCGGCCATCGACCCCGGAGGTATCGAAGGTGCCGCGAACGATGTGGTAGCGGACACCGGGCAGATCCTTGACACGACCACCCCTCACAAGGACAACGCTATGCTCTTGTAGGTTGTGCCCCTCGCCGGGGATATAACAGGTAACTTCAAACCCGCTCGTTAAGCGCACGCGAGCAACTTTGCGAAGCGCCGAATTGGGCTTTTTCGGCGTGGTCGTATAGACGCGGACGCACACCCCTTTTCGTTGGGGGCACGAGACCAGTGCCGGACATTTGCTCTTGTACTTGACCGCTTCTCTTCCCTTTCTGATCAGTTGATTGATCGTCGGCATCCTTGTTCTCCCCTTGTCTCTCCGGTTAGACGCAACAAAAAACGTGGCGATTGTAGTGTCGGGTCCTCTGCTGTCAAAGATTTTTTCCCCGCAGAGGATAACAATTGATAATCAGAGGAAAAAAAAAGCGGCGCCCGCAGGCGCCGCCATAACATGAAATTCCCTTTTCGGGCCAGACGCTACTTCTTATGTTTTATCTGTTCGCCCTCTTCTTCGCCCGCAACAAGATCTTCTGCAAGCGCAACTTCGTAATTCGCATCGTTATATTTCGGGAAGCCAGTCCCAGCCGGAATACGCTTACCAATGATGATGTTTTCTTTGAGACCGCGGAGTGTATCGACTTTCTTTTCTATGCTCGCATTGGTAAGCACCTTCGTGGTTTCTTGGAACGATGCGGCCGAAATAAAGGACTCGGTGTTGAGCGATGCCTTGGTGATGCCAAGGAGGGCCGTTTCCCAAAGCGCCTGCTTTTTGCCCTCTTTCTCAGCATTGAGATTGGCCGCCTCGAGTATCTCTTTCTCTATAAGTTCGCCTTTCATCAGTGACGTGTCGCCCGAATCAACGATGCGGACCTTGTGAAGCATCTGGCGCACGATGACCTCAATATGCTTGTCATTGATCGGGACGCCCTGCAGTTTATAGACCTTCTGGACCTCCTGAACAAGGAACTTGGCCACCTCTATCTCACCCTTGATACGCAGGACGTCATGAGGATCAATCGATCCGTCGATAAGCGATTCGCCCGCTTCGATGAAGTCGCCATCATGAACGTTGATATGCTTCTCTTTCGGGACGAGGTATATGCGCTGATCGCCTTGGTCAGGGGTGACGGTGATCATGGTCTTGTTCTTGACCCCCTTGGTCTCGGTCGAGATGGTGATGTGCCCCTCAATCTCGCTGACGATTGCCGGGGTTTTGGGACGACGAGCCTCGAAAAGATCGGAAATGCGCGGCAAACCACCGGTAATGTCTTTTGTTTTGCGGGCTTCACGCGGAACCTTCGCAAGTATCGTCCCAGCGGTCACCTCGTCACCATTCTTAACTTCAATGTAGACATTGACCGGCAGATGGTAGAGTGCTTCTCCGCGATCTATCTTCTTGGCTTTTTTCTTCGAAGCATCGGCAATAACTATTTTGGGCGACTTCTTCGGGTCACGCGAATTGAT
>JAKLIW010000028.1 GCA_022709425.1 bacterium
CCTTGAGCCGGGCGAGGTCTGCGACGGTGACAGCGTTTACTGCAAAGACATAGACCCGGTCCAGTGGAACGCCGGGACGGCCTATTGCAATTCGACCTGTACCGGCTATGATACGGGAGACTGTTACTGGTCAGGGTGCTGAGATGAGAAAGATATTTACTACCGGGGGCGGCTTGGCCGCCCCCATATTCATGCTCTTCTTGCTTTTCGTCGGGGCCTGCAACACTTCGAAGCAGACACAGGACAGCGATACCGTGAACCCGGACACCGAAACGATAGTAGTGGTGGACGATACCGTATTCATCGAAGGAGAGAGCGACACTATCGATGACACGCTGATCTCTGATACTGATGTTGCCGATTGTCCGTCGCTTGCAAGCGCTCCGTTCCCTTATTACAAGGAGGATGGCACGATCCACTTCTGCCGAGGGTGTGATACACCAACGGAAAAAGACCCGCAATGCGTCCGGAACCTCTGGGACGCACAGAACAAGAAACTTACCAAAGACTATCCTCAGTACGATTGCTATCCTTATCCATGCGACATGCCGAACCTGAAACCAATGACCAAAGATGATGTTTATGCGTACTATGAAACTATAGCTATGCATGAATGTGATGTTCTGTTGACACCCAAGGGTTGGACTGCCGATGGTACTCTTGGCTCAGTGAAACATTTCAACTTGTCCGAAGGGAAAGTTGGCTTCATGATGGATGCTGTCGACATAAATAGAACGCACGGTTATCCAACGGATTACAAAGTATTTGAATATGACATAACAACTACGATGTATCGAGCAATGGGACCTATATTTTCGTACTCTCTAGCTTACTATAAGAATAATGCGGTTGTGTTCTCGGCTGATTTCAGAAGTGACTATAGCGACTTGTCTAATGTCAAACGATACCTTGGTGTTTACAACAGCGATGGCACCTACCGAGTCGTGTACAACAAACCGATAAACTATATAGCCTACACGCCGGTGATGAATGACCGTTGGGTTCTGGCGAACATACAGGAAGTGGTAGATGGCCCGTACTTTGTGAAATATGCCAAGGTCGGCGAATGGAAATGGACGAACTTGATGGCTGGCCAAGGGCGAAAACCAGACATTCAGGAAGACATGATATCTCTACATTTTTTTGATGAACCGTCTGGTATATCAAAGGGCTACATCTGCGACCTTTCAACTTCCCCAAAATCTATCGGTGATTGCCAACTGGTCAACCAAGAAGGGGAAAGTGTTTATCACATACAGTTCGATGAAAGTGGAACCAAGCGATTTGTCTACAGTTCGATATTTCAAAAGTCGGTCGTGCTTGTCGATTATAGTCAGGGACCGGGGAAGTGGGTTCGTAGCGATCTGATAACGGAATTCGACGACACCATGAAGAATGCATATATTATGAGCAATGAACAATTTAGGGGGGATCTCCTCTTGTACCGAGAAATTGCTGATATGGGCGGAGGTGCGTTCAGCAGCCTTGCTTGTTACTACAGATTGGACAAGGAAAAGAAATACTGCATGAAAAAGATGGACCGGGACTTTGTTTATGACGACGACACCATTCGTTACCCATACGGAGACTCGGAGTTTGAAGGTGACTATTTCTTATACCAAAAGAGCAATAGTACGCCCTTCATCCTGCGTGACATGAAATGTTACTGCGAGAAGGAAGGGGTGTGCCCATTCGAGGGGATGAAGTGAAGACCGCGCGAGCCGCCACCGGCATATACATTCATGTTCCTTTTTGTGTAAGCCGCTGTACCTATTGCGACTTTTTCTCGACCGTGCCGGAAGACGACGCGATCAAGGCGGCCTACGGCGCACGGGTCATCGCTCTTCTTGAGCGGGAATTGGGGACGGTGCGTAGCGGCGATCTCGTGTCGCTCTACCTTGGCGGCGGCTCCCCCTCGACGATGCCGCCCTCCTTCTTCACCGCGCTCGGCGCCGCCCTGCGGAACGCCGGGATAGCTGTCCCGGCGATCGAGTTCACCGTCGAGGCGAATCCGGCCGATCTCTCGGCGCGGTCGCTCGACCTGTTCGCCGCCATCGGCGTTAACCGGCTCTCGCTCGGCGTGCAGGCCGCGGACGACGCGGTGCTCGCCGCGATGGGGCGCCGCGCAACGCGGGCGACGCTGAAAAAGATACTGCCGACCGCCCGTGAAAAGTTCGGCGACCTCTCGTACGATATCATCTACGGCTTCGGGAAGCGGCCGCGCGATCTCACGGCGGAACTCGCGTGGCTGTTCGACCTCGCCGCGCCCGACCATCTTTCGGCCTACTGCTACACCCGGCCGCACCGGCGCGGCGCGCCGCCGGTCGCATCGGAGGACACCGTCGTCGAAGAGGAGGAGGCGATCGCCCGCTCCCTGACCGCCCGCCGGTTCTCTCGCTACGAGGTGAGCAACTGGTCGCGGCGCGGTTTCGAGAGTGTGCATAACCGGCTCTACTGGTCGTGGGACCGCTACATCGGCATCGGCGCCGGGGCGCACGGGTTCGAACCGCGCGACGGCATCCGTTACCGGTACCCCGACTCGGTCGCCGCCTTCATCCGGCGCCCCTCGCCGATCGTCGAGCGGCTTCCCCGGGAGACGCTCATGCGCGAATTCGTGATGCTCGCCCTCCGGACCGCCGAGGGGGTGCCGCTCGACAAGTTCTCGAAGATATTCGGCATATCGTTTTCCGAACTTCTCTCACCGGTGACGCGGGCGCGATTTCTCGACACCGGCTACGCCACGCTGTCGGCGACCCGTCTGCGGGCGACGCGAAGCGGCTTCTCTTTCCTCAACACGCTCACCGCCGCCCTCTTTGACGACATCGAACGCCACGAGAGGGTCCATGCGGGATGATATCGACACCCGCTACCGCGCCGCGGGACTCGCCGTCATCGGCGTGGATGAGGCGGGGCGCGGCCCGCTGTGCGGCCCGGTCGTCGTCGCGGCGGTCCATCTCCTTTCCCCGGTCGCGGGACTCGACGACTCGAAGAAACTTACCGAAAAACAGCGCGAAAAACTCGCGCCGCTCATCATGCAACACAGTGTCTGGCAGGTCTATTCGGTGTTGCCCGAGGTGATAGACAGAAAGAACATCCTCCACGCGACGCTCTGGGGGATGGGGCGCGCCGCCGCGAAGGTCCATGAAAAACTCGCGGGGGAAAAGATCGTGCTCATCGACGGCAACCGGCTCATCAAGAGATTCCTGCGCGAAGAGGCGATCGTGAAGGGCGACGGCAAGAGCGCGAGCATCGCGGCCGCTTCGATACTCGCGAAGGTGCACCGCGACCGCATCATGATCCGCTGGGCGCTCCTCTACCCGCAGTACGGGCTCGCCGAGCATAAGGGCTACCCGACCGACAGCCACTACGCGGCACTCGCTCAGTTCGGGCCGACGCCGATACACCGGCGCAGTTTCCGGCTCGTGAAACAGCCGGAACAGGGGGACCTGTTCTAGCGCTTCCGCCGCTCTCTCTTGACTTATTCAGTCTGGGTCAGATAATGAATGGGATGAAATGAGGGAAACAGAGCGTCCCCTTGTCAAGGGGGAGAGAGGGGGTTTGATCAAACCCTCCCTGCCCTCCCTTGACAGGGCGGGATATTTGATAACCGGAGGATATCGATGAGAACTGTCTGTCTGCTCTCCTTTTTTGTGTTGTTCTCCCTCACCATCGGCTGTGACGGTGACGGCACACTCAAACCGGGTGAATTCGAGGACCCGGCGTTCGCGAAGTGTGTGGAGAAAAATCTTCAGGATTATTATAATAACCACCTCATAGACTCCAGCGACCCTGAAAAATATAATAAAGTCAAGATGTTGGAATGCTATGGG
>JAKLIW010000029.1 GCA_022709425.1 bacterium
TCGTTGATGGGCAACGACACCGGAAGCATCGGCGTCTCGCCGCACTACAGGCTGGACGGAGTGTCGCCGGGCGACGTGCTCGGCTGGCGCTCGGGCGACGCGCCTGACGGCGTGGCGCATGTCTGTATTTACGTCGGCGCCGAAGACTGCATGTTCATGGATGTGCGAAACCCCGGGGCCCGTCCCAGGAAGAGAACGAGCGGCTACGGCAGGCAGGAGCTGTTCAAATCATCGGCCTATTGAAACCGGCATCGGTGTTTCAATAAATCGACGCCGCCCTCTACAGCCTCCGGCATTGATTATCGCCTCGGTACCGCGTTTCGGTTAGAATTTTTAAATAAAGCCTCCGGGCCGATCCTGGAGATACAGGAGTACTCCTTAAACACCCTGCAAATTGGAAGTGACGCTTCCGATTCGCAGGGTATTCAGGTAATTGATCGAAATGCTATCTCGTATACCGCAATAATTGTCGCAGGGTGCCCGAAATTATAAAATCTCCATGTCGATAAGCCGCTCCCCTGCAGGAGATGATCCCTGCCCGGGGTTACCGCCCCACCCGGTATCTGCTCTTCACCAGGCCGTCGGGATAGACGATCGTATCCACATGCGAAAGAGGCACATCCCGCTCCAGCGGACCGAAGAGCGGTACGCCCCCGCCCAGCAGCACCGGCACGCGGGTGATGATGAGCTCGTCGATGAGGCCGTGTCGCAGAAAACCCTGGATCGTCGCGCCGCCGTCCACGTACAGGTTCGCGTAACCCTCGCGCTTCAGCATGGCGACGAGCGCGGGTAGCTCCATCGACACCACCCGCACGCCGGGCCGCCGGACGTCCCCCGGCGCAAGCGTGGAGCTCAGCACGAAGACGGGCCTGGGGTAGGGCCACGGATCGAGATTCGCCACCGTTTCGTAGGTGCGCCTGCCCATCACGATCGCGTCGATCGATTCGATGAAGTCACCGTAGCCGTATTCCCCGCCGGTGGGGTCCTCGTGTCCGGTAAGCCAGTCGATCGAGCCGTCGCCGCGCGCGATGTAGCCGTCGATACTCGCCGCGATAAAAACGTAGTTCGCCATGCCATCAGCCGCCTTTTTTTACCTGTTTTAAAAGCTCGTAGAGCACGTTCAGCCGCTCGCCGATGATCTCGTCGTCTTTATGAAGGCACTCGTCGAAGAGTTTCATGTCGCTTTCGATGTGCTCGTTGTCCGTGCATACCGCCACGTTCATCGCCCCGCCCTGCAGGCCGATCCTGTCCAGAAGGGGATAGTGCGGGTAATCCTTTTTGCCCTTATGATAACGCGTCATGAAATACAGCCTGGTTTTGCAGATGAGGATGGCGAGATCGAGCGCCCTGTGCAGCGGCATCTCCTCCGACTGCCGCGACCATTTTTCGCCGGTGTGGCGCCAGACCTTTGCGGAGATCTCGACGCTTCCTCTCTCGTTCCACTGGGCCAGGCCCAGCGAAAGCCCCTTCGCGTCGGAATCGCCGGCGTGGCGGCCGTCGACCAGGTCGTAGTCCTCGGAGACGATGACGGGCTTGTGCTTCAGTTCGGTGGGTATTTTCATGGTGGTGCCTTCCAGTTGATTAGTAGTGTACTAATTTAGTAAATTACTGATATTCGTCAAGATAAAAAATGGCAACCGGTGTTTTTTATGTTGTAACGGCGGGAACGGCTTTTTTGACGTGATGATATGGCGGGATGGTCGCCGGAAGGAACTGCACTATACGGGAACGCGGCCCGATGCCCTTCAGACGGCCGGAGTGTACCGGGCGTTTATTTCCCGGAATCCCCGGGATTCCGTTGTCTTCGCGCTATGGCGCGTCGTAACGAAGGCTCCCGGCCGAGATCTTCCGCACACGGCCGGGATCGAATGTCCACATCATCATCCTGATATTTTTTCCGCGTCGACACGCGTGTCCGCAATCGTATCCATGTCGAGCGGTTCGCCCGTGGATGCGTCCTTCACCAGTGAAAGCGCGCCGGTTTCGCAGCGGCGCGCGCAGACGCCGCAGCCCATGCATCGGGACGCGTCGACCGCGGCTCTGCCGTCGAGCGTGATTGCGCCGAACGGGCAGGCGTCGACACAGGCGCCGCAGCCGGTGCA
>JAKLIW010000003.1 GCA_022709425.1 bacterium
AGGAAGGAGAAATGCTCGATCTCCGCAATCGGCCTCGCACCGATGACCATGCTCGCCTGGCCGCGCAGAATCGGGTCGACCAGTGCCGGTATGCACCGAGCGTCGTATTGGTTGTCGGCGTCGGTATTGACGATGATGTCGGCCTGAAGCGTCAGCGCCGTGTGAAGGCCGGTCATGAACGCGGCGGCAAGCCCGCGGTTGGCGGTATGGCGCACCACCGTCGCGCCGAGCGACCGGGCGACCGCCGAGGTGTCGTCGGCCGATCCGTCGTCGATGACCAGCACCGTTATCTCGTCGATGCCGTCTATCTTCTTGGGCAGGTCGGCGACGGTGGCGGGCAGGTGCTGAGCCTCATTGTAACAGGGTATCTGGATGACGAGCTTCATGGCAACTCCCTTTGAACTTTTTCACTATAATAGCGGTAGGAGAAAAGGCAAGTTTTGGGGGAGGTGGAAAGAGAACGGTAAAAGTTGCATGCCGTCAGGCAAAAGATATACTTCGGCAGATCATTAAGGAACGAGGTCGCCATGTACCAGTTCTTGAGTTTCATCGGCATTTTCGTGTTCGTCCTGCTTGCGTGGCTCCTGTCGGAGGACCGCAAACGGTTCAGCTGGCGCATCGTCGTGATGGGGGTCGTCGTCCAGCTCCTCTTCGCGCTGTTCATCCTCAAGACGGCGCCGGGCGAGTGGATCTTCGACATCGTCAACCGCGTCTTCGCCAAGATGATGCAGTTCACCGACGCCGGGAGCGAATTCGTCTTCGGCGGTCTGCTCAAGGAATGGTCCTTCGCGCTCAAGATACTGCCCACCATCATCTTCTTCTCGTCGTTCTTCACGGTGCTTTACTACTTCGGCATCCTCCAGAAGGTGGTCAAGGGGTTCGCGTTCGTGTTCCGCTATCTGTTCGGCACCTCGGGCGCCGAATCGCTGTCGGCGGCGGCCAATATCTTCATCGGTCAGACCGAAGCGCCGCTCATGATACGGCCCTATGTCGAATCGATGACCCGGTCGGAACTCATGTGCGTGATGAGCGGCGGCATGGCGACCATCGCGGGCGGCGTGATGGCGGCCTACGTCGGGATGGGAGTGAGCGCGGGGCATCTGATGGCGGCGTCGGTCATGTCGGCCCCCGCCGCGATCATGTTCGCCAAGATCATGGTGCCCGAGACCGGCAAACCGGTCACCGCGGGCGGCGGCATGATAGATATCCCGATAGTCGACCGCAACGCGCTCGAAGCGGCGGCGCGCGGCGCCTCCGAAGGGGTCTTCCTCGCGATAAATGTCGCGGCGATGCTACTCGCCTTCATCGCCTTCGTCGCCTTCTTCAACTACTTCTTCGGCTTTGCCGGCGTCACGATGGAACAGGTGCTCGGCTGGGTGATGGCGCCGCTCGCTCTCTGCATGGGGGTGCCGTGGGACGAGGCGATGCAGGTCGGCGTGTTCCTCGGCGAGAAGACGATACTCAACGAATTCGTCGCCTACGCCCATCTGGCCGACGGGATCAAGGCGGGGACGAGCCAGCTCTCGGAGCGCTCGGTCATCATCGCCACCTACGCGCTGTGCGGCTTCGCCAACCTCGGCTCCATCGCGATACAGATCGGCGGCATCGGGACGATGGCCCCGTCGCGGCGCGGCGAGATAGCGGCGCTCGGCATCAAGTCGATGATCGCCGGAACGCTCGCCAGTTTCGTCACCGCCAATATCGCCGGGATGCTGATATCGTGAGTCGTGAAAAGTGAGAAGTGAAGAGTGAGCGGTGAAGAGTAGGGGCGCGTCAGCGGCACGCCCGGTTGAAAGGTTGAACGGGAGTTGAGAAGTTGAGACACTATATGAGGCACCCATGACACACACTCGTTCCAGCGGCATCATCCTTCACCCCGCGGCGCTTCCCGGTCCCGGTCCCATCGGCACGCTGGGCGCAACGGCGCGCCGGTTCGTCGACTGGCTCGCGGTGGGCAAACAGTCGCTCTGGCAGATACTGCCGCTCACGCCCACCTCCTACGACGGCTGTCCCTACAACTCGCACTCGGCCTTCGCGGGGAACCCGTGGTTGATAGATGCCGATCTCCTCGCCGAAGAGGGACTGCTCCCCGACGGCGCGCCGTTCCGCGTCCCGGCCCCCGATCCGCGCCGCGTCAATTTCGACATGGCGCGCGACCAGTCGGACGCGATGCTCCGCGCCGCCTTCGCCACCTTCCAGAAGAGGCGCGATAAATTCGACGAATTCGCGAAATTCCGCACCGCGGCGAGCCACTGGCTCGGCGACTACGCGCTCTACGCGGCGCTCCGCGAGAAGTTCGGCACCACCTGCTGGCACGAATGGCCGGTCGAATACCGCGAACGGCGTCCCGCGTCGCTCGCCCGCTTCATGCAGGAATCGGCCGACGACATCCTGCGCCACCAGTTCATCCAGTGGCTGTTCCACCGCCAGTGGGACGCGCTCAAAAAGTACGCGGGCGATCGCGGCATCCGCATCGTCGGCGATATCCCGATATTCGTCTCGTTCGACAGCGCGGACGTCTGGGCGCATCAGGACTATTTCCTCCTCAAGAACGGCAAACGGACCTTCCTCGCGGGGGTGCCGCCCGATTACTTCTCGCCGACGGGGCAACTCTGGGGCAACCCGCTCTACGACTGGAAGCGGATGGAGGAGGACGGGTTCGACTGGTGGAAGAAGCGGTTCGCGTGGTCGTTCCGCCTCTTCGACATCGTCCGCATCGACCACTTCCGCGGGTTCGCGGCGTGCTGGGCGGTGCCGGCGGGCGACGATACGGCGGTGAACGGGAAATGGCGCAAGAGCCCCGGCAAGAAACTCTTCGACGCGCTGAAAGCGCATTTCGGCGAACTGCCGGTCATCGCCGAAGACCTCGGCGTCATATCGGAGGATGTGGTCGAACTGCGCGAGCACGGCGGCTTCCCCGGGATGAAGGTGCTCCAGTTCGGGTTCGCGTCGCCCGACAACGCGTTCCTGCCGCACAATTTCACGACCCCCAACTGCGCCGTCTATACCGGGACGCACGACAACGACACGGTGATGGGGTGGTATCGCGGCATCTACGAACACGACCGTCAACAGGTCAACCGCTATCTCGGTCTGCGGTGGGGCGACAGCCCGGCGTGGGCGCTCATCCGGCTTGCCTACGGGAGCGTGGCGAAGTACGCGGTCTGTCCGCTGCAGGATGTGCTGGGGATGGGGTCTGAGGCGCGGTTCAATACGCCGGGGACGGTCGGGCTCCACAACTGGACCTTCCGGTTCACGCACGACGATATCCGCGATGAGGCGGCGTGGGGGCTCGCCGAACTCGCGTGGCTCTACAACCGCAACGAGCGGCAGGAATAGTGTCGGCATTGTTACCATACAATTGATTAGGATATTTGATAAATGGTCATCAGAAAAAAGGAGAATGAAATGAGAATCGTCGTTTTTTATGGTCTTCTTTTTGTTGCATGTTTGTCAATTATCGGTTGTGAAGATGAAAATGACACTGCTTATACCGAAAAGACTTTCATTGAAAAGCGCATTGCTATGCAGTGCAATCGATACAAGGAATGTGATCAAACCCACTTTTTTGATTTATACGCCTCAGTGGACGACTGTATCAAAGAAGAAAAGGAGAAGATCGACACGAATATAAACGATATCGATTTTACTTATGATTCTGTTTGCAAGGGGAAGGAAGTGTTTGATGCGGTTGCGGCAAAGGAGTATGTTTCGTGTATGAACAAAGCCTCCTGTTCGGCATGGGAAAGTGGCGATTTGTGTTCTCAGTATGCGGCATCTATCTGCACTGGGACACAATGTGAGCAAGATGGGGATTGTGGAGACGAGACAAAATATTACTGCAATGAGGTTGAGAATAAGTGTCTAGAAAAATATGGTATAGGCTATCCGTGTTCTGGCGATGGTACCATTTGCGACTGGTCCAATCAAAAACTGCTGAGATGCCAAAATGGGGGTTTGGTTTTCGTTGAAGATTGTGCTGCTAAAGGCGTAGCATGTCAAGATGGTGAGTGCGCGGGACCGGGCAATAACTGTACCGGTACCGGGTCTTCCTGTTCCGGCGACAAGATAGTTGTCTGTATTGATGGCAGTTGGGTTGATTCGACTGACTGTGCTGCACAGAATAAGAGTTGTGTCGAAGAAGCGAACGGTGCCGTTTGCCAAGGCTCGTCCGATAATGATTCGGAAACAGAAGATGAGGTAGAAATAGATGTTATTAATGATGCAGATAGCGTCAACTCAAACTGCGGCAACGATAAGACCGACATTGGCGAAGCCTGTGACGGTGATGCGAAAGATTGTACCACGATCCCCGGCGGCGGATATACGGGCGGTTTTGCTGAATGTAAGAAAGATTGTACTGGATACGATACAGCTACTTGTCTGAATTGAGTTACTCAAAGTAGAATCATTAAAGCTGAGAAATTCAGCGTCTTCTAAACATTGTCCGTTTCTGGTATCTGGCATCTGGGGTCAGGGTGTTTCTTGTCTAGCTATGAGGGGAGTTGCCGTCAGTAATGGTACCGTAACTGCGCTATCTGCACCGTGTCGGCCTCGACCCGGTACACGATCCGGTGCTCCGCATCTATCCGCCGCGACCACCACCCCTGCAACGCATGCTGCAGCGGCTCCGGCTTCCCGATCCCGCGATACCGATTGCGCTGAATGTCCCTGATGAGTTCGTTGATCCGCTCGATCTTCTTACGGTCGTGCGCCTGCCAGTACTGATAATCCTCCCACGCATGTTCCGAGAAGACCAGTTTCATGCGGCGAGCTTCCGCTCCTTGCCCTTCCCCTTGCCCAACTCCTCGATCGACTCAAGGAGCCGCCGCGCGTTCTTCGGCGCGCCGAGCAGATAGGCCGTCTCCTGAAGCGCCTCGTAGTCGGCCATCGAAAGCATCACCACCGTTTCGTTGTTGCGCCGCGTGATGACCGCCGGGGTCCGGTCGTCGCAGACACTCTTCATGACGCCCGCGAAATTGCGCCGCGCCTCGCTGTAGGTCAGTACCGTCATGGCACCCTCCATCTTGTACAAGAAACCGTACCACACGGCAGAGTGAATGTCAACACAAAATTGTAGGGGCGCTCCCATCGGGTCGCCCGGATCTGACTTAGCGTTCTATCGGGACCGTGAGGGTGAAGCGTGTCTGGCCGGGGCGTGACGATGAGAGTTCTATGGTGCCTTCCATGAGCCGCGCGATCTTGCGGCAGATGGCGAGTCCGAGGCCGTTGCCCTCCTTTTTGGTCGTGAAGAAGGGGTCGAAGATGTGGTCGCACGCCTCTTCCGGTATGCCGGGCCCGGTATCGGTCACCTCAAGGATGAGGGCGGTCCCTTTTTCACGGATGGTCACGGTCACTTCACCGGGGTTCCCGGACTGCTCTATCGCCTGCAGAGCGTTGTTGATGAGGTTTATCGCGAGATAGCGCAGGCGGTCCCAGTCGAGTCGGCAGCGCTTGGGGATGGGTGGTTCGAACCGTATCGGGACCGCTGCGGCGAGGTAGGTGCGCTGAAGATCGGCGACGAATTCTTCGAGCGATCCGTCGGCCGGTTCGAGTTTGATGTTGCGGCCGAAGAGGAGCATCTTTTCGACGGTGTCGTTGAGTCGTTTAAGTTCGCGGTGGGCGATATCGAGGTATTCGGGATCGAATGCGGTCCCGGCGCGCAGCGAATCGTTGAGGACATCGAGGTTGAACATCGCCGAGGTGAGCGGCGTCCGTATCTCGTGGGCGATGACCGAGACCATATTGCCCGTTTCGGTGAAATACTCCGCCTCGCGCAACTGCCGTTCCTTGCGCAGGATGAGCGAGAACAGAGAAAGGCGCAGGTAGTTGTCGGCGGCGACGGCGGTGAGCGCGGCTATGCCCCGCGCCGCGGCGGCCGACAGCCCTTTACCGCGGATGGCGAGCACGCCGAAGAGCAGACCCTTTTCGCGCAGCGGGATCAGGAGATCGGCGCCGATGCGGGCGCACTCTTCCTCCAGCAGTCCCGACGGCGCGGCGTGGCGCAGGAGATGATCCTCCTCCCCGTCGGAGAACCATTCGACGATGAGGCTTTCCTCGAGCGTCGGATCGAACGAGCGCAGATCGCCCAGCTCGGTGAGCCGTTCGTCCTCATCGGAGAACAGGATGTAGCGCGCGTCGGCGATGCCGCGGAATGAATGGCGCAAGGTCGAATCGAATAGCCGCAACAGTTCCTGATGGGTCGTCGCGCTTGCGGCGCGGGCGCGGAAGGAGGCCACGACCCGTTCATAATATGCCTGATTGAGCGATGCGTAACGGTAAAAACGGTCGGCGAGCCACAGGGCGGCGGCGGCGAAGAGGTTGATCGTCAGGAAGGCGCCGAAGGTGGCCGGGATGAGGAAGGAGCGGGTCGGCAGATTGTTCGATATGAGGACGCGCAACGGGAAAAGTTCCAACCAGACGAACCCGAGCGGCAGGGTGAAGATGATGACCAGCAGCACCAGCGGCGCGGTGAGCGGGATGTCGCGCGAGATGCGCCGCGACAGGAACAAGAGCGCGCCGACGATGGCCAGCACCACGGGGACGGCCACGAGGAAGGGCGTGATGATCAGAAGCTGCAGGCCGACGGTCGCGGAGATGCCGATGAGGAGCGGCGGCAGAGCGGCGAGCCCGACGGTGATGTTGGCCGACCGGCGCATCTCGGGGCGCAGATAGCGCTGTTTGCGCGCGATGAAGAAGAGTGCGGCGGCAAAGAAGAAGAGGGTCGAGAACGCCGTTGCCGGAGCGGCGAAGCGCGGGTCGGCGCTGAAAAAGGAAAGGAACAGCAGATCGGCCGCCGCGAAAAGGATGTTCCAGCGGAGCGGCGGTACGAGGGCATTGGGAAAGGTATAGATGTAGAGGGTGAAAAGCGTCTGCAGGGCGAGCAGGGCGGCGAAGAAAAGGATCGAAAAGAAGGGGAAGTAACTCGCCGAGGCGACGCTGAACAGCAGTCCCAGCGAGAGCAGCGAGAGTCCGGCGAAGATGCCGTCGGGGGTCCGTTTGCCCGATATGACGATGCGCCACGCCAGAGCGATGTAGACCGTCAGTACCGTGAACAGCGCCGCCGAGACCCACGCCGGTTCAAACATCCTTCGTTATCCCGTATTCTTCGAGTTTCTTGTCCAGCGTGGGGCGGGTGATGCCGAGCGTGGAGGCGGTGTTCCCCTTATGGTAATGGGAGGCGCGATAGACCAGATCGATATAGCGCCGCTCTATCTCCTTGAGCGGCACCAGTTCGCCCGCCGGCGGTAGGATGCCGTCGGGACAGGGCGCGCCGCCGCCGGTCATGCCGCGCAATTCCGCGTCGAGGGTATCGCGGGTGAGAATGCGGTCCTTCGACGCGATCGCCGCTTTGACGATGAGATTCTCCAGTTCGCGTATATTGCCGGGCCACGGGTATTCCTTCAGCACGGCGATCCCTTCCCGGGTCACTCCTTCGATGCGGGTATGCATCTGGAAGTTGGTCTTGCGTACGAAGTGGGGGACGAGCAGGTCTATGTCCTCGAGATGTTCCCGCAGGGGCGGTATCCGCAGATGGACGACATTGAGCCGGTAGTAGAGGTCTTCGCGGAAACGGCCGGCCCGCACCTCGGCTTCAAGGTCGCGGTTGGTCACCGCGATGATGCGGCCGGTGAAGGCGCGCGGCGTCACGGCGCCGACCGGAAAATATTCCCGTTCCTGCAGAAGGCGCAGGAGTTTTGCTTGCAGTACCGGCGGTATCTCGGTGATCTCGTCGAGCAGCAGCGTACCGTCGCCTACCATCCCCAGTTTTCCTTCGGAGGCCTTTTCCGCGCCGGTGAAACTTCCTTTCACATGGCCCATGAGCTCCGATTCGATGAGATTCTCCGGCAGAGCGGCGCAGTTCACGGCGATCCACGGCGCGGCGCCGCCGGTCATGGTGCGGTGTATCGCCCGGGCCACGACCTCTTTGCCGCATCCGCTTTCGCCGCTGATGAGGACCATCGCCTTGTTGGTCGCGAGTCCCGCTATCTGTTTGTATATCTCGACCATGGCGGGGGAGCGGCCGACGATCTCCTCTTCCAGCGGCCCGGCGGCGCCCACCAGAAAGGCCACCGTTTCGCTCATCCGTATCTTTTCGAAACTGCGCTGAAGGGTGAGCCGCAGTTTCTCGAGCGGTATCGGTTTGGTGAGGAAATCATACGAGCCGAGCTGGGTCGCTTTGACCGCTGCGGCCAAGTCGCCGTAGGCCGTTATCGTGATGCACAGCGGCATAGCGTCGCCGAGCGTCCCGCGCATCTTCTCGAGCAGTTCAAGACCGTTCATCCGGGGCATGTTGATGTCCATCAGCACCACGTCGGGATGCTCCGCGGTGACGGCCTCCCATCCCTCTATGCCGTCACGCGCCGTGACGACCGCATACCCTTCGCTGCGCAGGAATTTCTCGAAGCTTCGTCGGATCGAGGGATCGTCGTCAACGATCAGTATCTTCCATGGCTTCTTCATTGGCACTCCCGCCGATCTCGTAGAATCGTACCTTTCTTTTATATTTATCCCAATCGTAGACATATATCTTCCGGTCGGGGAATTTTTCCTTCAGATCGTCGACCATGCGGGGCTTGGAGACGTACTGGCCGTAGAGTATGCGATCCGAAAGATCGAGGGAGTGGCGGGTGAAGAAGGATTCATTCATGGCGGGCGGATGTTTGATGAGCACGATCACTTTTTCATCCTGCGGGACTCGGGCTTCTACCTGTCCGTACAGCGCGAACCGTTTGTTCACGCCGCGCATGATGCCGGTCTCTTTACCGGGGAAGTCCTCTTGTGAATAAATGAAAAGGGTATACAGGAACGCCGCGTAGGGGACCCAGTGGATAAAACGCCAGAGTCTTCGGCCGATGAAGTGCGCCGTCTCGGCGGCACCGTAGAACCAGCACCAGAGCGCCGGATAGTAGTAGCGCGCGCCGAAGCTGTCGCCGCCGCCGGCGTTGTGTATCGCATAACCCAGAACGTAGCAGATCGGGAGGAAGACCACCAACCATTCATAACGCCGCAGACGTCCGAGTTTGATGAAGGGGAGGGCGAGCAGGAGCCAGATAAGGTATTTGTTGGTCCACTGCGCCTGCGAGTTGAGCCAGTTGGGGGTCAGACCGAGCAGTCCTTTCGAGTAATAATCGCTCATGTCGGCGTGTATCTCGCCGATCCGCTGTCCGGTAAGGAGTTGCGGTTTGTAATAGATGAGCTGATAGGGAGAGGTGAAAAATTCGCCGGTGTATATCTTCTGATAAAGGAGAAAAAGCAGGATGACGGGGATACAGCCGACGGAGACCAGCCCGACGATACGTGCGAAGGCATAGAACCGTTGTTTCAGGGGAACGTTCTTCTGTCCGGCGGGAGGGAAGAATAGTTCGCGGGTCAGGAACAGGCCGACGGCGGCGGCGATGATGACGGCATCCCATGTGCGGAAAAAGAGGATCAGTCCGATGGCGGCGCCGGCGGCGATGAAAAAGGGCCGTCGATGTCGTTCATCGGCCTGTGTGCCGGCCAGAAAGAGGATAGCGACGGTCAGGAGCACGAACAGCATGACCACCGGATGGGAGAAGTAGGAACTGGCGTGGAACACCACCGAGGTCGTTACCGCGAAAAGCAGACCGGTGAACAGGGCGGTCACCCGCGAGCCGGAGATGCGTGAAACGACGAAAAAGAGCAGAAAGAAGGTGATGAGGGTGATCCCGACATTGGTCCATTCGATGCCGACCGTTTTTTTGAAAAGCGCCATGACCAGCGGCAATCCGGGAGGGTACTTCGAGTATTCGCGTTCGGGGGTCGTGATGACGTGATGCCGCTTGAAATGGGGCGCGATCGCGCTGTCCATGGTCTTATTCCACAGCATGCCGCGTGAGAAGACCTCGGCCTGAAAGATCATGCTGACCTCGTCGCCCGAGACCGCATAGCGTTTGAGCGAGTACTGTACCGTGAAACTCCAGAGATAGGCCATGAGCGGCACGAGCAGTATCATGGCCAGCAGGTAGGCGCGGCGGGGTATGAAGATGCGTGAACGGCGCCACGTAGAGAGCATGCCGACCGCCGCGAGGATCATGCCGATCCAGCCGGAGGCGGCGATGATGATGAGCTGTGCGGTGGCGTGGAAATTGTTGTCGTGTATCGAAGTGGCGGCGACCAAACGACCGTATTTCACCACGAAGTAAGAGGCGACGACGAACAGGGCGCCGAACAGAAGGCGGGGCAGGACCCGGCCGATGAGGAAGCGGCGGCGATTCACCGGATCACGAGCCAAAGTATCTCGACGAGGACCACGACGAGTAGGACGACGATGATGATGGTCTTCCAGTCGCGTGTTTTCTTCGGTTTCTCGAGTTGGGCGCGGCCTTGGTTGAGGCCCGCCAGCATATCGTCGATCCCCTCGACCTCGCCGAGGATGAGAGTCTTGCTCTGCAGTTCGCTTTGGGACGGTTTCTTCTGTTCCATCACAACCCTCTCCACAAGACCGTATCCAAATAATAACGCTCCACTTTATGGCATTCCGGTCGAAAAGTCAAAAGAACTGGCGTTTCAACATTTTCTTTCACGGTGATTTGTCTCCCCAAGGGCGAATCGTCGATGAGATTATAAAGGCATACATTGGAACTCTCGAAAGAAAATGCTTCGATAGACCGAAAATACGCCATGAGACGAGAGGTCAAGAAAAGTTGTGCAGAAAATTTCCCTACAAAAATGAGCGGTTAGAAAGTTGCTACCCGCGCTGTTGAAAGTTTGTGGGAAAGAAGGAGTCGTCGGTCAGAAATTCTTGGTCTCTTTGAGGTCGTAGCCGTAGTCGGCCTTCCAGAACTTGTCCTTCTTCTTCATATTGCTGAGCGCCGCTTTTTCGGCCTCTTTCTGCGAGTTGGCGTGGAAGCCGAAGCCGTGACTCCAGCGCGCTTCGCCCTTGTGTTCGTAGGCGGAGAAGATGACGACATAGACGCCGTGGTCCATACCGGTGCTCGCGGGCGAGGTTACCTTGGTGTGGCCCTGCTCCTTGAGCTTCTTGATCGCTTCGGCTGCTGCGGCCGATGCGCTCGCCTTATCCTTCTGGAAAAAGGTCCAGGTCGAGGTGTTGCCCTCTTTGTCGATGGCCTCCGAGAATGCCGCCCCGGCGAACAGACCCGCCGTGAACAGCGTTACGACTGCGGTAACGAGCAGTTGTCTCATGATGTTCCTCCTGTCCGGTTCATAGTACGGGGCGATATTGGCACGGAACGGGACCAAAGTCAAGGGGTGTCCCGAACGAGCGTCAGTCCGGTCGGCAATGCAAGTGCTGCGTAGGGATCGATACGTTCGGCCCGGTAGACGCTGAAGGGTGGATTGGGATGTTCCGTGGTGATGACCCGCTCGATGAGGAGCGAGTGCAGTTCTTCTCCGGTCGCGGTGTCTATCTGGGCCACATACGCGCCGCGGGGACCGTCGCCGTACTGGCTCATGATGATGTCGGGATAGAATCCCGATCCGAGCGCGCCCGAAGTAACGAGCAGAGTCCCGTCGCCGAGATCATCTACGTCGCCGACCGCCGCGCTGAACCGGTACCAGGTGGGGTCATGCTTCAGAAGGTATTCGGCGGTCTGTTCGACCGCGCCGCCGTAGCCGTCGTTGTCGGGGGTGATGCGATAGACGACCGCTCGGCTGAAGGTGTTCTTCCCGATGATGCCGAATCCGCGCGCCAACCCGTTGTCAAAAAGCATCAGGGAGCCGTCGGCGGACAGATACGGTGCATGGGGCCGGAACGGCCAACGGAACTCTTCGCTGTCGGTGAAGCCGAAGAGGGTATCGTGGTCGGTGATGGGGTCGCCCGCCGTATCGAGCGGGGTCAGCAATAGTTCGCCATAGGTGAATTCGAAAGGATAGCCGGTAGCCGGTTTCCCGGCGATCGGCATCCGTTCATCGGTATAGGCATCGCCGGTGTAGTCGCCGATCCAGGTCAACTGGTTATTGGGATCATATCCGTCCACCATGCTGTCGCTCACTCCGTCGCCGTCGGCGTCGTCGATATAGCGGGTGAGGTGCGGCGCCAGCAGCCAGCGGATCGTGCCGTCGGCGTCGAGTTTCGCCACCCCCGATCGTTGGGAGGAGACGATGAGACCGCCGTCGGAAGGGTCGTAGAGGATGGCGTTAAGGTGTATCGGGTCGTTGGTGGTGCCGGGGATGTCGGTGCTGGTCATCGGAACATCGCGGTAAAGATCGGTCACATCGGGCATCACGGTGCGCAGGTCCCACTTCTGCACCAGTGTCGCGTCCTTCGGGTCGATCTCTATCAAGTGATCCTCGACATAATCACTTCCGACCGGATCGGCCGTGAGGAGCAGATTGCCGTTGGGTTTCTTGACCACATCATGGTGTATCCATGAAAAGCCGAGTTCGCCGATGTCCAGCGTTCCCGCCTGCCGTCCCATGAGGTCGTGCCACCACAACAATCCTGCCGGGGCGCCCCAATCACTGCTGTAGATATAGCCGTCGATGACCTCCATCGGAGAGAGGAATTTGTAGGCGAAATCGGAATACCAGCGGACATGGCCATTCTTGTCGAACATGATGCCCGTTATCTCAGGAATGATATCGCCGATGACCTCGACCCCTTCCGGCACGTCCACATCGCTGTCGGTCTCTATCCGGGAACGGTAGTAGGAGATGTAGGTGAAGGCGTTGCCCGCATAGGTTCCCGTCGCGGTGACGATGGGAAAATCGTCGGGCAGGGGAGCGGTGGCGATCGTAACGGTATGGGCGCCGCGGCGCTTGTCCGCTTCGTCGAACAGGGTGATGGTGACGGTGTTGGCGCAGTCGGGATAGAGTCCGAGTAGGGGAAGCGCGATGGTCGTACCGGTCGTGAAGGAGAACCGTTCCGAGGTCGATGCCTCGTCGTCTATGTCGGAACAGGCTATCGCTATGGTCAGCGCGCCCTTTGCGTCGGGGGTGAACGGTATCTCGGCGGTGAGCGGCGCCGACCCCGATGGATTGAGCACCGGCGCGCCGAAAAGCGCCGCGATGGGGTCGATCACCGCATCGTCGTCGGAGAGGATGGCGTCATCGTCCGTCACCGTGTCGGTCACCGGCAGGTCGTCGGCCGGGGCGGCTTTCTTATCGTCGCAAGCACAGAGAAAAAGCACCAGCGGCAAGAGCGCGGCGCACAGATATCGTGACATGAGACACCTCCGATAGATACATATCCGGTGCATAGTAACACGCTTTTTGCAAAAAACAAGGATCGCGGTCACGGGATTTTCTCTTCCAGTTTCATGCCTGCCGGTAACGCAAAGGCGCGGAAGGGGTCGATACGTTCCGCGCGATACACGCTGAAAGATGCGTTGGGATGTGCTTCGTTGATGACCCGTTCGACGAGCAGGGAATGTATCTCTTCGCCGGTCGCCGTGTCGATCTGGACCACGTAGGCGCCGATGGGGCCGTTGCCGTACTGGTCCACGATGACATCAGGGTAAAAGGAGGATCCCAACGACCCCGAGGTGATCAGTATCGTGCCGTCGCCCAGATCATCCACATCGCCAACAACGGGGCTGAAACGATGCCATGCCGGATCGCTCAAGGGTATGTACTCGGCGATCTGTTCGACCGTACCGCCGTAACCGTCGGTGTCGGGGATGATGCGGTAGTGGGGCGCGCGGCTGAAAGATGAAGGGTCGATCATCTTGAACCCGCGCATCAGCCCGTTGTCGAACAGCATCAGCGTTCCATCGGCAAAAAGGTGCGGCGAGTGGGGCCGGAAGGGCCAGCGGAACTCCTCGCTATCGGTGAAGCCCAAGAGGGTGTCGTGGTCGGTTATGACGGTCCCGCTCCCGTCGAGCGGTGTGAGCAACACCTCGCCGTAGGTGAAGTCAAAAGGATAGCCGGCGGCCGGTTTCCCGGCGAACGGCATCCGTTCATCGGTATAGGCGTCGCCGGTATAGTCGCCGACCCAGGTCAGCGGATCCTCGCGATCGTAGTCGGCGGTCAAACTATCGCTGATCCCGTCGCCGTCGGCATCATCGACGTAACGGATCAGGTGCGGCGCGAGAAGCCAGCGGATCGTGCCGTCGGCGGCGATCTTAGCGATCCCTGATCGTTGTGACGATACAATAATGGAGTCGTCGGTGGGATCATACACGGCGGCGTTGAGGTGGACCGGGTCGTTGGAAAAGCCGGGATACGCGGGATCGGTCATCGGCATGTCGATGAACAGATCGGCGATATCGGGGAACACGGTGCGGAGGTCCCATGTGCGGATCAAAGAGCCGTCGGCCGGGTCGACCTCGATCAGATGTTCCATCGTGTACTCATTTCCGATCTTATCTGCGGTGATGATGAGATTCCCGTCGGGTTTCTTCATCACATCATGATGCACCTGCGTGAACCCGAGAGCGCCGAGGTCGATGGAACCGACCGGTCGACCCATCAGATCGGACCAGTGCAGGATGTTCAGGTCATCGGTCTGTCCGCCGCCGTAAAGCAGGCCGTCGATGATCTCCAGGGGGAAAAGGAGCGGTGTGGGAAAATCGGAATACCAGCGGACGGTGCCGTTGCGGTCATACATGATGCCGGTGGCCTGCGATATCGTCATGACCGTTGAGTCGATCTCCTGTACCAAAGTGCGGTAATAGGGGAAAAAGGTGAAGGCGTCGCCCGTGTAAATCCCCGTCGCGGTGACGATCGGGAAGTCGTCGGGTAGCGGTGCGGTGGTGACACGGGTGGTATAAACGCCCCGTTCTTCCCCCGAGTCGGAGAAAAGGGTGAAGGTGAGTACGTTCTCGCAATCGGGGAAGAGTCCGAAGATCGGCATCGTGATCGTGCCGGTCGCGGTGAAGGAGAATCTCTTTTCGTATACTTCGTCGGTGTCGACGGCGGTACATTCGATCCGCAGGGAAAGGGTCCCCGCCTTGTCCGGCGTAAAGGGTATCTCGGCGGTGAGCGGAGCCGCCCCCGAGGGGTTGAGCGTCACCGCGCCGAAGAGCGCCGAAACGGGTGATGCACCGTCATCGGGAAGCAGAAGGTCCTCATCGGGTGATCCGTCGGACGGTAGAGTATCGTCGGTTCCGGGTGTTCCGTCGTTTGCGCCATGGTCCTTTTCGCAGGCGGCAATAAAGAGCGCCGACAACAGCAGCGCCGCGCACAGATGTCGTGACATGGGTATCTCCAATAGAGCTCTGTGTAGCGCATAGTAACACGCTTTCGGCAAAAAACAACCATCGCCGCGCTAAAATTAAATTCACGAATGGCCGCTTCCGTGTATACTCGAGAACGCAGGGAGGTACCGATGGCCGAAAAGAAGGTCGTGGCGCGCAACAAAAAGGCCTATCACGAGTACGAGATGCTCGAGAAGATCGAGGCGGGACTCGTTCTCAGAGGGACCGAGATAAAATCGGTCCGTGACGGTAATGTCGCCTTCCGCGATTCGTATGTTGAACTCAAAAAAGGGGAGGCGTTCCTCGTCGGGTTCTACATCGCCCCGTATGTTTTCGGCAACCGCTGGAACCATGAAGAAGACCGTTCGCGCAAACTGCTTCTGCACAAACGGGAGATCCTGAAACTGGCCCAGAAGGTCAAAGAACGCGGGTTCACCGTCATCCCGCTCGAATTCTATCTCGACGAACACGGCAAGGCGAAGATACAGATCGCCCTCGCCCGCGGCAAGGCGCTTCACGACAAACGGGCGACCCTCCGCGAAAAAGAGCAGAAACGGGAGATGGACCGCGCCGTAAAGGGATACGACCGATGACCGGACCGACGGGGGATGATCGCAACACCCGCCAGCGGGGAGCGGAGGCGGAGGATTTCGTCGCCAAGCACCTCGAGAAGCAAGGGTTCACGATAGCCGACCGCAACTTCACGGTGCGCGGCGGCGAACTCGATATCGTGGCGCGGAAGGAGGATCTGCTTCTGTTCGTCGAGGTCCGTTCGTGGAAAAAACGGTTCTGGGAGGGTGGCACCCCCGCCGAAACGATACGCCCGCAGAAGATACGGCATATCGTGAAGACGGCGCTCTACTGGGCGCAGACCCACGGCGTGCGACTGCAGCGGACCCGCATCCGGTTCGATGTGGCGGCGCTCGTCGGCGCTGAGGGCAAGTACGAGATGGACTACCTTGAGGACGCCTTCCCGGCGGTGGGACTGCGATGAGCGGTACCCTTTTTGTCGTGGCTACTCCTATCGGCAACCTCGGCGACCTTTCGGAACGGGCCCGTACGGTGCTCGCCTCCTGCGACCTTATCCTTGCCGAGGATACCCGCCAGACGGCGAAACTCTGCGTGCGCTACGGCATCCCGACGCATGTCGAATCGTACCACAAGTTCAGCGAGAAAGGAAAACTGGAACACTACCTGACGCTTCTTGCGGAGGGAAAACTGCTGGCGCTCGTGTCGGACGCCGGGACCCCCGCCGTATCCGATCCGGGGAAATATCTCGTCGCTGCGGCGCTTGATCGCGGTATCCGCGTTTCGCCGCTTCCGGGACCGTCGGCGGCGGCGGCCGCCTTCTCGGTGTCGGGCATGACGGCCGACCGGTTCCTCTTCGGCGGCTTCCTGCCGGCGAAAGGGGCCGAACGGGTGCGCGACCTTGAAACTCTTCTTGCCGTCGGTTTGCCGGTGGTCATCTACGAATCACCCAACCGCGCCGTCGATCTTTTGGAACTGCTCGCGCCGCGCTGTGAGCGGGTGGTCGTCTGCCGTGAACTGACCAAGGAGTTCGAGGAGCTCTTCGTCTATACCGGAGCGCCGGTCATCGAAAAAGGGGAGTTCACCGTGGTCGCATCGCCGCGCATCGCCCCGCCGCGCACCGTACCGCCCGCCGATCCGGAGCGCGACCGGATACTGGCTACACTCTCGGTGAAAGACGGGGTCGCTCTGCTTACCCGGCTCTATCCCGACATCGCACCGAACCGTCTCAAAGAATGGCTCTATGCCCGCCGTAAAGAGAGTGCTGAATTCTAGTAGATGTTGCCGACCAGACCGGTGACCTTCTTGACCTTCTTTATCTTCTCGACCGCCGCGCTCCGCGCCCGCTGGGCCCCTTCACGAAGCACCCGTTCAACGTAGTAGCGGTTTTTGTCGAGTTCCTCGCGCTTTTCGCGCATCGGCTTGAAGAACTGCATGAGTTTTTCCAGAAGTTCCTTCTTCGCCGTACCGTAACCGTAGCCGCCGGCGCGGTACTTCTCCTTCATCAGCGCCTGTTCCTGCGGCGTCGCGAAGAGTTTGTAGAGAGCGAAGACATTGCACTTGTCGGGATCTTTCGGCGCCTCAAGCGGGGTCGAATCGGTGACGATCCCCATCACCTGCTTCTTGAGCTCCTTCTCCGGCGCGAACATCTCTATGGTGTTGCCGTAGCTCTTCGACATCTTGCGACCGTCGGTCCCCGGCACCACCGCGACATCCTCGCGGATGAGCGGTTCGGGTATCTTGAAGACCTCGGAGTTGTACTGCAGATTGAATTTCACGGCGATATCGCGCGCGATCTCGACATGCTGTTTCTGATCCTGTCCCACCGGCACCACATCGGAATCGTACAGCAGGATGTCGGCCGCCATCAGGAGCGGATAGTAGAAAAGCCCGACGTTGATGAGTTCCCCCTTGTCGGTCTTCTCCTTATAACTGTGGGCCCGCTGCATGAGTCCCATCGGCGTCACATTGCCGAGCAGGAAGGCGAGTTCCACCACCTCGGGGACCTGCGACTGGAGGAACAGCGTGCTTTTCTCGGGGTCAAGCCCGAAGGCGAGATAGTCGAGCACGATGTTCCACGAATTCTCGGTCAGCTCGTTCGGGTCGGGGCTGGTGTTGAGGGTGTGGTAGTCGGCAACGAAGTAGAAACAGTCATAGCCCTTCTTCTGGAGTTCCTCGAACTGTTTGGCGGCGCCGAAATAGTTGCCGATGTGCAGGGTGCCGGTCGGCTTGATCCCGGAAAGAGAACGCATCGTGACCTCCACAGTGTTTCAGCGCATTCATCATTGCAAAGCAGGACCGGTTAGTCAAGGATTTATAGCCATCATCGGCTTGTCCTCTTTGTCTTTTTACTAACTTTTTGACTTTTCATTCTTTCGAGTCTATCTTCTAAATGTATTGAGTGCACAAATTTGGGTTGTTGGGGAAGATGCCTGTCTGTTCGATAAAAAACTTGAGAAGTGCAGGACGTAGCCACTTGGAAAGCGCTCGTCATATCCTTGATAATTTTCCTGCACCACCGCCGCCTCCCCCAGCATTGATCCTGTCTTCTTCCACCTACCTTGCCCATCTAGCGCTAGAGTGCGCCATTAAGGCCCGATTGTTACACAAACAGGGAGTCAATAGTGTTGATGATCTTGAGAAAAAACATCCAAAAATTCACACAGCGCTTTTCAGGGGAAAGAAAGGTCATGACATTCAGAAACTCTCGACAGATGTAGACTTGCAAGGTATTTTGAAGAATGAAGGTCGCCCTTTGCAAAAAGATGCGTGCTGGACCAGAATCATATCATCAACTCGCCCTTACTCTCTTCGTTATGGCACTGAAACACTTCAGCGTGCTGAAGCCAGCGAAGAAATAAGTCGGATTTCTGGAATCCTTGAGCTTTTGTTAAGTGGCTTGATTTACAAAAAATGAGGTTGCCATGAAAAAGCAAAAAACCATAAAGGCAACCGCAAAAACAACGACCAACTCAGTGGCGGAAATGTTTTCTGCGGCATCTTTTGCTGGCGTGGTTAATCATTATAATAATGATTTGTTAGATGTCCCCGAAGAACTTCCTCAAGCCAAGATACCGGTTGTTGCTTTCTATGGGTTCCGGGGTGGCACAGGACGAACAACAACACTAGCGCATGTTGCAGCAATCATGGCTTCACGAGAAATTCAAGTTGTTGCTATCGACCTCGATGTCGAAGCTCCCGGATTGCAATATGTTCTTGATTGTCCTCCACCAGAGGAAGGTCGGGGTACTGTCGCACTTCTTCGCGAGGCAGCTTTTCTAAATTCCCCTTCAGAACTTCGACTTGCTCCGCATGTATTAAAGAGCGGTCTTGACCTTGGAACCCCCATACGCGTTCTGCCAGCCGGTTGTTTATCTCAAAAATACCTCGATCAGCTGGATGATCTTGGCGTACCCTTATGGCATGTAGCCGAAGAATCAAGTCCTCTTCAGATTCTTATTGATAAGGTTAAAGAAGAGATGCATCCCCAAGCCATTTTTCTCGATTGTCGTACTGGGCTCAGCGGGCTTTCGGCCTCGGCCGTTTTTCATATTGCCGATGTTGTTGTCTGCGTTTTGCCTGTTTCAGAACAATCTCTTGACGGTCTTGATGTCTTTCTAAAGGGCGTTAAGGCAGCAAAAATGAAGAGATTGGGACGCCCTGAAATACTAATGGTGCCTAGCATGATTCCAGAAGGACCAGAAAGTCGGCGTCGACTTCAAGAATGGTTTATTCCCGAAATCGAAGCTAAGTATGCGAAACTGGTTCTTGGTCTGAAATTATCGAACAATGTTTCCGAGGCAGAAATCCCTGTCCTTCAAGAGGGAATAGAATATCGCAGGGGAATTGCCCTTTCAGATCATTTACGTAGCGACTTCATACAACTTTCTGGCGGTATTTACCAGCCATTAGTTCAATACCTTGACAGCATGATTGGCCTTGCTCAACCAATGGCGTCAATTACCATGAATGTTGGCGCCATATTGAGTGAACTTGACCAATACGGTGATTTAAAAAAACTGGCTTATGCAGAAGATACCAAACCAGAAGATATTGTCAAAAAATTCATACAACCATCTGATTTCAAAGCTATTGTTGATCGCGCAACATGGTATGTCGTCGGAGCAAAAGGAGCGGGTAAGACATGGACATATTTATGGCTTCGTTCGCCAGCTGGTGATCGTCTCTCGAATGAAATGACATATCTGTCCGTTCATGGTCCAAAAGATGATGATAGATTGTTTACCGCTAATGCATTACGCGAAATTGAGGAAGACAAGCGGGCGCGTATGAAACAGCGTCGATTACACGGCACTCTCTGGCTTCTCTATGCCGCAAAAAGAATTCTTACCAAACATCCCTCTCTTGCCAATATTGTTATTTCTAATTTCCGCGCTGATGAGAGATTTCTCATTAAATGTTTAGTTAAGGCTTCCGACAGGAATTTTCATGCAGAGCTACCATGTATTCTCAAGTATGATCGTATTGCAACTTTGGCTGAAGACCTTTTGGAGGCCCTTGATAGAGAAATGCTCAAGCAGGGAATGCCTGCCATTACGCTTTTATACGATGGCCTTGATGTAGGTTTTGGCTCTGACGAGAAATCTATTGATATGCGAAAACGCTTCATTAAAGCTCTTGTTGAAGCAATCGAGCCGCTTCGTGGAGTAAACAAACGGATTTTCTTTAAGCTTTTTCTTCGAGAAGATATTTATGAGGAACTTGACATCCAAAATCAAAGTCATCTTGCTGCAGCAACTGTAGAATTGCGTTGGATGCCTCGAGATCTTTGGATGCTCGCATTAAATCTTGTTTCTTCCAGCCCCAAATATCTCAAGGTCATTCGTAGCATCGAACCTTCTGTTGGACCTGAAAACTGGCCCGCTGACGAAGAGCGAAGACAACGACTTTTGGTTCCTCTTTGGGGAGAACAACTGGAAGGAGGCAACAAGATCTCAACAGCAGCTTTCGTGCAACGCAGGACAGCCGATGGCAAGGACCGCTTGTTCCCCCGCACATTGGTACAGTTGCTTGATGCTGCAGTAAAACACCAACAAAAAACAGAGTTTCGTTCTGACCGTATCCTTCGGTCCGTAGCTATTCAAGACGGATATAGGTTGGCCAGCAAAAAGCGCGTGGAGGATCTTCGAAAAGAATATGAAGTCCTTGGCCGGTACCTTAATAGTTTACAAGGCATGACGCCCACGGGGACAGAGAAAGAGATTATTGATTACCTTAGCAGACAAACTCCAGGTAAGCTAAAAACCGGAAAGAAAGGTGTGGCGGCCGGTGCATTGCATGCGGGACCCGGAGGTTGGAGGAAAGTTATTAATTTACTTTTAAGTGTAGGCGTTCTTCGTGAATATCGGCGTGCACGCGGAGAGAGTGGCGAATTGAAATATGAGATATCGCTATTGTACCGACCTGGGTTGGGAATCAAGGCATTTGGCGTTTAATTCTTCTTACTAGAACAAGCCTTCATACATATCTTTTCTTTACATTCCCCAGACCGAGCGGATGCGGGACAGGAGATGGTTGAAGGCGGCGTCCTGATCGGTGAACTTCTGCACGAGTTGCCCCTTCTCGAAGTAGAGCGCCGAACCGTTGCCGAGCGCGACGCCCAGATCGGCCTCCTTCGCTTCACCGGGGCCGTTGACCTCGCACCCCATGAGCGCGACGGTGAGGCGGGGACGAAGCCACCAGCGCGACTCGTCGAAGAACTTTTCGAGCTTATCATAGTAACGGAAAAGCGTTCCGTGGGTCCGGCCGCAGGTGGGACACGATACTATCTCGCCGCCCGCATCGAGCAGTCCGCACGCCTTGAGGATGTGCATCCCGGTCACGATCTCATCTTCCACCGGCCCGGTGAGACTCACGCGGAAGGTGTCGGCAAGCCCTTCGTAGAACAGTATCGCGATGCCGGCCGCCGATTTGATGCGGCCGCCGAACCCGCCGCCCGCCTCGGTGATGCCGACATGGAACGGCGCGTCGGTGAACGCGGCGAGCGTTTGGCACGCCGCCACCGTTTCGGGGACCGAGTGCGATTTCACCGACAGTTTGAAATTATGATACTTGAGGTCGTGCTCCAGATATTCGACCCAGCGCCGCGTGCTCTCCACGAGCGCATCGGCCGTCGGACCGCCGTGCTTTTCGAGGATATCCTTTTCGAGCGATCCGGCGTTGACGCCGATGCGGAGAGCGAGATCGGGCCGCGTGCGTGCCGCCTCGACGATGAGTTTCACCCGCTCCTTTCCGCCGATATTGCCCGGATTGAAGCGGACGCCCGCGACACCCGCCGCGATGGCGGCCAGCGCGAGGCGGTGATCGAAATGGATGTCGGCGATGAGATCGCCCTTGAAATCTTTTGTCAGTTGTCCGAGCGCCGGCAGATCGGCCTCACTACGCACCGCGGTGCGGACGATGCGGCAACCCATATCGAGCGCGCGGTTCGCCTCAGCGAGCGCCGTGCCGGTGTCGGCAAGCGGGGTGGTGATCATCGTCTGGATGACCGGCATTCGGCCGCCGCCGATGAGGCTCTGCCCCAACCGTATCTCGCGGCTCATGCGTCGTTTCATTTTGCAAGCCTCCGTATCGCTGCTGCGAAGGCGCCGGCGCCGACGCCGAATTTCTCGCGCAGTTCGGCCTGCGTCCCGTGCGGGATGAACTGGTCGGGGAGGCCGAGTAGTTCGGTCCTGAGTGTGAGATGCCGCCGCGACAATTCTTCGAGTATCGCGCTCCCGGCGCCGCCCGCCACCGCGTTCTCCTCGATGACGACCAGTTTCTTTATCTTGCGCTTCTTGATGATTTCGAACAACTCTTCGGGGAGCGGCTTGATGTAGCGCAGATCGTAAATGGAATAACGGATCCCCTCTTTTTTCAGCAACGGCAACTGACCGAGTGCGTGGTGGTCGCCGATCCCCACCGTTACCGCGAGGATGTCGCTGTCGGCGTCGTGCAGCAGTTCCCCCTGTGCGTAGGGAAGCGGTTCTATCCGGCGATTGAAGGCCGCACCGGTGCCGCTGCCGCGCGGATAGCGGATGGCGAACGGTCCGTCGCTTTTCAGGGCCCGTTCGATGGCCCCCATCAACTCCGGCTCGCTACGCGGTGCGATAATGGTCATATTCGGGATGGATCGCAGGAACGATATGTCGAACACGCCGTGGTGTGTGGCGCCATCCTCGCCTACCAACCCACCGCGGTCGATGAGGAGAACCACCGGCAGGTTCTGAAGGGCGACATCGTGTACCACCGAATCGAAGGCGCGCTGAAGGAACGACGAGTAGAGGAGCACCAGCGGGCGTCGTCCTTCGGCCGCGAGTCCCGCCGCGAAGGTGACGGCGTGCCCTTCCGACATCCCGACATCGTAGACCCGTTCCGGCAATTCTTTCTGAAGCTGGGTAAGTCCGGTGCCGTCGGGCATCGCCGCAGTGATGGCGCAGAGCCGTTCATCGCGCCGGAATAGGTGCGGCAGATACTGGCCGAGATAGTCGGTGAAGCCCGATTTGGAGCTTTTGTACGGTTTGCCGGTCGCGCGGTCGAATGGCCCGATGCCGTGAAAGAGACGGGGGTTCTCCTCGGCCGGCGCGTAGCCTTTTCCTTTCTTTGTATGGACATGAAGCAGTATCGGTTCGCCGTTGGGCTTGAGGTCCTCGAGCGTCTCGATGAGCTCCTTCAGGTTGTGACCGTCGATCGGGCCGACATACTGGAACCCGAAACCTTCAAAGAGGATACCGGGAGTGAGGAGCGATTTGGACGATTCGAGCGCCTTGCGGATGATCTCGATGATCCGTTCGCCCCGGAAGAAGGGGGGAAGGTGGGCCAGCAGGTTCTTTACCTCGGTCCGGAGTCCGGCGTAGGCGTGGCCGGTCAGTTTGCGCGAGAACCAGCGCGACAGTCCGCCGACGGAGGTCGCGATGAACATGTCGTTGTCGTTGAGTATCGTCAGCACATTCTTCCCGAACGCTTCGGCGTTGTTCATCCCCTCGAAAGCGAGCCCGCTGGTCATCGATCCGTCGCCGATGACGGCGATCACCTTGCCGTCGCCGCCGCGTGCGTGGAGCGCCTCCTTGATGCCGAGCGCCGCCGATATCGAGGTGCCGCCGTGGCCGGTGCCGAAAACATCGTAAGGCGATTCGCTCCGTTTCGGGAAGCCGCTGATCCCGCCGAAGGTGCGCAGGGTGTGAAAGCGGTCCTTGCGGTCGGTCAGTATTTTGTGAGCGTAGGCCTGATGGCCGACATCCCAGACGATCCGGTCGCGTTCGAGATCAAAGACCTTGAGCAGGGCGAGTGTGAGTTCCACGGTGCCCAGCGACGGGGCGAGGTGGCCGCCGTTCTTGGCGCAGGTGTCGATGATGATTTCGCGCGTCTCGGCCGCCAGCCGCTCCAGCTCCTCGATCGACGCGTTGCGGATATGTTCAAGCATACGTTTCCCTCCACTCAAGAACGGGCCCCATCATAGCAGGCGAACGGCTATTGTCAACACAAAAAGGCGTGCGAAGCCGCACAGATAGACTATCGGGAAACGAGTCGTCGCGCCGTTTCGGGCAGGCGGCCGAGATCATCGACGATATGACAGTTGCGGAACTGGGTGACATTGCCGGGATGGACCGAGGTGTTCTCGGTGTTGTAGAGGACCATCGGCGTGCCGGCGAGCGCCTCGGTACCGTTTATCGCGCCGCAGAACTGGCCGGTGTGGAACCAGCACACCGAAGAGTTGAGGACGATGATATCGGGTTTTTCGGTGCAGAGCATCGAGAGCAGTTTGAAGGGGGAGGTGACCACGCGGACCGAGAATTCGTCGGAGAGTTGCCCGCGTATCTCTTCCATGCGGCAGGTCGCCTCCTCGATGAGGACGACGCGCTTTTTACTCCTTTCCAAGCTCATCTTCCCGTTTCTCCGTCACGGCGCCGTTCTCGCCGAGCACCTGTATCTTCTTCTCGGCCGCCGCGAGATAGTCGCGGATCTCGGCCGCGAGCTTCATCCCTTTCTCGTAGAGTTTAACCGCCTCTTCGAGTTCACTGCCGTCCGAAAGTTTCTCGGCGATCTTCTCAAGCTCGGTGAACTTCGCCGCGATGCCGCCCTTTTTCTCCATGGTCCCTCACCAAAAAGTAGAACGATTGTAGCCTGTCGAAAGAAAATGTCAAGCATTACAATGAGGTAAACCGCTTAAAAAACTATACGTATCTCTTTTGACACCGCCGGATAAAAAGTTGCGCGACGAGGCCGTTGTCGCTATGATGCCGTCGCCCGATGGCACAAGGAGATTGACGATGCCCAAGAAAGAGACCGAGGTCCTGTGCAAGATACTCTGCACCCGCTGCGGCAAAGAGGGGTATGTCCCCTTCGTCGCCGACGGGTCGCGCAACTACTACTGCGCCGAATGTCTCACCACGTTCAATGTCGAAAAGAAACGCGGTACCGTCAAGGAGGTCAAGGACCCGAAGGGGCGGTCGCGCTATGAATTCATCTGCGATATCTGCCTGCGGTTGAAACGCTCCAGCGAACAGCCGAAGAAGAGCCGCGGTCAGCTGATGTGCGCCGAATGCGCCGAGAAAGAGAAGCGGACCCAGCGGACCGCCGGGCGCAAACGGATCGTGATAGCCAATAAAGAGGACTAGCGGACCTTGTGCGGCATTTCGGCCGGCAGTTCCATTGACAGTTCAACCAGACCTTTGAATACGCCGTTCTCGAACCACGGCGCCTGATAGATGAGTTTCTTGACCCCTTTCTTCTCTATCGTGTAGACATGGGGCTTCTTGCTCTCCATCATCGCCTTGATCATCTCCTGCGACGCCTGTTTATGACAGTCGAACATGCTCTTGCCGACAAGCGGGGCATTCTCCGGCGTCTCGAAGGTGCGCCGCGCCTTGTCATTGAGATAGAGCAGTATCCCCTTCTCATCGCTGACGGTGACCGCCGCGCCGAACTCCTTGAAAAAATCGGGCATCATGACATCACTCCTTATCGAATATCTCGGTGCGCCGCGCGGTAAAATCACTCTTGCCGCACAGCATCATCATCGTGAGCGGCGCGATCTTCTCGACCGCGACGCGCATCAGCCGCGAGGTCTCGCGGATATCCCACTGGGCGTGTTCATCCTCGCGCAGGGCGGCGAAGTGGTAGAGTTCGCGGGCGTTGAGCCGCGTGAGGACCCGGCGCCGGTGGGCGTTGGTGAGTATGTAGTCCTTCTCGTCGGGACAGCGCTGCGCGAGCGTCGCGTAGCATTCCTCGCTGCGTTCTACCGCCGCGTGGAACTCTTTTTCCATCCCTATCTCGACGATGTTGGGCGGCACGGTGACGCCGAGCGTGAGATCGTAATCCTGCACGATCTGCGTGGTCATCCGGTGGCGTTTGAGCTGGGCGTAATTGGTGGCGCTCACGGTCAGTTCGTAGAGGAACTCGATCGTCTCGAAGGTGCGGTCGGCGCGGTCCCAGCAGGAACGCTCCGAAAGCGCCGTCCGGACGAGTTGCCGCCGCTGGCCGGGATCCATCGCCGATGCCGTCGCGTGGGCCGCCGCGTAGTCGCCGCCGCCGTAGCGGAAGAGGAGCGCCGCGCAGAGCGACAGATCGGGGCTGTCGGTGTGCGACACGAGCCGCACGAGTTCGCCGCTCTCCGATGCCCGACGCGGCAGCGCCTCCAGCGCGAGTGCGGCGAGCGCTTCGACGCGGTCGGTATCGTAGGCGGTGGGATTGGCGTACTTGATGATGGAGGGGGAAAGGGCCGCCAGCGGACGGTGCAGTTCTTCGGCCAGCGCGCGCACTTCGCCGCGCCGGTCGGCGCGGAGCCGCCGCAGGAGATGTTCGAGTTCGCGGGCGTTCATCGTCATCCCGAACTGGGTCGCGGTCGCGAGGCTCACCACATAGCGGGCATCCTCTTTGGCCCAGCCGTCGACCGTCCGTTCACCGTTCTTGGTGGCGACCACCCCGGCGTGTTTGCGGAACAGATGGCTCTTGAGCGCATCGTAGAGTTTTTTATAGACATCGTTCTGAAATTCGACGGTGGCGCGGAATTCCTTTTCCAGTCCCGCCGCGACAATGCCGGGCGGTGTGACGAAGTCGCCGTCGAGCGTGATGTAGCGCTGCGATTTCTCGGTGTAGGCGGCGAGCCGGAACTGCTGGACCGCCTCGGCGGCAAGCCGCGAGACGCCGATGATGTCGAGGTTGAACAGGGCGTGTTCGGCCACCGACGCGTGGCCGAGCCCGAAGATGATCGACTCGTTGGACCGCCGCGCTTTGTCGGTCGCGGTGCGCGAATCGGCGCGCAGTTCCTCGATGTCGCGGGGATCGCGCGAGATGCGGGCGTAGGCGGCCGAAAGCGTCTCGGGGGTCACATTGTCGGCCTCCCAGTGCGCTTTTTCCTTCAGTTCCCGCAGTATCTCGGCATCGACATTGTACCCGGCAAGGACCACCTTCATGAAGCACCCCATCCAAAAGTCGGGCGATTATACCGCCCCCGATGCGTAAGGCAAGAAAGACCTCAACAGGGCGTCCGCCGACCGTCCCCACATCCGCTCACTGTTCACTGCTCACCGCTCACGATTCACGATTTGCATTTTCTCTCAAAGCCGCATATCATCGCGCCGGTTCTATCTTTTTGGCGAGGTTCCCATGACCGCACCGCTTTCCCTCGACGCGCTCCGCAACGACATCGTCGGCCGCGACGCCGCCTTCGCGACCCCCTACGGCCTGCGGCATCTTTTTTACGCCGACTACACCGCATCGGGGCGGGCGCTGGGCATGGTCGAGAAGAAGATCGCCGCCTCTCTTCGCTCCTACGCCAACACCCACACCGAGGATGACCACACCGGCAGTTACATGACGCGGCTCCTCCACGACGCCGAAGCGCGCATCAAACGGATGGTCAACGCGGGACCCGACGGCAAGATCGTGCCGGTCGGCGCGGGCACCACCGGAGCGCTCCAGCGGCTGCAGGAGATGATGGGTATCTACATCCCCCCGGTGACGCGCGAACGGATCTACCAGACGGTCGAACGGTTGAACTGCGACACCTGCACGATACTCAAGAAAATAGAAGACGCGACGCCGGTGGTCTTCGTCGGCCCCTACGAACACCATACCAACGAACTGATGTGGCGCGAGGCCTTCGCCAAGACGGTGGTGATCGGCCTTGACCCGCACGGCATGATAGATCTGGCCGATCTCGAGCGGAAACTGGCCGACCCGTGTTGGGCGGGACGCATCAAGATCGCCTCCTTCTCGGCCGGCTCCAATATCACCGGTGTCCGGACGAAGGTTTACGAGATCGCGCAGCTCTGCCATCGCTACGATACCTACATCTTCTTCGACTTCGCGGCGGTCGCCCCCTATGTCGAGATAGACATGAACCGCGACGCCGATTCCTATTTCGACGCCATCGTCTTTTCTCCGCATAAGTTCCTCGGCGGTCCCGGATCGAGCGGCATCCTCGTCTTCAACAAAAGGATCTACCGCGACGATCTGCCGCCCACCGCGGCGGGCGGCGGTACGGTCGACTATGTCGGCTACGAATACCACGACTTCACCAAAGACATCGAAACGCGCGAAACGGCGGGGACCCCGCCGATACTGCAGACGCTCCGGGCCTCTCTGGCCATGGAGGTGAAAGATCGGATCGGCGTTGATACCATCGAACGGATAGAGCGGGAACACCTGCACTATTTCATGGAAGGACTCGCCGCCATCCCGGGCGCCGAACTGCTGGGCGATATCCCGGCCGACGAACGGATAGCGATCATATCGTTCAACCTGCGCCACCGCGACCGCATCCTCCATCCGCGCTTCGTGACGCGGCTGATGAACGACCTCTTCGGCATCCAGTCGCGCGCCGGGTGCAGTTGCGCCGGTCCCTATGGCCACCAACTCCTCAACATCGACAACGAGACCTCGCTCAAGTACCGCGACCTCATCAAACAGGGCGTTTGCGGCCTGAAACCGGGCTGGGTGCGGGTCAACCTGCACTACACCTTTACGCGGGAAGATATCGATTTCCTCCTCGCGGCGATACGGTTCACCGCCGGACACGGCCACGAGTTCCTGCGCGACTACCGCTTCGACATCAACACCGCCGAGTGGCACCACCGCACGGAACGGAAAAAGAAGGTTGCCTGCTCGCTCGACGCGCCGGTATCGCGGAAGAAGATCGATCTGAAGAAGTTGGGTGAATTACGGGCGGGCTATCTCGCCGCGGCTCAGGCCGAGGCCGACCGGCTGACCGCCCTGCCGGCGACCGCCTATCACACCGACAGCGCCGAACTCGAAGCGCTCAAATATTTCTATTACTGAATTCTAACCGACGCGCGGCAGGCCGTCCTTTTTCTGCTGTTTGCCGAAGGGACGGTCGTCTTTCGGGCGCGGGCCGTGCGGCCGCGGCCGCCGATCGTCGCGCCGCCGCTCCGGTTCGGGCGCCGGGTTCGATCCCGGTTTCGGTTCCGGCTTGGGTTCGGGCCGTGGCTGTTCCTTCTTCGGTTCGTGGCGCGGCTGTTCGCGCTTCGGCTCCTTTTTCGGTTCGTGCTGCGGCTTCTGATGATGTTCGTTACGCGGCTTGTGTTCGGGCTTCCGCTCGGGACGCCGCTCCGGCTTACGATCGTCGCGGCGCGCCTCGAATACCGGCGCCGGGTTGGTCGACTTGTAGGGATGCTCCTCGACCACCGGCAGGGCACGGCCGATGAGTTTCTGGATGTCGCGCAGATAGTCGCGTTCGTCGCTGTCGCAGAACGACAGCGCGATCCCCGACAGCCCCGCGCGGCCGGTGCGGCCGATGCGGTGGACATAGGTCTCGGGCACCTCGGGGAGGTCGAAGTTGATGACATGCGACAACTCGTCGATGTCGATGCCGCGCGCCGCGATGTCGGTCGCGATGAGCACCCGGGTGTGGCCGCTCTTGAAATCGCCGAGCGCCCGCTGACGGGCGTTCTGCGACTTGTTGCCGTGGATCGCCTGCGCGTTGATGCCGGCGCGCTGAAGGTCCTTGACGACGCGGTCGGCGCCGTGTTTGGTCCGCGTGAAGACGAGCGCCGAAACGACCGCTTCATCTTTCAGTATGTGGGCGAGCAGGTGCCGTTTGTCGTTCTTTTCGACGAAGTAGACCGACTGCTCGATCACCTCGACCGGGGTCGCCTGCGGGGTCACCTCGACGCGTGACGGGTTTATCAGGTATGCCGACGCGAGCGATACGATGTCGGGCGGCATGGTGGCCGAGAAAAGGAGCGTCTGCCGTTTCTTCGGTAACTTGTCCATGATCTTGCGGATGTCGTGGATGAAGCCCATATCGAGCATTCGGTCGGCCTCGTCGAGGACGAAGATGCTCAAGTTGTCGAGTTTGATGTAGCCCTGTCCGATGAGGTCGAGCAGGCGGCCGGGGGTCGCGACGAGGATATCGACGCCGCGCTTCAATGCCTCGGTCTGCGGTAGTTGTCCCACCCCGCCGTAGATGACGGTATGGCGGATGCCGGTGTGACGCCCGTAGGCCGAAAAACTTTCCCCTATCTGGATGGCCAGTTCACGGGTCGGGGTGCAGATGAGCGACTTGATGACGCGACGTCCCCGCTCATGTCCGCCTTCGATGGAGAGGCGCTGAAGGATCGGGATAGCGAACGCGGCGGTTTTGCCGGTGCCGGTCTGGGCGATGCCGAACAGGTCCTTCCCGTCGAGCACCACCGGGATGGCGCGCGTCTGGATGGGGGTCGGGGTCTCATAGCCTTCCTCGGCGACCGCTTTGCGGATCTGCGGGATAAGGTTCAGGGTATCGAATGAGTTCGATGTCATGGTCATGGAACAGTACTCCAAAAATCGTTTTTCAATCACCGATCGATAGCGGCTGGCTGCAGACGGAATGCAGAAGCGTCGGAACGATCACGCGCTCTTTATAGCAGAAAATCGGTAAATTGCAAGGGTTATTTTATTCCACCGACAAGTTGAGACCGCTCACGATGAGCGTCGAGACCTCGTTCCCCGCGTCGAGTCGCACATATTCGTAGGTGATGACGGTCCCCGCCATTTCGCCCATCTCGACGCCGGAATTCCCGTCGTACCATTTGAGATAGGCTCCCTCGTAGCCGAACCCGACACCCATCGGGAGCGTCGCCGGAAGCGACAGCGTGTACTGCAGCACGGCATAGTCGGGCGGCACGAAATCGCCGGGAGCATAGAAGGTGACGGTTATCGTCACTGAACTTTCCCCGTTGAACTGTTCGATGAAGGTATCGGTCGTCCAGAATTCGCGAATGTCGGTCGGCGACACGACGATCCGCAGATAGCCGTCGGGCGTCTCGGCGTTGTCGGCGTAGAAGTAGCGGACCTGTGAATCGTCGGGACCGGTGCAGGGCCCTTCGTGCTTGACCGAGGCGCCCGCCATGTCGGCCTGACAGGCGTCGGTATAGGTCCTGAGGTCGCAACCGCAGACATCGGGCTCCTCCCCGTCGGGACAGTCGGGCGGCACCGGGCGGCAAACGCCGAACCCCATGTCGCAGACACCGGTCTTCTTTTCGCAGAATTCATTCTCTCCGCAATCGTCCTTGCTCCAGCACATCACATCGCCGTCGCATTCGCCGTCGTGCGCTATCACCGCGCCGGCGGCGGCGGCCCAGCACTGGTTGCTGTAGGTATAATCGTCACAGCCGCACTGCGGCGCAACGGCGCGCGTCATCTCGCAGTCGGTCGGCCGGTTGTCGCATTTCCCCATCGCCGTAGTGTCGCAGGTGCCGAGCGGTTTTGCGCAGAATTCGGTAGCACTGCACTGATCGTTGGTACTGCACGGGCTCATTGACCCGCATTCCTTGTCGTGCAGTATCCCCTGTTTCTGCATCTCGGCGTGACAACGGCTCGGATAGGTCTTGTCGTCGCAGGCGCAGACCGGATAGTCCCAGTCGGGGCACTCGAGCGGGATGATCTCGCAGAAACCGTCGCCGCCGCAGACATTGCCTGTCGGACGACAGTAGGTCGCCGGGTCGGCACAGCCGCCGTTGATGCCGTCGCCGCTGCAGGCGGTGGGCGTCGGGCAGACATCGGCCGCGAGGACATTGAGGCCGGAGTTGTTGGCCCAGCAGGCGTTGGTGTAGGTCTGGCCGTCACAGCCGCAGACATACACCTTGTCGGAAGTACAGTCGTCGGGCTTGATGTCGCAGACGCCGGTGCCGGTGCAGTCGCCGTCCGCTTTTTTACAGAACATGCCGACACTGCACTCCTCTATCGTCGCGCAGGTCGCCCCGATGGTGTCGCCGTCGGGCCGCTCATTCTCGTCGACGGTGTCGTCGGTCACCGGGTTGTCGGTGACTATGTCGTCGGTGCTGACATCGTCGGTTTGATCGGTCGGATCCGACTGATCGGTCGGATCGGTCTGATCCTCATCGGTCACCACCGTCTGATCGACCGCCGTGTCGGCATCGCTCTTGTTCGCCGTCGTGTTGTCGCACGCCGCGAAAAGCAGGACCGCGAAAACCCAAATAAAAACAAGTCTCATGGTATCTCCTCCCTCGGATTAACGACCTTTAGTGTGCCCGGACCCAGCGGTTTATTATACCATTATATATGTAAATGCAACCGCAACCCGGTCGCGCTGTTGCTTTTCGCCCCGTCCGGGTCTATTATGCGGTGTTCTCAGCAAGGGAGGGAACCATGTTCCGACCACTTATCTTTACGGCGTTGCTGATGCTGTTCATGGCCGGCTGCGCCTCTTACGAACAGGCGGCCCCCGCCATGGGTTATTACGACACGGCGCGCACCGGCGGCGGCGGACGGCAGACGGCAACCACCGGCGACCGCGCCGAGAAGAAAGTGATTGATCTCGAAACGGCAAATCTGGAGGGAAGCCTCAGAAAACCTTCGGCCTCAGTGGCCGAACCGGTGATGCGCGCGGCGGCGCAAAGCGAGTCCTACGAGTACGACGACGAAGCGGTCGAGAGCGAGAGCGGCTCGGGGAGCTACGGCGATGCCTCGGCCGACTACGACGGCGGCCGCAGTTACGGCGGCGAGTCCTACGGCGTGGGCGGCATTTCGGTGTCGGGTCAGGGCGGCGCGAATTATGGCGCGGCGGCAAAACCGGCCGAGGCGCAGGATACGCCCACCGGCGACGGCCGGATGGTCATCTACCGCTCCGAGATATGGGCGTCGGTCGACGCGGTCGGCGACGCGGTGAAGAATGTCGAAAAACTCGCCGCGGACCTCGGCGGCCGCATCGACAGCGTCTCGACGCAGAATGGCGCGGCGTCGGCGACCATCGTCCTGCGCGTCCCGGCGGCGAAGTTCGACGAAGCGATCGCGCTCATCGAAAAGATCGGCGAGATCACCGGCAAGAACCTGTCGGCCGACGATGTGACCGAGGAATTCCGCGACACCGCCCTGCGGTTGAACACCCAGAAGATGATACTGGCGCGGTTCGAGGAACTGCTCAAAAAGGCGACCGATCCCAAAGAGCGGGTCGACATCCTGCGCGAGATCGAACGGATATCCTCCGACATCGCGGCGCTGGAGCAGCGGCTCAGCTACCTCAAGGATCAGGCCGACTTCTCGACCATCACGCTCTACCTCTCGGCGACGGTCCGCGACGCGGTGAAACGCTATCAGCCCTCACCCTTCCGGTGGCTGCGCGCCGTCGGCCCCGACTCGTGGCCGGTGGGATACCACAGCGACGACCTCGTCTACCTCAAAGGGCCCGACGGTTTCTTCGCGGCGCGCGAGGATTTCGAGGAACACCGCGATGCGTGGCTCTTCCAGTCGCCGCAGGGAACGGTCCGCGTGCGGCTGACCGAGACCGAGAACTACCCCAAGGCCGACGCCACGTTCTGGACCGAGGCGCTGACGATAGAGATGGGCAACCGGCTCTACAAACAGGCGGCCGACGAGAAACTCGGCGCATTCGCGACCCGCACCTACGAGGTGCCGGGAGAGCGACGTTACCTCGTCGGATTCGCGGCGGTGGAGGATGACCTCTTCATCGTCGAGGCGGTGTTCGATGCGGAGGGCGACCACGCGGCGATGGCGGAGATCGTCAAAAAGTTCATCGGTTCGGTGGAGGTGCGGCCATGAAAAAGATGTTGTGGATAGCGCTCCTTTTCGCGGCGCCCCTCCTGCTGGGCGGCGACCGCGCCGAGATGCAGACCTTGACCTACTATATCTCGACGCTCCGTCCCGACGCGGCGGTCCCGGCGCTCAAAGGGCTGGCCGAGAAGTCGGGCGGCTTTGTGGTGTCGATGAACAATGCGACCGTCACCCTGCGGGTCCCGCTGGCGAAACTGGCCGAGGCGCGCGTCGAGATAACGAAACTCGGCATGGTGACCGACCTTGAGGAATACAAGGAGGATCTCACCGCCCTCATCATCGAGCAGAAGGCGCGCATCGCCGTCAAAGAGGAGTACCTGAAGAAGATAGAGGCGATCCTCGCCACCACCGGCGTGCAGGACACCCTCGAGATGGAACGGGCGCTCAGTCAGGCGGTGACCGACCTTGAGGCGCTCAAAGGGCAGTTGCGGATGGACGAACACGACGCCATGAACGCGCTCATCACCGTCTATGTCAACCCGCAGAATAACGGCATCCGTCCGAAAAATCAGCGCTGGAGCCGCTGGGGCTTCGTCAACACGCTCGGCATCCAACCGCTGACCACGGCGGGGGAGGCGGCGCGATGAGATACTTCATCCTGTTTTCTCTGACGCTGCTTTTTGCGGCGTGCGCCACGGCGCGGATGGATGTTCCCGCCGGGTTCGCCCACTTCGACAAGGAGGAATCGCAGTTCCTCATGGCGGCGGCCGACGGCTTCATGGTCCGGGCGCGGATCGCGGGCGACGGCGACACGCTCGCCGGCAACCTCGACATCGCGCTGTGGCAGAAGGAGACCGACGGCTTTCTGACGGCGCGCGGCTACCTCCCGGTGACGAAGCGGGAGGTGAAGACCGGCGGCGGCATGACCGGAACGCTCACCGAGTACACCATCCTCTACAACGGCGAAGAACACCGCTACGCCGTCGCCCTCTTCAGCGACGGGACGCGACTCTTCATCGTCGAGGCGGGCGGAAGCGCCGCCGCCTTCGAAAAGCACCGTACGCAGGTCGAACAGGCGATCGCCACTCTGCGCGCCGACTGATTCATCCTTTCAAACGATATCCGAATCCGTTGACCGTTTCGATGATATCGCCCGCCACGCCCAACTTTTTGCGCAGCAGATGGATATGTTTATCGACGACCCGTTCGGTGATGGCGTAGTCGTCGCCGCGCAGCGCCGCGATGATACGGTCGCGCGAAAAGACGATGTTGGGCCGCCGCGCGAGGAGCAGGAGCAGTTCGTATTCGGCGTGACGCAGTCGGACCGGCTCCCCCGCGACGCTGACACTGCAGGAGGCGGTATCGATTTCCAGCGGTCCCACCGCCACGACCGTCGAAACGGGCGTCTTGGCCGCGCCGCGCAGACGGGCCTCCAACCGGGCAAGGAGCGCCTTGACCGCCAACGGTTTGGCGACATAGTCGTCGGCCAGCGCATGGAAGGCGTTCGTGATCGCCTCCTCGGTATCGAGTGCGGCCATCATCACCACGATGGCGGTCCCCACGCGGCTGTCGCTCTTGAGACGGCGACACAGATGATAGCCGTCGCCGCAGCCGGAGATGTCGGCGTCGAGCAGGATGAGATCGGGCTTGAAGGCGGCCGCCTCGTCGAGCGCCCGGCACCCGTCGTCGACCGTCCGTACGGTATAACGCTGTTCGTTCAGGATGAACGAGAGCATTTCCCGCAGATCGGCGTTCTCTTCGACGATAAGGACCCGGCACATGGCGCACCCTCCGGCATATAAACCGGACATATGTTCAGCAATTTCCTTGCGAGACTTTTTTTATGAGTATTGCCGGACAATTATAAAAGAAAGGCGCCCCCGAGCGGGGCGCCGTCTGCTTGATATGAGCGGGTGGTGGGGAAGGGGACTAATTCACGTCGTCGTAGGGACTGTCGGGACTCGATACCGGTGAGCGGAGGGCACGCATCCGGAGTTCCTGCATCACGGAGCTTTTCAGCGAAGAACGGTCACCGCCCATCGCACCGCCGCCTTGATAGGCGCGGTCATCGGGTCCGTTCTCGAACCGGTTCCCCGATACGCGGTCCATGCCGCTGTTGCGCAGGCTGGCGCACTTCGCATCGGCGCCGCACGCCGTCCGTTGCGCGGCGGTCGGTGAAGCCTGCGGCATCGCCGACGGCTGATAGAACGATTCGGACAGACCGACCGCCGGATCGACGATCAGTTTGTCGGCGGTGAGCTGGAGTTGGAGCCGCACCTGCTGAAGGTTCGGCTTGCCGTCGCCGGAGCCCTCTTCACCGCTACCGCCGGAGGCCGCCGATCCGTACATCGATTCGGGCAGTCCCACCGCCGGATCGATGGTCATCTTTTCGGCCATGAGCGACAGCCGCATCATCGCCTGTTCGGGAGAGAGTTGTTCCTGCGGCTTTGCCGGGACGGGACGAAGCGTCAACGTACCGAACCGTTCCATCCGCACCTGCGGCTGCGGGGCGGTCAGCTTCATGAGCATCTCCATCTGGGCCGGTTTCAGCAGGAACAGGTCGAGCGCGAGAAGACGCTCGGAAGCCGCGTTCGACGATGCGGCGCACAACGTCGTGCCGAGCAACAGCACGCCGATCACACAAACCATCCGTTTCATGACCTTCCTCCATCCTATTGTTACGAGGCACCAACCTGACCTCTTACGATTTTCATTCTACCCATACATATCTATTCGGTGTCCACGCGCCGTCCTTTTTTTGTTCTTTTCCGTCGCCTGTGCTATGATGGGCCGTTCAATAGGGGAGGATCCCATGAGAATGATCATCGGCGTTACGGTTGTTCTTGCCGCGCTGATACTGCCGGCGCAGGTGGTCAACGACCAGTGGCGGCCCGACGAGGGATCGGTCACCTATGTCGTTCCGATACTCGATCTCGCGGTGATGACGCCCAAGGAACTGGCGATGCATTACTTCACCAATCTCGCCCGGATGGGCTACGACTGCGGCACCCCCGCACTCGAATGCGGCGCAAGCGCCAGTCTGCCGATACTATCGCTCGACCTTAAGCTCTCGACCGCCGCCCGCTGGTTCAGCAAACATCTCAACGACACCCCCTGTTTCCAGCACGATACCTGCTGCGTTCTGACCCTTGCGGGCGACGAGGTCACCTGTGTGGCCGGTACCGCCTGCACCGACCAACCGTGCGATTCGACCCAGTGCACCGGCACCTACTGGGTTGAGCGGATCGCTCTGTTCGGCGCGAACACGACCGCCGAGAATCTTGCCGCCGGCAACGAGCTTGCCGGGAGTTCTCTGTGTCAGTTGATGAATTCTCCGGGACACCGCACGAACATCTGCACGCCGACAAACACCTCGCTGGGGGTCGGTTATCATGCCGGGGAGAACTGCTGGCGCCACTATTGGACGCAGGATTTCGGCGCCGGATCGCAGGCGGGGCGTCTCTATCCCGGCGCGCTGTTCATTGACGACACCCTGCGGGCCGGTATCGTCGTCAAGTCCGTCTCGCCGGTCCACACGGCGAAGGTCACCATCGACAGCGTACCGACGGCCCTTGAAAACACCTTCGGCACCGACACCCGCGGCGCGTGGAGCGGTCCCGTTACGGCGGCCGAATGCGCCTCCTATTTCTTCACCGTTTCGTTCAATGACGGCAAGGAGGAGCGTTTTCCCCCCACCGGCTATCTGTTCAACAGCGAGAACCCCGTGGAATGTGAAGCGCCCGACGGTACTCCCGACAGTGATATCACCCCGCCCGATACCGACAACGCCGGGGATCCGGACGACGGCCAGCCCGACTCGGCCGAACAGCCCGATCCCGATCTGCCTGACGATGATGTCACCATCCCCTACGATTTCAGCCCGAAAGACGAGGACCATCCCGCCCCCGATTACGGTTCGACCGATTGGGACTACATTCCGCCCGACGGCGGGTATACGCACAAAGACACCGGTTGCGGGTGCGCCCTTATTCTGTAAACGGTCCGTTCTGAACTGACACTCCGGTCTATTTTCCTTGCCTTTCTCTTGACAATTGTTATGCTTTCGTGAACTTGAGGTGAGGTAGCAATGACCTTTCGGCTAGCCGCTTCGTGCGCTTTCGCAATTCTTTTTTCCCTGACGCTTCGCGCCGGCGACTCGTTCGTCTCGCTTGAAGGCTATCCCATCGCGACACCGCTCTTCCCCAACTACATCCAGTTCGAACAGACGCTCCCGGTCGAGAACGGCCGCGTCGGGATGGTGCTCTACCCCGCCCCCGGTGCCCCGGCGCTGGTCACCCGCGACGACAGCGAACTGACCGTTTTCGCCGCCTGTGAGGGGACCGCGCTCGACCACATTGAGATCGGCAAGGATATCGGCGGGACCTTCACCCCGTTCCTCTCGATCACCCCACAGTCATACCTCCCGGCGGGCAACAACGTCACCCGTTTCTTCTTCAATGTCCCCTACCTGCTGCCGCACGGTGTTTACGATCTGCACGCCGTCATCAACGGGCTTCCGGTAACCGTATCCAACGGCGTCGGCTTCATTCCCCAGAAACGGATCGCCTTCACTATCTGGGCCGACCCGCAGATAGAGGACCTGCAATCGAAAAAGAACATTAACCTCAACTGGAACAACCACGAATATCCCGGCTTCTCCGACGGCCTGCTCGACTATTCGCGTCAGCAGGGGATCATCGCCATCGCCATCGCACAGATGAGCGCGATGGACACCGACTTCATCGCCTGTTTGGGCGATCTGGTGTTCGGCATCAACCATCAGCGCGAATACGAGGACATCGTCCAGTTCCTCGACCGTGCCGAGATACCCTTCTTTGGCGTGCCGGGCAACCACGACGGCTACGCGAAGTTCGAGAACGAGAACGACTTCTCCACGCCGCTGGAACGCGACGGGCTCAACTACTGGCGCGCCTTCATCGGCCCCACCTATTCCTCTTCCAAGATATTCGGCAAGACGCTCATGATGCTCAACACCTACGACGGCACGCCGGAACGCCGCGCATCGGGCGACCCGATCGGCATCGGCGACAACGGCGCCGCGCCGGTCAGCAACTACGGCGGCTTTCTCTCCGACCCGCAGCTCCTCTGGGCGACCGAATCGATCGGCGTGGGCGAAGTGGCGATGATGTTCTCGCACCAACTGCCCATCGGCATGGTCGAGAGCGGCTTCGAGTTCACCGCGATGGAGAAATATCCGGCCAACCGCATCATCGGGGCCTTCGTCGACGAGGAATGGAACATCGAGACGACCGCCTATGACAGTAACATCCTCGACACTATATTCGCCGAGAGCGGCACCTACAACACCGGCACGCGGCTGTTGGGCGCGATGCTCCCCGAATTCCCGCGGCCGCCGATCTACTTCGCGGGCCATGCCCACCGCGACCGCTACTATCATTTCGATGCGGGCACCGAGGTGATCCCCGGCACCGGCCTCTTCGCGCCGCAGGAGATCATCTTCACCCAGACCAAGAGCGCCGCCAGTTCGGGCGAGGCTTACTGGGGTATCCGGCCCATCTATCACGATATCGAGACCGCGACCACCTCCTTCAGCTATCTCTGCGCCGACGATGCGGAGTGCAATCCCGACAAAGAAGGCGAGAAGGCGGGATTCCCCTCGATGCCGCTCGGTAACTTCTGGGTGAACTACACCGCGAGCGAAACGACCTCGCTCTACATCGGCGGCAACGGCGTGTCGGTCACGGCGCAGGCCGAGATCGTCAACTTCCTGCCGACGGCGCAGACGGCGCGGCTCCGGTTCGTGATGCCGGCAAAAGAACTCGGCTATCTCTTCGATTCCGAAGTACCGGTCATCGACGACGCCATGCTCTCGGCCGACCGCAAAACGATGCTCATCACCGCAAAAGGCGAAGTGGCCGCCGGATCGACCGTCGAAGGATTCCTCCAGCGGCAGTTCACCAAGAATACGGCGCTGGCGATACTCGGCCCCGATACCGTCGCCGCCCCCGATCCGGAGGTCGAATACGAGGAATGGATACCGGGTAATTCCCCGCTGGAGTTCACCGTCACCAACGCCGATGACTACTTCCACCTCATCTGGTACCGTGACGGGAAACCGGTCCGTGACGGCGCCGAGTTCAAGGAGAAGTTCAACCCCTACCATACAAAAGAGGCCATCGAACTGCTCTACATCGCCAAGAACGGCGCTTTCGGCGTCAAGAAGTTCTCGGTCGATGTCGAAGAGGAAACGCCCGACGACGACCTCATCTCCGACGAAGATTCGCTCATCGCCGAAGAGGAACCGGTCGTCGATGACACCTCCGCCGTCATCCCCGATACCGCACAGCCCGATACCCTTGTCGAGACCGACGAGGACGCCATCGTCAAGCACGGCAGTGACGGTTGCGGGTGCTCGGTGGTGTTCTAGCTACTCATTTCTTCTATTTGACAATCATCCCGTTTTCTGATTAAATCCAGCAGAATATCTTTCATTGAACCGGGGGCGGGGCCATGCGGAACATACTTTTTACACTCATTGCGCTTGTTCTTGCCTCTTGTGGCGGCGAGATGCCGACGGCCGACGGGCCAGCCAACGCCAACCTCACACCGCCCGAATTCGCGTGGGAACAGCAAGAGCCAGTTGCGCTCGACCTCGACGAGCCCGAAGCTCGCTACGCCGTTCCCGGCGATGAACGGTGGGTGTCAATGGAGGCCGATAATTATGTATACGCGATGGTGAGGTCCGGTGATTATCTTTATGTGGGAGGTAAATTTACCTTCATTGGTGGTATTTTGGCAAACAAAATTGCACGACTCCATATATCGACCGGTGTTTGGGAACCACTGGGGGATGGAATGAACAATTCAATTTACTACCTTACTGTTGATAGTAGTGGCAATCTCTATGCAGGTGGCGAATTCACTTCTGCAGGAGGTGTGTTAGCGAACCATATCGCTAAATGGAATGGTAACACATGGGATTCTCTTGGTGAAGGCATGAATGATGCGGTAAAAGCTCTCGCAATCGACAGCAATGATGATCTCTATGCAGGTGGCGATTTTACGACCGCAGAAGGTATCTCGGTAAATGGGGTTGCTAAATGGGATGGGGATAATTGGGCAGCACTAGATAGCGGTATAACGGTTGCCACAGAAGGCGCTACAATATATGCCTTGGCAATAGACGACAGCGACATTCTTTATGCAGGGGGATATTTTACTACCGCAGGCGATGTGTCGGCAAATTATGTAGCTAAATGGGATGGCACAAGTTGGAGTTCTTTAGGCACCGGTGTGAATTGTACCGTATCTGCCCTCGCATTAGATGGGAATGGCATAATATATGTTGGTGGATGTTTCACCTCAGCTAGCGACGTATCAGTAAACAGAATTGCAAAATGGAATGGTTTTTCTTGGAGCGCGCTAGGAAGCGGTATGAATAGTTGGGTTGAAGAAATCCTTATTGATAGTGATGGCATTATTTATGCCAGTGGAGATTTCACTTCTGCGGGCGGTGTATTGGCAAACCATATCGCTAAATGGGACAGTGTATCATGGGAAGGCATGGGCTCTGGTGTGAATGCTGGAGCCAATGTCATTGCAAGCGATGCAAACGGCAACATATATGCTGGCGGTAGTTTTTCCATAGCAGGTGGCAAGGATAGCCCTTACCTTGCCAAATACATACTCCCCGACGAAGACCCAGTCACGCCCGACGACGATGTTCTTCTCACCGAAAGTGACACCATCGCTCCGGACGACGATGTCCTCCTCACCGAAAACGAATCCTTGTTGACCGAAGACGACACGGTCATAATCATAACCGACACCGTGGTCGAACCGGACGATGCGGCGGTTGTTCCCGACACCGACTCCATCGAACCAATCGACGAAGCGATGCCTGACGAATACACCGTCGATGTCGCACCGGTCGATGACGGAACGGTGATATCCGACGATACCATGACCACCGACGACGGCATGCCGCAAGACACCGATACTGTCACCACCGATGCGGCCGATACCCAACCCGATGAAGACACTGCCGTCACCGATACCAAAGCAGACACCGACACCACGCAACCTGACCTGAGCGATGCTGAAGGTCCTGACGAAACGGTCGACGAATCGGTGGACAGCGCCGTAGAGGACATCGACACGATTTTGCCCGACGAGCAGACGCCGGTCGATGCCGACACCGCCAAGCCGAACGGTACCGGTTGCGGGTGCTCGATCCTGTTTTAGTGCTTTTTATTTTTCCCGCGTTATACTCCTTCCGTTCACCGTTCAATTAATAGGGAGGAACCCATGAAACGCATCCTTGCGGCGATCATCGTGCTGTGCGCCTTCACCGCCTTCGCGGGCGACTACGGCAAGTGCAGCTTCGACTCGAACTGCCACCCCGGCGTCAAGTGTAACTCGGGCGCCTGCGCCGATTCGGCCGGCTCCAAGTGCAGTTTCGACTCCGACTGCGGCGGCAAAGGGGCCAAGTGCAACAGCGGCAAATGCTCCAACGCCCCCGACGGCAAGTGCAACTTCGACAGCGAATGCCCCGGTTCCAAGTGCTCCTCGGGCAAGTGTAAGTAACGCACCGATGCTCCGCTTTTCCATAGTCATACCGTCGCTGAACCAAGGCCGCTTCATCGGCGACGCCCTGCGCTCCATCGCGGGGCAGAACCACCCTGCCGTCGAGGTCATCATCCGCGACGGCGGCTCCACCGACGATACGGCACAGGTGGTAAAGGGCTTCGGGCCGCTGGTCACCGCGTTCGTATCGGAGCGCGACAGCGGCCAGTCGGACGCCCTCAATAAAGGTTTCGCGCAGGCGACCGGCGACATCTTCGGCTGGATGAACGCCGATGATCACTACCTGCCGGGCGCCTTTGCCGAGGCGGCGCTCATCTTCGAGGCCGATCCCGAGATCACGGTGGTTTACGGCAACTGGATAACGATAGATGAGGCGGGTCGTTCCATCCGGTCGCATTATGCGCTCAAGGCGCGGACGCCCCATTTTTCCTACGAGAATCTCGACAGCTACAATCAGGCGCTTTTCTGGCGGCGCGCGGCGCACGAACGGTTCGGTCGGTTCGACGAGAAGCTCCACCGGCTGATGGACGACGACCTCATCCTCGCGCTGCTTCGGAACGAGGGACCGGCGCGCTTTTACCGCACCGACGCCTTTCTCGGCGCGTTCCGCGTCCACGAAGCGCAGAAGACGCCCGACGCGGAGATAGACGCGAAGCATCGCGCCGAACAGGAATATCTCGACAAGAAATACGGTTTCGCGGCGGCCGATTCCCTGCGCGGGAAGTATTACCGCCTGTTCTACCGCTGGCATCAACTCATCGATTCACTCGTTGTCGGCGGTCTAAAGTACACCATCGCCAAGGCGCGCTCCGGCCTCCGTAAGCGGGGCGGCGTGCTGTAAAAGAGACGGGAGGGGAACTATGAGCAAGTATGGCGTTATCGTCCTGTTCGCGGCGTTCTTTTTGATCGCCTGCGACAACAACATCAAATCAAAGAACGACACGGCGCCCCAGAATGATGAAGCGGCGGTGACCGACGACGATACCGCGCAGAACGACGAACAGAACGACGGTGCGCTGATCGACGATGTCCTGCCCGACGGTGCACAACCGGACGAGGCCCAGCCCGATGGCGCCTTTCCCGACAGTGCACAGCCTGATGATGCGCTTCCCGATGGGGCGCAGCCCGACGATACCGTTCCCGATGAGGCGCAGTCTGATGATACCGTTCCCGACGATGTTCAACCCGATACGCTTCCCACCGACGACGGGATGCCCGACGAGGATGCCGCCTATCCGACCGTTTCGTCGATAACCTACGATCACACCGTTGAACCGTGGGGGGGCGGCGCGAATATCCTTGAAGGGGAGGCCGTCATCGTGACCCTCGTAGGCGAACCGCCTGATACCTTCGTCGCCCCGCAGGCGTTCGTGGCGAGCAAATCCTTCATCGATGTGAACATCTACCGCGAGGCGAATTCATCACAATATGTCCGGGTCCGGCTTTCCCGGACGCAGGTCGGCACTACGTTCCCGGCGACGGTGACCCTTCAGCCACCGCTTGCGATGACGACCTTGAACCTCATGGCGACCATCTCGCAGGCCGAATGGTTCGATGGAGCGATGGTATACGGATATTTGACCGGTGAGTTGATCATTGATGCATTCAATGAAGGGGCTGAACCGGGCGCGACGACGACCCTGATCTTTTCGGGGAATGATCTGACCTTTACGCCGACGAATTGAGGATGCTTACTTCTTGACCGGCTTGCCTACAGCGGCTTTGGGCGCGGTGGGGGAGCCGGGCATGAGATCGGGCTTGGCGAGTTTGTTGTAATAGTATTCCGAAAGGCCGAAGACGCGGCCCCCTTTGCTGATGAGGTAGTCGGGCTTATCTTTGAGCTTCAGACCGGCCAGTTCCAGCGTCGCGGTCGCGCCGTTCTTGAACGATACGGTTACGATACCTTTTGCCAGCGGCTCCATCTTCTTGTCCTTCTCGACCTCGCCGACCGTGACCGGCGGGGTGTCGATGAAGGAACTGACCCGCAGGCCGCCGATGGCGGTGAGGAGCGACTTCGCCTTCTGCGCGTCGGCGCCGGTGATGCCGGCCACCGTCGCCTCGCCCTTATCGTCAAGCGTCACCGTGATCTCGGGCTGACCGGCGACCGCCAGTTTCACCGCTATCACGTCGGCCGGTTCCTGTCCGGGGAAGAGTTTCCGTTCGCGCCATTCGCCGTCGTAACGGGCAAAGATGGCCCGGTCGTTCGTCGGCGACAGGTATATCGCGTTTTCGAACTTGATTGGTAGACGCGCACCGGCGGGCTGGCCCATGACGATGGTCTTTCCCTGCACCGTCACCTCGACCGCCTTGTCGAAACCGTATTTCTGTTTCGATTCCTCGGTGAACTCGCCCACCTTGTGACCGAAGCGGAGTTTCGGCAGCGCCTCGACCGCCTTATCGACCAGCGTCTTGTCGGCCGGGAAATTATCCTTATCCTTCACCACCCACTGATCGCCCATCTTGGCGAGCGTCACGGTGGTGTTCTTCTCAGTATCGGCGATCTTCAGTTCCATTATCTGATCTTTCGTCAGGCCGGGTAAGAGCGACTTGTTCTCCAATTCGATGTTCTTCTTCACCGTCTGATCGTCGAGGTAGCCCTTCAGCATAAACCCGCCGACCAGCAACGCCAGCACGACGAACAGTATGATATTGCGCTTGCTCATATCAGACCCTCCCTGACCGTTTGTTTCTCATCATCATCCGTATGATACCGAAAAGGATGACCAACAGCGGCATCAGCAGGGTGCCGGTCCACCGGATGATCTCCTTTTTCGCGTCGGTGATGTCGGCGTCGATGAAGACATACCCTTGATCGCGCGACCGGATGCCCGCCAGTTCGGTCGAGTTGGTGAGGTGGTCCATCATGTTGATGAAGAACATCCCGTTACTCTGGAAGTTGCGTATGTTGCGGTCGAGTATGAACTCCGGCGTACCGATGAGGAGTACCTGCCCCGGCGTCTTGCCTTTCGCGGCAAAGGTCGCGGCATCGGCTTTTGCGGGGAGCGCCCCGGCGGTGAACGAACTGGGGAACAGCCCCGACGCGAGGACCGCGAGGTTGAAGGTCTTGAAGTCGCTCGACGGCGGTTCGGTTATCTGGTCGGGCATTCCCATCACGGCGCCCTTCTGTTCCCAGCTCTTACCGGACGACTTGGCGACGATGGTGTAGGTCACCCCCTCCTTTTCCGTCACATCGATAGAGGAACTGAAGGTAAAGGCGAGCGTCCCGATCTCGCGCAGGAAACCGGGCAATTCGGGCGCCATCTGCTTGTCGCCCACCTTTATCCAGAGCGGATAGGGCTGGAGATAGCGCATGTTCCCCGACGGGATGAGCGCCGGGAAGTTGTAGGCGTCGAAGACCATGTTGCCCTGCAGTTTGAGCCCCCACGATTCGAGCATGTTGCCGTAGTTGATGCGCCGTTCCTGTCCCATCATCTGCTGCTGGAATTTGATGCCCGATTGCAGGATGACGAGCGATCCGCCGTTCAGGACGAACTGGTCGGCGACATATTTCTCCCAGTCGGTGAGATTGTCGGCCTCGTGGATGACGAGCACCTTCGTCCCGGCGGGGAGCTGATCGCCGTCTTTGAGCTGAACCTCTTCCACTGCATACTGTTCGCGGAGCGCCTGCGCCACCGCCATCGTATCCTTGGTGATCGAATGACTCGGCGGCAACTGATTCTGGATTTGCGCCATCATCTGCGGGTCGAGTCCTTCGGGCAGTTTCACCTCTTTATTGAGGAAGACGATGGTATCCTGCTTCTCGCGTGTCAGTTTGATGACGGCGCTGGTCAGCTGATATTCGAGATCCTTGATCCCCATCACGACCGGCAATATCTCGCTTTTCTCCTGATAGTAAACGGCGATACCCATGTAGATCGCCTGTACCTCTTCCTTGTTCTTGCCGATGACATTGAGGTTCACCTTCTCGATGCCCGCCTTCTTGGCATCCTCCTCGATGTTCAGGTCCTTTTCGGGAACGAGGATGGAGAGTTCGACATTCCCTTTGCCGTAGTTCTCGAACTCCTTGAGGATGTCGAGGATATCGCGCTTGACCGGCAGGACGCGCGGCGGCAGTTCGTCGGAGATGTAGAACTTGAGGTGGATGGGTGACTTGAGTTCGGTCAGGAGTTTCTTGGTCGAATCGCTCACCGTATAGATACTACCGCGGGTGAGGTCGAGCCGGAAGAACCAGTAGGAGGAGAGGATATTGGCGAACAGCACGATGCCGGTGACCAGGACGATGGCGATGAGGGCGTCTATCTTTCTTCTTTTCATGGCGTCCCTCCTACCAGTTGCGCGCTTCAAGCGACTTGACATTGTAATAGACGAACAGCCCGATGACCGACCCGTAGAACAGCAGATCGCGCGAATCGATCACGCCGCGGCCGATGCTCTGGAAGTGGTAGTTCAGCGAGAAGTTCCGCACCACCTCGGCGATGACGTTCGGGAAGACCGAATAGACCGGCTCGGTCCCGATGATGAGGAGAAGGAACAGTATCACGGCGGTGAAGAGGAAGGCCGTTATCTGGTTACCGGTGAGCGAACTCACGAAATTGCCGATGGCGACATAGGCGGCGGCCAGCAGCAGCGCCCCGAGGTAGGATGCCACGACGGTTCCCCAGTCGAGCGGTCCGGTCGACGCGACAAGCAGCGGAACGATGAGCGTCAGCAGTATCGCGATCCCGACGAAGGCCGCGCCGGCGAGGAATTTGCCGATGACCAGTTCGGTGTCGAGCGCCGGCATGGTGAGGAGCACCTCCATCGTACCGCTTTTCCGTTCTTCGGCCCACGACTTCATCGTGACGGCCGGAACGAAGATGAGGAACACCCACGGCATGACACTGAAGAAGTCGTTCATCGACACGATCCCCTGCAAAAAATAGATGCGGAAGAAAAGGAACGACAGCAGTATCAGGAACAGCGTGAAGAAGATGTAGGCGATAGCCGAGTTGAAATACCCGAGCATCTCTTTGCGGAATATCGTCAGCGTACTTCTCATGAGTTGCCTCCTTCGATAAGTGACAGGAAGGTGTTCTCGAGCGACCGCGATTCGAGATGAAGCTGCGCGAGGTCCCAGTTCTGCGTCACGGCGGTGCGGAATATCTGGTTGCCCGTCTCGCGTTCCCCTTTGGTCTTCACGCGGAAGGTATCGTTCGCCACGCGGCTGACCGCCGCGACGCCCGGGATCTTCGCCAGCGTGTCGGCGACCGCCCGTTCATCTTTGGCCGTCAGGAATTCGATGCGGAAGATGTTGTGACCGCTGGAGCGCTCTTTGAGGTTCTCCAGCGTGTCGTCGGCCACGATCTTCCCCTGATTGATGATGATGACGCGGCTCGCCACCGCCTCGACCTCCGAAAGGATGTGCGAACAGAGGATGACGCTCTTCTCGCGGCCGAGGTCGCGGATAAGGCCGCGGATCTCGGTTATCTGGATCGGATCGAGTCCGTTGGCCGGTTCGTCGAGTATCAGTATCTCGGGATCGTGGATGATCGCCTGCGCGAGTCCCACCCGCTGCCGGTAGCCTTTGGAAAGATGGCCGATGATGCGGTGTCGGACATCGACTATCGCGCACCGTTCCATCGCCCGCTTCTTTGCCGCCTCGGGATCGGCCACCCCCCGCATCTCGGCGACGAAGGTGAGGTATTCCTCGACCGTCATGTCGGTGTAGAGCGGATTGTTCTCGGGCAGATAGCCGATGGCGTTGCGCGCCGCGATCGGGTCGTCGACAATGTTCTTCCCGTGGACGCGGATCTCGCCGGTGTCGGCCGGCATGTAGCCGGTGATCATCTTCATCGCGGTGGTCTTCCCGGCGCCGTTGGGGCCGAGGAAGCCGAGGATCTCACCCTTGCGCAGAGTGAACGAGGCGCCTTCGACCGCCCGGATGCGGTCATAACTTTTCGACACCCCGGTTACCGTGATCAGTTCCGTCATGCAGTGACCTCCGTATCAAGAATAGAGCATTTTTCGCACATTGAACAACGGTGCGTCAGGATTTATTCCGGCGCGGCGGGAAACGGCCCGTGCGGACCTCGTCGCGGTACTCTTCGAGCGCCGCAGTGACCAGCCGGTCCATATCGAGATATTTCTTAAGGAACGAGGGATTGAAACTCCCGTTCATCCCGAGCAGATCGTAGATGACCAGCACCTGACCGTCGGTCGCAGGGCCCGCCCCGATGCCGATGGTGGGGACGGCGACCTCGGCCGTTATCGCGGCCGCCAGTTCGGGCGGGATCGATTCCAGCACTATCATGACGGCGCCAGCCCGTTCGAGCTTGCGCGCTCCTTCGGCGATAAGTTCTCTTTCCGCCTGACTTTTCCCGCGCTTCTGGTAGCCGCCGAACAGGTTGACATACTGCGGGGTGAGCCCGACATGGCCGACCACCGGGATGCCGAACGAGGTGAGCCGCTCGACCAGCGGTGCGACCTCACTTCCCCCTTCGACCTTGACCGCTTCGGCCCCCGCCTTCATGAGGGTGACGGCGCTTTCCACTCCCTTTTCGACCGACGCCTGATAACTGCCGAAGGGCATGTCGGCGATGAGGAACGGCGACGGCGCGCCGCGGCGGACCGCGCGGATATGGTAAGCGACCTCATCGAGGGCGACCCCGAGGGTGCTCTCTTCGCCCTTTATCACCATGCCGAGGCTGTCGCCCACCAGCAGCGTTTCGATACCCGCATTCTCGGCGAGCCGGGCGAACGAGGCGTCGTAGCAGGTGGTCATGACGATGGGTGCGGCGCCCTTTTTCTTAAGTAGATCCGGCAAGGTTACTTTCTTCATGGGATCCCCCGTGATCCAAAAGCGGGCCGATTATACCGCGGGGGCGCCGTTCGTAAAGTTTTTCGGGCGGTTAGTGATCTAGAAATAGACGATCAGGAGATAGACGGTGCAGACGGCGAGGTGGGCGAGGGTGATGACCACGCCGTATTTGGTGAATTCGAGGAACGATATCGGGTACCCGCTTTTCGCCGACAATCCCGCCGAAACGACATTGGCCGACGCGCCGATGAGCGTCGCGTTGCCGCCGAGACACGCCCCGAGCGAGAGCGCCCACCACACCGGCAGGAGGAGCGCCGCATTCCCGGCGAGCGCCGGATCGGCGGTACCCATTTCCTTGATGAGCGGTATCATCGTCGCGACATAGGGGATGTTGTCCACCACCCCGGAGAAAAGCCCCGACACCCACAGGATAAGGAGCGTGGTGTTCTTGATGTCGCCGCCGGTGAGCGACAGGAAGAACTCGGCCAGTTTCTTTATCGCGCCGACCTCGACGAGTCCTCCCACGAGGATGAACAGGCCGAGAAAGAAGAATATCGTTCCCCACTCGACCTCTTCGAAGAATTTATCGACCTCGTGCTTGCCCGACAGGAGCATCAGCAGAGACGCGCCCGCCATGGCGATGGTGGCCGCCTCAAGATGAATGAGGCTGTGGACGAGGAACCCGACGATGACCAGTCCCAGCACCGTGAGCGAGACGATGAGCAGGCGACGATCCTGCAGGAACTTGTATTCGTCGAACTCCATGACCCGGGCGCGCCGTTCGTTGGATACATACATCGTGCGGCCCCAGAAGAACCACGCCATCCCGATGAACAGAGCAAGACAGATCAGCACCACCGGCGTCAGGTTCACGACAAAATCCATGAACGACAACCCGACCGCCGAACCGATCATGATATTGGGCGGATCGCCGATGAGCGTCGCGGTGCCGCCGACATTCGATGAGATCGCCTCGGCGATAATGAAGGGGATGGGTTTGAGGCCGAGTTCGACCGTGACCAGTATCGTTATCGGGGTGAGTATGAGGACCGTGGTGACATTGTCGAGCAGTGCGGAGAACAGCGCCGTGACCAGGCAGAGGTAGATCATGACGACGAAGGGCCGCCCCTTGGCCCATTTGACCATCTTGACCGCGACGAACTGGAACAGCCCCGTATGTTTGGTGATGCCGACGATGATCATCATCCCGATGAGGAGGAAGATGACATTCCAGTCCTCGGCGAGAAAGGCCTTTTCCTGCGGGATGATGCCGATGGAGATGAACAGGAACGCGCCGAACAGCGCAAGTATGGTCTTGTTGAACTTCTCGGTCGATATCAGGATGAACAGCACCACGAACGAAACGACGGCGAAAAGCATCTGGTACGACATGCCGCCCTCCGTTCAGACGAGATTGAAAAGTTTTCGCAGCAGGTCGGTCGTATTGAGTACGCCGACCGCCGTGTTCCCGGGGCCGAGCACTGCGGCGCTCCGGTGATGATGGTTGACCATCTCGAAGACCGCCTCGGCCACGCCGCTGTCCGGGGAAAGCCGGTAGGGGGGACTCTTCATGATGCGATCCGCGGTGGTGCCGAGCCCCTTGTCCAGCAGTTCCGAGAACGGCTGGAACGACGAAAGGAAATTGAGACTGCCGAGTTGGAACGCGTAATCGGGGAACCCGAGCCGCAGGATGTCCTCGAGGTGTATCTCGCCGAGGAACTTCCCCTGCGCATCGGCCACCGTGATAAATGTGGCGTGACGCGTGCAGAGGAGCGCCAGCAGTTCCCGCAGCGTCGTTTCGGGGGATACGGTCAGCACCTCGCGGAGCATGACGGTCGAAACGGTCAGTTCGCTGGGCACCGCGATGGCGGCCTGTGCGATGCAGTCGATCATTTCGTTCGGACTCTGCGCCGTGAGGAGCGACTGGAAAAGCGTCTTATCGTTCGCGAGCCGGATGAAGGACTCGCCCACCTTGAGCGACTGGTCGGCCGTTTCGCTTCCCGACAGGAGCAGTACGAACAGCCGCACCTCGCCTTCGCGCGCCGTGACCGGGGCCGCCGGAACCAACAACGCTATCAGCAGATCGGGCAGATGCGGGATGCTGGCGCGGGTTACCGCGATACCGTTTTCGATGCGGTCCTCGCAGGTCTCGCCCGGTTTCATGAGCGCCGCCTCGATCGCCTCGCCCGATACCTCGAACGAATAGTTGCGCCGGATCGGATCGAGCACCGCGCGCATCGCCGTCGCATAGCTGTTGCATGGCACACCGATCCGTATCAGCCGCGGATCGAGAAGAAGGGACAATTTCATGGGTACCCCCGAAAGAACATCACGCCAGAATACCCGACGACGGCGGCGCTGTCAACGAAAGCGGTCGTGAAACTTGACGTCGCGCATCAGACCCGCTACCATCGACCCGATTTATCAAGGGGAGGAAAACCCATGCGCCGTATCGTTATCGGTATCGCTTTTGTGTCGCTTATCAGCCTCAGCGCCTGCTCCGATAGCAAGGCGGACCACGACCGCAATCTGCTCCTGCAGACGGTGGAACGGAACGCTAACGCGATGAACACCGAGGATCTTGCCGGGTACATGGCGACCATCGATCCTGAAAGTCCGCTTTATGAAGGGACCCAGAAGATGCTCGAAGGGATGTTCGCGACCTACGACCTCGCGGTGACCGTCGAGTCGACGAAGATTCTCAAGTATAAGGAAAAAGAGGCGGCGGTGGAGATCACGCAGGTGACCAAGAAGAAGAGCGGTCCCGAGTTCCGCGACAACCGGCTCAAGATGATATCGACCTTCGTCAAGACGGCCGACGGTTGGAAGATGTCGAAGTCGGACATCATCAAGACCGAGTATCTCGATCAAGCCGCTCAGCAATAACACTCTTTTTCAGTAAGACCGACGCACCTTCGGCGGCATAGCATCGTTGCCGCTCCTCGACTTCCTCAATGTACGGAAGTACACCTTCGTCGCCTACGTCGCATACGCCTCGCTCTGCCTGTCGATTGCGCGTCGGATGAAATAATTGTTCGGAACTATTCGAAGTAGAGCGCTTTGACGATCTCATCGAACGAGGTCTGTCCGGCGGCCAGTTTGCGGATGGCCGAATCGCGCAGGGTTATCATCCCGTCCATGATCGCGTTCTGGCGTATTTCGTCGGTTGAGGCGCGGGTCGCGACCAGCCGCGAGGTCTTTCCGGCGACCGGCATGTATTCGATGATCGCGGTACGTCCCTTGTAGCCGGTGAAGCGGCACTTCACGCACCCCTCCGAATCTTTGATACGATAACGGTTATCGGTGGCGAGTTTCAGCATCACCTTCTCGTCATCGGTCATGTCGCGTTCGAACGAGCAGTAGGGGCAGAGTTTGCGGACAAGCCGCTGGGCCAGTATCCCGCTCAGCATCGAGGCGAGCAGGAACGGCTCTATGCCGAGGTCTATCATCCGCTCGACGGTCGAGGCGGTGTCGTTGGTGTGGAGCGTCGAGAAGACCAGATGTCCGGTGAGCGCCGCCTGCACCGCGTTGTCGGCCGTCTCTTTGTCGCGTATCTCGCCCACCATGATGATGTCGGGGTCCTGCCGCAGGATGTGACGCAACGCCGTGGAGAAGGTGATCCCCGCCTTGGTGTTCACCCCCATCTGGTTTATCTCGCTCATCACGATCTCGATGGGATCCTCGATGGCGACGATGTTGATGTCGGGCTGGGCGAGTTCTTTGAGGGTCGAATACAGTGTGGTTGATTTGCCGCTCCCGGTCGGACCGGTGACCAGCAGCATCCCGTAGCCCTTCTTCATCGCGATGCGCCACGCATCGAGCTGCGGAGCGTCGAACCCGATCTCCTCGAGCGGCCGGATGAAGTGGCCCGACTCCAGGATGCGGAGCACCATCTTCTCACCGTAGATGACCGGGATGGTGCTGGCGCGCAGTTCGACCTCGTGGGTCTCGTTGAGGACCAACTTGATGCGGCCGTCCTGCGGGCGTCGTTTCTCGGCGATGTCCATCCGGGCGAGCATCTTGAGCCGCGAGAGGAACGAGGTGTGCGCTTCTATCGGGAAACTGTAGATCGTGTGCATCATGCCGTCGAGCCGGAAACGGATGTGCGTCTCGTCGCGTTTCGGCTCTATGTGGATGTCGCTCGCGTCCTGCTCGACGGCGTAGCGCAGCATGTAGTCGACCGCGTTGACGATGTGCTTATCGTCGAGCTGGCCCCCTTCGGAGATGCTGGTGAGCTGTTCTATCGAAGCGTAGTTGTCGCGCACCTTGTCCTGTGCCGCCGCCTTCATCGATTTTTTGAAACCGAACACATCGCCCAGTATCTTGTCGATGTTGGTGGGCGACGCGACGACCGGAGAGATCGGTTTGCCGGCGGTCGCCTGTAGCTGGTCGATGATCTCCATCCTGAAGGGGTCGGCCATTGCCACGACGATCGAACCATTCTCTTCGTAAAGCGGCAATATCAGGTGCTTGCGACCGTAGGGAAGGGAGATGATGGTGATGACCAATTGCGAATCTATCTTGAGCGGGTCGGGGACGATATAGTCGCATCCCGCGCGTCCCGCGATGAGCTTCAACATCTTCTCTTCGTCGAGCGCCAGTCCCTCTTCGCGGAACATCGACAGGACCAGATCGGTGACGAACGGATCCTTTTTGAAGCGGTTCTTGTAAAGTGTTTCATAATAATCGCGTTTGTTGGTGAAGAGCTCCCGCTTGTCCCGCGCGAGGAGTCCGTACTCCTCAAGCAGATCGAACACGAAGTCGAGCGAGAGTGTTATCTGCATCCGGTTATGCGACCGCTTTCTTCACCGCCTCGATGACGGAGATCAGCCGGGCCGACTCCTCCTGTATCTTCGTTATCTCGGTATCTCTGGCGGAAACCGTTTTTTCAAGTTCGGTGATCTTTTTGGCGACGAGTTCCAACTCGGTGACCTTTTTCTCCAGCGACCCCTTATCGGTCACCAACGCCTCTATGCGGGTCTGCAGTTCGGTGATCTGCATCTCGGCCCCGGCCGCCTTTTCGAAGACCTCGTCGTGTTTCTTTTCGAGTTCGACCAGCTTCGCGGTCAGTTCGTCGCGTTCTTTGTGGGCCGCGTCGCGCTCATCGCTGATCGTCGAGAATTGAAGTACCGTCTCGCGCAGTTCGCCCAGTTCCTTCTCGGCCGCCTCAAGCTTGCCCTTCATCTCTTCGTGTTGCTTCTCCATCTGCCCGGCTTTGTATTTGGCGCTCGCCGAATCGATCTCAAGACTGTCCTTCTCGGCCTGCAACACCTCTATCTTGTCCGTCTTGATCTTGAGCTCGTCCTGCAACGGTTTCATCTTCTCTTCGTAACTTGCCTTGAGTTCCTCGGTCAGACGGCACGCCTCTTCGCAGGCATCCTTTTCCCTCTTTTCGAATGCGGCCTGCGCCTCTTGCACCCGTTTGACAGCATCGGCCTCCGCGTCGGTTATTTTCTTTTCAAGGGCGCCCTTTTCGGCAAGGAAGGCATCGTGTTCCGCCTTCATCTTCTCCATGTCCTTCTCGGCCGTTTTGACCTTGTCCTTCATTTCCTTGTTGACTATCTTGAGGTCGTCGAGTTCATCCTTGACCTCGTCGTACTTCTTCTTGAGTTCTTCTGCCTGTACCGAAGCACCCTTCATCGCGCGCTCCGATTCCTCTTTGAGCTGCGCCTTGAGCTGTTCGACCGTTTGCGATACTTGCGTTTTTTCCTCGTCGGAGGCCCGTAGCCGCTCCTGTTCGGCCGACAGTTCCACTTCAAGTTTCTTAACGGCCAACTGGAGCTCTTTTATCTGTGCGGCGCTCTTATCCATCTCGGCCGACAGTTCATCGGCTCCGGCCATTCTTTTCTCGAGTTCCCGGACCTGCGCCGCCTTGGATGCCAGCGCCTCCTTGATCTCCCCCAATTCGCCCGAAAGTTTCTCATTTTCTTCCTGTAGCTTCTCCATCTCAGCCTTGACGGCTATCGACTCATCGGCATTCCCGGCGCGTTTCTTGGATTCGGACTCCAGTTTCTCGATCTTTTTCCGCAGCGTCTCGTTCTCTTTGGCGAGTGCCGCCGCTTTGCCGTCGTCGACGGGTGCTGCGGTCTGCGCCGCGGGGGCGGCCGCGACACCTTCTTCCTCAGCCTCTTCGCCGCCGTCAATGAAGGGGAGCAGCATGTGCGCCGCCGCAAGGATGGAGTCGGTGTCGGTCGGCAGGGACATATAGTGATCGGCGGCGAAATCAAGTGAACGATGCTTCTCGAAGGTCTGTTCGGTCGCTTCGCTCGACAGGAGGATGATGGGTGCCTGCCGGTATTCGGCTATCTCGCGGATCTTCTTGCACAGCAGGAAGCCGCCGAGGTTGGGGTTCTCGGCGCGGATGATGAAAAGGTTGATCGCGCCCGACCCGAGATGACCCGACATCTCGTCCTCCGACCGCGCGGTGTGGACCGTGAAGCCGAACTGTTCGAATGCCTTCTTGAGCGCTTTTGCGTGTTTGCTGTCGTTCTCGTAGATCAGAAGGTTTTTTTCGGTCATGGTGCCCTCTTTATGTCCGTTATCGTTTGCCTACTTTCTCGCGATCCCTTTAAGCGCCGTAGTTATCGCGCCGATGGAGCCGAAACCTTTCGAGCGCAGGATGCTCATGAGCGCCGGGCCGCCCAGCGGGATGAGACCCAAGTATCCCTTCATCGTCAGCCGGAAAACACCCGACAGTATCTTGAGTTCGATATAGGGGCGGTACTTCTCGTGGTAGTAGTTTTCGGCGAAGAACAGGATGATCGCGTCGGCCGTCTGCGGCGCGGCGGCAAGGAAGTCCTCCAGCATTGCGGCGGGCAGAACGATGTCCATGTCGATCTCGACCCGCTCTACAGAGGGATGGGCGGTCAGTTCGAGGCCCCCCTTCGCCTTGCGGAAAAGAAGATCGGTATCAGGGAGGATACGGAGTTTTATGGCGGCGCTGTTGCCGAGGCTGTGAATTATTTTCTGAGCGCCGGGATTATTCCGGCAGAATTCTTCAAGGCGCTGTCGCATGAGTGAGCATACCGTTCAACAAGACCATAAAGTCCTATCCTACTACCATACAATAAAAGGCTTTGCAAGGAAATTCGGTTCCTCCGACCCGGGGAAAAGATAGAGAAAAAAGAGACTGAACCTTACTTGACGATATGGAATTCGACTCGCCGGTTGGCCTCGCGGCCCGGTTTGGTGGCGTTGTCGGCGATGGGTCTTTCCTGCCCAAAGCCTTCGGCGGTGAGCCGGTCGGGGTCGACCCCCTTCTTGATGAGGTAGTTCATGACCGAATTGGCGCGGTCCTGAGAAAGTTTCTTGTTGGCGGCCGGTTTACCGAGGTTGTCGGTGTGCCCTTCGATGGCCAGTTTTATCTTCGGATTGGCGATGAGCACCGCGGCGATTTCGTCGAGCATCGCGAACGACTTGGATGAGATGTCGGCCTTGTTGAGCGCGAAAAGGACCTGATCCTTTATCTCGATCTCCTTTTCGGTCACGACGATCTTCTCGAGTTTCTTCTCGGGCGCCTTATCGGGACAGCCATCCTCGTCCATGAAGCCGTTGACCGTCTCCTCCTCGGTCGGACAGGAGTCCTTTTCATCGAGTACGGTATCGCCGTCGTTGTCGGGATCGGGACAGCCGTCAGCATCCTCGAACCCGTCCTTGTCCTCGGCCGCTTCGGGGCACTTGTCGGCGGTGTCGATGAGGCCGTCGCCGTCGGTGTCCTTAGGCGGTTCCGGTTTGGGTGCGGGTGGTGGCGGGGGAGCGACCGGTTCCGGCTTCGGCTCCGGTTGAGGTTCGGGTTTCGGTTCTTCGACCTTTTCGGGAATGTTGTAGACAAGTCCGGTGAATACGCGGACGATCGGCAGTCCGTACCCCTGTGTCATACCCCAACCGGCGCCGCCGTGCACCATCAGCCCGGGGACCTCGGGGATGCGGTATTGGACTCCGGCGTTGCCGTCGATGAAAAATGCGTTCGAGGCACTGAAGAATTTGGTCGCCACGGTGCGGACGATGAATTCGGCCTCGACATCAAGCGGCGTTATCGGGGTGTAGCGACCGGCCAATTTGAAGCCGACCTCGTCGCCGGCCGTGAGATCGGCCAGTTCCCGTTTATCCATAAGACGATAGAAAAGGTCTGTGGCGATGCCGAAATCGCCCAGTTTCGCCGACACCGCGAAGGTCGGCACGAAGGTGGCGGTGGCGTAACCCATGAGCCGGTCGACCTGCCGCCCGGTCGGTATGGTGACCTCGGGAATGAAGGCGATGCTCACCTTGTCCTTTTCAAAGGTATAGCCGACACGCGGATAAAAGGCCATGTCGCCGATGCCGGCGGCGTGCATCTTCGCATTATAGAGCCCCTCGCCGCCGTGGTAGAGATTGATCGGCAGGTTCAGGGCGACATCGATATATTTCCACAAACCGATGGCGAATGAGAGGTCGGCCTCGAATTTGTGTTCGAGAATGTTGCGGGTGGTCGTACCGGTGCTGTCGGCGAACTCGAGCACCAACGGCTTGTGACCGTACATGAGCGACAAGCCCATATTCATCTCGAGGAAATCCATGATCTGACCATCATGGGTCGATAGGATGCCGTGGGTGAAGGGGGAGGGGGTGTACGATTTGGTGTTGATCGGCGGTTCCTCGGAACGAAGCGGCGCGGTGGCAAGGAGGAGAAGCAGGGTCAGGGGGAGGAAGAGTTTCTTCATGACCTGCCCTCCTTAAAACACGACGCTGCAACCGCAGCCGCCGCGTATGGTCACCTCCGGGCCGTACGGATCGTCGGGAAGAGGCATGCCATCGTCGGTCATGAGGTCATCTTCGTCGACCGTATCATCGGGGATCGTGGTGCCGTCGTCGACCGGCTCGACCTCGGTCGTATCCTCGTCGACCAGATCTTCGTCGGGGATGATATCGTCGGGCAGTACGGTGTCTTCGTCGGCCGATATTTCGTCGGCGATGACGGTGTCGTTGTCCGGTTCTATCACGGTGTCGTTGTCCGGCTCGACAGCATCGTCCGGTTCGACCACCGTATCTTCGTCGGGCAGATCCTCATCGACCGTGTCTTCGTCGACCACATCCACATCAGGTTCCACGGTATCGCATGCATCGCCGACGCCGTTGCCGTTCGAATCGGCCTGATCGGGGTTGGCGATATTCGGGCAGTTGTCGGAGCCGTTGGCAACACCGTCGCCGTCGATATCGCCGTCGCAGGCGTCGCCGACGCCGTTGCCGTCGCTGTCGTCCTGTCCGGCGTTGACCACCAAGCGGCAGTTGTCGATGGTATCGGCTACACCGTCGTTGTCCGAATCGTCGTCGATACGGTCGGGTATGCCGTCGAGGTCGGTGTCGGCAGATCCTTCGTCGGCGTCATCGATGCCGTCATTGTCGGAATCGGTATCGCGGAAGTCGGGAGTGGTATCACCGTCGGTATCTACATTTCCTTCGGTCAGATCGCTGATGCCGTCGTCGTCCGAATCGGTGTCGAGGGCGTCTATCGTTCCGTCGGTATCGGTGTCGATCGGGTTGTTCGGATCGTCGCCCACTTCGGTGGCGTCGTCGATGCCGTCGTTGTCGGTGTCGGTGTCGAGCGGATCGGTGCTGAGTGCATCTTCGTCGATGTCGCTGATGCCGTCCTCGTCGTCGTCGGCATCGCAGGCATTGCCGTAACCGTCAAGGTCGGTATCGGTCTGGGTATCGTTCGGGACAGCGGGACAGTTGTCGTCGCCGTTGAGGACACCGTCGCCGTCGATATCGCCGGCACAGGCATCGCCGATGCCGTCGTTGTCGGTGTCGATCTGATCGACATTCACCACAAAGCGGCAGTTGTCGGTCCCGTCGAGCACGCCGTCGCCGTCGGTGTCGGTGTCGAGATAATCGGGTATGCCGTCGCCGTCGGTATCGCCGGATCCTTCATCCTCGTCCGGTATCCCGTCGTTGTCCGAATCGGTGTCGCGGAAGTCGGGGATGCCGTCCGAATCGGTATCGACCGTCCCTTCGACCGCGTCGCTGATGCCGTCGCCGTCCGAATCGGTGTCGAGCGCGTCTATCGCCCCATCACCGTCGGTGTCGAGCGGATCGGTCGGGTCGCTTCCCACTTCGGTCAGGTCGTCGATACCGTCGTTATCGGTGTCGGTGTCGAGCGGGTCGGTATCGATGGCCTCTTCGTCGTTGTCGAGGATTCCGTCGTTGTCGTCGTCGGTGTCGCAGGCATCTCCGTCGCCGTCGAGATCGGTATCGATCTGGTCGTCGTTGCCCGTCAGGCGGCAGTTGTCGGTATCGTCGTTCACGCCGTCGCCGTCGGCATCCTCATCGAGATAATCGGGTATGCCGTCGCCGTCGGTGTCACCGGTCCCTTCGTCGCCGTCATCGATGCCGTCGTTGTCGCTGTCGGTATCGCGATAGTCGGGCAGGGTATCGCCATCGGTGTCGGTCACCCCTTCGATATCGTCGCCGATGCCGTCGCCGTCCGAATCGTCATCGAGCGCGTCGATGTCGCCATCGCCGTCGGTGTCAAGCGGGTTCAGAGGATCGTCGCCCACTTCGGTGGCGTCGTCGATGCCGTCGTCGTCGGTGTCGGTGTCGAGCGGGTCGGTGTTTATCGCATCCTCTTCGATATCGGACAGGCCGTCGTTGTCGTCGTCGAGGTCGCAGGCGTTGCCGTTGGTGTCGAGATCGGTGTCGATCTGATCGTTATTAGCGATGAGCGGGCAGTTGTCACTGCCGTCGAGTACACCGTCGTTGTCGTCGTCGGAGTCGCAGGCGTCGCCCTGTCCGTCGGAGTCGGTATCGATCTGATCGGCGTTCTGCACCAGTCGGCAGTTGTCGGCGCCGTCAAGGTCGCCGTCGCCGTCGGTGTCGTCATCGAGGTAGTCGGGTATCCCGTCGCCGTCGGTATCGCCGGTCGATTCCTCATCGTCCGGTATCCCGTCGTTATCGCCGTCGGTGTCGCGGTAGTCGGGCAACATGTCGCCGTCGGTGTCGACGTTCCCTTCGATGAGATCGCTGATGCCGTCGCCGTCCGAATCGTCATCGAGCGCGTCGATATCGCCGTCGAGGTCGGTGTCGTGCGGCGTGGCGGGAAGGGTTCCCACCTCGGTCGCGTCATCGATGCCGTCGTCGTCGGTGTCGGTGTCGAGCGGGTCGGTGTTTATCGCACCCTCTTCGATATCGGACAGGCCGTCGTTGTCGTCGTCGGTGTCGCAGGCGTCGCCGATATCGTCGCCGTCGGTGTCGAGTTGGCCGTTGTTGGTGGTGTTCGGGCAGTTGTCGTCACCGTTGAGGACGCCGTCGCCGTCAATATCGCCGTCACAGGCATCGCCGATGCCGTTCCCGTTGGTATCTTCCTGCCCGGGGTTGGCCACCATGCGGCAGTTGTCGGCGCCGTCAAGGTCGCCGTCGCCGTCGGTGTCGTCATCAAGGTAATCGGGTATCCCGTCGCCGTCGGTATCGCCGGTCGATTCTTCGCTGTCCGGGATACCGTCGCCGTCGGAATCGAGGTCGCGGTAGTCGGGCAACGTGTCGCCGTCAGAGTCGACATTTCCTTCCACGGCGTCGCCGATACCGTCGTCGTCCGAATCGGTGTCGATGGCGTCAATGTCGCCGTCGCCGTCGGTGTCGAGCGGATCGCCCGCATCGCCGCCCACTTCGGTCGCGTCGGGGATGCCGTCGTTATCGGTGTCGGTGTCGAGCGGATCGGTGTTGAGAGCCGCCTCTTCGACATCGGTCAGGCCGTCGTTATCATCGTCGGTGTCGCATTCATTACCTTCGCCGTCGCCGTCGGTGTTGAGCTGGTCGCCGTTGGCCGTGAGCGGGCAGTTGTCGGCCCCGTCGAGTACGCCGTCGTTGTCGTCGTCGGGATCGCAGATATTGCCGATACCGTCGCCCTCGGTGTCGGTCTGATCGCCGTTGATCGTGAGGCGGCAGTTATCGGTCGCGTCAAGGGCGCCGTCGCCGTCGGCGTCGGTGTCGAGGTAATCGGGCACGGTGTCGCTGTCGGTGTCGATGTTCCCTTCGACCGCGTCGCCGATGCCGTCGCCATCGGAATCGAGGTCCCGGTAGTTTGGCGTGCCGTCACCATCGGCATCACCCGCCGTTTCGTCCTCATCGCTGATGCCGTCACCGTCCGAATCGGTGTCGCGGTAGTCGGGAGTGCCGTCGGTGTCGGTATCAATGTTCCCTTCAACGGAGTCGGGGATGCCGTCGTCGTCCGAATCGGTGTCGATGGCGTCGATGTCGCCGTCGCCGTCGGTGTCGCGCGGCGTGGCGGGATTTCCGCCTACTTCGGTCGCGTCGGGGATGCCGTCGTTATCGGTGTCGGTGTCGAGCGGATCGGTGTTGAGAGCCGCCTCTTCGACATCGGTCAGGCCGTCGTTGTCGTCGTCGGCGTCGCAATCGTTCCCTTCGCCGTCGCCGTCGGTGTTGAGCTGGCCGCCGTTTGAAATGAGCGGGCAGTTGTCGGCGCCGTCGAGCACGCCGTCATTGTCGTCGTCGGGATCGCAGGTGTCGCCGATGCCATCGCTCTCGGTGTCGGTCTGATCGCCGTTCTCAATGAGGCGGCAGTTGTCGGTCGCGTCAAGGACACCGTCGCCGTCGGAGTCGGTGTCGAGGTAATCGGGCACGGTGTCGCCATCGGTGTCGATGTTCCCTTCGATCGCGTCAAGGATACCGTCACCATCGGAATCGAGGTCCCGGTAGTTTGGCGTGCCGTCACCATCGGCATCGCCCGCCGTTTCGTCCTCATCGCTGATGCCGTCACCGTCCGAATCGGTATCGCGGTAATCGACCGTACCGTCGCTGTCGGTATCTATCGTTCCTTCAGTTGCGTCGCCGATACCGTCGTCATCCGAATCGGTGTCAAGCGCGTCTATCGTCCCGTCGAAGTCGGTGTCTATCGGGGTGGCGGGGGTGCCGCCCACTTCGTAGGCGTCGCCGATGCCGTCGCCGTCCGAATCGATATCGTGCGGATCGGTGTTGATGGCATCTTCTTCCACATCGGTCAGGCCGTCGCCGTCATCGTCGGTGTCGCAGAGGTCGCCCAAAGTGTCACCGTCGGTATCGAGCTGATCGTTATTCGCGATGAGCGGGCAGTTGTCCGCTCCGTCGTTTACGCCGTCGCCGTCGTCGTCGCCGTCGCACACATCGCCAAGTCCATCGCTGTCGGTGTCGAGCTGGTCGGCGTTGGCGTCGGCCGGACAGTTGTCGTCGTCGTCGACCACGCCGTCGGCGTCGAGATCCTGCTGAACCACGATGCCGAAGCTTCCCGTTTCGCCCGAGGAGGCGCCTTCGACCACTATATGCACCGTGCCGTCGGCCGCCGCGACGAAGGCCGCCGCCTCGACCGCCCCTTCGCCGCCCGCGTTTGCCGCGGCGAGGCAGGGCTCGTTCTCGAGACACGGGCCGATGACATTGAGCGCGCCGTCGTACCCAGCGTCGGGTGTCAGCGTGATGAGGTAGCGGACCCCGGCGGTCACGGCGAGTTCATAGACCGTGTCGGCCGCATCCTGTACCGGAGCGGTGCAGGCGGCACCATACGCGGTCACCGCCGAAGGCCGTATCGCAGAGTCGCCGGTCGTCGTGTAGGTGAGCGGGGCGGCCGTTATCGGGTCGCCGCAGACGCCGTTTATCGGAGTGCCGGCACAGAGGCCGTTCGAACAGGTATCGTCACGGGTGAAGAGCGTTCCATCGTTGCAGGCGTTCCCGTTGACCGAGCTGTAATCCTCGGCGGGACAGGACTTGGCTGAACCGTTGCAGTTCTCGGTCGCGTCGCAGACGCCGACCGAAGCACGGCAGGGTACCGAACTCGCCGCCACGCCGTCGGCGGGACAGTCGGCCGCCGTACCGGTGCAGTTCTCCGTGACATCGCAATCGCCGGTCGCGATGCGACATTCGGTCGTATCGGGCAGGAACGCGTCAAGGGGACAATCAGCCGCCGCACCAGTGCAATTCTCGGCCACATCGCAGTCACCCGCTACGGCGCGACATTCGAGCGTATCGGGTTGGAATGCGTCGGTCGGACAGTCGTCGTCGGAGCCGTCGCAGACCTCCGAAAGATCGCAGAACCCGGCTACGGCGCGGCACTCATTCGAGCCGTCGAGTTTCGCGTCGGCGCAGAGGGCATCGGCGCCGGAACAGTAGTCGACCGCGTCACACGCGCCGCCGAGGGTCAGGTTGCACACCGTCGTGACCGGCTCGAACGCGTCGGCCGGGCAGGCTTTCGCGGAGCCGTCGCAGTTCTCGACCACATCGCAGGGACCGGCCGAACCGCGGCATTCGACCGTATTTGCCGCCACGGCGTCGGTCGGGCAACTGTTCGTGCCGTCACAGATCTCGACGACATCGCAGACTCCGGTCGCGGCACGGCATTCAGTGCCGACCGGTTCTACCGTGTCGACGGGACATGCGTTGCTTGTGCCGGTACAGTTCTCCGCTATATCACAACCGCCCGGAACGGCGGCACGGCACTCCACCGTGTTCGCTGCGTAGGTGGTGTCGGCGGGACAGAGCGCCGCCGCGCCGGTACAGTTCTCCGGCAGATCGCAGGTGCCGGTCGATGCGCGGCACTCCACCGATGCAGCCTTGAAAGCGTCGACAGGACAGCTATTCGATCCGTTACAAGTCTCAGCCAGATCGCAGAAACCGCCCGAAGCACGGCATTCAGTGCCGACCGGTTCTACCGCATCAGCCGGGCACGAGTTGCTTGCTCCGGTACAGTTCTCCGCTATATCACAACCGCCCGGAACGGCGGCACGGCACTCCACCGTGTTCGCTGCGTAGGTGGTGTCGGCGGGACAGAGCGCCGCCGCGCCGGTACAATTCTCCGGCAGATCGCAGGTGCCGGTCGATGCACGACATTCCACCGATGCCGCCTTGAAAGCGTCGACAGGACAGCTATTCGATCCGTTACAAGTCTCAGCCAGATCGCAGAAACCGCCCGAAGCACGGCATTCAGTGCCGACCGGTTCTACCGCATCAGCCGGGCAGACCTTCGCGAAGCCATCGCAGTTCTCGGCCACATCGCATCCGCCCGCCACCTCGGCGCGGCATTCGACCGTGTTTGAGGCCACCAGATCGGCTGGACAGGCGGGACTCAGCCCGGTACAGGTATCGGCAAGGTCGCAGACCCCCGATGCGGCGCGACAGATATGGGTATCGTCATACAGTATGTCGGCGGGACAGTCGTTGTCGGTCCCGTTACAGACCTCGGCGGAGTCGCACAGATCGGTCGAAGCGCGGCAGATCGATGTCAGTTTTACGTCGGCGGGACAGGTGGCACTCGATCCGGTGCAGGTCTCGGCGGCGTCGCAAGCGCCGGCCGATGCGCGGCATTCGGCCCCGGCGTTGCCGGCGAGGTTGGTGCAGGTCCCGAAGCCGGAAACGGCGCACGAATCGACCGTGCAGACATTGCTGTCATTGCAACTGGCCACGCCGCAACAGACCCCGTCGGTACAGAATCCGGTCATGCAGTCGGTCCCGCCGCCGCAGGTGTCGCCGCCGCCCAGCTTCACATTGACATATAACCGGCGCAGATGGCTCTTTGCGCCGCCGGTCCCGGTATTTCCCTGATCGTTCGCGTTGACATCGATGGTCGCCTGCCCCTGATATTCGGCGGGAATGAAACGCATCCCCTGCAGGGCGGCGTTGATGTTGGCGAGGGTGCCGGTGAAGACCATAGAGGCGTCGGCGGTGCCGTCGGCGGGAGGAGTGAAGGTGAGCCCGGTGGTCTGTGCAAGCGTCATCACGCCGTGGGTAGAGGTCAGGGTCATCTGCAATGCGCCCGTTCCGGCATCGCTGTCGGCCACCGATATCTTGTTCCCGTTGGCGGTCGAGAAGATAAGAACATTGTCGTTCCCCACCGTCTGGGTTAGCGGTACCGTGACGACCGGCGCCACATTGACATGCACGGCGTTGATCGTTATCAGGAAGGTGTCGATGAAATCGTCTTCTCCGTCGTAGATGCTGAACTGGAAGCTATCGGTGGTGGTGGCCGAATTGTTGTGTGTGTAGGTGAGCAGATTGTTGTCTATATCGGCCTGTGTGAAAGAATTGTTGGGGGCAGTAAGTGTGAGCGGCGTCGCTCCCCGATAAATGGTGCCGTGCGTCGGTAGAGCCTTGACGGTGAACTGGAGGTCGCCCGGGAACTCTCCTTCGGCCCTGAGCATCGTATTGTCGATGATCGCGGTCGCTCCCTTATCGGTGGTAAGGCCGTTGTTGACTATGACCGACGGCGGGATGAGGCCGCCGTGGGTGGCGTAGCCCGCCTTGAGCGTCGAAAGCATGACGGCCGAATCGTAGACATAGTCGATGGTGTCGTGAATGACGATCCGGATGGTGTGTTCGATGGTGTGGGCGTTGCCGTAGGCGTCCTTGTTGAGTATCCCGTTGAAACGGTAGCGCTTGGTGACGCCGCGGAAGGTGAGGTCGCAGGTGCTGGGGTCGTTGTCGAGGAAGAGGTCGAGATAGGTGGTCGTCAACGGGTGCCACGAGCGATCGGATCGCTGATAGACGGAGGCGTTGTGGTTGACATCGACCCCGTCGACGAAGACCGCGGCGCCGTCGATGTAGTTGGGGTAGGTGGGATATTCCATACTCATGTACAGCAGTTCGCCGTCAATGGAGGTGTAACCTTCTTGTGTCCAGAACTTGAACTCGAGCACCGTCGCGTCGTTGCTGGCCGAGGTCCCGCCGTAGATGCCGTTGAGATAGGCCCGGAACCCGGCGTCGCCCGCCCGGCCGAGGTTGCCGTTGTTGGTATCGCTGCCGAAGTAGTTCAGGTTCCCGTTGGTCAGGACGATGCCGTTCCCGAGAAGCCGTATCCGCTGTCCGGTCACCGCCGGTATGCGGCCGAAGTCGCCTGCGTCGACATACCCGGCGCTCGTTGCGGCGCCGACGTAGGTGGCGTTGTTGATGTTGTACAGCCCGGTGCCGGTCCCCGCGAGTCGCGTGGCGAGATCGTCGGGATCGTTATTAATGGTGATGACCGGCGCCGCCGCCCAAAGGACTCCCCCGCACCACAGCATCGCAAGGAACATGAACATTGCATTCGTGCGCTTCATGACCGGCCTCCATCAGCCGCTATATCGTTTTTCTTTTTAGCAAAGAGCGCGTGGCGGCCGACGAACATGTAGGCCAAGCCCTACACTGTAGCAAAAAGTTCTCCACTATACCATAAATATAATAGGAGTCAATGGTCAAAATATAATTCTAATAATCATGGCCGGTTGTGTTTTTTTGCGGGGGGGGCAACTATTTGTTCCGGCGACAATTTTTGTTCGACGAACTTAACGCGCCGCTTTTTTCCCGGCGTATTCGGCGATGGTCGTCGCGAGGAACTGCGCCATGTCGTCGAGGAACTGTTCGTTCTCGATGCGGGAGCGGTCCTCGGGTGCGGTCAGATAGGCCGTTTCGACAAGTATCCCGGGCGCATCGGTGAGTCGGAAGAGTTTGAGATCGCGCTGGGCGAACATATTGAAATCATGTTTCCAGACGGTGAAGAGTTCCGATTTGAGATACTGGTCGCGGATCAATTTTCCCAACGCGAACGAACGGTTGTTGCGGTGATAAAGGGCGAAGGCCGCCGCCGGGTCCTGTGCGAAATCGTCGGCAGGGTAGTAGATCTCGATGCCGCGTGTTTCCGATAACCGGAAGACATCGATGTTGAAATGTATCGAGACGAACAGGTCGGCCTTGGCCGCGGCTATCTTTTTCGCCCGGTCTTCGATGGGGACGGTCGTGTCATTCTCTCGGGTCATCACTACCTTGATGCCGCTTCGTTTTCCGAGGTGTGTCTGGATCTTCTGGGCGAGCCGCAGGGTCAGATCTTTCTCGACGATGCCCGTCTGCACCGCACCTTTCTCGTTGCCGCCGTGACCGGCATCGATGACGATGGTGAATGGATACATAACGAAGGGGAGGATGAGAGTGGCAAAAAAAGAAAGAAACCGGCTATTTTTTCTTGAGATCATTCACAAAACTCTGGAAGTCCTTCATCTTGATGAACTCGAAGCTGACGACTATCTTCTTCGGTTTGCGCTGGACCTTTATCGGTATCTGAAGTTTCGCCGACAGTTCCCGTTCGAGGTCGGTGAACGATTCATCCTTCTCGACCGCCGGGCGCGGTTTGTGGCGGGTGAGCGTCTCGACCTGCCGGGAGGTCAGTTCCTCGGCGACGATGCGGTCGATGAGCCGGTCCTGTTCTTCGACCGGAAGGACCGTGAGCGGCCGGATCTGCCCGACGGTGACCCCGCCTTCGGCGAGGTATTTCTTCACCTTATCGGAAAGAGTGAGGAGGCGCAGGTAGTTCGATATCTCGGGCCGCGATTTGCCGACCTGTTCGGAGAGTTGCTGCTGGGTGATGTCGCCCCGTTTCATCAGTTCGGCGTAGGCTTCGGCCACTTCGAGCGGGTTCAGATTCTCGCGCTGGAGGTTCTCGGTCAGCGCGATGACATAGTCCTTTTCCCCTTTGTAGACGACCGCCTGCAGTTCTTTGAGTCCTGCCAGTTTCGCGGCGCGGTAGCGGCGTTCACCCGCGATGATGCGGTACTTGAGGCCGTCCTTGCGCACCACGATGGGCTGAATGAGGCCGTGTTCCTTGAGCGAGGCGGCGAGTTCTTTCAGTTTTTCCTCGTCGAAATAGGAGCGCGGCTGTTTGGCGCTGGGCACGATCTGGTCGATGCGGAGCGTCAGCACGCTCTCCTCGCGGGCCGCCGGCAGCATCGCGTCGAGTCCGCGTCCCAGTTTGCCGAATGACCGCTGTTCCTGTTGCTTTGCCATGATCCCTCCCTGTTACCCGATCCGTTCGAGATATTCCTCGGCCAGCGCGAGATACTGTTTTGCGCCGATCGAGGAGATATCGTAGAGGATGATCGGCTTGCCGAAACTCGGCGATTCCGAAAGTTTAACATTGCGCGCGATAACGTTTTGGAACACCGTTTTGCCGAAGTGTTTCCGCACCTCCTGCTCGACATCGAAGGTGAGTTTCACCCGTTTGTCGTACATGGTCAGCAGGATGCCGTCTATCGCGAGTTTCGGATTTATCTTGCGGATCCGTTCGATGGTCGCCACGATGCGCGACACCCCTTCGAGCGCGAAGTATTCGCACTGGATCGGGATGATGAGCCCGTCGGCCGCCGCCATGTTATTGACGGTGAGGATGTTGAGCGAGGGGGGCGAATCGATGATGATGAGGTCGAAGTGCCGCGAAACGCGTTTCAGCAGGTCGCGCAGGACGAACTCGCGCTTCTCGACATCGAGCAGTTCTATCTCGGCGCCGGTCAGGTCGGGGTTACCCGGTATCACTTTGAGGTAGGGCAGTTCGGTGTCGTAGACCGCCGCGAGTGTGTCGTCGCCCATCATGTCGTAGATGGTGCGGTAGTCGGTCGCGGTGATGGAACTCATCGAGGTGGCGTTCCCCTGCGGGTCCATGTCGACGAGCAGGACCTTTTTTTCCAGCACGCCCAGACAGGCGGCGAGGTTGACGGCGGTGGTCGTCTTGCCGACCCCTCCTTTCTGATTGACGATGGTGACTATCCGTGCCATGGCGCTCCCATTACGGCAATGCGTAGTAAATGATGCGGTGTTTTTTGCGCAGCGTCGAGAACCATTCCTCGATCGCTTTCTGTTTATCGGTATCGGTCGGCGCGGCGCGTCCGGTGAACTTCCGTTTCACGAAGTCATCGGCCACGAGCTTGGCGACGAGCCGTTTCTTCACGATCATGCGGAATTCGAGCGGGGTCAGTTCAAACGATTTCATGAAGTCGGTGAGATACGGTATCTTCTCGTAGGTCGTCAGCATCTCGGTCACCGCCTGTTCATTCACCGGGAGTGCGCGTTCCCGCGATTCGAGGAATAACATAGTCCGCACGACCAAGGAGTCAAGTATCTTCTCCTTGAGTTCCTTCGAAAGCGGCGTCTGTAGCGGTACGCCGTTCTCAAGGTTGAGGAGCGCCCCTTCCTGCAGTATCTCCGAATAGGTGATGACCGTTTCGTTGATCTTTGCCGCCACACTTTCGATGACGGTCTCCGCCCCCGCCGCGAACGGCAAAAAGAGTAGCGTCAGAGCAAGTGCCGCTCGATGCATGTCCATGCCTCTTCCTTGCCCTCGCCGGTCACCGACGACACGCAAACGGTGTCGGGACTGTGGCGGCGCAGGCGCGCTTTTTCGTTGTTGGTCAGTTTGTCTATCTTGGTGAAGACCGGTATCCACGGAAGGCGGTGGTGAGAAAGGAATTCGACCATCTGCTCATCGCTTTTCTGCAGGCCGTGACGGCCGTCGATAAGGAGCAGGATGAGTTTCAATTCGGTGCGCGTGGTGAGATAGTCCTCGATCGCCTCGCGCCACCGCTCCAGTTCGCTTTTCGACCGTTTGGCAAAGCCGTAGCCGGGAAGATCGACGAAGTGAAAAATACCGTTGACGAGGAAAAAGTTGATGGTGACCGTCTTTCCGGGGGTCTTGCTCGTCTTGACCAACTGTTTACGGCCGAGGAGCATGTTCATGAGGCTCGACTTGCCGACATTCGACCGGCCGATGAAGGCGCATTCGGGCAGGCCGCCCGGCGGGAAATGGGCCGACAGACCGGCGCTGATGATGAAATCGGCGCTCTTTATCTGTATCATGCCCGTTTCCTCTTAAGTTCGCGGTGTCCGATATCGTTGCGATAAAAGGCGCCGTCGAACGATATCTTTGCGGCATTGCGCGTCGCGGTGGCGATCGCTTCGGAGAGATTATCGCCGCGCGCCGTCACCATGAACATGCGTCCGCCGGCGGTGACAAGGCGGCCGTCGGGCGCCTTCACACTCCCGGCATGGAAGACGACGGTATCGGGCGCGACGGTGTCGAGCCCCGTTATCGGCAGCCCTTTTTTATAGGCGCCGGGGTAGCCGCCCGAAGCCACCACCACCGTCGCCGCGGCGCCGGGATGCCACGCGAAGGGCGGTGTCGTGCCGAGTTTCCCGCTCGCGGTCGCCTGCAGATAGGGGACGATATCGCTTTCAAGCGCCAAGAGAAGCGCTTCGGTCTCGGGGTCGCCGAAGCGGACATTATATTCAAGGACGAAGGGCTTCCCCTTTACGATCATGAGGCCGACATAGAGGACGCCGCGGTACGCGATGCCCTGCGCCGCAAGTGCCGTGAGGAGCGGCTGAATGATCTCTTTTTCACACCGGTCAAGAAGCGCCGAAGTGCCGATAGAGACGGGGCAGTAGGCGCCCATCCCGCCGGTGTTCGGGCCGGTGTCTCCCTCGAAGGCGCGTTTGTGATCCTGTGCAAAAAGGAAGGGCCGCCAAGTCGTGCCGTCGGTGAGGAGGATAAGCGAAAGCTCCTCGCCGTCGAGGAACTCCTCCATGACGAGTTCCTTGCCCGCCTCCTTGAAGCGGCCGCCCATAAAGTCGCGCAGTTCCTTTTCTCCTTCGACGGCATTCGCGACGATGCTGACCCCCTTTCCCTCGGCGAGTCCGTCGGCCTTGATGACCAGCGGATAGGGGAGCGAGCGGAGCAACTTGAGCCCCTCATCGAGTTCACGGACGGCCACATGACGGGCCGTCGGGATGCCGGCCGCCTTCATGATCTCTTTGGCGAAGATCTTTGAAGATTCGAGCCGCGCCGCCGATGCACCGACGCCGAAAAGGAGCAATCCCGCTTCGGCGAACAGATCGGCGATCCCCAGCGCCAGATATTTCTCGGGGCCGACCACCGTGAGGTCGATATGTTCGCGCCGGGCGAAGTCGAGTATCGTTGAGGGAGAATCGTCGGTCAGCCGCGGGATACGGGCGATCTTCGCGATGCCGGCGTTCCCGGGGAAGGCGTGGAGCTCGGTAACGAGCGGACTCTGCGCTATCTTCCAGCACAGGGCATGTTCGCGGCCGCCGCCGCCGACCACCAGAACCTTCATGGCGCCTCCTACAGGTGTCTGAAACTGCGGATGCCGGTGAAGACCATCGCGATGCCATGCTCGTCGCAGGCGGCGATGACCTCTTCGTCACGAACCGAACCGCCCGGCTGGACGACCGCCTTGATCCCTTTTGACGCGGCAAGGTCGATACTGTCGCGGAAGGGGAAGAAGGCATCGCTGGCGAGGACCAGTCCCGCCACATCGCGGCGCGCTTTTTTGAGCGCTATCTCCATCGAATCGATGCGCGACATCTGTCCCGCGCCGACGCCGACCACCTCGTCGGCGGTCGCGAGCACGATGGCGTTCGACTTGACATGTTTGACGATGCGCTGACCGAAGAGCATCATTTTCTTCTCGTGATCGGTCGGGGCGCGGCGGGTGACCACTTTGAAGTCGGCCTCGCTGACCACGCGGCGATCGGCCGCCTCGATGAGCAGGCCGCCCGATATCTTCTTGAACTCCCAGTCCATATCGAGATCGCGGCAGGGTGTGCCGAGTTCGATCAGGCGCAGGTTCTTCTTTTTCTGGAGCAGTTCGAGCGCCGCCGGCTCGAACGACGGAGCGATGATCGCTTCGACGAACAGTTTGCCGAGCAGGGTCGCGGTCGCCACATCGACCGGCCGGTTGAAACCGATGATGGAGCCGAATGCCGACACTGGGTCACAGGCGAGCGCCTTTTCGTAGGCGTCGGCGGGGGTTCTGCCGATCGCCGCGCCGCAGGGATTGGTGTGCTTGAGTATCGCGCAGGCCGGTTCTTCGAAGTCGTAGACGAGGTTTTTGGCCGCCTCGAGATCGAGATAATTATTAAAAGATAACTCCTTGCCGCCGAGTTGCTTCGCCGTCGCGACGGTCCCCGAGGGTGCGGCGGTGTCGAGATAGACCGACGCCGGTTGGTGCGGGTTTTCGCCGTAACGGAGCGTCTCCTTGCGGACGAACTGGAGCGTCACGATGTCGGGATCGCTCTTCACGGCGTTACCGGCGTGGTCGGTGCGTGAAAACCACGCGCTGATGGCGCCGTCGTAAAGAGCGGTTGTCTGGAACGCTTTCTTGGCCAGTTCCCAGCGGGTCTCGATCGTCGTCGCGCCGCTGTTGGAACGCATCTCCTCGACGACGCGGGAATAGTCGTCGGGAGAAGTGACGACGGTCACATCGTGGTGATTCTTCGCCGCCGAACGGACCATCGAAGGGCCGCCGATGTCTATCTTCTCTATGATCTCATCCAAAGAAGCGCCCGCAGCGACCGTTTCGCGGAACGGATAGAGATTGACCACTACCAGATCGAAGAACTCGATGCCCTGTCCCTTCGCGTCGGCGACATGTTTCGCATCGTCGCGCTTGGCCAGTATCCCGCCGTGGATGCGCGGGTGGAGCGTTTTGACGCGGCCGTCCATCATCTCGGGAAAACCGGTGTATTCCTCGATGAGGCGGGCGGGGATGTTTTCTTTTTTAAAGAGGGTGTAGGTGCCGCCCGATGCGTAGACCGTGACGCCGAGTTTCACCAGCTCGGCGGCGAAGGCGACGACCCCCCGTTTGTCGTAGACACTGACTATCGCGTTCCGGATGGTTCCCATGTGCATCTCCACCATATCAAAGAGGGTTGAAAAAACGCTTCTTTCTCTAACAGAAAGCGAGCCGAAAAGCAATAGGCCGAGGGGTCAGTCCTTCATTTTACATTTTGATGATTCAGCGCAAGGCCGGTCGCCACCAGTTCAAGCGTCTTGCGCGTTCTTTTGTCCGCCGCCGCCTCTTTCTCGACGCGCCGCACCAGTTCCGACACGGCGCTCGCCTTGACGCCGAACCGCGCGCCGATCTGGTCCAGCCGCAGAGTGCTGTACCGCCGAAGCGCCCACACCAAAGTTTTGTAGGCCGCACCGCCGCGTCGCCGCGCGATCGACTCCCCGGAAGAGAGCCCCAGCGCCGCGCGCACCGCCCGTTCGATCCGTTCCGGGTCGTTCCGCAGGATATCGCGCGCCTCGGGCATGTGCTCCAGTCGGCCATCTTTCGCCTCCCGCAGTCGCATCTTCATCTCGTCCACGAAATCGTCGCCGCCCAGCAGCGAGTTCGCCCCGTATATCGCACCGGCATCGGGTTTGCGCGTCCACACCTCGTCGATGATGGCGAGGTAGTTCTTCCGCCCGCCGCAGAATTTCATGACCTCGTCGGTGGTCACCGCGAGCGTCAGTTCGTTCTTCTTCGCGGGTGGCTTCTTGCCCAGATAGTGCGCCATGCTCGACCACCGCCAGTCGCCCGGATCGCTCACCAGTCCGGCGCGCACGGGATTGAGGTGGATATAGGCCGACACCGTCGCGAGGTACCGTTCCCGCTCGACGAGCACCGCCTTGAACCTCCCTTGGAAGAGCGATCCGACCAACTGATGCCGCGCCCGATACCACGATGCGTAACTCGAATTGAGGGTGTGCATCGCCCGCGAGAGGTTGGCGTCCGGGGTGCCTACGAGCAGGTGGTAATGGTTGTCCATGAGGCAGTAGCCGTGCACGACGAGGTTGAACCGCACCTGCGCCACGGCGAGCCGGCCGAGGAACTCTTCACGGTCCTTGTCGTCGGTGAAGATCGCTTCACGGCGGTGGCCGCGGTTGATGACATGGTAGAGCGCGTTCTCATAGGCGAGGCGCAGGGGACGGGCCATGGGTTCCTCCGTCGGTCAGTACGCCATAGTTCTAGCAAAGAAGAAAAGATAGGTCAAGTAAACCGTAAAATGAAGGACTGACCCCGCTTTTTCAAGTCACGCGGTATTGCCAGAAGAGAAAGATATTTTTCCTTTTTCTTGGTCACTTGCGGAGTGCTCCAGAAGCGGGAGTTTCGTGAATAATCGCCTTTATAAGAACCGTACTGGTTCGATTCGGTCGTTTGCCATGACCGGTCGCCGGTCGCGCTCAGGACCGTCTGGATGTCGCCGAGGATCAGTTTCGTCACCCCTCTGAACAGGGCATCCTCCCCTTTCCGCACTCTGATCTTCACGATACGGCCGTCCGGTTGCAGGGTAATCAGGGCGAACCGTTTATCGAAGGTCCGTTCGAGCAGCGCCGGATCGGAGAAGAGGTCCTTCCCGGCGAACTGAAATGAACAGTCGCCGTTCGGGCTCATCGTCAGGGCGATGGTGTATCCTTTATCGGTCCGTTCAACGGGGGTGAGGTTCAGGTCGAGGACGCAGGAGAAGGCACCGGAGAAGGAGGAGGCTTCGCCGTTGGGGACCGAGATGAGGGCGGCGCTTTCCTGTTTGTAGGTGAGGGTGTAACTATATTTCTTTCCCACTTTCAGATCGTATCGCGGTGGTTGAGTGCGGTACCAGAATGAGCCGGCGATGATGATCAGCGCCGCGGCACCGATAAGGATAAGAACTATGTTTCGTTTACTCAACGCGGACCTCTGGTTGGTTTTGCTCTTTAGATTGATTGTCGCCTACTGGCACTTCTCGGGAGATTGTTCTTCGGCGGTAATCCCTGACATGGTAATTTCAGGAAGAACCTCTTTTATTTCATCAAACTGCGATAAATCGGTTGCACAATTAAGAGAAACTCCCAAGGACTTTAATTGAGAAAGTTTTTTTAATGGTCTGAAATCGCTTATATAGTTCTTTGTTAGAATAAGGGTCCGCAGATTTTCTGCACCAGTAAGCGGTTCTATGTCCCTTATCTTATTAATATCCAGATGCAACACTTCCAACTTTTTCAAGTTGCGGAGCGGTTCAACCGATTCGATCTGGTTGTTGTTGAGACTGATTTTTCTCGCATTAACCAGTTTCTCTATTCCTTTTATGGAAACAATACCCCCCCCCGAAGTACAGGCAAACTCATCAATGAGTGCAAGATCTTCATCGTTATCTATTTTCAATTCCTTTTCATATGTCTCAGAATATATTTCCAGCTCATCTTTCACACATGCTTTGAAAGCAGGATCGGGAAATGCTTCTTCGTTGTTGTCACAGCCGGTGCAGGCGGTGAGCAACACAAAAATGACCGGGAAACACATAATTCTTCTCATCGAACCCTCTCTTTTCTTAACACCCTTACCTCCTTCCTCTCAACCTCATCCTCCGCCTTCTCCGAAACGGAGAAGGGACCAAATTGCGGTCACAAGGGCGAGCATATTCGCCCGCCCTTTCCCTGTCAATTCTATTTCGCCGCATTCATGATCTGGTTCAGACTCACCAGATTCAGGTCGAGCATCGGTATCGGTAGTACATTGCCGAAGTCGCGATCTATGAGCGGCGGGAAATTGGCGATCTCATAGGCATAGGATTGCGTCGGCAATCCCTCGATCTCGAGTTCCGCCAGTATCGACAGCTTCGCATCAAGTATCGTCATGCGCGGTTTGAGCGTCGCCCCGATGTACAATTTGGCAACGATATCGTCATTGACGAATTCGGGGGCAAGGAGTATCTGCGCGTTGAAGGGTGCTTCGGCCTTTATGAACACCACATGGCCTTCAAGTCCGATGATGATCTTGATCACCTCAAGATCGATCCCGACACCTACCGCGATACGCCCGTCGACATAGAGTTGCGGCGTAAGTCCGACTCCCGCCGTCGCCCCCATGGTCTGATCGCCGCCCTTCAAGGTGTTCTCCACCATACCGTAACTGTAGTAGGTCCTTAAATATGCGCCCGCCTTCCAATTGATCCGCCAATCGACCAGCATCGGAATGGCGCAGATGGTGAACGGATAGCTGTCTCCGGTCCCATCGTCGAACATCGGGTAGTATTCTCCTTCCGGGGTCGCCCCTTCTTCGGCCTGTTTTTCTCCCTGTGTCGCCGCCTCTTCGGCCTGTTTTTTCATCTCTTCCTGCAACTTCGCCAGCGTCTTCTGCGCTCTGGCTTTGAGTTTCTCCAATTCTTCTTTCGCTTTTTCGATATCATCTTCATATTCTTCATTCAACTTCTCTTCTATTCTACTGTAATCTCCGCGTGAGATATCGCCGATGTAGGAGGTGTATTCCGTTATTTCGGCGATGTCGTCGAGTACGCCGTCTATCCCGATCTCCTTGGTGACCGTATCGATCACCTTGTCTTCGATGCTGTCGGTGAGCGTGGTGAGGATATCGTTCACATAGAACTTCTGGTACAGCTCGAACTGTTTGATCTCCACGCCGTCTTTGGCGGCAGAGGCCAAGAAACGGTCGCGCGCCCCTTTCTTGGTATCGTCGAGATGGACAAACCGGCATTCGGGGTTGTCTTCGCCGGGAGGACAATCTTCGTCGCCCGTTTTCACCGTATCGGGGAAGCGGGTGGTGATGTAGGTGGTCGCTTCGAGCAGTTCATGATGCTTGCCGAAGAATTCGGCGCCGCCACGCAGGTGCATGATCCTACTGACAGCGGGATGGATCCTGTTCGTCTTCTCCACGAATTTTCAATTCAGGAATTGCGGTCTGAATGGTTTCAAATTGGGTTTGATCTGTTATGCAATTCGCTTTGGTATATAAATATTGGAGTCCCGTCAGAGTTACTAGGGAAAGTATGTCTTTGACATAGTTGCCCATAAAATTCAAATTCTTCAAACTGCTCACTTCGGCAAGTGGTTCAATGTTGCTAAGTTTGTTGTCGCTGATATTCAATAGCTCCAACTTCTTCAAATGGCGGAGCGGTTCAACCGATTCGATCTGGTTGCTGTTGAGACCTAATTCTTGAACATTTATTAATTTTTCCGCGCCTTTCACGGAAAAAACCCCCCCCCCATCACAACCGATTCCTTCTATTATCTCAAGATCTTTCTCGTTCTCTATGCTATATTTCTTGTCCCAGATTATGGAATATTGATCTAAACGGTTTTTCACACATGCTTTGAAAGCAGGATCGGGAAATGCTTCTTCGTTATTGTCGCACCCGGTGCAGGCGGTGAGGAGTAACAAGGTGGCGATGATACCGGAAATGGGTCTCATGGGACATCCTCCTTCTAATCACAAGGGCGAGCATATTCGCCCGCCCTTTCCCTGTCAATTCTATTTCGCCGCATTCATCAACTGGTTCAAACTCACGAGATTGAGGTCGAGCATCGGTATCGGCATGCCTCGCATGAATGCTCCGGCCTTCGCATGGCCGACGCTCCACCGGAGCCTCGTCTTTTTCATGCTTCGGTCCCAAAGTCCCTGTCAAGAAGCGGCGGGAAATTGGCGATGACCTGCCGGAACGAAATACTGCCAAACACCGGGCTCTCTATCTCGGCCAGAAGATTCAATTCCGCATCCAGTATCGTCATGCGCGGTTTGAGGGTCGCCCCGAGGTACAGTTTCGCCGCTATGTCGCCAAAGCAGTCCTCAATGCAAACTTCCTTGACAACGTACCGCCGTTCCTTAAGATGTTCCAGAACTTGTTCCCGGGGGGTCCGGTGGTCACCGAAACGATGGTCCTGCTTGCGATCAGGCAGGGCAACTGGCGTCATGTCCGCGAGGCGGCCCGCGAGATAGCCGTGAAGAATGGCGACGATCTCATGGCGGCCCTTGCCGTTGCGGCGAAGCGGGGTGAGACGGGCGACGACCGGGCGCAACTGCTGTTGAAACTGTGGGCGAACAATCGCTGGCGGAGCAAAACATGAGCTTCTGGGAAGGTTTCAAAGACCCTGTTTACCTCATTGTGAATGGGCGGGGTCTTCCGGTGGCGGGTAGCGGTCTTACGATCGAAGAGGCGGGTCCTTTTATGGAAACGCTTCACTCTGCGCTGGAGTCGGCCGAGACGGAATATGCGGTGTGGAACCATGGAGCCCAAAAGTATCTGGGAACCGGTGTCGGCGATTGCTTTCTTATCGTGAAATGTGGTCCCGGAGCGCCGTTGACCCGGCTCATTTATTCGCTCGGCGACATCCGTGCCCGATGCGCCCGTTCCCTATAATTCCCAATAGTATTTTACTTGACAACAGAAAGTGAACACATAACATAACCGCGGCAAACTTTTTGACCTGTCGTCGGAGGATGTCCCATGGTGTCGATATCGACCTCGGAATTCAGGAAAGGGCTTAAGCTCGAAATGGAAGGTATTCCGTATGTGATCGTGGATCTTACACACATCCAACAAAAGAGGCGCGCGGTTATCAAAACGAAATTGCGAAATATTCTTTCGGGCGCCATAGCCGAACACACTTTTCTGAACGGCGAAAAAGTCGACAAGCCCGATCTCGAAGAGAAGAACATGGAGTATTTGTATCACGATGGAGATCATTATCACTTCATGGATCAGGAGAGTTACGAACAGATAACCATTGATGAGAAGCTCATCGAGAATGCTATCCCGTTCATGCGCGAGAACGAAAAAGTGCTTGTGCAGTTCTATAACGGTTCCCCGATATCGGTCGATCTGCCGCAGTTCGTCGAACTCGAGATCGCGGAGACCGAGCCGGGATTTAAAGGGGACACCGTGACGAGTTCCTATAAGCCGGCCAAGGTCGCGACCGGCGGGACCGTACAGGTGCCATTGTTCATTAACGCGGGTGATGTCATCCGCATCAACACCGCCGAAGATTTCCGGTATGTTGAACGTGTGAAGAAGTAAGGCGGAAAGATCGTTGGGCGAAGTAACCGATAAAAAGAATATCTTCGGGTTCTCCAAGAAGCCGAAGGGTAGCGAAGAGATCGATCAGTATCTCGCCCTCATAAAAAAAGAACCCGACAATGATCGCAACTACATCAGACTGGCAGAGCTCTACACCCGCGCCGAGGACGAAGAAAAGGCGATAGAGACCTACGAGAAGGCGGCGCTTCTTTTTGAGAAGAAAGGGTTTTTCAATAAGGCCAAGGCGGTGCTCAAACAGGCTTTGGCGCTCAATCCGGAACATGGCCGCATCAATGTGCTGCTTGCCGACCTCGACAAGGGTGATGGTTTGATCAAGGACGCGATCGTTCGCTATCAGATCGCTGCGAACTATTTTATCAAGCTCGGAAACAAGCCTGCCGCGATCGCGATTATGAAAAAAATCGTCGATGTCAATCCGCAGAATGTCGGATATGCCATTAAACTGGCGACGCTCCTTATTGCCGAGAAGATGTATCATGACGCCGAAAAGATATTGAATCCGCTTATGGTGACCCTTAAGAGCGCCGAGAAGAGCGCCGATTACATATCGGTGTTGAAATTGCTTTACACGGCGAAGGGGGAGAATGCCGATATCGGGAAGGATCTGGTGAATGCTTTTATCCGGGCAGGCAATTATCAAAGCGCCCTTTCGGTGTTGTATAAACTGGTCATGGCGGAACCCGGCTCGGTGGCATTGCTTGAACAGCTGGCCCTCTTGTTCGACAAGATGGGGGAAAAAGAAAAACTCCAATCGACCTATAAACAACTCGCCACCATACACAACGAACATCGCAATATCGAGGAGCGCAACAAGTACTACCGCAAGGTGCTCGAGATGAATCCTCGAGACACAGAGGCGCTACTGGCGCTGAATGAAGAAGGGAAGTTGCGCGACATCATATCCGGCAAGATCGCCGCCAGCACCGCCGACCTTGTTGCCGACGATGAGGAGAGCGACGAAGATATCGAAATAAACATGGATGAGCAGTCCCCGGAATATGAAGAAGAGGAGAGCGAAGAGCGTCCCGAAGGAGAAACGGTCCAGAAAACTTATAATGCAACGCAGTTTATCAAGGAGGCGCAGGTCTTCCGTAGTTACCGGCTGTATGACCGTGCGGTCGAGAAACTACGCTCATTCACCCATTGGGATAAGGACCCCGATGTGCTCGACATGCTTGCCGAGGTATACATCGAAAAGGGCGATATGGCCGCCGGCGCTCAGATGCTTTTCCTGCTGATAGATGCCTGCATCGACAAAGGCGATACCGGACGCGCCAAAAGCATCTTTAATGATGTAAAGGATCTCCTCGAAGCGGATCCTGACCGTTATGCGGCCATGTCTCGACGTCTCATGCAGTTGGATGCCGAAGAAGAGTTGTCGGTTCTTTCTTCTTCCGTGGCCAAGGAGGTGCCCGTGCTCCTGTCGGCTTCGACGGAACATGCAGGAGCGGCGCCGGTAGCACCGGCCGAGACGACCTACCTTCTGACGCCTGAGCCGGAAACATCGGATCCCGCTGATCAGGATGTTCCGCCCACACCGCGGACCGTCGCTCCGATCGACGAAGGTTTTGCCGATTTGGCTAGAGATCTGCTTCACGAACTGGACGAACTGCGCGAGCCGCCGCAGAAACAACTCGATGAACTGGAGTTTTTCATCAGCATCGATGATTTCCAAAGCGCCACGATCCTGTTGCAGGAACTCATCGCGAGCTATCCGGGCTCGGAATTGCTCGCCGGATTCAAGAATCTCATTCCTCTTCGGAAGGAAGAGAATATCGCCGATACTCTTGACGAGGTGAAAGCATCCCTTTCCAAGACGATGAAGGGGGCGGATAAGTCGGCGGAGGATTTTTACAATATGGGGATCGTTCATCTCTCCATGGGGATGGCGGCCGAGGCGATCGGCTACTTTGAACAGGCGTCCCAGATTGATCAGGATAATGTGAAATATCTCATGGCTGTTTCGGATGCGTGGTTCCAGAGCGGAAAGAACGGTCAGAGTCTTAAGTATGCGCTCAAGGCGGTCGAAAAAGCGTCCGATGTGGATACGAAATTGGAAATTCTTGAAAAAGTGGCGAACCTCTATTATAGTGTCGGGGACGCTGAACATCAGCGACGTACTCAGGAGGAGATCCAGAAACTTAAGAGAGGGTAAGGTGGGAAGGTTTTTCAGATTTTTTGTCATGCCGATTCTTCTTTTTCCCTTGATGCTCGACGCGGGAAAATTTACGGTTGGCGTCACCTATGCGCCTGCTACCGTTTCCCAAGAGGAGGTGATGGGTGAGCGCGCGATAAACGACAATTACCATCGGATACCGGTAGTGACCCCCGAACGGGTTTATGAGCCGGAAAGTTACTATGTGATCCTTGAGGGAACCGACCAAGGAACCCCCGCCGATGAGACGGTTCGTTTACGCGGACTATCGGTCGACCGGAGTTCCGTGATCATCAAAATGGGCGGTAAATTGCTTCTGGAGAATGAAGAGTCGCTGGCGCGTGATTTCACCATTGTTGATGATTCGGGCATCATCACCAAGGAATTCACGGTCGCGCCCAAACAGTCGGCGTCATACAATTTTATGCGTACCGGAAACTACACATTCCTCGATAACAAGAGTCCGACCGGAAAGATATATGTCAAGGTGCTTGCCGCCTGTACCATATATCCCCTTCGCGGACCTACACTCCGGATCGAAATGCCGACGCTGCTTCCCGGCACGTACACGATCAAGATATTTTATGCATTCAAACAGGTGTTCCAAGAAGATTTCACCATGGTCGGCGATTCGGTCTTGGCGGTCAATTACCGGATCATCAACCGCGAGGTTTTCCGGGATGATTCGACAACCTTTACCGGTGGCCGTGTCATGCCGATGTCAACGGGAGGCGATTCGACGCAACAGACCATCGAGCCATCGACAGCGGGCTCGTCTCGAAAACGGTAGAAGGAGGGCTTCATGTTAGGTAATATCTGGCTTAAGATCAAGGTCTTCTTCTTCATCTCAAGTGTTTTGGCGTTGATCTCTTTCCTCTATTTCAATTTGTTCGATAAGTTGGTCACCGATATCAATTTTCAGCAGGGCGCAGATATTTCCTTTCATTATCTTGAACAACGGGTCAAAAACGCGCAATATGAACTTATCACGAATTCTTTTGAGCTCGCTGCAAGACTGACGATCAATATCGATAAAAAAACCAGACAGCTGAGCGTTGATACGAAAAATGCTGAAAAGGGAACCCTCTTTGCGGTCTTGGACGGTGCCGGCATGCTCATCGCCGGGAATTTCCAGTCCCTTACCTCAATGGCCGGGATTCCTGCGGTGGATCGCGCGATTAAGGAGGGAGTCGCCTCTGATGGCATGCTGCGTTTGGGAAATGACGAGTTTCTCATGGGGGTGGTTCCCTTCAATGCCGATCTGGGACTCGATAGATCAAAGCGGATGATGGTGGTCTCTTTGGTGCCGTTGCGCGAAGCCTTTTCGTCTTTACGGGTACCTTTCCCGGCTCAGGTGTATTCAAATGGCACGCTGGTATCTGAATTCAATAAGGACGCTCTGATGACGTTGATTTCCGGCGAGGCGCAAACGAAAATACAATCGGCGGTCGAGAGCATTCTTGCTGGTGGAGGCGATCAGACCATCAGCCGTTGGCATCGGATCGTTTCTTTCACCATGCCGAGCGATATCCGCTCGTCGGGAAAGATAGTCTTTATCGGATTCCTGAGCACGGTGCCGGGCTATGACGTTTATAATAAAAGCGTTCTTTACATTGGCGTGTATGCCTTCATCATGATATTCATCACATTGGTATTCACCTTCATCATCACCTATGACGTCGACCGCGGTTTTAAGAAGCTCGCCGCAGATATCTCGCGCCTCAAGGTCGGAGAAAAACTGATGCTTCACAAGTATGCTCATGGCGCTGGTCTGGTGGTGTCCGCGCTCAATCATATGATAGGCAACTATCAAAAACACGGCGGTGATGACGGTGCCGGCGCGATGCTTTCCTCTCTGATGACCGATGCAAAAGAGGAGGTTGAGACCGAAATCCCCGAACCTTCCTTTGACAAGAAACGCGAAGCGACCCCGATGTCTACGCCGGTCGAACAGAAGGCTCCGCCGCGCAATAACGGCAATACGGATCCCAAAGCACAACGGCCGGCGCCGACCAAGCCGAACGCCGTTGACGAACAGAAGGCCCCGGTCGCCGGTCCGGTGGTCGAAACGAGCACTCCTTCCGTCTCTGCACAGGATCCCTACGTCGAGCTCTGGGAAACTTACCGGAACATCAAAATAAAGAACGGCGAAAAGGTGCCTGAGCAGGAAAAGGCGGTCTTTCTCGCGAAACTCAAGACGAATCGGGTTTCAATCATGACTAAATACAATTGTAAGGATGTCACTTTCGCGATTGAAGAAAAAGAAGGCAAGCCGGTTATAAAAGCCAAGCCGCTCAAGTGACGGTGTGTATATGAAATTCAATTGCAATAATTGCGGCTTTACCGCAGAGATACCAAAGAAGATAGATAATTGCCCCCTTTGCGGCAGTAATAATACCGCCTGCACGGAGGTTCCAATCGATACGCCGGCGGTTCTTGCCGACGAAAAGGACGATGTTGCGGGACGGTCCGCCGCTACGGTGAAGGCGACGAATGGTTCTCGGGAGGCCGCACCCGTGCAGCCCGTCAGCGACGAGGCGCGCGCGCGCGCCATCACTTTATCGGAAGAGTTCTTTAACAAAAAGCCTTATCAGGAAGAGCATGAGATAGCGGAATTGCTTAAAGAGCTCGGAGCGGAGGAACCGAAGAAGTCCTCTGCAAAGCTATCGTTGCCGCTCCTGATCGCCGGTGTGACCGCTATAGTTGTACTGCTCGGTGTACTGGGCTATTTCTTCTTCGCTCCGTCGTCCGAGAACGAGAATAAACCGAAAGAGGCTTCTTTGGCGGTTGCCACAACGCCCGATACCGAAGCGGAACAGCCCTCACCTAATCCTGAGCCGGATCAGCCGGCGCCGGAACCGCCCCCCGAGCCCGAAAAACCTGCGCCTGCCCCCGCGCCGGAAGCTCCGACGCCAGCGCCGGCTCCTACTCCTACTCCCGAACCTCCCAAGCCGGTTCCCGCTCCCGCCCCAACCCCTGCTCCTGCCCCGGTAACGGTTGACTCTCCCAAGCCGGCTCCGCAGCTGGCACCCGAACCGATGAAACCGGCACCTCAACCGAAAGCAAAACCGAATCCCAAGCCGGTGAAGAAAGCGGCCGCTGGCGGTGCGGCGTTCGATAATTTCGTGGCTGAAGGGAACAAGGCGATCGGTGAACAGCGCTTCAGCGACGCCATTCACTCTTATAAGGCGGCGCTTAAGCTGAACCCGCGTGCCGGGAAGCTCTATAAATTCCTCGGGATCGCCTATGCATCCATGGGCAATGCCGCTCAGGCATGCCAGAATTATCGTAAATATGTTGAGCTCGCTCCCGCAGCGCCCGACAAGGCGCAGGTCGAAGAGCTTCTGAGTTCCTGTCAATAAGCACGACCATGTTCTTGCGTATCACCGCGGGAAGACTGAAAGGCCGGCGCCTGACGGTCCCCGACACGACCCTGCGTCCGACGGAGGAAAAGGTGCGTGCGGCACTCTTCAACACTCTCTTTGCCATGAAAGAATTCGAAGGCGCGCTTTTTCTCGATCTCTTTGCCGGTAGCGGTGCGGTGGGTATCGAGGCGCTTAGTCGCGGCTGTGCTCGAACGATATTCGTGGATCGTGACCGCAGAATGCTGGCCCATCTGCAGCAACAACTTGCGTTGCTTGATGTTGCCGCTACCGCAGAGATGATATGCGCCGATTCCTTCACTGCAACGCTCAAGGAGAAATTGTCGGAGCGGGTTGATATCATATTCATCGATCCGCCGTATGACGACCGGGACCGCATACCGGAATTGGTGCGTCGGTGTATAGAGGAAGGCATTGTGGCCGATCACGGTGTCATCGTCACCGAGAGCGACACCGCGATGCCGGAACAGATAGCGGGGTGGGGAAGGAAGGAAAAACGCTACGGCGGCACCTTCCTCTCATTTTATACGGGAGGCACAGCATGAGCGGTGAAAAAAAACGGGCCATTTATCCGGGGAGTTTTGACCCGATCACCTTTGGACATGTCGATATCGCCCTGCGGAGCTTGAAGATATTCGATGAGCTCATCATCTCCATCGGCGATAACCGCAACAAACAGCCCTTGTTCTCAAAGGAACAGCGTATTGCGCAGATCAATGAAATATTCAGCGACAACGAGGCTATCCGGGTCGTCTCGTTCGACGGCTTGCTGGTAGACCTAGCCCGCGGCATGAATATATTCACCATTATCCGCGGTCTGCGCGCGGTTTCCGACTTCGAGTACGAATTCCAATTATCGAGTTTCAACCGTAAGATGGAGCCGCGAGTAGAGTCGTTTTTCATGATGACCAGCGAAAAGTATTTCTACATTTCGTCGAGTATGGTGCGGCAGGTGAGCGAGATGAATGGCGACATCAGCGATTTCGTCCCCCCCAATGTTCTCGCCGATCTGAAAAGCCGACAGAAAAGGTCATGAAAGAGACGCTCTTTTCTCCAGCCAAAATAAATCTGCGGCTTGATATCGTCGGGCGTGATCCGGCGACTGGCTATCATTTTCTTGAGATGGTCTTAGCGCCGATAACGCTTTCCGATGAGATAACGATAGAGGAGGCCGAGCGGCTGGAGGTCGTTACTGCGAACTGCGCCGAACATATCCCTTCGGAAAAGAACATCGTCCACCGTATCATTAGAGCGGTAGAGGCGGAGATAGGACGCGAACTGCCGCCGTTGCGAGTGACCATTCGCAAAGAAACGCCGACCGGCGCCGGTATGGGCGGAGGGTCGGGTAACGGCGCAACGATGCTCGACCATCTTGATCATCGTTTTGCCCTCGGTCTCGGTCTTGAGCGGAAGTGCGCCATAGCAACCCGTATCGGGAGCGATATCCCGTTTTTTCTTCATCATTCCCCGGCGCTGGTCAAGGGTTTCGGCGAACAGGTGTACCCCTTCCATATCGTTGCCTTCCCGTTCTCCGTGCTGTTGGTTCATCCTGGTTTCCCGGTCGAGACCAAGGGCGCCTATGCCCTGTGGGATAAAAAAATGTTGACAAAAGAGCACCCGGTGACTACAACTATCGACCGTGTGTTTTCGCTTGGTTCTTTGACAGAATGGCTCGATTTCATAAGAAATGACTTCGAGATACCCGTGTTCGGGGAGCATCCGGCGCTCACGGTCCTGCGGGATCGTATAACGGCGTGCGGCGCGCTCAAAGCGTTCATGACCGGTAGCGGTTCGACTATGGTCGGGCTCTTTACCGACGATGAACGGCGCGAAGCGGCGTTCCGGCGCCTTTCGGCCGAATACGGGTTTGTCAGAAAGGTCAGTGTGCTTTTATAACGCTGGGGCGTCGTCAAGCGGAAAGACTCCGGATTTTGATTCCGGCATTCGGGGGTTCGAATCCTCCCGCCCCAACCATTGTACGTAAGGAGGAAGGTATGGAAACCGTCAGCATGAAATTGTTCCCGCGGACGCCCGGGAAGAAATATGTCAATGAGGCCCGCAAAAAAGGGCTTTTGCCGGTAAATGTATACGGCAAACTGCTTCCGGCCAACATTACCGGTTCGGTCGAACGTATCAAGATGGTCAAGGCTCTGCATTCCCCGAAAGGCCGGAATGTGATCGTTACTCTTGAGGCGGAAGATAAGAAAGTAGTGGCGATTCCCTACCGTATCGACATCGATCCGGTCAAGAACGTCATTGCCCATATCGATTTCCTCGCTATCTCCGAGAACGAGATGCTCACCGTCAATGTGCCCCTCGTCAAAGAGGGTCGTTCGCAGGGAGAGGTCGTGGGTGGTCGCGCGTTGCAGGTTCTCAAGGAGATATCGGTCCGGTGCCTCCCCGTCCATATCCCGGAGAAGCTGACCGTGGATGTGACGCCGTACGACATCGGCCAACGCATTATGGTCAACGATCTTAAGTACCCTGAGGGGGTCACGCCGAACTATCGCGATAATCCGCCGGCGATCGTCGTCAATAAGGGCCGTGGTCAGAGCGCCGACGAGGCGACCACCGCTGAAGGCGAAGCCGCTCCGGCTGACGGTGCCGCCGCTCCCGCCGCCGACGGCAAGAAACCCGCTGCCGGCACCGATGCGAAGAAGCCCGCCGAGGCTGAGGCCAAACCCGCCGAGAAAGGCAAGAAAAAGTAGCGTGCCGCCCTATGCCGTTCCTGCTCCTAGCGGGACTCGGCAACCCCGGGTTCCGGTACGAATCCACCCGACATAACATCGGCTTCAGATTCCTTGATACCGTTCAAGCGACCTGCGGATTCCCGCCGTTCACCTACGAAAAGAAATTCCTCGGCTATGTGTCCCGTCTCGATATGGCCGGGAAGCGGGTTTTTCTGCTGAAGCCCGATACCTACATGAATCTTTCGGGCCAAAGCCTTCGCGCGCTTGTCGATTACTTCGGGATACCGGTCGAAGAGACGGTCGTGGCGCATGACGATCTCGATATCTCGTTCGGCACCATCAAGATAAAAAGCGGCGGCGGCGCGGCGGGGCATCGCGGAATGGAATCGGTCATCCAGTCGCTCGGTACGACGGTATTTACCCGGATACGGTTCGGCATTGGCCGTCCCCCCGGCGGCCTTTCGGGAAAGGACTTCGTACTGCTGCCCTTCTCGATGGCGGAACAGGAATCGATCTCGAAACTCTGGATGCCGCAGTGGCCCGATCTTTTCAAGGTGCTGGCGGAACAGGGGGTCACCGCGGCGGCGAACCGTTTCGGCAACCGTTCCTGTATACCCGAACCCGCACCGATCCCCGCCGAAGAGAAAAAAGGATGACACCCTTCCCTGACGATCCGCTTTTCACGGTGACCGACGATACGCTCCTGAGCCGCTTTCTCGGAACCGCCGCCGCCGTCGATGTCGCGACGATCTGCGCCGCCTTCGCGCGGATGCCTTACGAGAACCTGACCAAGATAGTGAAGCGTGACGCCGTCATCGGACCGTCGAGCGCGAAACGGCTTCCCGACGAGGTCATCAGTGATCATCTCGCCTACGGCACTGGCGGTACCTGTTTCTCGCTTACTGCCGCGCTCGTGGCGGTCCTATCGCGCCACGGCATCGAGGCGTGGCCGCTTCTTGCCGACCGTCGCTACGGTCCCGACACCCACTGCGGCGCGCTGGTGATGATCGGTGGCCGTCCGCACCTCGTTGACCCCGGCTATCTGATACACCGTCCCGTGCCGTTCCCGCAAGGGACCCCCGTCACGGCCGACAACCGCTTCAATACCGTCGAGCTGGTCCCGGTGGACGGCGGTCGGAAGGTCGAACTCTACACAAAGAGCGGCAACGATCGCAAATACCGACTCACCTACAAGATGACGCCGGTCGACGGCCTGACCTTCGGCGTGGCGTGGGAAAGTTCCTTCGCGTGGGAGATGATGGCCTACCCGGTCCTCACCCGCGTGACCGCCGCGGCTCACCACTACCTGCAGGGCGGCGAACTGCGCGTTCGGGCCGGGGGAAAGACGGCGCGCCATCGGCTCAGTGCCGAGGGGAGCGGGCATTTCATCGCCGAACAGATGGGGATATCTCCCGACATCATAGAAAAAGCATTCAGGCTGGTAAAACATGGCTCCGTGCCTGCCGGTTGAGCCGGTGAAATACTTCGTCGCGGTGCTTTACCGCGACCCGGCGGCGCTCGACCGCGCCCGCCGCGAACTGACCGAACGGTGGGGGATCCTCGACTTCGAGAGCCCCGATCATCCGTTCGACACGACCAACTATTACCGCGCCGAGATGGGGGAGGGGCTCCAGCGGCGACTCCTTTCGTTCGACAGCCTCATGCCGCCGACCGAATTGGTGGGGATGAAACTCGCCTGCAACGAGATAGAAAACAGCCTCGCCGATAGCGGCAAACGGACCGTCAACCTTGACTGCGGCTACCTCGACCATCACAAGGTGGTTCTCGCCTCGGCAAAGGGTGCGGGGCACAAACTTTACCTCGACCGCGGCATCTGGGGCGACATCACCTCCCGCTGGCAGAACGGCGCCTACCGCCCGTTCGAATGGAGCTTTCCCGACTTCAAGGACCTGCGCTATCAGGCCGAACTGGCCGCCATCCGCGCTCGGTACCTTGCGCAGAGAAAAATAGTATTATCTCACTCGATATAGCGACGCTGATTATTGAAGAGCAATTTTAGAAAGAACCGATTCGCAACAGCATCTCGCCGCAGAGAAAGGCGGGAAGAGGCTCTCTAGAATTTCTTCAGCACCTTTTCCATCCGCTCCATGCCGTCGGCGATGGCCGCCTCATCGACATCGAGGAACGGGCGGAACCGCACCGAACTGGTGCCCGACGGCAGGATGATGAGCTGGTGTTTTTCGCGACAGACCTCAAGGAACTTGTTGCGGATATCGTGCGACGGCATCGTGAAGGCGCAGAACAGGCCACGGCCGCGGACATTGGACATGATGTCGTGCTTCTTGGCAAGCGTCGCGAGTCCCGCCTGCAGGACCTTCCCCATCTTGGCGGCGTTGTCGACGAGCTTTTCGTCGCGGATGATCTTGAGATACTGCGACGACCGGACCATGTCGACCAGATTGCCGCCCCACGTCGAATTGATGCGCGATTCCTCCTCGAACACATTCTTCGGCACCGACAGCACCCGGTCGCCCACCATGATGCCGCAGGTCTGGAACTTCTTGCCGAAGCAGAGGATATCGGGCGCGACCTTGTGATGTTCGTGCGCCCACATCTTGCCGGTCAGCCCGCCGCCCGTCTGCACTTCGTCGTATATCAGCAGGAAATCGTACTTGTCGGCCAGCCGCCGCAGTTCCGCGAAGAACTCGGTGCGGAAATGGTTGTCGCCCCCTTCGGCCTGAATGGGTTCGATGAGCAGCCCCGCGATGTCGGCCCCCTCTTTCTTGCAGATCGACTCTATCTCCTTGACCACTTTCGCTTCGCGCGCCGCGACATCCTTGAGCACCGCCGGGGTGACCGGGAAGGTCAGGTACGGATTATCCATCCGCGGCCAATCGAACTTCGGGAAATACATCGTCTTGCGCGGGTCGGCGGTATTGGTCAGCGACAGCGTGTAGCCGGTGCGGCCGTGGAACGCCTGCTTGAAATGGATGATCTTCGTGCCGAGCTCCTTCTTGGCCCCCTTCGCGAAGTTCTTGCGCACCTTCCAGTCGAACGCCGTCTTGAGCGCGTTCTCGACCGCCAGCGCCCCGCCGTCGATGAAGAACATCTTCTTCATGCTCTTGGGCATCGCGATCTCGCCCATCGTACGGACGAACTCGGCGTAGGCGACGGTGTAGAAGTCGCTGTTCGACGGTTTGTGGAGCGCCGCGAAGAACAGGTCGGGGACGATGTTCCCCTTGATCATCCGGAGATGATTATAGCCGATCGGCATCGAGGCGAAGAACGAGAAGAAATCGAGATAATGTTTCCGGCTACGCGAATCGTACATATACGAGCCGCGGCTCTTGGCCATGTCGACGACCATCGGGTAGCCGTCGGCGAGTATGTACTGGTTCAGGACCTCATGCACCTGACGCGGGGCGATGTTCCGTTTCTCAGCCATTGATGCCTCCATCGGTATCGGTTTCTATGAACGAGCGGATCGTGGTTTCGAGCCGTTCAGCGAGCTGTTTTCGGTCGGCCGCCGCGTCGGGCGGGATGGGGGGGAACACCTTGAGGTGAACGGTGCCCGGATAGACCGCGTTCTTTCCTTTCGGCAATACGATACCGGTGCCGCGGATGGCCACCGGCAGTATCGGCACACCCGCCTCGGCGGCAAGCGCAAGACCACCGGTTTTAAAGGTATGCACCTTCCCGTCCAGACTCCGCGTCCCTTCGGGGAAGATGACTATGCTCCACCGTTCGAGCACCTTCTTCGCGTCGCGCAAAGACCGTACCGCGCCCCGCTTGCTTGTCCGGTCGACCAGCACATGGTCGAAGAAATAGAACATGGCGCCGAAGGACGGGATCCGCGCCAGCTCCCGTTTGGCAAAGTATTTGGTCTCTACCGGCAGCGCCGCCATGCAGACCGGTATATCGAACAGACTCTGATGATTGGCGACCACCAGATAGCGCCCCGTTCGGTCGACCTGCTCCAACCCCTCAACCGCTACACGGATACCGCTACCGCCCAAAAGTAGGCGGCCGTAGGTGCGGAAGAACCAGTGTCCCAGCCCCTTGCCCGTGAGCAGATGGAACGGGTAGACGATATGACCGACGATGGTCCAAAGGAACGAAAAGATGAGCGCGTAGATATAGCGTATCATTGCGTCGCCGACTCCTTTCTTTTCTCTTCTTCTTTCTTTTTATCTTCTTCCTTGAACAGCTCCTTAGCCGGCTGGAATCCCTTGTTCTTCACCCCGATGAAAATCTCGCCCAGATCGCTAAGTTGGTTCCGCTCATTGAAATGGAGGGGTCGGTTGAGAGTAAGCGACGGCCATTCGGCGCTCTTGAGTTGCCCGATGAACGCGGCCATGGTTCCCTGCGCCCCCTTTTCGCGGGCCGCGAGCACTAAAAAAGCGGTTTCGGCCAGCGTCTGTTCGATCGGATAGGGCGATCGCTGAAACTTCAGCGCGAAGGCTTCGACGAAGCGTTTCCAGGCATCGTTTTTCTCGCTGATGTCCAACCCCGGTGCAGCCAGAGTCATCCCGTCGATGAGTTTGTCGACATTCTTCTCGAACGATGCGTCACCTTTTACCTCGGACGGCGCGGCGACCAGTATGGTGTTTATCTCCCACGGAAGGTTAAAGTCGGTCTGTAGTTTGTACTGATTTTCCTTGACGCGATTCTTCTCCCAGCCTGAATAGTAATCGAACTCGACATTCTTGTAGATGAACGCCGGGAGTAGCAATGCCGTTTGTTCCGGCGTCCCGAGAACGAACAATGTATCGAAATCGGCCTGCATCGGCGTCACCCGTTCGATCCGGTCGAGCGCCCGCTTCATCATCGTCGGCGTCGTGTATTTCGCCGCATTCTCCTGACGAAATCGATAGAGCGTCCCTTGATAGCTCTGCGGCATGGAAAGGATGCCCTCAACATCGTCCAAAAGCGCCTTGTCGCCCGGGCCGAAGGCGAGCGCATCGGTTACCTCTCCGCCCGCCGACTGGACGGCGTTCCAGTAAAGATCGCGCAGTTTCCGTCCGCGCAAATCGTCGGGATAGGCGATCGCGAAACGCTTTTTGCCGCGCGACATCAGCCATGTCGCCAGATCGGTCGCTTCGCGCTCCTTGGTATATTTGAGATTAAAGAGGAACCCGGGCATATCGGAGAACCACGGCGTGAAAGCGAATAACGGCAACGGAGTCGTAACCGACAATCGCGCGAATTCATCGGCCGCTACCTCACTGAACAGCGGCCCGATCCCCGCAAAACACCGAAGCTCCTTCGCCTTCATCATCGCCGGTGTCGCATCTTCGTCGGCCAGATAGCGCAGTATCGTCGGGGTTACCCCCTCTTTCGAATATTCCTTGAAGAACCAGTCGAAGAACACTTCGACCAATTCATTGACCTTGCGCCACTTGTCATCCTCCGACAAGAAGATGCATAGACCGCCCCAGTCGGGCGTATAGGTGCCGTCGAGCACTACCGCCGCCGCCGGGAGAGGAGGGGCCATATCGGGCATAGATTCGACCGGCTCGGCCACCGCCGGTGCTACACCGGTACTGACTGTTGGTTCTGCGGGAGCCGTTGGTGCGGCATCGACCGCGGGGGTTGCCTCATACTGTGCGAGCGCCTTGGCGAAATCGGCCGCCGCGTCGGGATGCTGGGCGAAATAACGATCGCGGTCGTCGCGCACCGCCACCCGCTTGACCTCGTTGAGCTTGGAATACCACTGCGCCGCCTTGGCGCTGTCGCCGCGGTAGAGATACGACAGGAAAACGACGCGGGAGGCCGGGATCTTCTCCTCCTTACCGAGCGACAGATAGATCGACAGCATGAATTCGAGCGCGCCGTCCCAATCCTTGGCCGCAAAAGCCGAAAGCGCGCCGATCACCCGCGCCGCGCGGTAGTACGGTGCCTTCACCGGAACCTCGCGCAGCAGCGTCACCGCGTTCTGATGCCGTTCCTGCTTGGCGAGGAACCGGGCGAGCATGAACCTCAACTCGTTGGTTTGATCGGCGGTCCAGTCGCGGCGGAGCGCCTCGCGGACCTTTGCCTCGCAGGCCGCTATAGGATCTTTTGATTCACAAAGGATCAGTTCGTTGCGGACGACATCGAAGGACGGAGGAGGGGGCACGGTCGGTTTCTGTAGCACGGAACAGGAAACGACCGCGAAAAGAAAAAAAGATGTGGAGAACAGGCACGAGCGCCACATGCGCGAACCTCACTAATTACGCCGGCGCCATCCTATCAGAAGAAAGCCAATAATCAAGGAAACGGGCATGAAAAATAAGTTGACAATTGGGACCTTTTCATCAATATAGTACCGCTTTGTTCTTTCATAACGGAGGAGTGTCCGAGTGGTCTAAGGAGGCGGTCTTGAAAACCGTTGAGGGTCGCGAGATCTTCCGTGGGTTCGAATCCTACCTCCTCCGCCATTCAATACATGGAGAGGTGTCCGAGTTGGCCGAAGGTACTCGCCTGCTAAGCGGGTGTGGGACCCAAATCCCACCGAGGGTTCGAATCCCTCCCTCTCCGCCACTTGTCGTCACTTATGCGCCCGTAGCTCAATTGGATAGAGCATCTGACTACGGATCAGAAGGCTGGGGGTTCGAATCTTCCCGGGCGCGCCACTTATTATAACGGGTTAGGTCCTGCGGGGCTTAACCCGTTTTTCGTTTCCTCACCTATACCTCACCTGCTGAATTCTCTTCAGTCTTCTTTCGGAAATATTGCTGTCACTACTAAACACTCATCAACATCGGTATACACTCAGCAACAAGTTCCACCAGCTCGGACGCTGACTTTCCACGCGGAACACGCAAGAACCTGAACAGCATGACGGGCACCGGACACCGCATGGCGGCTCGCTGCATCATCGATACGATATCCCAAAGTCGACCTAGTTCGTCCTGATACACCGGCTCGACATCGTTGTCCCATGCAATGCAATTTTCCCATACCCGGCTCGTCACCGCGACCGGATAGATGAACCCAGCTTCTTTTGCCATCTCGCTCACATAGATCAGAACACCGTCACGGATCGCTTCGGCTCTTGTGTACGAATAGATGATCTCGTTTTCCATTGCTTTCTCCATATAGGTAGATGGGGGACCAGAACAAACCAACACCTACCTATACCAACTTTTAGAAGGCTTTTTTTCTGCTTTTTATTTTAGCTATTTGGGGCGTTCGTATAACTTTGAAATATTAAACCGATTAATCCCGGTCATGGCCTGATATCATCACTTTCGGCCCTTAGGTATTTACGTTTTTCAAGTTCATTTTTTACGCTATCCGCTAGCTCATCGTTGTATTCCCTTATCGTGTCCAGTCGTTCTTTTGCTTCTATCATCTCTTTTTCGCGGGTCTCATATTCTTTAATGAAAGCCCCTCTAGTTATTTGTCCCCTCCCAACTATATCGATGGTTATCCCCGCCGTCATTTGCATCATGATAAGACCCTGTTTTTGTGTTTTGTATTGAGAGGCGTTAAGGTCACAATAATACTTAGCCTCTTTATGTACCTCGTTATAATATACATATAGATTATAGGCGGCATTGTTCAACAACGCGCTTTCCTGGTTATCTTGGCTCTTCTGCATTTCCTTTTTCTGCGCATCAAGTAGCTTGTTGGTGCTGTTCAGCTCCTCTTGGGCTAACTCAAGGGCTTTTCGCGATAAACTCAGCTCTCTACGTTGTAGTTCCCATGTCCAGATAAGAAGGAAAAAAGAGAACCCGCTGAATATTGCCGAAAGACCGCTGGCAGTATCACCAAAGTATGCACGGTGCTGCCAACTTTGTAGTTGGGCCAAACTGCCCTCTTGATTTGGTCCGAAAAACCCAAGCACAAACAAACAATATGCTACAACTACGGCTATTGAGAATACAACAAGCAACCCCATTCTACATTTCATTTCCCGGAAATCCACCCAACATTTCCACATTTGACGACCTCCATATGAGCGAGAGATTATAACGGGCCACCCATGCAAAGCAAAGAAAATGGAAGCGTCTCAAGTTCATTTCAGCAGCCCTCGACTCTACACTGTCTCCAACTTGTTCGCCTCCACCATGACCGCCCCCTCATCCTCGGTCACCCGGCCAAAGAGAATGTTCGGTCGCTTTCCCCGGATGCGCCACGCATACTTGGCGAAGGTCTCGGGAAACAGGACCGTCTCGTAGATCGCCGTCTCGTCCTCAAAAGTGGCGAAGGCCATTGTCTTGCCGTCGCTCGTCCGTACCGGCTTCATCGTCACGAGCCACCCCGCGAGCCGTACCATCTTCCCGATGAGCCGCGGTAACTCGACCGCCGGGGTCGTCTCGTGGGCGGTCAGCTCCTTTCGGAAGAGCGCGAGCGGATGCCGGTCCGGGAGGAACCCCAGTATCTGGAACTGCCGCTCAAGGAGCGCCTGCTTCGGTGGCTCTTTGACCTCCGGCGCCGCCGTGTCGGGCGCCCCGAAAAGACTCCCTTGCTGCGCCGCGCCGGCGGGGCCCACCAATTTCCATAACTGCCGCGGCCGTGAGAGACCCGGCTCCAATGCATCGCACGCCCCGGCATAGACGAGCAGTTCCGCCTCCTGTGGCGTGAGTGCCACCCGGCGTCGCAGATCATCGAGCGACACATACCGACCCCCGCGTTCCCGTTCGGCGACTATGGCCGCAGGAAGGGCGCCGGAGAGTCCCCCGATCGCCGTTAGTCCCGGCCGTACCGTCCGCTCCACACCGTGCCACCCTACTCCGCTCTCATTCACCTCGGGCGCCGTCACGGTAAGCCCCATGCGCCGCGCCTCGCTGATGTAGGCCTGTCGCCCATAGAACCCGCCGCCGTTTCCGATGACCGCCGCGATGAAGGAAGCCGGATGGTGCGCCTTAAGCCAGCCCGACTGGAACGACACCATCGCATAGGAGGCCGAGTGCGGCTTGCAGAACGAATAGCCATCGAACGAGAGTATCATGTCCCACACCACCGAGGTCACCTCATCCCCCACGCCATTCTTGCGGGCCCCTGCAAAGAACCGCTCCTTGAAGTCGGGGAGCCGCTGTTCTCGGTCCTTCTTGGAGAGCACCTTCCGCAGCGAGTCACCCTCCGCTTCGCTGAACCCCACGAGCGCCACCGCGCATTTCGAAACATCCTCCTGATAGACCATGATGCCGTAGGTCTCGCCGAGCACCGCGTCGAGGACCGGATGGAGAGAAGGCGTTCCCTTCCCTTTGAGTCGCCGGATGTACTCGCCGATGAGTTTGTTCGCGGCGGGTCGGATGATTGATGAGTGGATGACGATATGCTCGAAGTCGCCCCGGCGAGTCTTCTCCTGCAACTGCCGCATCGCGGGCGACTCGATGTAGAAGATCCCCATCGTCCGCCCCGAGGAGAGCAGTTCTTGGGTCGGCACATCGTCGAGCGGCGACCACGCCGTCTCGTCGTGGAGTGTGCCGGCCGCCGTGATATCGGCAAGGGCGTCGCGGATCACCGCGAGCGACCGGTTGCCGAGGAGGTCGATCTTCACAAGGCCGCACGCCTCGGTGTCGTCCTTATCCCACTGAAGGATCGGCACCCCCTTGGGGGCCATCTCCACCGGACAGTAATCACGGACCGGGGCGGGCGTTATCACGATGCCGCCCGGATGGACCCCGATATGGGAAGGGAGCCCCGTTATCCGCTTCGCCAAGGTCAGGATATTCTCCCACGCCGGATCGAAGGAGGGTCTATTCCCGACACTTCCCTGCATCCGCCACTCGTCGAGCTTCCGTTCTATCTCGGAGGTCTCGCGGTCGGGCATCCCGAAGGCGCGCGCCGTTTCCCGGAGCGCCGCCCGAGAGCGGTAATGTTGCATCACACAGACCATCGCCGTATGGTCGCGCCCGAAGTGTGCCATTACCTTGTCTATCGCCGCGTCGCGTTCATCCCACGCGAAGTCGATGTCGATGTCGGGCGGGTCGCTTCGTTCAGGATGAAGGAACCGCTCAAAGTACAACCGGTGCCGTATCGGATCGACATTGGTGATGCCGAGACTGTAGGCGACGATGGAGGCGGCGCCGCTTCCCCTCCCGCAGATGCGGGGATTCTCCTCCACGATGTCGGCGACCGCGAGAAAATAATCGGTGAACCGTTTCCGCGAGATGACATCCAGCTCGAACTCCAACCGCAGAACGACCGCCTCGGGAAGTTCCCCGTACCGCCGCAGAGCGCCGTCATAGGCGCGCTCCTTGAGGAGCCGGTCGGGATCCTCCACAGGATAGCGCGGGAACACGAACCCATGATCTATCCGGTCGATGGTGCAGGCGGCGACCAGCGCCGCGCGGTTCGCCGCCCCTTCGGGTGAGAGGTCATCGAGCCGTGACACCTGCGCCTCATATTCGGGGAGCGTGAACCCCGACGCCGGCCGATCGGGAACGGCCGCGACGGTCCCCTTCGCGGCGATCGTCCGGAGGAGCCGCTGTACCGGAAGATCCCCGGCGGCACGACAGAGGAGCGGCGGCGCCACTACCGGCGCGATACCATCCGCTACGATGTCGCGTCCGCTGCATATCCGGCGATAGAGAGATGAGACCGCGCCCTTCAGTGCCGAGAGGTGTTCAGGGTCAGCGGTGATGACCACAAGCCCCTCATGATGCGACGGGAGCAGAGAGAGGAACGGCCCCTCTTTGAGATGGTGCGCCGTGATGAGACGAGAGAGGTTTCGGAAGCCGGTCATCTCCTTCGCGATGAGAAGGATGCCGTCGAGTTCGGCGCCTATGAGCGGTTTTACCGCCGCCTCACGGCACGCCGACAGGAACCCATGCACCCCGTAGAGATTGCCCCGGTCGGCGATACCGACCGCGCCGTACCCCGCCGCCTTTGCCGCCGTCACCCACTCGCGGGGCGTATGTACCCCGTACTGGAGCGAGTAACAGGAGGTCGCGGCGAGTATCGTTCTCATCCGAGTGAGCGGCCATACCGCACCGCATGAAGGTCATACTTCCGCCGTATCGTGTCGAGCGCCTCCTGGAGCCGCTGTTCTTTTTCAAGGTCGGGCGGTATGAAGAGATCCAACTGCCGCACACTCTCCGAGAGTTTCGAGAAGGTGACCGCCACCTGTTTCACCCGCACCCGCCGCGTATGGATGCGACCGGCCAGAAGCGTCGCCTTGAGAAAGAGCGACCGGTCGGTCGTGAGCGGCGCGGGAAATTGCTCACTGCCGGCGGCGGTCAGACCGTCGGCATACCAGATCTCAAGTTTCAGGGCACAGACGCCACGGTTCATGAACCGCACCTGCATACCTCCCTCCTCCACCGCGTCGAAGAGTCGCCGCGAGAGTTCTTCGGGGTCGGCCGAATCCTCGGGGAACGGCGCCTCGACCCGTACCGTGGGCCCCTGCGCCCCCGACAGTACCGGAGAGTCGTCCACTCCCGCCGCGAGGAGTCGTAGGCGTACTCCGCCTCGCCCAAGTACTGCCGAGGCCTGTCCCTCGGTCAGTCCCGCAAGCGTACCAAGCGTCTCCACCCCCAAAGAGGTCAGGGTTCGAGCGATCTTCGGTCCCACTCCCGGAAGCAGTTCAACTTCCTGCGGACTCAGGAACGACGCCTCGCCACCGTGCGGTATCGACGCGAATCCATCAGGCTTGACCACCCGCGTCGCCACCTTCGCGACGAGCTTGTTGGCGGCATGACCGGTCGAGGGGGTGAGCGACAGCGCCTCCTTCACCTCGCGCCGGATACGCGCCGCAAGATCGCCGGGAGGCCCGAAGAGCCGTCGCGTACCGCTCGCGTCTATGAAGAAATGCCCCCGTTCCTGCTGTTCAATGAGCGGAGAGAACTGCGTCATCGTCTCGAAGAGCGCCTGCTGGGCGCGCGCATAGAGAAGCGGTTTGGGCTCAATGAGGGTAAGGTCACGCATCATCCGCCGCGCATCCCGCAGGAACATCCCCTTGCGAAGACCGGCCCGGAAGGCGACCTCCGACACATCGAAGATGACCGCCCGCTCGGCGTCGCGGGCCACGGCGCAAGGCCGTCCCTTGAGACGCGGCTCCAGCGTCTCCTCTACCGCCGCCATGAAATGGGACACATTGATATGGACGATCTCCCGCTCTCTCATCGAACCGCCTCAGCGGTCGCGGGCGAGCAGGTCGGCGAGCATCCGAGCGTTGATGACCGCCTTTCCCCGGACATGGTTGTTGAAGAACACGAAGAGCCGCGACGCCGAATCGGCCATCGTCCGTAGACGCGGCACCCACCCGGCCAACTCCTGTTCGGTATAGAGGTAGTCGAACCGTTCGCTCACTCCCGAGCCCCACCAGTGTGCCTCGTTGCGGCCGTGGAACCGGACATAGGATATATCGCCTGTCACTATATCGAGCGACGGCGGCAGGCCCTTGAGTGTCGGCATATCGGTGGAACAGAGGGCGATCTTCCGCTTGGCCAGCGCGTCAAAGACCCGGCGACTCATCCAATCGGCGCCCCGGAACTCCACCGTGAGCGGCAATCCCGCGAAGGTCTCGGTCAGGTCATTGAGGTAACGCCGGTTGGCATCATTGTAGTGAAAGCTCGTCGGGAACTGGAGGAGGACCGCCGCGAGGAGCTTCTCCTGCACCAGCGGCGCCAGCGCGGTACGGAACTCGGCCGCCGCCGCTTTCCACCCCGAGGTCACCTCATGGGTGAGCGAGGCATGGCCCTTTATCGAGAAGAGAAGCTTGCCGCCCGACCGCTCCACGAGCCGCGACAACTGCGCGGCGGTCGGCATCCGGTAGTAGGAGAAGTTGAGTTCAAGCGCACGGAAGTGCTCCTTATAATATATAAGGAAAGAAGGACGCGCGAGATCTTCGGGATAAAAGACCCCCTTCCATTCGGGGTAATCAAAACCGGAAGTGCCGATCAGTATCTCGCCCATGAAAGCTCCGTAGACCGAGGAGCATTATACCTTATATGTGTAAGGTATCAAGAAAATATTGTCAGGTATTTGCGCGAGAGAGTCCTTTCGGATCTGGTGATTGTCTAATAGATCAACATTATTCTGATTTTATTCTGAGTCGAAGCCCGACCCCTTTTGTCTCACATGAGGTGTCTTGGGCAGACATCTCTTCCTCATGCGTTCTTTTCGCCAGCGCCCGATTTATGATCGTCGTCTCGGGTACCGGATTGCCCATCGTCCAATACTTGTACTCCCCGAGATAGAGATAAAGGTAGGTGCTCTGACCGAACTGCTCCTCGACACCGTGGATCCTGATGTACTCAACGAACTCGATAAAGGCCTCTTCGTTCTCCGGTGACCGGACCACATACCAATGAGGACACTGCGGCATGGTCTTGGCGAAAGTCCAACTCCAGCCGCTTATGAGAGCCTTGGCCTTTTCGTTGTTCACTACGATTTCCCGCTGTTCAGTCGGCCCTTGAGAACCATGCTATGCTTGAAGTTCACGACCTTCCGCGCCGTGATGGTCATGTCCTTGCCCGTCTGGGGATTGCGACCGCGGCGAGCCCGTTTCTGCTTGATCTCAAGTTTGCCGAATCCCGATATCTGGAGGTCGCCATCTTTCAGCAGCCCCTCCTTCATCTCCTCGAAGAACAGGTCGACCAGCTCGGCCGCCTGCTTCTTGTCGACCTTCATGTGGTCGTAGACCAGATCCGCAAGTTCAACTTTCGTAAGGCTCATCGTATCGCTCCTCCCCTAAAAGGTCATATTCGGCGTTCGTAGTTCTTCATAAGCCGGGCGACCGTTATCTCGCGAAACTCCTTTTCCATGATGCGCCGCACCTTAGCGGTCACCCCATGGAACATACAGGCCGCTTCGTCGCAGTATTGATGGTCAAACAGACAACTGTTGTCGGGCAACGGACCCTCAAAGAGCATATAAATATCGTAGACCGTTATCTCCTGCGGTCTCTTTCCGAGAACATGTCCACCACCCGATCCGCGTTTGGAGACCAAGTATCCGTTCCGCACGAGGACCTGAAGTACCTTGGAGAGGTATGTTTCCGAGACTTGTATATCTGCCGCCATCTGTTTTGCCGAGATATTCTCATCACCCGCTGCCGCGATGTATCCCAATGCGTGGAATGCGAGATTGACCCGTTCCGAGATATTGAGCAACTTGGTGATCATGCCTCCCCTTAAAAAAAGACCCGAACGACGCATTATATCCGGTAGGAGGTATGATGCAATTTCTCTTGAAACTCGACCGTCCCGCCGCCCTTCGGCACGACCACAAAGTAGTCTTTGCGGAACCGGATGACCATCAGCCCTAAATCCACCGCCCTTCTTGTTATGAGTGTATGGCTCTGAATTTCCCGTGAGACCGAACCATAACAGAAGGAGACACCCATGCAAGAAATGAGCAGCGAGAACCTGAAGAGCATCCTTTTCCCGATCATCGAACGGCCGGTTTATGTCGACGGCATACCGGTAGAAAACAAGAAGGCGATCTGCCGCGGCGACACCGGCGAGGTGCTGGGGGTTGTCGGAAATCGCTATACCGCGCTCGACAACGGCGCGGTGATGAGTCACATCGATCAGATCCTCGGCCAAGCCGGGATCCCCTACCAGATCGTGAAAGGTCATTCGATCCGCAACGGGGCGAAGACCTCCATTGAGATCTCGTTCCCCGACAAGCGGTTCGTCGTGGACGGTAAGGACGAAATGTACCTCCGCGGACACATCGGCAACAGCTTCGATATGAGCTCGGCCGTCACTTTGAATCTTGGATTCCATCGAATTGTATGCAGCAACGGCGCCATGATCAGTACGAGCGAAAGAACCATTTCGGTCGGTCACTACCGCGATGTGTCGGAGCGCACCGTCAAGGAATTGATGACCTTTCTGGGCGACAAGTTCGTCGAGACCCGCTCCTTCATCCAGGCCCTTACCCAGCACTCGTTCCGGGCCGCCTCCGATGTCGAGGAGCTTCTGTTCAAGAACAAGATCGTCGCCGGCCGGTATCACCGCCGCCTTGTCGACGCTTGGCACGAAACCGGCTACTCCACGAGCGGCTGGCAGGTCTTCAACATCTTCACGAGCGTTATCACTCACGAGGTCCGCGCCAATGAATTTTCCAAGATGGGTATGCTCACCGACCTTTCCAAGGAATCGCGGCGCTGGCTTGAAGAGCCCAAAACGATCGAACTGGCCGCTTAGGAGGAACTTCCTATGGAACAGACACAGGAACGGAAGACACCGCTTACGCATGCCGCGAGGAAAGAGGTTCTCGCACCGATACACGGCCGTATTCGAGCGTTGCAGTCCGCGATGGTCCAAGTGATTAAGGATCGAATCTTGGAATGGAAGAAGGCCGGCATGGGAACCCGTATCGGGATGGAAGACGGAATTATTCTGAGCTCTGACGACTACGACACCTTCACCATCATTGCGGTCGATCTGAACAAGGACGGCACGCCGATAGCGATTGTTGAGGAGGATATGGGCTCCCACGAAACGAGCTCGGGACTGGAGTACCTGTCGATAGATATCCTTGCCCAGATAATCGACGACCTGCGGATAGAGGTCCCCGATCGGTTGTTGCCGCAGGCGGAGCAGGCCCCTGAGTATCAGCCGATACTGGCGGCGTTCGAGGCAGCCCGCGACACGACCGAGGCGCTGAAGGACCGGCTGTTGGCGGCGGTCGGCAAGGCGCATGAAGTCCTGTATCTCGATCTCGCCGAACCGCCGTCCGACGAGGATCTCGCCAAGCTCTATCCGACCGACGAACTGGACGATGCCATATCGTTCAAGGATAACCACGACGGCCATGACTGCTTGGCGGAATTCAGCCGGAAGGCCGAAGAGCTCGGCTACCGGCACCTGTTCACACATGATCGGGTGGACTACTACGCCAAGCCCTAAAAAAAAGAACTCAAGGTGTGGTTGCCGAGAGAGTCATTGGAGGCGGGCTTCTTGCCCGCCTCCTGTGACGTCTTTCTTTTTTTCATCTCGGCTCAGCATAGGTTGAAGAACGGGAAACGGCGGCAATAGAACGAGTGGCCGGGACAGACATGGGCGGTGGCTGGGGCCGGTAGAACAGACAGGACTGCTAGAGCAGGCGGGGAAATATATTCTATGGTAACCACTTGGTAAGAAAAATGTCGCTCCATCCCCCACCGGCGTTTGTATTACCGTCAAGAGATCCGTCAGTATATCCCGTCACGAAGATGTTTCCGTTACTCTCGACTGCCACGGAAAAACCAGAATCACCCAATAACACACCCCACAATTTGGTCCAGGCCTTTGTCCCGTCGGCGTTCCATTTGGTGAGGAAAACGTCACCTCCGCCCACACTTGTATTGCCATCAAGCGAACCACCAGTCATTCCCGTCACAAGAATTCCTTCATTATTATCCACTGCCACGGAGTACCCTTGATCAGACTGGGTTGTACCCCACTGTTTGGTCCAGGCCTTCGTCCCGTTGGCGTTCCATTTGGTGAGGAAGATGTCCTCCGCTCCTGCGTTTGTGTTGCCGTCAAGAGCGCCCTGAGTCATTCCCGTCACGAAGATGTTGCCGCTACTATCCACTGCTACGGAATAACCCCATTCAATACTTGTCGCGCCCCATTGTTTGCTCCAAGCCTTTGTCCCATTGGCATTCCATTTCGTCAAGAATACATCATCGCAGGGCTGGACCCCGACCTGGAAAGGATCACAGTCTCCTCCAGCACTAATATTGCCGTCGAGATCTCCTCCGACATATCCTGTCACAAAAACATTCCCATTGCTATCTACTACCAAGGAAGTACCATGGTCCGGTCCTGTTGTGCCCCACAGTTTGGTCCATGCCTTCGTTCCGTCGGCGTTCCATTTGGTAAGGAACATATCTCCCGCGCCTATACTTGTGTTGCCATCAAGCGAGCCGATAGTATCTCCCGTCACAAAAATGTTTCCGCTACTATCAACAGCAACAGATTTGCCCCAATCGGTATCTGTTGTTCCCCACTGTTTGGTCCAGGCCTTCGTTCCGTCGGCGTTCCATTTTGTTAGAAACGCATCATCATATCCGGCACTTGTGTTGCCATCAAGAGATCCGCCAGTATATCCCGTCACGAAGATGTTACCATTGTTATCTACGGCTACTTCGTTACCATGTTCGATATTTGCCGTGCCCCACTGTTTGGTCCAGGCCTTCGTCCCGTTGGCGTTCCATTTGGTGAGGAAGATGTCTTCCTCTCCGAGATTTGTGTTGCCGTCAAGAGATCCCTTCGTATATCCCGTCACGAAGATGTTCCCGTTACTATCCATTGCTGTAGAGACACCTTTTTCCGTAACATTCGTGCCCCACTGTTTGGTGACTCTACGAAGGATCCAATTACCCACAGCGCACTCATAAACATCGCCCGTCTGCGCTTGCCATGTCCCATCAACACATTCGTCGGGGTCAAGACAAAGACCACCGGTCGGAATCCACTGACCTTCATCGCAAAGAGCCGGCTCAAGACCACGGTCATTGAGGCCACACGGGACATCTCCTTCAATCCCATTCTCGCACTCATCGGGATCGTCACACTCGCCGTCATTCTGCCATTGCAGCGAAACACACTTCTGTTTCTGGAGCCCGTTGCCGTTGTAACCGCACGCCAAGTACCGTATCTCGTTTTCAGTTGTACACGGTTGGGGAGCAACGACATCGGTATCAACGGGTTCATTGTCGAGAAGGTCGTCCAACTGTTCGTCGGTAAGGATCGCGTCTTCATCGCTTCCTGTTACGATCTCGTCGTCACTCAATATTCCGTCGTCAGCAAGCTCGTCACTCTGTTCGTCAACAAGCAGGGCATCGCCGTCATTGGCCGGGTCATCGCTTATCGAGTCGGTTCCATCGCCATCACTCTTCGTGTCGGACTTTTCATCGACAAGCAGCTCATCTTCGTCGACAGAGATAGCATCGTCGCTTTTTTCGTCGTCGGTCAACGCATCAGGCATCTCCACGCAAAGGCCCGACAGGCATTGCAGGCCGTCATTGCAGGTGCCGTTCGGGTAGCATGGCCCGCCTTCGGTCCCGACAGCAGGTGTAGTATCGGCATCGTTCTGGTTGCTGGGATTACTCTCACATCCGGCAACGAGAAGAAGCATCAGTACTGCAAAGCCCAGAATGGTTTTGGTCATCTTCCTTCTCCTTTTTCCTATTTTAATAAGACCGTCAAGTTGACCCCCGCTACGCAGGAGTGTCACTTATATCATGCAGGTCAAAAGAAATCAACAAATTGTCACTTATTCCCTGTAGACCCATAGCCTGCAAAAACTACAATTGGGGCTATGAAAGTGAAGGACATAAAGACGCGCTTCGGCGCTCGGCTTCGGCAACTCCGTAAGGAGAAAGAGCTCAGCCAAGAACAGCTCATGATGGCGACCGGCATCCACCGCACATATATCTCAGAGGTAGAGCGCGGGATACGAAACATCAGCCTTCTCAACATCGAGAAGATCGCTAAAGCGCTCGAAGTGGACATCCGAGACCTGTTTGACTTCCGCTCTTCGTAGAAAACACCCCCGATGAATGAAAGAGGGCCTGCTGTCTGGGGATGGGGGTGGGGGTGAGCAGCAGACCCACCTTTTCTTATCCGTCGCGGTCGACGATGTCCAGTAAAATCGCCTACCCGTAACGTCTGACGAAGATATCCAGCGCCTTTCCATCGAGGAACTGCGAAGCGAACTGTTCGTCGCTGTGCTTCGGATACGCCTTCCACCAGAACGAAGTCTCATCCATTCCGACGAGAGAGCCCTCCATACGCTCTTCGTCGCCGTCGCGTAAGAACTCGCCCGATGCGATGCTCGTCTTCATCTCGTATGCGTCGATGATCCGGCACAGGTGGTTCTTCCGGGTGTTGTAGCGGAGCAGACCGTTCACTTCTTCTTCCGAGAAGACCGGGACCTTATCGACCCGGTAGTACCGCGCCGGGTAGTAGAAATGCATGTCACAGAACGGTTCGTCGCACGATTTCATGTCGCGGGCCACGGTCTGCCGGGCCAGAAGACGATGGCATTCTTCGACGGTCAGATCAACGAGGACCACATCGGGACCGTCGGAGTACTCGCCGGCATGGACCGGCAACATGATCAGGAGCGTCGGGTTCTTCATGATGCCCTCCTTTTTGCGTCTCTCTTCAGAGCCGTTACTCGTGCCTTTGCTGCACTCGTCATAGCCCGGTCTGCTTTCCAAGGAGCCGTTCGCCGCTTGCTCGTCGCTGCTTCCCACTTCCTCGCCGGCCAAATTGCGATTGCCGCTCGAAGGTCGCGTACGGTGTACTTCATGGCCACCTCCGTCAGTCTTCATCGGGGAACATGACCGTGACGACGGCGCGTTCGTCGTCGCCGGGCCCGCACAGCGTCCAGAGATCGACCTTCTCGGGCTGATGCCCTCCACGGGGAATCCTGAGAATGGAGAAGTGCATCACCGGGAGGGGGCATTCCAACGCCGTGCGGTGCATGATCGTAAGCAGGTCCCAGAGACGCCCCGGTTCGTCCTGGTAGACCTGTTCGCTGGCGTTGTCCCACGCCACGCATTCCTCCCAGACTAGGCGGGTCAGAGCGACCGGGTAGATGAAGCCGGCCTGTTTGGCCATGTCGGATACATCGACGAGGACGCCGTCGGCGAGGGCCTGAGTGCGGGAATAGGCATGAATAATGTCGTTGTTCATTTTCCCTCCAAGTTGGTTGTAACTAATGACAGACTAGAACTAGTCCTTACCTACATATAACGCATTTGAGCGACATTTTTTCGTTGAAGAATTCTGCCGACTTCTTTGGCGGGGTTTGAAGAGAAAATACCGGAGACGATTACTTCAAAAGCTTCTGCTTGCCTTTGTACCAAGCATCGTATTCTTCCATCATCGCCTCGACCTTCCCCATTATATCTTTCTTGTCTTTGGCCGTAGCTTCCGGATGGTCCTTGAAGTACTGCTCCACTCTTTTACCCCACCTCGACAGGATCATGTGAATGGTTTCGACGGAAGCGCCCGGTAATTTAAAAGTGCTTCCCGACTCCACATTAATCCCGCTCAGACTCTGGTACCGATGCGTCAATACGATCTTCACCTTTCCCTCTGTGCCCTCCATGATCTTCTCCATCGTTAGTGGTTTGTCATCCTGCTTCTCCTTGCAGCAGGAAACTTTCTTGTGCGTGAGACTGGGGATGCCCGTGGAATTCTTGCCTTGACGGCTGGTTTTCTGCGTGGTCATTTTGACCCTCCTCGTGAAATTGATCCAACAACCAACTTGCTTATCGCAGCAGGTCGCACAGGTATATAATAGCAGCTTCCGGAGCAATATCACGAAAGAATTACTTTCGTTTTTGACAGTGAATTACTTTTGTGATTACAGGCGGATATGACTTTTGCGCTAGGGAGTTTCTCCCTTTTTTATGCCTTCCATTCTCTTACGGACGAGCCCATTTATTTCGGATTTTTTAAGGTTTTTTATAAAAAAGAGCGATTTTTCCTTCCCGTCCTTCTTATGTTCCGAGTGCTCAGTATACCACAACTTGCTGTATCTATTTAATATTCTCCACAGATGTGTCTTGCTGATCTGACCAGTCGAAGTAGGGCTCGATATCAAAACCGACTCTAAAATGTCCGTACTGCTCCATTCCTTGCTGCGCAATTTCTCCATCTTTCTGTATTTGTCAACTGTTTCGCGAAGGATCATTTTCTCAAGTGAAAAGTGGTTGATCGTAAGAATCTCAGACATCCGCCTCTTTTGTTTTGACAATTCCAAAGACAGTTCTCTTTTCTTTTTTTTCTCTTCCTTAATTGTATTTCTGTGCCGTGAAACTATTCTTTCTGTGGGAATGATTGATATGGCCTTTTTGATGTCTTTTATGGGTACGAGTCCTTTTTTGTGAAGGTATAGGATTGTATTGTAAAAAGTTGTCGTAATGTCATCGCACATTTTCTGACTGTTGTTACCGTCAAGAAGGGAATTGATCATGCTTCTCGTTAATATATATTCGCTTGGGGTATTGTTTGATTTGCGTTCATTTATATCAAGGCATTTGAACATATCATGTAAGAAATTATAGGATATGTTCATTATGCTCTGATCCAACTTAGAAGTTCTAGAGTATAGTTGGAAATGTTCACTGTTAATAATGACCAAAGTAAGCTTTTCTCCGATGAACGGCGTAAACGCAATGCCGGCACGAAACCCATCCGTTACAGTTCCCACAGAAGAAATTATTCCTTCCTTTTGATAACGACAGGGCTCCATCATGTTTCTCCTCACTTTTGATTGAAAAGGTTATACGCAGTCCTTAGTCTGTTCAACCAGTACTTCCTATATTCCTTCGGTGCCGTGATTTCGGCGTGCGGAGTGAAGCCGAGGACCATGTAGGTGATCTCGATGGGATCGGCGACGGGTAGAGTCAGTTCGATGCACGGCTTGCCGGCGCAGGTCGTCTCGATCATCCGCTGCTTCGGATGCCATTCGCGGTCGCGGACGATATGCAGGATCGGCTCATGGAACCGTATCGTCACCTCCTGCGCCTCGGGCAACTTGAAGATGCCGTAGCCCTCCTCAAGGTACTTCTTGAGCAGCCGCTCGTCGAGTTCATGCTCGAACGGCTCGCCGGTGGCCATGATCTCGATGACGCGCGACAGGAGGAAGGTCCGGACCTCTTTCGAGGCGCGGCACCACGCGAGGAGATACCACTTCCCGGAGTAGTTCAGCAGATGCCACGGTTCGACGAACCGTTTCGACTGTTCCCCGGCCGCGTTCTGGTAGATGAGGCCGAGCGCCGTCGAGGAGCGCATCGCGTCGAGCACCTGTTTGACGATGCCGGGACGGAACCGTTCGTGGTCGGCGAGCTCGTAACTGATCCGGTCGAGGATTGGGAGGTAATCCTTCAGGTACTTATCCTCGATGGAGTTCAGGAGCTCCTGCGATACGATCGGCATGAGCGAAAGGTTCTTGGCGATCCGCTGGACGAGCACATAGAACAGCAGCATTTTCTCGTCGGCGTAATCGAAGAGGTCGTACGGCTTGGTATAGTAGTAGCCGTTCTGCTCTCGCGAGTATTCGATGGGCGCCTGCATCTCGGCCCGCATGTGGGCGATATCGCGCTTCACCTGCCGTTCGCATACCTCCAGTTCGGTAACCAGTTGTGCGAGCGATACGGTCCTCGACCGCTTGAGCGCCTGATGGATCAGATAGATGCGATGCGTGTTCGACATGGGCCCCTCCCAGGGTACAGATAAAAAGGAGTATCGCGTTTCTCTCCGATTTTGTCAAGTTGCGGGACAGCCCTTGTCACACCGGGTGTGCTAGAGTGAAAAACGACGAATAATGGCTACGGAGGATCCGATGCAGACCGTCTTCGATCCTATGAACCTGGTTGAGGAAACGACCGTCGGTAAACGACTGTTCGTAGGGCGCGCCGCTCCCGGCCCGCAACAGCGTCTCCTGATGGAGCATTACGATCTGACGCACATCGGCGCGGCAGTTTTCATGGTCGTCTTTGCGGCGCAGTTGGAAGAACGGCAGGAGAGCCTCACCGACATCGCGCAGCGCCACAACATCTCGGGGCCCCGCTACCGGACGCTCCTCAACGAATACTTCATGCTCGTGAAGAAGAAGCTCATCGTTCCCACCCCGTACCTGAAAAACGCCTCGCCTCTCTGCTGCGGCGTTGAGGCATCGGTCATGAAGGGGCTGATGCAGGGGGAACTGGGCGGAGAACCGTTCGATCCGGCCGAACCCTTTTCGATCATACAGTCGTTTTCCGAACTGTGGCAGCAACTCGACGACAAGGAGCTAACGGCCCGCCAGTTTCACAACGAGGGGAAGGAGCTCATCAAGCGGATGACCCCCGATAACCGCCTGCGGGAACTCGTCGCACCCTATCGTTTCACCGAACAGGTCATGATCATTGTCGCGGCGATAGACCATATCAACGCCCAGCGCAGCGGCGTCGACCTGCGCGAGTTCGCCAAGAACTTCTTCGCGGTGCTCCGTGACCGTGCCGCCTTCCTGCGGGACATTTCGCAGGGAACGGTTGAGGTCGTCAAGTCGGGACTCATCGTCCTCAACGACCGCGGCGACGATCCCTTCTCGCGGTCGCCTGAATTCACCCTCTCCCTGAAAATGCGCTCGCAGCTTTTCGGCGTACAGAAGACCGGCCGCAAGGAGAAACTCAACATCCCCGGCATCTTTTCGCACCGCTCGTGGCGCGATAAACAGCCCGAACTCTACTTCGACGACCGGCTTGCCGCCGAACTCGGCACCGTCGCTCGTGCCCTTTCCCGTTCCACCGGCGGCCGGCGGCTGTTCTCCAAACGGCTCCGGGAACGCGGTATGCCGACCGGTTTCACCGCCCTGTTTCACGGCGCCCCCGGCACCGGCAAGACAGCGTCGGTCCACGAACTGGCCCGGATGGTCAAACGCGATATCCTGCAGGTCGAGATGTCGGCCGTCCGCGACAAGTGGGTTGGGGAATCGGAGAAACGGACCCGCGCGATCTTCACCGAATACCGCACCGTCGCCGGATCGCTACCGGCCTGTCCCATCCTTCTCCTCAACGAGGCCGACGCTCTTCTCACCCGTCGCATGGATGCGCGGACCTCGGTCGAAACGATGAACAACACTATGCAGAACATCCTCCTCGAAGAGCTGGAAAAGTTCGAGGGGATCCTCGTCGCGACCACCAACCTCACCGGGATGCTCGACGACGCTTTCAGCCGCCGCTTCCTTTATAAACTGGAATTTCCGAACCCGACCCCGTCGATCCGCGCCCGGATCTGGCGCTCGAAACTGCCGGAACTGACTGGCGATGAGGCCGACACGCTCGCGGTCCATTCGCTCTCAGGCGGCGAGATAGAGAATGTGGCGCGCCGTTACATCGTCGACAGCCTCTTCAGCGGCAAGCCCGACCTCGACCGGCTCGAAGCTCTCTGCAGGGAAGAGTCGTCGCTGAAGAAAGGTATTGGAAGAAAGGTGGGGTTCTAAATGAACCAAGAAACGGCAATAACTCTCCGTGTCGAACCCTCCTTTGACGATCATCTCGAGGTGTTCGTAGAAATCCAAGCCGCCGGTGGAGAAGGACGCCTGACGGTCATCCGTGAAGGTTTTCGCGACCCACGGAAAGTCAAATGTCGATTGTCAGGAAAGGATGCCGATCACATAAGACGATTGCTTGATGGCCTGTGCATCAGCGGGGTGTCGCCTGCAATGATGGGGCTCGATGGCACCACCTACTCCCTGCGGGTCAACTCCTATCCTGTTATGTTGGAACTTGCGTGGTGGGTCAGCCCACCGACTTCCTGGGTCGGGGTGACCGCTCTGGTGGATGCACTTCGCGCGTTGGCGGGAGAATGCACAGATATCACTGACCGTTAAAAAGAGGTATTCATGCCCGTTCCCATCACGATAACGAAGATACCGTTCTTCGCCGCAGCGGACATCCCCGGGTTTGTGCTGAAGGGTTTCGTTTCGCTTCTCATCGGACCGCTGGGCGAGGAGCGTTCATCGCTTGCCCGCACCATCGCGGCGGATTGGATAGAGGCGGGCATTCCGACGCTCTATCTGCAGGCCGGCGCCGAATCGAGGTTCTCATTCAGCGATATCGCGATGCAATGCGCGATGTACGAACGGAAATGCGGTTCGCCGCTCGGCGGACTGGTCATCGACTGCTGGGAGGAGGCCGCCTCGGAGCGTTACTTCAATTCACACTTCCTCGACATGCGGCTGGCGTTCCTAAAACTCAAGGTGTTCGCCTTCGAGCGGCAGATGCGGGTGCTCCTCGTGGGGCTCGACCGGTCCAAGCCGGGCGATCCGCCACGGCCGCGCCCGTTCCTTCCTTTCATGGCGTACGAGGCAAAGACGGTGATGGCGATGGGAAAGGATGCCGCCGGAAAACCGCAGGCTACCGTCTGGCAGGGACAGATGAGGAGGTGGGAGAAGGGGCTAACCGTATGCTTATCTTTGGCGCAAGGCTAATCAGTTCCCGCATATCACCAGCACGCGAAACTCGCGCCGGTCGTTTTTCCCGTATCCCCAGATCAGCGCTACCCGCTCCGACATTCCCTCGGTGAACAGTTTCATCGCCGCCTCTATCTGCGTCAGCGGGACGGAAGGGCCGAGAAAGTAGAAGAGCGCATCATTGACCCATGCCGGGTCCATTTCATCTTCCCGCCGCATGTTCTTCAGAGCGTCCTCCATTGCGTCGTGGGGCGTGGCACCTTTGCCGACGACCGCGATCCCTTCTTCGCGGATGTCGAGAAGAACCTGCCCGAGGTCCTCATTGTCCACACAGATGATCTGGTCCTCGCGTTGCAGCATCCGCTGGATGAGTACCGCTACATCAAAGGCTCCTGACGACATAGGTCTTCTCCTCATGCAATTATTATCTTCACCTTCCGCACACAAGAAACACCACCACCCCATCCTCCTCGCCCGTTGCCCACTTTTTCCTCGGCTCAGCGGGAGGCGCCGGCGGGATAAGCATTTCTGAGAAATACCCCTTCCGATAACGCGCATGCTGCGTCATCCGGTCATACAGGTCCACTTTGTTATTCTCCTCGCTGAGTTTCCGGGAGTAGTAAGGAAGGAGGAGGGAGATGGGAACCGTGGTATCCGAATACCCCCACAGGAGATTATGTTTTTCCGGCACCAGATTCGAGTATAGCCTCAAAGCAACTTCGATATCATTGTCCGTCAGCGCGCCCCCGAAAATATAAAGCAGACTTGCCTCGGGGGGCATGTTGGCTAGATCGCATCGTGCATAGATTGCCGCCTCATCTACCGCTTCCAACGCAGTCTTGCCCAGACCGACGGAAACCACGCACTCATCCTCGATGAGCGACAGGAACATCCCCAGAGCGGCATTGTCCACGCAGACCCTCTGTTTTTCGGGTTCGAGCATCCACTGGACCAAGCGCAAGACCACGATGTTGCCGGTAAAGAGCACGGCATCCCCCAAGGATAGGTTGACGGTTATATATATTACAAGCAGAGGGACTCCCGGTGTCCCTGTGGCGGTGGTATGATACAAGTATGAGCGTGCCGATTTGGACCGGATTGCGGGGCACGAAAAACGAACCGCTAAAAGGAGACTGTCATGAGTGAGCACAAAGAGTTCAGACCGTTCGTTACGCGTCGTTATCTTGCCGCCGTCTATGAGCGCATCCCCGTTCCGGCGGAACTGACCACCGAGGAAGAGATGGCCGCCTTTGCGCGAGGGGCGACCCTCGGCCGCTTCAAATGTGTTCTGGCGCCGGGTCCCGGGCGGGCGATTTGGTTCAATGAAAAGGGCGAGATCACCGGGCGCGACGAACATGACGCCCAACTGCCGCGTGCAAAGCCCGATGTGGGGAGACTGATATTTTAGCAGTCCATATAAGGAAAATGGATTTCGCCGGCGGGCTTAGTTATACTGACCGGTCTCGAACACCGGGGGAGGAAAACACATGGCCAGATCGATCAGCCTTGACAACCAGCTTAAGCGGGTAGAGATCAACTCATTCGTCGTCGAGAACGAACTAATCCACGGTTACTTCAGCGGCGTGCCGGAGGCTGATCGGGAGGAACGACTTTTCAAGGCGCTTTATATTGGTGTCCTCGCCCTCATGGAGGAGCGCCTCGGAGCCTTTCTCGCCAAGACGAAGAACGAACTAGGCACCGAACTCGAATACCTGAAGATCCTCTTTGACATGAAGAAGTTCACTTACGACAAAACGACCGGAAAGGGCAAACTCGCGGAGCGCGACATCTTTGACTTCCTTACCGGCTACCTGAAAAAAAAGAATATCGCCGATACCGTCACCCTGACCGGCGACAAGGCGGGTGACCTGCCGAGGAATAAGACGGGCGATATCGTCTGCGACATTGCCGACAACGGCGGGAAGCGGATCGCCATCGAGTGCAAATTTGACAAGGGGGTTGCGCTGGGCGACAGCACCGCGGTCAACATCACCCAGAAACGCGCCGATACTGCGTGGAGCCAATTGCTTGAAGCGCAGGTGAACCGCGGCGCCGACATTTCCCTCATCGTGTTCGACAAGGGAACCGCCAGTGCTTCAATAGTGAAGGCCTGCGACGGCGTCATATTCCTTCCCGAAGTCGGGTTCGTCGTTGTGATAGATTCCCAGAAGGATGACTACACCAACCTCGCTATCGCCTATCTGCTGGCGCGCGACATCGCCATTCATGCAAAGCCGGTCGAGCTGGACAAGGACACCCTCGCCGCACTCGTCAACCGTATTGTGACCGAGATGCGAGATTTCTTATCGATACGGGCATTGGTTGAGGCGAACATCGAGAACAACCGCGAGATCCTCAAGAAGATGCAGAAGGGGCTCCTGACCGTAGAGTTCACGGCCGAGTACCTGAGCCAGTTTCTTCAAAGCGGCATCATGACCAGAAAGGATTTCCTTGATTTCACCCGGGCCGAAGATATCCGGACGAAGTACAAAGCGATCGAACAGGGACTGGAAAAGATTTGAGCATGAGGTGCTTGCAAAGCCTGTCCGGACGCCGTCCGGCACGACCAGAAACTCTTCTTAGCGGAAGTTTGCTCGTTCACAGAAGGGATTGCTTTTAATATGACTACAAAAAACTATACCGCCACCATCCGGACAAAAGCCGATGGCCACCCCGTTAAGATAACGGTGCAGGCCAACGATGTCCATCAGGCCCGCTCCATCATCGAGATGCGGCCCGAGTTTAAACAGTTTGTCTCCATGCCCAAAGAGTTGAAATAGAAATAGCCGCGAGGTTATGACATGACACTCATCAAATGTCCCGATTGATGAAGGTAAAGGGTATGAAAAAAGGTGACAACAGCTGGATGTATGCCAACACACCATCGAATGATGCTCGCTTTCTCTTGGGGCAACAGCTTAAAAAAACAGGACCAACCCTCATTTGTATAGGGGTAAATCCCAGCACTGCCGAACCAGATGATTTGGATCCTACTCTAGCGCGGGTTCGTAATAGGGCGGATGACCGAGATTATGCACGATGGGTCATGTTGAATTTATATCCGCAGCGCGCCACCGATCCGAATGATATGGATGAGGTCTGCAATATAGGTTGGCGCAGGGAAAACCTGCAGAAGATCGCGGCTCTGATAGACAGCCTTCTGCTCAAAGGGCCAATAGATATTTGGTGTGCATGGGGGAACCTCATCGACAAGAGGCCCTACTTGAGATCCTGCTTGAGAGAGATAGTTGAACTCCTGTTACATCGACCCGGACTTCATTTTCTCACTTTTGGTAAAGAGACAAAAAAAGGCAATCCGCACCACCCACTTTTTCTAAAGAGAAAACTGAAGGCCAAAAAACTATCAAGGGAAGATATCAATCGTTTTTTGATATAAACAACAGGTCGGGAGAACAGGATGGGTTTGCCGGCAATCAGAGGAGCGATTCTTGAAGAAATAGTTTTATACCTGCTCGCAAGAGTCGGGTATCGAGAAATTATTGCTGGTGAAGAGGGAACGCGGAGGGGACATTCCGGTCTTGAGGTGGAGGGGCGTGGGGAATGGCATCAAATTGATGCTTTTGCCGCCTTCGATCATTCCCCAGCTTTTATGTATCCACTGCGGCTTATGGTGGAAGCGAAGTGTTATGTTGCTTCCCGTCCAGTTGGAATAGAAACTGTGCGAAATGCAGTCGGTGTATTGAAAGATATTTCAGAAAACTACTTTACACCTCGACTATATTCCAATCACCGGGATTCAATAAAGTTTCAACAATACAACTATCATGCAGCTATTTTCTCTACCAGCGGATTCACGCGAGGCGCAGAACGTTATGCTATAGCACACCAAATATTTCTCATACAATATAAGGATGTTCATCTTTTTCACCCCATTTCGCAGGCATTGTTGGGCATTGGCAACAAACATTTCAAGAAAACAATGCTTTCCAGAAATAACATTACAAATGTCTCGCGAGAGGCGGTTCGCCGATTACTTCGGGGAGATCCCTTAACGGATGTTATGCCTTTTACGCGATCTGGACTCAAATATCTCAGAGAGCAAATATTGAATCCATTGCACGCTATTGGTGGGTCATACTTCGGAATGTTGCAAGGCAAGTGGCCAATCCATCTGCTTTCAGAAACTCCCTTGCCCTTAGCTCTTTTTAGAGAGCAGGATGTGGTCAAGTGCAAGATATACGGACGCGAAAGCAAGCATTGGTCCTTTGTGCCTGTTGATCAAAGAGAGGGGAGCGAGAACTGGTTTCGTCTAGAATTTGATTTGCCTGAAGAAGTCTTAGAGCTTGTCTGGTCGGCTCAAGGCGATAGAATTGCAATTGCACAACTAAAAATAGAGCATTTCTCTTTTATATGTGTTTCAGGAATTATCGGTAATGTGCGCCGGCAGGTTATCCTGGAACTAGATGAAGGCTGGATAAATGATTACATAAACAAAATGCGCGAAGCTGCCAACAAGCAAAAGACAAGGCACCCATGAACGAAACCGAAACCAGAACCAAGCATATTGATCCTAAACAAATCCATGAGAGAATTATTGTTTAATGTGGTGTTCAGAGGAGGGCTCTGAAATGTCAAGAAACTTAAGAAAAGAGCGGGCATGGTTGTTAACGGTGGCTCGGACTGTTGCCGTCAGACTCAAACAGTATAGCGATGGAACAAAAATACGTATAAGAAAGCCCACCCGTGTAACAGAATCAAACACCGATGGTTGGTACGCTATCATTGGCGATATGGGGAAGAATCAACCGCGGCTTGAAATATGGCTCGATAGGTTTTCAGGGTATCCTGAGCGTAAACTATATGCTTGCTTTCGATCAGCAGAGAAAGAGCCGTTGATGAACCTCACCAAGCATGTCTCGCGGAACCTATGGCCGGTCCGTGTAATTACCATGAAAGATACCAACGGTGAAGAAAATGATTGTATTCTTACCGACCGTCTCAAGCGCGCTGAATTCAATGTCCCCATCCTCGAAAAATATGAAGAAGAGTGCGTATACTACTTTGGCTTCTATGATCCAACTCGAAAATCTGAGGACAAAATAAACTCATATTTCTGTGATCGAGCCGTGGCTTTTTTCGAGGATGTGGCTCGTGCTCAGCCTAAGGCAACAGAGCAGGACGAGCAGCGAGAGGTTTATCCTCAACTGGAAAATCGACAACAAGTGGCATCGCATATCAGGCGCGAAAGAAGTCGCTACCTGTCCACAGAAAGGAAAATCCTTGACGATTACCAATGCCAGGTATGCGGTATGCGATTCGAGGAAGTTTACGGTGAGGCACTGGGGGCAAGATATGCCGAAGCGCATCATTTGGTGCCACTGGGCAAATTGGAGGGTGCCGTCAAAACAAAAATCGAAGACCTGCGCACTGTTTGTGCTAACTGTCATCGAATGCTACACCGCATGGATGGTAAGCGAGATGACATTGCAAAGCTTAAAGCAACCCTTGATAAACATCGGAAGAAATAGGGATGCTTTACAAGAATGCGGGAAATGATGTCTGCGTAATAGGAGAAAAATGGATTTTGTTATAATGATAAACTACAGTTACTGAGCCTTTAGCATCATGAGGGAAAAGCCATGGTAAAAGAGCAGCATCAACCAGAGACCAGAGAAAAAAGCACGAATAGGAAAAAGAGTCTATCCGCTCTTAATACTATTCCAGCAGGGTACACCCTGGATTATATTTCCAGTAAACCAATCAAAGAGACTGCCAAGGAACAAGTTCGTCAGCGGGTGGTGCGTGCCCTGATTCACGAATATGGTTTTTCTCCAGAAGATATGGAGTTGGGTTTTTCCATTGGCGGTCGCAAGAAAGTTGATGTGGCCATTTTTCACCATGGCAAAGAACACACACTCGAAAATCTCGGCCGTGCCGTGATTTGCCGCCAGGAGCCAAATATTGGCAAGAACGCTGCCCGGATCCGGGACTTTGAACAGGCCGCAAATGACCTCGAAGAGATCGAGACTATTATGAGAGAGGTCGATGCGGTTCAGTATGGCCTGTGGACCAACGGTCTGGAATTCTTTTTTATCGAGAAAGAGCGGCAGCGCTTCGAAACCAAGTGCAACCCCATCGGTGACTGGCCGATGGCCGAAGAGTCAGTCGGTACCAAGGAGGTTATCTCCGATGCCCATACTCGCGTCGCCGACACAGAAATGCTCAAGATCACCTTCCGGCGTTGCCACAACTTCATCCACGGCAACGAAGGCATGCCCAAGGACGCCGCATTCTGGCAGTTCCTTTATCTGATCTTCTGCAAAATGCATGACGAAAACCTGCGCGCCAAGCAGCGTCAGGCTTGGCAGTGCCGCTTCTGGGCTGGTCCCAAGGAGCAGTTCGAGGCCCAAGGCCGCAAGGCAATCCGCGTACGCATCGAGGATCTCTTCACCGAGGTCAAGAAGCAGTACAAGAACATTTTCCGAGGCAATGAGGAGATAGCCCTCTCCGACCGGGCACTGGCCTTTATCGTCTCTGAACTAGCCAAATACGATTTCACCCGCACAGATGTCGATGCCAAGGGCGTGGCCTATCAGGAATTGGTGGGCGTCAACTTGCGCGGCGACCGTGGTCAGTATTTCACCCCCCGGGGCGTCGTGAAACTGGTAATTGAAATGCTCGATCCCCAGGAAAACGAAACTTTGCTGGACCCTGCCTGTGGCACCGGCGGTTTCCTGGTAGCCACATTGGGCCATATGCTGAAGAAATTCCGCATAGAACAAAACACTCAGGTTGGGAAGGAGAGCACGACCGATTTTTTGAACGTTCACGAGCGGTTGAAAGAGTTTGCCGCTACCAATGTGTTCGGGGCCGACTTTGACCCGTTTCTGATCCGAGCCGCGCAGATGAACATGGTTCTGGCAGGTGATGGTCGTGGGCATCTTTACAACATCAATTCTCTAGAATTTCCACTAGGGCACCTAGCTGATTTGCCCTCTGCCAAGAAGGACCTCCCCTTTGGCTCTGTTGATCTCATTGCTACTAATCCACCGTTCGGTTCAGATATTCCAATTACCGATAGACACATCTTGGAGCAATATGAATTAGCTCACGAATGGAAGTCTGATGGAGAGGGTGGTTTTCGCAACACAGGCAGATTGCAGAGTAGCATGGCCCCTGAGATACTTTTTATTGAACGCTGCATTAAATGGATCAAGCCCGGTAAGGGTCGGATGGGCATTGTCCTGCCTGACGGGGTTCTCGGCAACCCAGCAGCGGAATACATCCGTTGGTGGATTATGCGCGAAACCCAAGTACTTGCCTCCGTTGATTTGCCGGTAGAATCCTTTATCGCCGAGGCCAATGTTAACATCCTCACCAGCCTGTTGTTCCTGCGCCGCAAGAGTGAAGAAGAAAAACGTACCGAGGCCATGGGCGCCATTGAAGAATATCCAGTCTTCATGGCCGTGGCCGACAAGGTTGGCTTCGACCGTCGCGGCAACAAACTCTACAAGCGCACTCCTGACGGCGAAGAAATCGTCGAAGCCAAGCAGCATGTTGAGCGTATCCGCATCGGCGGACGCTTTGTGGAACGTACCCTGACTCGCAGTGAAAAGATTGAGGATAACGATCTGCCGGTTATCGCTGAAAAATACCGAGAATTTATTAGGGAGCAAAAAGATGGGCGAAGAAAACGACATCATTGAAACCCTAGAGGAAGAACTCCTCGAAAAAGAGGATGTTGACGATGAAAGCGGTCCGGAGAAGTTCTTTATTGACATTCTGACCGGCAACAAAGAAAGCTCCTCGGCCAAGAAACTGCTAGTGCAGAAGGTCCTGCGCCAGCTCATCGAGAGTTACGGATTTGACCGAAATGATATTGAGGTTGATTACAAACATCGCATCAGGGGCGGCAAGCCGGCGAAAATTGATATTGTTATTTTTCGCCCCGATGCCGAACACACCAACGACAACCTGCAGCGAATCATCATCTGTAAGAATCAGAAGAAGCACGATAAGCTCCGCTCCGTTACCGAGGCCGACGCCGACCTGCGTCAGCTCAAGGAGCTGCTCGAGCTGATCCCCGGCACGACCCTGGGTATGTGGACCAATGGACACGAGGAATTCCTGTTCCAGGTCGAGCGCACCCGTTTCGAGGTCCGAACCAAACCTCTAGGCGTTTGGCCCATACCCGGAGAGGCAACAGTCGACCTTGAGCGCACAGGAGGAGTCATTCAGGTAAGCGCTGATGCGGAAGGCCTCGAAGATGCTCTTTCCCGTTGCTTCCTCTACCTTTCCAGCAATCAAAACATTGGCTTGGGTGACAGGGCTGGTTTTCAGCAGCTTGCTTTAATTCTATTTTCGAAGATCTATGACGAAACGAAGCCTGCTGGTGAGAGACTGTTTTGGATCAAAGGGGAAGAGCCTTTTACACCAGAAGGTCAAGCGGCCATTCAACAGAGGATCGTTTCTTGTATAGAGGGGGCAATTGCATGGAAACCCAACCTCCTTGAACAAGGCTGGACTCTGAACCTAAGACCAAGCCAAACGGCTCGCGTGGTCATGGAGCTGGCTCGTTACTCTTTGAGCGAAACACTTCCTCGTTACCGAACCGGAGCTTTCAGATCAGTTGCTCGGTATGTAATGGACGGCAAAGATGGCCGCTATCCTACGCCACTCAATGTGGCCGAAATGGCGGTGGAGATGCTCGACCCGCAACCCGGTGAACGCATCATGGACTGCTCCAGCGGTACCGGCACTTTCTTGGCCATGGCCGCTGCGCACATCTTCAAGAAGAAACTGGCCGCCAGTGGCGCCACGCCTGAAGAGGCCACCAACAAACAGATCCGTCAGGCGCAAAACGAAACCGCCACCTGGGCGGCAAGCAATGCCCTGGGCTGTGACATTGATCCCTTTCTGGCCGTCGCCAGCCGCATGAATCTGCTGTTTACCACCGGCAATCCCGGCCGAGTGTTCCGCATAGATGCCCGGACCTTCCCTGATGGAGATCAAGAGGGCATTGAAGTAGCTCGGCAATGCATGCCCCTCGGTAGCATGGATGTGGTTTTGCTTAATCCATGGTTCTCCACCAAAAACACGGTGACCGATTCATTCATCCTAGAACGCTATGGCCTGGGCAATAACTGGGAGCGCGATGAGGAAGGTGGATTCCGCAATACGGGCAATCTGAACACCGGTGGCGTACCACCCGAGGTTCTTTTTATCGAACGTGCCCTGCAGTGGGTGAAACCGGGCACCGGTCGTATCGCTATTTTATTGCCGGACGGGATCTTGGGTAACCCCGGAGATGAATACGTACGCTGGTGGATTCTGCGTCACTGCGAGGTGTTGGCCAGCGTCGACTTGCCCGTTGAACCCTTCAAGGTCACCGTCAAGGAGTATGGCCTGACGCCAGCTTTGCCTAGCCTACTGGTGCTGCGCCGTCGCAGCCAGGAAGAGCTGATCAACACAGAGTACCCGGAATACAAGGTCTTCATGGCCGTGGTGGATCGGGCCGGTGTGGATGCCCGAGGTAATCTGCTTTTCCAGCGAGCCCCCGATGGTGAAGAACTGGTTTTCGATGAGGAAGTGATCGAGCGGGTTCGTGAAGGTGGCGAAGTGAAAATCCGCCGCACCACGCGCCGCAACCGTCGCATTCATGACGAACTGCCGCTGGTGGCAGAGAAATACAAGGAATTCCGCGCAACCGGCGAGGTGATGTTATGAGTAGAAAATTTCAATGCAAAGCGATACCAAGCACTTGGCTTGAGCACAATGGTCGCCGCCTTGATTGTGGTCCCTATATGTCCGGGGCTATAGAAGCCCGCGAACTTCTAAAAAGGCACGAAACAGAGGCTCTCCAATCTCTAACGGCGGGGTATAACGGAGGAATTTATAACGGGCCACAATTCGTTAGGAACTACGTTGAAGATCCAGCTTTCGGAGTCCCTTTTTTAACGACTTCAACAATGCAGCAAAGCGATACGAGTGGCCTTCCTATGATTAGTCGAAAAGACGCACATTCATCCAAGTTGCGCTACTTAAAAGTTAATGAGGGAATGACGCTGATCACATGCTCAGGAAGCATAGGGAAAATGGCCTATGCAAGAAAGGACATGGAAAAAGCGTGGTCAAACCAAGACATCATGAAGGTTGTTGCAGATCGAGCCAAAATCCTCCCTGGATATCTCTATGCCTACCTTTCTAGTCGTTTTGGTGTTCCGATGGTAGTCTCAGGCACTTACGGGGCAATCATCCAGCATATTGAGCCGCATCACATTTCAGACCTTCCTGTTCCACGTCTCAGCGAAATTGAGAATCAAGCACATGACCTGATTCAAGGAGCAGCGAACCTGAGGGTTGAGGCTGCCGAAATAATTGCGCAGATCAGCGCAGAGGTCGAGAGAAGATTCGATTTGTGGGATGAGTCATTATCTGACAAGGCGAGAATAGCAAGAAACGGTTTTTTAACAACGTCTACTGCTCTTGCAGAGTCGGGCCGCTTTGAAGCCACTTACCATGACGCGATCGCTGCAGCAATCGCTGACAGGGTTCAATCTCAACCAAATACCCGAATAGACATTGTATGTAAAGTTAAGAAGCCAGGTATGTTCAAAAGGATCATGGTTGATGGCCCCGAACACGGCTATGGCTTTGTCCCTGGTTCTGAGTTATTTACATTGGCACCAAAGCCCGTGTACTGGGTCTCGCCGAGAACTCCGAATATCGAAGATTGTGTGATGTCTCCGTATTGGATTCTCATCCAAGCGTTTGGGCAGCTTGGCGGATTGATTGGCCGATGTATTATGACTACTCCAATGCTGGAGGGTTGTGCCGCCACTGATCTTCAGATTCAACTCAGATTCGACAATAAGTTAGACGCTGGTTATGTGTTCGCGATTCTTTACAGTCGACCTGGTTATAAACTAATTACTAGAACTCCCATCGGTGGATCAATTCCGCACATTCATCCGAAAGACATTGAGTCACTTTGTATCCCTTGGCCAGAAGCAGATGTAAGACATGCTATTGGTGAAAGGATTATTGAGGCTTGGGATAAGCGTGAAGAAGCTGTTCGATTAGAGGATGAAGCCCGCTCCCTAGTCGAACGCACCATCGAGGAGGGAGGTCACTAATGGCGAAGGTCATACCCATCGGGCAACCCGCGAACGAATCTGAACGCCAGGCCATTGGTTTCCTTCGGGACCATTTGCCCGATGGATGGCTGATCTTCCACAACTTCGAGATGCGCCAGGGAGAGGAAGTGTTCGAAATTGACATTGCCATCCTCGCGCCTCACGCGGTGTACCTAGTGGATGTCAAGGGGACGCGGGGCAACATCGATGTGTATGGCTCCAAGTGGTACCCCGAAGGGCGGCAGCCTTTTCATTCGCCACTCGCTAAGTTGCGCAGCCACGCCAAGACCATGGCCACCATCATCCGCGAGAGCAATACCGGCTTGATTGAGTTGCGCAAGGCCCATGTGCATGCTGCCGTGCTGCTCACCGCCGATGACGCTGTCGTGTTCGACCAGGCAGGCATAGACAGCCCAGATGTGACCGACTTCAAACATTGCCTGAAATACTTCCGTGACCAAAGCCGCATCCCCGACAACCGTCTGGATAACATCACCCGCTTCCACTCCCAGATTGCCAAAGCGATTACCGGCAAAGCAAAGCCCAAGAGCGCTGCCCTGGTGTTCCGCGACTGGCAGGTTGAAGAGAAGCTCGGCGGCACCGACCGTTACACCGAATATCGTGCCAAGCACAACCTGCTGGGCAAGAGCGGCGGCATGGCCCGCCTGCGCGTCTACCAAGCCGACCCCTATCAGGATGAGACCGCTCGCAAGGAAGAGTTCAAGAAAATCAGTAACGCATATCGTGCTGTCGCACATATGCCGACCCACGCCAACGTGCTGGCGGTGAAAGATCTCTTCAAGAATGAGGACGAGGATAAGATCGTACTGGTAACCGAGGACTTGCCCGGACAAGCTCTGCGCCTGCATATCAACAAGGCCTCCCTAGCGCTGACCTTCGATCAAAAACTACAAGTGATGCGCGATGTATTGTCGGCGCTGGACCACGCGCATCGGCATGAGGTGATACACCGCAATCTCACCCCGGACGCCATTCTGGTTACCAAGGGTGGGCAAACAAGAGTTGTCGATTTTGATTATGCTCGTATTGGAAACAATCAAACACTTACTATTGCGCCCCTTATTATTGAGGATTTGGCAAAAAAAGAGTTTGAGAAATACCAAGCTCCAGAATGCGTGAGGTCTCCTGAGAAGGCTAGTATTGCATCAGATATCTATTCTTCAGGAGTTGTTTTTTATGAGCTACTAACTGGCGAACTACCTTTTGAAAGTGTCGACCAGATGATAGAGGCCGCCGGCAAGTTCCCGGTGAACCCTTCAGAGCATAAGCCGGACCTGCCCAAAGGGATTGACGAGTGGATACAGAAGTTCTGCGAGTTCGACCCCGAGGAACGGCACACCAACGCGGCCATTGCCCGCAAGGCCCTGGATGATCTGATTCTGCCCGAGGCCAAGAACGACTCTGCTCCGGATGTTGGCGGCCCGGCCGCGGTTGTGCCTCAGCTCCCGGATGACTTGATGAACCTGCCGCAGAATTTCATACTGGCAGATCGCTTCCGCATTCAGAAAAAGCTGGGCAGTGGCGGCTTTGGGGTTGTCTACAAGGTATTTGATTCGCTAGGCGATGTGGTGCGGGTCATCAAACTGGTAACCAAAGACCGCAACAGCGTATACGAACGACTACGCCGCGAATATAAAACCTTGATTAATCTGCCAGACCATCCGCGCGTAGCAAAGGTGATCTGGGCTGATCGCATGAACGATACCCCTCAAACGCCCTACATAGTCTTTGAGTATCGGGAAGGTTTAGATGTTTCCGATCTGATCGATGCTAAAGCACTATCGGCGGAGGATGCCGCAAATATCGTTCGCGAGGCTGCTGAAGGATTGGCTCATCTCCACAAGCATGGTGTTTATCACCAGGATATCAAGCCGTCTAATCTGTTGTGGACTGACAATGGTGTTTGCATCATCGATTTTAATATCGCAGTTTCCGAGAATGAAGAGCATCAAGGAGGCGGTGGTACGCGCCGCTATCTGCCGCCAGATTACGATTACTCCTCCAGGCCGGACACTTCTGATTGGATAGATCGCGACCTCTATGCCTTAGGTATTTCATTCTACGAGTGTCTGACCGGAACATATCCTTTCGACAGCCACACACCACCGATCAAGGTGCAACCTAAGGACCCCAAGCAGTTCAAGGGTTGTGCCGACCTCAGTTCAACGCTTATAAATGTGTTGGTGAAGATGATTGCGCCGGAACGCAAGAATCGATTCGCCTCGGCGGAAGAGTTTTTGACCGCCCTGGCCGAGGTCAAGCGTCTGCGCTCGGTACTGACCACCGGAGAGGTTGGCGCCGGACACAAGGTCTTGTCCAAGCTAGGTTTCGAGCCGATTAAGCCCAACACCAATCCCTTTGTCACTCACCTGCTGACTCTCTACAGCCAGAGCCAGGTGTCTAACGCGGGCACCCGCGGTCTCGACGAAGTTGGCAAGGCCACCTACGTGCCGACCTATCTGGACGAAAAACTCAAGCCCGCGCTGCTCAAGGGAGAGTTCCGCCTGGTCATCATCAGCGGTAACGCCGGTGACGGTAAGACGGCTTTTATTCAGCAGTTCGAGGCTTTTGCCGAGAGCAAAGGCGCACAGATGCAGCGTGGCGCGAATGGGGCTGTTTTTCAGCTTAAGGGGTATACCTACCAGAGCAACTACGACGGTAGCCAGGATGAAGGCGACGAGCGCAACGACGCCGTGTTGCAGAAGTTCTTTGCCCCCTTCGCGGGCAAGGACGATTTCGGATGGCCCCAGAATCAGACCCGCCTGATCGCCATCAATGAAGGACGATTGGTCGATTTCTTTCTGGAACATGAAGAGGAGTTCCCTCTGCTCACCAAGCAGCTCCAGCAGGGGTTGGCCGGAGCCGCTCCGGAAGGGGGTATCGCAGTCATCAACCTCAACCTGCGCTCGGTGGTTGCCGAACCCGAGGGAGGTCCGCCTTCGATTCTGGAGCGCCTGATCGCCCGCATGTCACAACAGGAATACTGGCAGGCCTGCGAGAAGTGTGATCTCAAGGGCAAGTGCTACGCCTATCACAACGCCCGGACCTTCCAGGATCCAGTTGCCGGTCCCAGGGTGATCGAGCGCCTAAAGATTCTTTATACCATTACCCACCTGCGCGGCCGCTTGCACATCACCATGCGCGATCTGCGTTCGGCGCTGGCATTCATGTTGGTGGGCACGCATGATTGCGACGCTATTCACCAGCTCTATCAGAACGGCGGCGAGGAGACCCAGAATCGCATCCTTAACGGTTTCTATTTCAACTCATGGCTTGGCGGGGTAGAAGGCTCCTGTGATCGGCTGATTGCCTTGCTGCGCGAGATCGATGTTGCCGAAGTCAGCAACCCCGAGCTTGATAGAAAATTGGGATTCCTAGCCCCCATACACCACAAATCGTCAAGGTATAATTTCGATGAACGAGCAAATTATGACGAGGATATTCTTAATACCTTGTTCCGCAATCTGCCTCGCGATTACTCGTCGAAGAACCGTGGTCGACTGATCGCCAAACACCGGATTTACCTATCTCACATGCGTCGTCGCCATTTCTTTGAACGACGCGACATTGGTTGGAAGAAGATGCTGCCTTACGGGAGTATTGATCCCTTCTTGGATGCTATTAAACAGCCTGGAGTGAAAAGTACCGATGAGGTTACCGCCATTCTACGAGCTATCAACCGCGGCGAAAGTCTGAGCGATCCGGCGCGATTGGGTAACCAGTTGGCGCTGCGTGTTCGCCAGGTGGACAAGGGCACAATCCGCAGTTACCGCCTCTTTGACGGCGACCATTTCACGCTCCGCACCGAGCAGAAAATGGCGACACATCCTTTCCTCGAGTGCCTGTCTCAGGTGTTGACGCTGCTTTATGATTCCGGCGACGGGCATAAGGCCAGCCTGCGCATCAATCTCGATATCTATGAAATGCTGATGCGGCTCAACAACGGTTACCGCCCCAGCATTGAGGAGCAGGAAGGCTTTTACCTGAGCCTAGCGGTATTCAAGAATGTTCTATCCGCCGCTCCCTATCAGGAGGTCCTTCTCACCGAAAGCGGCTTTGAATTTTATCAGATCCGGCGTGACGAAAAGGGGATCTTACATTTTGGAAAAGTAAGCACGAGGACTGGAACATGAGCATTAGGGGCAAAGATAAGGAGTTCCGAACTCCCAAAATTACCTATATCGACTTCAAGCACATCGAGATGGATCGAGTGCTGACCCTGCTCTTCCCCCGACTGAAATATGACGGGTATACGAGCAGGTTCAGCAGAGCGAGAAAACTGGAAGTCGAGGACTTCCTGACCGAGTTCATGGAGCATGATGAGTGGTTTGACGGATTTGATAAACATAAGGAAATAATAAAGAAATGGCTTGAGACAGATCTGCTTGATCTTGTGAATAGGGGAAGGGCAAATCAAGCAGTGGCGGCTCCTCGACCGCTTCATGGGAATACCTATAAGTTTCGCAATGTAAAACACACGAGGGATTATGGGGCGGCAGAACACCTATATTGGATGCTTTATTATGCCCGTAGAGGTAGATGTGAGGCGGCTAGAAGCTCCTTAAAAAAATTCTTCTTTACAGGATACGATTTTCACACTGACAAATATGATGCTGGTCTCAATGTAGATGTCGAAACACAAGCGATTTTGAGACTCGACCTCCAAGTAACTCAGGATACAAAAAGCAACGATGAGCCGGAGAGATATCAGCCTCTATGTGTTGGCCAAGCCGACATAATGGCCGACGACATTCTACGACTTCTGGCCTATGAGTCTTATGTCCCACGTTCGGTGTTAGTGGATTACCTCAAAACTCTAATGGCATTCCATCTGGCACTTTACCATCTCAAGTTGTTACAGATGCTACCAAGGCTGGTGAAACAGCGATCCGAAAACGATCTTTGCACCACCAAGGAATGCCCGATCAATCCGAGCCTCGACAATGTGTTGGAATGCTGTCCTTACCGCTTAGCGCTGGTCGTAGACATGGGCAACATCAACAATCCTCATATTGCCGAGCTGGCCCGCAAGTCAACGGAGCGGTTCTATCGCCAGATCCCGGCATTCGTGCAATCTAATTTTATCGTTAAAAAGCTTGATGAGATGGCGGAGAATATGCGTCTTCAAGGGAAACTGGCATTGCCTTCGAGTGGTCACTTTTCAGCTGGTGATTTAATTGGTCTGCTTAAGTCTGAACATGATTCAAATCGGGAGGCCTATTTTACGGCTCGCCTTTCAAAATTGATCGAAGAGGCAGGAACAAGCGGGGAGGAAATTGACCCGGAGATCCGAGATGTTACTTCGATGAACCTGAATGCGTTTGAGAAATTCATCGAAATTCTGATGGCGTATCGAGGCAAGTATCACCGCCAGTACATCACCGAGTGTCTAGATTCCCTTCTGCTGAAGAACAAAGAGAACGGTCTGCTGGCCCAACCCCGGACCAAGGGAAGTCCTCGGCGGTTTGTGTTGGGGAGCAAGTTACTTGAAGTGCTGCTTCAGGTGGCCGTGCTCACCCAAGACGGCGGTCGCTTCGTGACCCGCGAGGTTCGCATTGAGGAGTTGCTGGCTTTTTTGAGAAATCGTTACGGCCTTTACATTGACCGACTGCCAGAAGGAGCCCATGCCAACAGCAGCATCCTCGACAGGCGCGCTTTGCGCCTCAACCTTGAAGCCTTTAAGCGTCGACTTCGTGAAATCGGATTTTACGAGGATCTGTCGGATGCCTATGTGACCCAGAAGGTATCGCCCCGCTATGCGATTGAGAGAAATGACGGAACAGATAAAAACGGGAGGCACGCATGAGCAATGCGTTCATCAAGCTTTCCTATGATAAATTGAACGCAGCGGTCGCTTGTCTGCTGTGCCCGCGTATCGAAACAATCCTGGGTGACCGTGGCCCAGGCCACTGCATGCGGATCACCGATCTCGATGACGATGTAATGGAGTCTGTCTGCAAGGAACTGCGCCGAACCCGACCCGACGGAAACATCTTTATCCTTGGTAGCCATGATCAGGAAAGTCTGCCTTTCCGAGTCACTTCCACCAAACTGGTGGAATTGCGCAACCCGGACTCGAACGGCGAGTTGCGTCAGCCTTTGATGGTCTTTATACCCACCTCGCTTCGCACCAGCGCCGAGGATTCTTTCGGCGTGGCGACCTTCGAGGAGCTGGCCTTCACCGGTATCTATGAGAACCTTATCGACTCACTACTAGATCGGATCCCGACAACACTGGTCGGCCCTGTTCGCGACCTTTTTGGTTTCCTCACAGAGGAGGAATGGCTGTTTGCCGATGATGTTTCTCGTGTGCGGTACCTGCTCACTGCGCTCGAAAACGGGATTGATGGAGAAACCCTCGGGGCCAGCCTGTATGAATTGACTTTGATCCCGGACTTCAAGCTTTTTGCCGATCCTGGCATGCTCAGGGGCAAGATTCGCCGTAACCTCGACAGCGTCCGTAGTTTGATGATTTCTCACAAGTCGGTTCGTGGACGCATTGCCGGTTTGGGCCTCAGCGACAAGACCTTGGAATCGCGCCTATTCGCCTACTTTGAAAAACACGATGTCCATGAGCCGGAATCCTGGACCTTGCCCATCGCGACTGATAAGAGCTGGTGGAGCATTTCTTTCGACAAATGGACATTCCGGGGAGAGCTTTACCTAGACAAGGTTCTGCTGACGGTGCTGGGAACCGACTTGCCGGTTGTTCAGAAGGAAGAGACCGATGACCAGCTTTCCGGCCTGATTGGACAACAGGTTCTGATCCCGAATGATCGCCGCAAAATGAATGTGGAGTTCGAGGTCAATCCTCACCCGGGCAAGGTCAGCGGTCTTGACCATTTTACGGTTCAGATCGTTTCGCAGAATGATGGCCCGGTAGGAAAATCAAAAAAGGTTAAAGCGTGGACGCCGAATCGCCTTCAATGTACGACTAATCTTGCAAAGCTCAATAAGGTTGAATTCGAGGAAGGATGGCATTTCATTCGTATCTTGCCTTGGTCGGCAGACGGCGATCAAATTCCGCTGGAAGCGGGTTCTTCCTCCGAAGGTGCTAAACACTCCTATGAAAGCGAACCATTCTATGTCCTGCCCGGTGGCAACATTGAGGAGGAACCGCCGCAAAGAGCCATACCCATTGAACAGAGCCTAGAGCATGCACGTTTCCGGTTGCAACTGACGGCATTGGGCGATGAGCGCGATCCGGAAGACATCGCTATCAGTAGTGTCGTTTGGGCCGAAGGCAACAGTTCGAAGAAGGTCTCCCGACATGAAACCTTGCTTGCGAAATTTGGTCGCGAGGGCGCTTTTCAGATACCGCTTTCGCGCATGCTCAAAACCATTGAGCAACGCATCTTGGCTGAGCCCAAGCATCCATCAGGCTGGCGAATGCAGATCAATCTGGATACCCCTGAGTTGCCATCTGAGGTTGGTCTCACGCTGCCTTCTTCTGCCGCAATGGCCTCTTTTTTGGCCGCTCGCGAAGAGTTTTTTGCAGCGGTACGCAAAGACACTGCCGAGTTGATTATGCAAGGGCTTTCGTTCCGAGACTCGGAAAAGGAATGCCTTGCCTATGCGGAAGGGTACCTTGATCTAGTAAGAAATCTTATCCGCCAAGCCGAGACGACTTCTGGTGCCGACCGCCAACAACACCTACAATCGCTCAGGAATGTGTTGGCCGTTGATTCCATTCATGTCGTCTTAACTGATTTCCGCGGAAGACACCGGGAGGCTGTTTTGGTCTCTCCAACCCATCCGCTCCGTGCTTTGTGGCTAAGCAGCTGGGTCACCCTGGGTAAGGATTGGATCGAGAAGATCAAATCAGGCGGAAAGGATTACATTCCTCATGTTCGTTCTGCGCTCCTAGAACGCCTTGCGCCATCTGCCTATCCGGTCGGTATTCCAGTCGAGGATGGCCGAATCTTCACTCCGGTCGACAACCTGAATGCGTTCTGGGCACTTTACGCCCCAACAACCGAGGAAAATTCCAGAGGCCTGATGGCGGAAATCTGTTCAGCGCTTGGCTTGGCCGAGCCCTCTGCGGCGGGAACAGATGTTTGCGGAAAGGTCATTGCGGACAAGATCGAGCGCTATCTCTCCCAGCATCCGTATGTGCGAGAGTTATCACTAAACATCTTCAACCCGGGCGCCGCATCAGTAATTGCGGATGCCCTGCTCTCGCTCCAGCAAAAGCGTGAGCATGCCGATTTGCGCTATGACATCCGGCTCTTCACATCGGACCCCGATTCGCCAGTTTTAGGTGAGGCACTTGAATCGATGGTCCGTCCCGGGGCAACAGTAAACGAGGCCGCTGACGCGTTTGCGATTTCGACGGGCAGCCATCTGTTCTCCAAGCTGAACTTGGCTAAGCACGCGCTGAATGAGTTTCGTTCAAATTCCAAGGAATTCCCGGCACACATCAGCGTTCTTCTGGATGTGTTTCCCGCCGAGGAGATATCCATTACAGAGAAGCCGATGGGCGTGACCCCATTGCATGGGCTGATACAGGACTTTGACACTGACTTCGTTGATGACGATACGGGTACCTTCTGGAACAAGCGGCCGATTGTCGGACGATCCCTCGCTGCGGATAGCCACGCGACATGCTTTGATTTGTTGTCGTCCCTGAGCCGAAACCTCAGTTTCGCTACCTCAGCGATTGCTGCTTCTGGTGCCAGTTTTAAATCTGTGCCCGTCATAACCCTTGGCCTCGATGCCGTTCAACGAGAACTAATCTACGAAGTGCACCAGATTAGCGATTGGGTGTTCACCATCGACCGAAATATGGGGATTGAATTTTTCGATCATGGTGGCCGGAAGAATAGACCAGACTATCTGATTGACTATGTGCCTGGAGCCAGTTCTCAGGCGACACACAACCTAATCATCTCTTCGCGATCGAACGATGAGCTGGAGGCAATGCTGAAGCCGGTGCTGCTCGAGCACGGATTGTCCGCCGACGGTGAGCAGTCGGTTCAGATATTGGCAAATCTGCGGTCGCTTTCCGGCCAGCTTGCCCTGAAGCTGATTTCTGCTCGTACGCAACAGGCGGAAGCACTTGGTTTGGCTTTGGCACGGCTCTATCTCGAATATCAGGGCGCATTGAGCAACCAAGTAATTGTGCCGTTGGACGCGCATACGGACCTTTACCGCTCAAGCGATGAGTCAAACGACGTCAACGACGCTATAAGCCTTCAACGCACTGACTTGGGACTGTTTGACTTAGATTTGAACACTAGGACGATCACTTGCAACCTGATCGAAGTGAAATGCTATTCGCAGGTGGGCAATTTCGCAGCCTTTAACCAACTGAAGGAACGAATTTCCGCCCAAATCAATCAGAGCGAGCGAATTCTCCAGCGCCACTTCGACCCGGCCCTAAAAAAACCGGACCGGCCGGATAGGCTGCTCAAGAGCCGAGAGTTTGCGCAGATCCTTCGTTTCTATCTAGAACGCTCTTTGCGCTACGGGATCTTTGATGCGACCGCTGCGCAAGAGTCGCGAGGATTACTTGAGTCCATCGAGCAAGGCTACTCGCTTCAGTTCAAACGCTGCGCTCTGATCTTTGATTTTGAAAAGGCGGGCACCGATGCTCCGGACAACGAAGTGGGCATTGAATTCCACCGCATCGGCAAAGATCTCATTCATGCCTTGCTGGAGAGTTGCCGCAAGTCTGTTTCTGTCGAGACGGAGAAAGAGCCGACTACACATCTTCTAAGCGAGCAGTTTATCCACAATGTGCCGAAGCTCGAGACAGCGGTCTTTATTGCACCCAAGAGAACCCGGTCAACATCTTGGACTTTGGATGAACTCTGGGACGATGAGCCGGAGGTGCCAATCACTCCGCCAGCATCCTCGGCCGCACGGGAAACACCCAAGGTAGCCAAGGAGAAAACAGAAAAACAGTCGAAACCTTTTGAGCAAGCACCTCGACCTCCCGCAATCGCTTCTGAAGAAGATGGCGAACAACTCGCCTCCGTGGATGCCTTATCAGAAGCCCCTGCTAAATCCGAACCCGAAATGCAAGAGACTCAGACGTCTAAACCTGTCTCACAAGCAGAGGTCAGCTATGACATTATGCTCGGCGTCAATGGCGGCTCGCCTCAATACGGATTACTCGGAGAGATTTCCGGCAGAAAAGTCGCGCTGGATCTCAATCACACCCACACGATCAGTTTATTCGGGGTTCAAGGTGGCGGTAAGAGCTACACCCTTGGAACGGTGATTGAGATGGCATCCATGCCGCTTCAGCACATCAATGTGCTGCCAAGCCCCCTCGCTACGGTCATTTTCCATTACAGCCCGACGCAGGATTATGCGCCGGAGTTTACCTCGATGATCCATGCCAACTCAGTGGAAGAGGAAATTCGCATTCTGCGAGAGCATTACAAGGCTATGCCGAAGGCTCTGAAGGATGTGTTGGTCCTTACCCCGGCGAATAAGGTGAGTGATCGCCGGGCCGAGTACCCAGATATCGAGATTAAGCCGATAGCTTTTTCTGCCTCCGAGCTTAAAGCGGCTCACTGGAAATTCCTGATGGGTGCGATTGGTAGTCAAAGCATGTATATGCGGCAAATCAATCTCATCATGAGAGGCCTGAGGGATAACCTAACATTGGATGCTCTGCGAGCAGGTATTGACAACTCAGGTCTGTCCGATCATCTCAAAGAGCTAGCCCAGACGCGCCTTCTTTTCGCCAGCGAATACATCGACGATAACCAGCGACTTCAAGATCTGATTCGTCCAGGCCGTTTGATCATCGTTGATCTGCGCGATGAATACATTGAGAAAGACGAGGCCCTGGGTCTGTTTGTGGTGATGTTGCAGATTTTCTCGGAAGCAACCTACCAGGGGAGCGCCTTTAACAAGCTGGTGGTTTTCGATGAAGCCCACAAATACATCGAAAACGATGACTTGGTTTCTGGCCTTGTTGAGGTTGTCCGTGAGATGCGACATAAAGGGACCAGTATCATGGTGGCATCTCAGGATCCGCCATCGGTCCCTGTCTCCCTTATTGAGCTGTCATCGCAAATCATCATGCACAAGTTTAACTCACCTGCCTGGTTAAAACATATTCAGAAGGCAAATGCTGCCCTGGGAAGACTGTCTTCTGACAAGATGAGCCGCTTGAGCACAGGCGAAGCTTATGTTTGGTCATCAAAATCTTCAGATGAAGCATTCACAAAGGAAGCGATAAGAATAAAGCTGCGTCCCAGAGTCACTCAGCATGGAGGCGCCACAAAGACTGCCGTAGCCGACAAATGAAAACATCGCCATAAAAGAATTCTGAGAAGATGGACAAACTGACGACGACGATACAGCGAGATCCGCTCCGAGAAATAGTCGCCGGTCGGAAGCCTGTCGAGTATCGCGACATCAAGCCTTATTGGGACAAACGCCTTGCCGGCCGGAAGTGTCCCTTCCTGTTGCGGCTCATTAACGGCATGTCGGCGACGGCGCCGGAGGCAACGGTGCGGATAGATCGTATTCGCAAGAACATCCGAACCAACAAGTACGAACTCCATATCGGCAAGGTGGTACAGGTCCTCAACTGGGACCGACGCCGCGAAGAGCCGACGGCCTGACGGCAGGTCTATGAAAAAGAAAGTCGTGGAGAATCATCCGGTTCCGGCGCCGCGTTATAACCTTACTGAGTGCGCCGAACTCCTTGACCGCCCCGAGAATCCGTTCTTCATGTTCGGCATCGACGCCTGCCGTTTCCAGACATGGGAGAACTACCGCGACGGGCTCCTGACCCGCGAAAATGCTATTGAGCGCCTTTTCCAAGATCAATGACAAATCTCAACCAGACCAATGACAATTTACCCCTTATTCATAACAGTCACCCTTGGATAATTCGGTGAAACTGGCCACCTGTTTCGGGCAAACTGGCCACCCCTTGGAAGAGGTCAGCTGGACAGCAAATCCAGTATGTCTTTCAATTCATCAGAGTCAACATTTTTGATTTCGGGCACCAATCTTCTTACCGTTTCTCCCCGTTAGGGCGGGTTCCGGCCTTCACATCCTTTGGATTGTCTGGTTGAGGTGTGTAATCGTCGAATGGACAAAGTTCCGGGTGCCGGTCGCAGTAACATTCCATGTCGCGGGCTTTCATATAGGGAGCACTACTATCCTGCCAAACAACCCAATGGTTCTCAAATTCGGTATAGGATTGACGATATTCCAGTACCCCATCTTTATGCGGTGTCGGTAAAGAGCAGTAGCTTTTCTTTAGATCGAGTCTAAAAAAACATGCTCGGATATCCCAGTCATCTTTCTCGGTATTGGTGTAGAAATTGTTGTTATAAATTAAAAGAACACCCTTGGCGCTGACGGGGTACACACTCATTAAGGGATCTATCAGTTCCTCCATTTTCAAGTATTCATACTGTATCGGTGTTTTGCTTAGATCGACGCGAAGAAGAGAATCTCTCGTCTTATAAGCATCGGCGTAATAAAGGATATCTTCATTCGTTGAGTCGAGTACAAGATTAAGGGCGCCTTCTCCTTCGCGATTAACTACCCGACATTCGTCAAGAGAAAGCGGCTTCTTGTCGAGGTCGCAAATATAACCTTTAAAGTTATTGGCATGAAATACCAACCGATTGTTCACAATGCTGGGCTCATTTGCTACGCCGTCTCCCAAACCGATCCATTTCCATTCGCCGATCTTGGCGTACATCATCTTTGTGGAGAGCGCATCCGATTCTTTTATATTGGCAAAAGCCCACGTCTCATTGATCACCGGATTATACACTGTTTGTCGGATCTTTTTGGGATAAGCGACTTGCCATGAAGAATTGTTCGAGTAGAGCAGATATTCCATTTTATCGTCACGGCCCGATTTTACATTGCTGAGCTTTGCGCCTTTGTAATAGGTCAGTACATCGATACCGGGATCCATTGCAGAATACTTCCGTGTATTCAAGTCGAATTCAAAGTTTTTGGTCCATACCTGAGGATAGTTTTGCCAAGCCGAATCGACGTGTGACATCACGAACCCAACTTTACCTAGGCTCAGGTTGAAGTGTTTGAAGGTTCGAATGGCCATTTGCCATCCTTTGGGGTTGTTGGGGTTCAACATCATGTCGCATTCGTCGAGATAATACCCCTCCCTCTCATCTTTGTAAAAAGGCGTCAGTTTTCCCATCGTGCAGGGATAGCCGCAACAATCGTAATCGGGCATCGCAGTACAGAGCGCGCAGTTTTGTTCCTTCCACAAATTGCGAACGCACTGAGGGTCGCTCTTCCATACCTTGTCGCACTTCCGGCAGAAGTGTATCTTGCTGTCGGTGTCATAGTAAGGAAACGCTACTTGGGAGAGGTCTGGGCACTCTTCGTTCCCGGTGTGGGTGTTGGTTATGTACTCGATCCCTTCGGGATCGGCAAGGCACGAGCCTCCTATTACATCTTTATCTGACTGTGCATTGTCCATTTCAACAAATTCCTCGTCGTCGGACAAGGTATCGTCTGTTTGGTCAGCTTGAACTATAATATCAACATCAGTAACGGTGTCTATCTCTTTGATTTGTTTATTTTTTTCACAGGCACAAGCAGAGAATAAGAAGAATGCTGAAATGCTTAGGATGCGGCAATAAACCAGCTTCTTGGTTGTCTGCTGTTTCATTTTAACACCCGCTGTCGTAGCAGTCGCCGTTATCCCAAGCGGTACAGGTGCTATTACAGATTGCCGAACCGCTGTCCCATTGTGTCGGATCGACCATCGCGCAATCTTCGCTGTTCCCGTCGCAGAACTCGCCCGGTTCGATGATGCCGTTGCCGCAGATAGCGGGAACGGTGTTATTCGTCGAAAGCTTTACCTTGTTCCCGTCAGGGATGTAGACCCAACCGTTGTACAGGTAGTTCTCCTGCATTTCGCGCATGTCGCCATCCAACTCAGTGTAGTCGATGTAGGTATTCGGCAGACCGGCGAAGCGATACTCATACCCGTCACAGGAGAGGTAGAACGCGCCGTGGTCGGTCGTCAGCTCTCCGGTCGAGCAGTACGGATAGTCCCACGCCTTCCGTGTTGCAAGGTTATCGACATCGCGGATATCGATGCCCGATGACCAGAAGTCGTCCCAGTACATCGCGATCTCGCCGTTCGTAATGGCGAAGTCCATGGTACTGCCGATGTTGACATAGGCTACGCGGGCAAAGTTTTCGGGGTTGCGGATGTTAATGCCGTTGTCGTCGCCGACATAGAGATTGCCGTTATAGAGTTGGATGCGGTACTGGTAGTTGTACGGCGTGCTGTAGAAGGAACCGATGATCGAAAGGGTGTCGGGATTGACGGTATTGAGTTTGTAGATGCCGCCGCTGGTCGCCGCGTACATGATATCGCCGTCGGCCACTTCGAGGTCGTAGACGGTCTTGTTGGTGGTAAAGGTGCTCTTGAGAACCATCGCGTTCGGGTCGCTGATGTCGTAAACCTTGATTGCACTGCCGGTACCGACATAGAGGCGATCCCCCTTGCCTGCTACGCTGTAAACGGTCGAGCCGATCGAGTACTGCTTGTACCACGGGTGGGTGAATGGGGTGCAGATATTTCCGATAAAGGTACCCCCTTCAAGAATATCATCATTGTCATTCAAGCAATAACTTGGTGGCGCGGTAATCTTTTGCTTAATGGTTATAGTTCTCTCAGCAAGAACGTCGCTTGCTCTATCAATCGTCAGCATGGATGTCGTTGTTTCCTCAGATTGTGGTTGGGTAATGAATTTAATCGTTTCGTCATCAATGATGGTAAATGTTTTATAAAGATCTATTTGCAGATTCTCTGCCAGCTGCTCAAGCCCACCACTGGGAGAATAACGCCAGACATCGTTGATTGGCGTCGGGATTCCATTGTACAGATTGAAGCCTCCTAGCAGATAGATAACCCCATCGGGAGTTGTTGATATGTTGACAAAATTGCGAGGCAATGGCTTGGCGACCATGGGAATAACGTCAAATGTTGTAGTGGCAGAGTTGAATCTATGAAGTGTCAGCCCATCAAGCTCATGAGTCAAGGTATATAGTTTCGTGCCAGCTGCTATCAAATGGATAGCTCCGCTTACCTCTGGTAAAGTTCCAACATGGGTTAAAACATGGGTATAAGTTGTGGGCATTGTGAATTGCAGAGCCGATGAATCGCGTTGCTGTACGGAATAAAGGCTAGCGCCAATAGACACATAGAGCCTATCGTTTAATATCGCTCCACTCATTAGGTGTGCGCTTGCTGGGAGTGCAAAGGATCCGGCATATGCGGTGTCGCTGGGGCGAGCATCATTCTGGTACCGCAGTTCGACATATCTTTCATCTTCATGTTCGTAAAAAAGAATTGTCTCTCCAGCATATTGCAGGCCAAACTTTAGATTGGTTTGAGGAATGATTCTCTGGTTTTTTTCCAATTCTTGCGTGATACTGTTATACCGCCATAGGTCGAAACGGTCATCAGCATAAGGATATCCAGGTGTTGCCTCAGGCATAGTGTAGGTGATTTCAAAAGGAAGGCGAGGGGGAACGATAAAAACCTGATCGGGCGCGTAACTCATTCCTATCGCATAGGAAAGGGGCGTGCCGGAGAAGCTGTCTCGTGTTGAACGGGCAAAGATTCTGTCGTTCTTGAAGCAGGCGCTATTTTGTGTTTTGCCACCTTCGCCATCATCTACGAGGTCGTTGGCTTCTGTGCATTTCACGGTACCTTGAGGACCACCCGAAACGGCATAAGTGATAAAGGGATCGAGCGAAGGGTTATAAGTTGGCTCCTCATTAGCGACATGTTCTTCATATAAATCCAAGTATTCTCCTTCTAAGTCTGGTTTCCAGTCCCAAAGATGCGTTTGGTCCGGAGATTCTTCGTAGATTCCCTTTTGGCTTACGATATTATTTCCGGTAGGTACTTGCCATGATGGATCAGTCCCCTGTCTGAGTGGCATAGGGTCGCTTCCGTGACTGTACGCGAAATCGCTAGAAAAGAGGAAGTGAATTGAAGATTCGTTGCTCGTTGTGCAGTAACCGCCAGTACCCCAACGATTGCTATAATCACTTTGAGGCACCCAACAATAGCGAAGAATACTGGGATGCGCTATACTGTTGTAGACTGGCGCTCCTTGAGATATGACTCCTGAGTCATGATCTATTGCGACAAGACTGTTTATTTCACGAGATTGTACCTGACCACCATAAACGATTTCGTTCTTTGGAGAGCCATTAACAAAACGAGAAGAAATAACAGTATGATGCCATCCGTCTCCCACAAGATTGTCAGGGCCTATCCCTTTGGGAGTATCACAGGCATCTCCGGTACCGTCCAAATCATGATCGGGCTGCCATGTCCATTTTGAGAAAGATAAAAAAAGGTTAGGAGATGTTTTCAGATAACCGTATTTGAAAGTCTTTTTGTTGTATCGTGCTCCGCCCTCGTTTTCATTGGTACAGTGGGGCAGGGAAAGATCTCCATTTTGAAAGTAAGAAACTCCTGTTCTACATTCCCCCTGAATAAGTTCACTGTTCCAATCTTCAGCTTCCACAAAGGGGTTCCCCTTTTGTGGACAATTATCGCAGATGTCAGCGATACCATCGGTATCCGAGTCGGCAATGGGAGTTCCAAACTGATCTATCCAATTACTGATGGCATACAGAGTAGGGCAAGGATCGACACAGTTCGGAACACCGTCGTTGTCGGCATCTCCAGAACTACCGCCCATCGGACATGGATCACATTCATCAAGTATTCCGTCATTATCAAGGTCGCTGTATTCATAATAAGGAATGTTCTCTTCCACGTCATATCTATGTGGGCATAGGTCGCAGACATTGCCCGCACCATCAAGATCATAGTCTTCCTGTGTAGAATTGTAGGTAGAGGGACAATTATCTATTAGGTCGGGCACTCCATCGTAGTCAGTGTCAATGCTAACCGCCACCTCGGTATTCCAATCGAAGGTAAGCCTTCCCGTAGCAAGGTCGGCCGAACTTATCAGCCCTATATGCACCTTCTCCATCATCCAATACTCCGATAACCTTTGACCCCGTGGCGCATTAATGCATCCGTTGACAGGATTATCTTTATCGCAATTACCGTAGGGACGGAATGAGAAAATGTATCGCGTAGTTGGATCCAATGTCGGAGACGGAAGCAACAGATATGTATCCTTGCCTTGATCTCTATCGCCATGACTATTGCGAATGATGTAGTAAATATCTTGGAAACCGTCACCGTTGGTGTCGCCTCCGCGTAGATAACCAACGATGTCAACGATGTGTCCTCTTATTCCAAAGTTATAGATTTGTGGTTGCCCCTGATTGTCGAAATCCAAAGCCTCTGGATCAAGATTCCACGAACAGTCTTCCATTTTGTCGATGTTAGGCTTATCAAGACATGCCCCAATGTTTTGACCCGTTTCAGGCACAATTTTGTAGTGTGCTTTATCTTGTGCGTGAATAAGCCTAAAATGAATATTGAGATCTTCTATTGATTGCGGCACCGTATTGTCGTGACGCAAATGCTCATTCCATGGCATCGGAATAATTACAACTCGGCCTCGGTTTATGGTCGTCATTATCTTTCTGTCCACCTCATACCAGTTTACCTGAAGCCTATCGAGAACCCACTCGCCATTCGCATCTTTGTGATAGCCGCCGAAGGCTTCGCCTTGATCACCCATAGGATTTCCTCCCCACGGGCAAGCGGCCACACATAATGGGTGTTCGAGATCAAGATCACATGTAAACCCTTGCGGACAACTTCCGTTGTTGACGCACAATTTTCTCGGATTGTTTTTATCAACACAGTTCGGCCAAATATGGGCCATGTACTGTTCGCTGATTTGCATTTCAGCCTTGTAGGCAGGGTAGAATCCCACTATGGGGTATGGAGCTTCCCATGCCGTTTTCACCATACAGGAGGAAGCTAAATCGTAATATAAGTTGAAATAACAATTCTCATTTGCACAATCGGAAAGATTGCCCGTACATGCAAAATACAGTTCGCTTTCGAAGGCTCCAAGCGATTGACACTCAGGGATACTTTGATATTTTTCAGCATAATGAGTAGCAGCAAACCCCAGTCGATTCCGCAACTCTTCCAAATAGGCCGTGGGACTATCTTCGCATTCTGAAATTTCTGAGAATCCGGATTCTTTCTTCTTTCCTGGAAAGAAAGCATATGGAAATATTCTTTCCGGCAGAGACTTGTGCATTTCTCCTCCGCCCAAATAATCTTGAGTGTAATAACTTGCTTCTGAAAGATTGGTCGTGATGGGGCGACTCTGATCTTGTCCAATGTGCCGGAAAAGATTGTCGGGGAAACGTTGATACAACTCAATAGCCAGTAGCGATTCGAGGGAAGCATTTTCGCCGAAATCCCAGCATAGGCCAAAATCTTGTTGATTCCTCACCGGACCAAGAAAATTTTCGGGGCAGTGAAGAAGCGAGACCATCGCGTACTCACTCCCATTGAGCGACACCTGTAGGGGGAAAAGATCACATTGCTCTGTCACTGTGAGATCGTAGGGTGTTCGCTGTGGCACGGCGATATCGAACGAGTGTTGTAGGAGGTAAAGATTTTGCAATTCGGGAGACAGAAGAGGAATGGTCTCTTCCCCGTACACATGAGTCACGAAGAAGAATATTATCAAGAAAAATCCCTTGGGTATTTTCCTTCCCAAAAGCAAATTGCCAATTCGACCCATGATACGATTAGAACTCTTCATGAAGGCTCCCTCTTATTTGGGTAAGAAATACATCGCAAATTACTTTTTTCATCTATTGGGTAAGACCCCTCGCTTGGCGATTGAAGAAACAAAGCCGCAATCAAAAACTCCCGTTCCTTGCCCTTTGAGATACCAAAAAACCCATGAAGGATTCAGGGTTTTCCAATATATTTTGTATCCTTCCGTTTTTATTTGGCTATATCTTTCTCTGACTGAGAGTCTGATCTCGCCTTGCTTCGGCAAGAAGACTTGCCCCCGCATCAACCCCATGCAGATACCTTCCGGCTTTTGACTAATTACTCCCATATTAGGGATGGTTCCGCAGAAGAAATCAAGTTTTCCGTGAGAGAGGATATTACCGGTTCCTCACTTCTTCCCGATGGCCTTCTTCTTGCGCATAGACTCGCCCTTGATCTCGATGCGGTGAGCCGAATGGACCAGACGGTCGAGGATGGCGTCGGCGATGGTGTGGTCGCCGATCACATCGTGCCACTCCTTGACCGGCAGTTGCGAGGTGATGATGGTGGCTTGTTTGCCGTGGCGGTCCTCGAGAAGATCAAGAAGGATCAGGCGTGCCTCACCATCGAGCGGTTGAAGACCAAAGTCATCGAGAATGAGGAGCTGCTGCTTGGCGATACGGGCGATGGCGCGGGGATAGGAGTTGTCGGCTTTCGACATCTTGAGATCGGCAAGGAGCCGGTTGGTGTTGGCGTAGAGTACCCGGTACTGCTTGAGGCAGGCATGGTGACCGATCGCCGAGGCGACATAGCTCTTGCCGGCGCCGGTCGCCCCGGTGACGATGATGTTCTCGGCCTGATCGATGAATGTGCAGGCGGCCAGACGGGCCAATTGGGTCTTGTCGATGTTGCGGGCGGCCGAGAAGTCGAGTTCGGCCACCAATGCCTGATACCGGAACTTCGCCTGCTTGATACGGCGGGCCTGTGTCTTCTGCTGCCGGTACAGCCACTCGGCCTCCACCAACATGTTCACGATCTCGTCGTTGGTGTAGCGGGCCCGGGTCTCCTGCGCGGTGTTCCATGCGTCGCGCATGCCGAACAGCTTGAGTTCGTTCATCTTAGCGATGGTGGTGCTCATCTGGTGCCTCCTAGCGGTAATCGTTTCGTACATTATGGTGCAACGGCAAGGCGTACTGTGTCGGGGCGGGCGTCAGGCGGTCGAGGTCTTTTTTCAGGATTGACTCGATGCTGTGGTAGCTGTAGTTGTCGAAGAGGGCGGCCCGCTTGCAGGCATTGTTGAGTCGGTACGGGCCGTACCGGTTCTCCTTGGCCAGAGCGAGAATGCCCAAACAGGCGCGAAACGCGATGTGGGGATGCGGTCTGCTCGCTATCAGCGCCTTGAGGTATGCCGCCGTTTCGGGACCGATGGTCGCACCCTTGGCGACGATGCGTTCCTCGCTCCATTCGGTGAGTTCGGGTTGGTGTTTCGGCGGGAGGTGGGCCGGGATCAGTTGGTACCGTTCCCCGGTGCGGACATGGTAGGCGATGCGACGATTGTTGTGGATGACCTCAAGGTGTCGGGCGCTGTAGACGACCTCCACGGTCTTGCCGATATAGGGATAGGGAACGCTGTAAAAGTTCAGGTCTTCGCTTGCCTGTATGAAACAGAACTTGCTCACCTTCTTCGTCTCGTAGCGCTTCGGTTCATAGCGGTCTATCGGGAGCGGCCTCAGAGTTTCCTTCTCTCCCGTCTCGAAGAGGTCGCGTCTACTCTCGCTCCTGTTGGTCAGCGGCGCGTCGTTCAGGGCGTCAACGAGTTCTCTGATGCGCCGGTTAAGGGTCTCAAGGTCGAAGAAGGTCTCATTCCTGAGTAGAGCGTAGACATTCCGGTAGACGATCTTCACCATGTTCTCGACATGGGCTTTGTCCTTGGGAGCGGCGGTTCTCGTCGGATGCGCCGAGGTGCCGTAGTGGGTACAGAAGTCCTCGAAGGTGCGGTTCAATTCTGGTTCGTACCGGTGCGCCTTGGTGACGGCGCTTTTCATGTTGTCGGGTACGATGAGGGAGGGGACCCCGCCCAGGTACTCGAGGGCGTTCTCCAAGCCGTAAAGAAAATGGGCCGTCTTCTGGCTCTGGACCGCCTCCGCGTAGCCGAGGCCGCTGTAGGGAAGAACGGCGACCAGTACCTCGGCTTCCCATATCTCGCCCGTGTCGCGGTCGACCAGCGGCAGTTTGCCGCCCGCGAAGTCCACGAACAGCTTGTCGCCCGCCTTGTGCCGGAGGTAAACCGAGCTTTCCATCTGCCGCAGGGCGCGTTTCAGGTGGGCACAGAACTGGGTGTAGGCGTACCCATCGGCATGGCGTTCCCGGTACTCCACCCACAGGCGTTTCTTGTCCACGCCACGCTTGCCGAGTTCCTTTTCCATGTAGGGGATCTCTTCCATGAGCGTCTTGAAGCGTTCCGGTTCCGCCGGACCTTTATAGAAAAGCTCCTCGAGGTCCTCATCGCTGAGTTCGAGCACCTCGGCAAGGGGGAGTTCGCTCCTGAGGAAGGCTTGGTAGTAGTTGCCGACCGTCGTCTTGCTGACATCAAGTATCCTCGCCACGCTTCGGTCGCTCCGGCCTTCCTCCAATCTCAGTTTCAGCAGTTTGCGTACTTTCATGCGGTCCTTCCTCCGGTTCATGCATTCCTCCGCCGTTGTTAAAAAGGCGGCGGAAGTCTAGTCCGTTTTTCTTCCTGCGCTATTTATGCTGTCTGGCTGACCCCTCAGAAGAGGGTGGCCACTTTGACCGAATTACCCGGCCAGTTTGCTCCGAATTGGCCGGTCAGTTTGGACCGAATTTTCCATGGGGCCTCGGTTCGGGGATGGGGATCTCTTTCAGTTGCAGGACCTCGGGCGGTCCGTATTCGGTGTAGACGACGGCTTTCATGCGCTCACTCCTTTGCGGCATAGTTCACACTCGGTCTACCATGGCGGTCGCGCCGGGTGAAGTCAAGAGAAATCGGGCTGGCGCATCACCGCGTCTTTCTCACCAAAGGCCAGTACCGCAAGTTGGAGAAGAAGGGAAATGAAAAGTTGTGTTAATATAGATGTGACCCCGTTTGGCCCTCTACATCCCCAAAGGGCTGACCAGCGTATTCATATGTGTTTTCTAGCCCTTACCCAAAGGAATCCTTCTTGGCCGAGCGTATAAGACAAGTTTCCGGTGAGGAAAGGTAGGTATATGTTTTCCGGAGGCCCCTTCACGGCTACCCGATACGACACTATATCCAGCATATTCAGCAAATTGTTTTTGATGATTTCCTCATTCAATTGCTGAGGTTCACAAGATGTGGCCGGTTCTTCCAAATTAAAACTACCGATAAACTCTCCCCCCGGTTTCAGAACTCGAACGATTTCATGGCACATGGCGGCGAAATTATCGACATGGTCTATCGCATTCAAGGTGAACATCACATCAACAGAGTCCGATGGCAGAGGAATAACTTTCTCTGTGGATTTCAAGTAGATCATGCCGTGAGAAATGATGTTGTCCGTGAACTCATCGGCATATCTGTCCGCAAGCACATCAATCCCGATCCGCAGAGATGCCTGCTCCGCCCAAACAAGGCTTCCGCGTGGGCCGCAACCGAAATCAGCAACGATCTTTCCTTTGAGAAAATCGTCCGTGGATTCCCCTGCTATCGCAAGCATCAATTCCTTATAGTGGGCGTTACGAAACTTGCCTTTGTCGATTTCCAATCTGCTTCTCCAAAAGGACAATTCGGCCGCATCCTTTGTAATAAACAACAATTCGACACCATGTCTTCTGGCCATGGCGACGAGGCTCCTTCGTGCCGGGTGATAGAGCCGTTTCAAGAATTTCGGAGAGATGCGCTTCAGAATATCTCGTAGCGACATGGGAACTTCCTCTTAAGCGGTGGTATTTCATCCGTCGGCGGAACGGCCTATGCTAACCGATAGCTCTCCATTAGTCAAGGTCGATCCGGCAACTCTTCTGTCGTCCGGCATCTTGCGTCCCATAATCGCATCATCGCGTCTTCCTCACCAAAGGCCAGTACCGCAAGTTGGAGAAGAAAGGGGAAAAAAGTTGCGTTAATATAGATGTGACCCCGTTTGGCCCCCCAGGACATCGGGCGGTCCGTATTCGGTGTAGACGACGGCTTTCATGCGCTCACTCCTTCATTTTACTGAATTCATTGAACTTCGCGGTCATTCCTTCGGCCTTCGACCAGCGTTCTATCTCCTTCATATCGACCGGATGGGTCCGCGCCACCATCAGTGCCTGTTCCAGCGACTGCCGGTCGTTCCAGAAATAGAATGCCGCCAGCCGGTCCATCACGCAGTAGGTCGGCGTCAGCAGTTTCAGATAGCCGCTCCGCGTCGTTATCTCGTTGAATTCCCGCACCGGTTTGTCTCCCACCGAGAGCGGTGGAGAGGGAAACTCGACGAACAGTTCGGTGTCGGGGTGGGTGAAGTAGCGCCCTTTGTTCTTCGCGAATCCGATGGCGGCGATTGCCTCTTCGATCTCCTTCATCGATGCCGACGAGATGAAATCGAGATCGTTGGAGCGGTAGCGGTTCTCGGTGTAGATGGATACCACCGCGCCGCCGGTCAGCACCGCGTCGATCCCGTTCTTTTTCAGCGCCCCGCAAACGATGAGCGCCAGATCCTTGATGGTCGTCTTTGCCGTTATCTTTTTCATGCCGGTTTTCCTCTGCGGCGCGGCCGCGTCCGGACGGTGTAGCGTTCCTGTTCCTCCGGCGTCAGGTAGTCGTACGCCTTGGCGAGGAGCGCCTTCAATTCGTTGAGGAACGGATAGCGCGGATTCCAGAGATACAGGAGCGTCCGTCCTTTTTCGGCGCTGACGAGTATCCCGGCCGTCTCGAACTTCGCCAACTGTTTCTGCACCGGAGCGAGCGCCGTCCCGAAATGCTGGGCGATGCCCCGCGCATAGCCTTCATCGAAGCGGGAGAGGTACAACAGCACCCGTTCCGCCGTTACGCTGCCGAAGAGAGGAGCCAGCATTGATGACCTCCGAAGTAGTTCACATGACCCACAATAACGGTCGTTTGGAAAGAAGTCAAGAGAAAGTTTCTGAGCGGCACTTACTTGATATTCGGCGGCGGTTGTTTTATCATGCGCAGGTCATGGCAGGGAGATTCTCATGGTAACGAAAAGAGTAGAGGATGCGAACACGCGGTATTATATCGATCTGGACTTGAGAAAGGGGGTGATCATCGGGTGGGATTTCGGTCAGCGGGAGCAGTTGTCTCAGGAACTGCCCGACCCGGCGCATCACCGCGTCTTCCTCACCAAAGGTCAGTACCGCAAGTTGGAGAAGAAGAAATCTATAAAAAATTAGATGTGACCCCAATGGTCCTTCCAATGGTCCATTCGAGGCGGAAAACATAACGACATGGTTTGCGGAATAGAATGTTCCTCGGTGTTAAACTGATGGAGAGAAAACACTATGAAACACTTTTTATGGATGCTTGTCTTTGTAAGTGCTGTGTTCCTGCTTACCCCTGCCGTCGGCGGAGAAACAAAAAAACCAGATACTGTTAAATGGACAGAACACGCCGGGTTGCAATGGTCTGACAAATCAACCGATGCAATGCAATGGCAGGCCGGAGAGGATTACTGTACCGCGATGGGCGGTAGACTCCCAACCATATCAGAACTGCGTAAGCTCATTATCAATTGCCCCGAATTGGAATCGGGCGGATCCTGCAAGGTATCATCAGAAGCGCCGGTATGTCTCGAGTATGTTTGTCAGGTTCCTTCCAAAACATGCATGTGTGCATCCCGCAATGCTAGTGCCGCCACCTATTCAGCGTTAGGTGATGCTACTAACACTGCGCTCTGGTCGTCATCGTCCGATCCTTATGGCTCTAACAATGCATGGCATGTGTATTTCCCGGGCCTTTTGGCCAGCGCTAATAATAATAAGTACGACAAACACAATGTCAGGTGTGTGAAGAATATCACATCGAAAACAGGGGAGGCTGTTGTTGTCCCGGCCACTGCAAAAAAGGACAATAATAACCCCCAACCTGAAGAAACAGCAGCTGTTAAATGGACAACTCACGCAGGGCTTGAATGGTCGCCACGGTCAGAAGAGATGATGAATTGGCAGGCCGCAAATCATTATTGTAGCTCTATTGGCGGCAGACTTCCCACCATATCAGAATTGCGTAAAATCATCATAAACTGCCCCGGTAGCACCTACGGCGGAGCCTGTAAAGTAATTTCGGAAGAACCGGTATGTCTGGATGTTAGTTGTTATGAAGATAGCAAATGCCAATGTGACGGCTCTGCCGATTCATATTCAGCGTTGAATGATGACAAGAATGGCCATCTATGGTCATCTACGTCCCTTGTCAAATACTCCGACGCCGTATTTGTTGTCCACTTCGTCAGCGGCAGTATCTACACCCCCAATAAGTACCACAACTTCCAAGCCCGCTGTGTGAGATGATCGCAGTTTGAATTTCAGATAAGTTTACACATACACATCGACCGCGCCGTCCTCTATCTTCTTGAGCGACGCGGCGGTCTTCTGGCGCAGTTCCTCCTGCGGGATATCGGCGAGCATCTTCCCGATGAGCGCGTCGCCCACCTTCCGGGTCTCGGGCGTCGCGTAGTTGACCAGATATTCCTTGAAACTCGTGATCGCGTTGGGCAGACAGAAATGCTTGATGAGCCCCGGCTTGGCGAGATCCATGAAATCCTGACCGGTGCGCCCGAGCCGGTAACAGCCGGTGCAGAACGACGGGATATAGCCCATCGTCGCGATATCGCGGATCACCTCTTCCAGAGAACGGTGGTCGCCCAGCGAGAACTGTTCGCCGCCCGAATCCTCGGAATAGCCGCCGGGGTTGGTGCGCGACCCGGCCGATATCTGCGAGATGCCCAGCGACAGGGCGTCGCGGCGCGTCTGGGCGTTCTCGCGCGTCGAGAGTATCATCCCGGTGTAGGGGACGGTGATGCGGAGGATGGAGATTATCTTGCGGAAATCGCGGTCGCTCACGGCGTGGGGCGGATTGAGCGATACCTCCGACCCGGTCGCCGGCTCCAAGCGCGGCACCGATATGGTGTGGACGCCGGTGCCGAACCGTTCCTCAAGGTGGTGGATGTGCTGGAGCAGCGCCATCACCTCGAACCGGTAATCCTCAAGCCCGAAGAGGATGCCGACGCCGACATCGTCGATGCCCGCTTCCATCGCGCGGTCCATCGCGGTGAGGTGGTAGAGGTAATCGGACTTGGGCCCCGACGGGTGCATCGTCTTGTAGGTATCGGCCTGATAGGTCTCCTGAAAGAGTTGGTAGGTGCCGATGCGCGCCGCTTTGAGCGTCTTGTAGCCCTCGACCGGCAGCGCGGCGATGTTGATGTTGATGCGCCGTATCTCGCCTTTCCCCATCTTGACGCTGTAGACCGTCTCTATCGCCTTGACGGTGTAGTCGAGCGCCTGCATCCCGAGCCCTTCTCCCGTGAGGAGGAGCACCCGCTTGTGTCCCTGCTGGATGAGCGACTGCGTCTCGCGGCGTATCTCGTCGAAGGTGAGCGTCCGGCGCGGTATCATCTTGTTGGTGCGGCGGAAGGCGCAGTAGAGGCAGTCGTTGTTGCAGAGGTTCGACGCGTAGAGCGGCGCGAAGAGGACCAGCCGCTTGCCGTAGATCTCTTCTTTAATGAAGCGCGCGGTGTCGGAAATGCGGGCGAGGTGGGCGTCGTCCTCGACCATCAGCAGTCGTTCCGCCTCGGCGTAGGAGATGCCCTTCAGTTCCTTGGCGTGGGCGAGTATCTCGTCCAGTTCCTTCGCGTCGGGCGGCGTGGTGTTCTTGAGGTAATCGTAGATCCTGCCGTGGTCGATAAAACCGGTATCCATGGAAGCCTCCGTAAGAATGATCAAGCGCTCTGTTAGGCTATACTAACCACAAAAAAGTAGAAATCAACCTTTGAAGTCCAAATATTAGGTAAATTTCGCGCAACGCCCCTTGATACTTTGTTTTTTCGCTCTATACTGATACCCAACACCGGTGGAGGAGGCATCATGCGGCTAGGGATAGAGAAGATACTGCAAAAAGATGATCTGGGCCGCGACGACCTTATCGCGCTGCTCGACATCGACGACCCGGCAGAGGAGGCGGCGCTCTTCAAGCGCGCCTACGAGGTGAAGCAGAGATATGTCGGGACGAAGGTCTATTTCCGCGGGCTCATAGAACTGTCCAACCTCTGCGTCAAGAACTGTTTCTACTGCGGCATCCGGCGCGGCAACGGGGCGGTGAAACGCTACACCCTTTCCGAAGAGGAGGTGCTCGACGCGGTGAAGTTCGCCCATGCGGCGCGCTACGGATCGGTCGTCATCCAGAGCGGCGAGCGGCAGGACGAGGAGTTCGTCTCCTTCATCGAACGGCTGGTTACGCGGGTGAAAGAGGTGTCGCATAACGAACTCGGCATCACCCTGTCGCTGGGCGAACAGTCGGAAGCGACCTACCGGCGCTGGTACGCGGCGGGGGCGCACCGCTACCTCCTGCGCATCGAGACCAGTAACGCACTGCTTTATAAGACGCTCCACCCCGACGACCACGATTTCGAGGCGCGGCTGGAATCGCTCCGGACGCTGTACAAACTCGGTTATCAGGTGGGGACCGGCGTCATGATAGGACTCCCGGGGCAGACGACCGCCGACCTCGCCGACGATATCGCCTTTTTCAAGAAGATGGATGTGGCGATGATCGGGATGGGCCCCTTCATCCCGCACCATGAGACGCCGCTTGCCGCCTCGATCCCTGACTGGCAGGAGCAGAAGGAGCGGCAGTTGCGCCGCGCTCTGCGGATGATCGCGGCGGTCCGCATACAGTTGAAGGATGTCAACATCGCCTCGACCACCGCCCTGCAGGCGATAGACCATGTCGGCCGCGAGATGGGGCTCCTCGCCGGGGCCAACATCATCATGCCCAATCTCACCGACACCGAATACCGCACCGGCTACCAACTCTACGACGGCAAGCCCTGCATGGACGAGAACGCGACGATGTGCGCCGGGTGTCTGGAGCGGCGCATCACCTCCATCGGCGAGACCATCGGCTACGGCGAGTGGGGCGATTCGCCGCATTTCAAGAACGCGAAAAAAGAACACTGACGGAGCATACCCCATGAAAGTACAGCGCGGCGACAGCCTCTTCATCGGCATCTTCGGGCGGCGCAATTCGGGCAAATCGTCGCTCATCAACGCCGTCACCAAACAGGAGATCGCCATCGTTTCCGCCGTGCCGGGAACGACCACCGATCCGGTCTTCAAGGCGATGGAACTCCTGCCGGTCGGCCCGGTCACCTTCATCGACACCGCCGGTATCGACGACACCGACGGAACTCTCGGCGAAGAGCGGGTGAAGCGGACCGAACGGATTCTGGCCAAGACCGATCTCGCACTGCTCGTCATCCCGGCCGAGGCGACCTCGTTCGCCTTCGAGGATCAGCTCATCGCGAGTTTCGACAAATACCGCATCGAGTTCGTGACGATCATCAACAAGGCCGATACGGCGGTGGCGCCCGAACTCCTGAAATGGCTCGGCGACCGCCCCGCGACGCGGATATCGGCGCTCAAGAAAGAGGGGATAGAGGAACTGAAAAAGGCGATCATCGCCGCCGCCCCGAAGGAATGGGAACCGCCGCTCCTGCGCGATCTGTTCGAGCCGGGTGACGCGGTGCTCCTCATCACCCCGATAGACCGCGGCGCGCCCAAAGGCCGCATGATCATGCCGCAGGCAAAGGCGATCCGCGAGGTGCTCGACGGCCACGGCATCGTCATCGACATCACCGAATACGAGATCGAGGCGGCGCTGAAGGCGCTCAAGGTGAAGCCGGTCCTCGCCGTCACCGATTCGCAGGCTTTCGAAAAGGTCGCCCCGGCGGTCCCCGAGGATATCCCGCTCACCGGCTTTTCGGTCCTCTCGATACGGCAGAAAGGGGAGTTGCGCCCGATGGTCGAGGGGGTCATGGCGGTCAAGAGTTTGAAACCGGGCGACAAGGTGCTCATCGCCGAGAGTTGTACCCACCACCCGATGGAGGACGATATCGGCCGCCTCAAGATACCGCGCTGGCTGTCGGAGTATGTCGGCGGCCCGCTCGATGTCCATGTCGTCCCCGGCTACGACTACCCCGACGACCTGTCGACCTACAAACTGGTCGTCCACTGCGGCGGCTGTACCCTCAACCGGCGCGAGGTCCTGCGCCGTCAGGCGGTCCCGGCGAAGTTTCATGTGCCGATGACCAACTATGGTATCCTCATCGCTTTCCTTCGCGGGGCCTTCCCGCGCGCTCTCAAACCCTTTCCTGAGGTCGCTGATCTCATAATTATTTAAATCTAATTAGGATTCTATTTGCGGACTACTCTGTCCGTTAATCCATAAATGATACAAAAAAAATTGACTTTGAATGGTCCCCCATACTAGGGTGGGCCGATATTTGTTCCCGCACTGACAATCGAGTCTAGTTAGCGATACGGTAGTTTACCGCAACGAACAACACGAAGAGGAGGTCTTCAATGTCTCAGCAGAATCCCGGGAATCGGTGGCTTATCGCCATCATGGGCACCACGCTCCAGTTGGTGCTCGGCACCGTCTATGCGTGGAGTTTCTTCCAGAAACCGATCATGGCCGCCTACGGCTGGAACAATGTGCAGGTCATGTGGATCTTCAGCATCGCCATCTGTTTCCTCGGTATCGGCGCCACCATCGGCGGTCTGAACCTTGCCAAGTTCGGCCCGCGTAAGCTGGCGACCACCGGCGCCGTCATGTGGGGTGTCGGCTGGCTTATCGGTTCTTTCGCGATGTCGATCCAGAATCTTCCGTTGTTCTATCTCGGCTATGGGGTGATCGGCGGTCTCGGCCTCGGCCTCGGCTATGTTACTCCGGTCGCCACGGCGGCGAAGTGGTTCCCCGACCGCAAGGGATTCATCACCGGTATGGTCGTCATGGGATTCGGTCTCGGCGCCCTTCTTATGTCGAAGGTCGTTGCGCCGCTCATCATGAACGCGGTCGCCAATGATCTTCCCACTGCGTTCCTCTACATCGGCATCGTCCTGCTTGCGATGGGTATACCCGCCGGCCTGATCATGAAGAACCCGCCCGCCGGCTTCGTTCCGGCCGGCTGGACGCCGCCCGCCACCACCGCCGCCGCGCAGGGTCATCAGGACGATCTTACCGTCAAGACCTGCATCACCTCCAGCAAATTCATCCGCATGTGGATAATCTTCTTCCTCAACATCAGCGCCGGTATCATGTTCATCGGTCTTCAGTCGCCGATGCTGCAGGATCTTCTGAAAATAGGCGATCCGACCATGGATACCGCCGCTCTGGCCGCTGCGGGCGCGACCCTCATCGGCATCAGCTCGCTCTTTAACGGCATCGGCCGCTTCTTCTGGGGCGGTCTTTCCGATAAGATCGGTCGCGTGCAGGCATTCCGTCTTATTCTCGGCACCCAGATGGTGGTCTTCCTGCTGCTTACCATCGTCGGGAATCCGTGGATATTCGGCGCGGCTGTTTGCTATGTCCTTCTCTGCTACGGCGGCGGCTTCGGCACGATGCCTTCCTTCGTGCTCGACGTGTTCCACGCCCGCCTGATGCCCATCGTCTACGGTATCATCCTGACCGCGTGGTCGACCGCCGGTATCGTCGGTCCTCAGATCGCCGCGTATCTCAAGGACAATTTCGCCGGTCAGGCGGCCACCTACACCTTCATCGCGGGCGCGATCATGCTGGGTATCGGCCTGCTGATCGCTTTTACCCTGAACAACAAGTCCATCACCGACAAGAGCTAGAGTCTTTTTGTTCTATTCTTCCATAAGGACAGCCCCATGAAGGATTTCGGGACCGCCGCGATACTCGCCGGGGGAAAAAGCATCCGCATGGGGTTCGACAAGCAGTTGCTGGAGGTCGGTGAGAAGCGGATCATCGAGACCCTTATCGCCGCGCTCAAAGAGGATTTCGACGACATACTGGTCGTTTCCTACCGTCCCGAATTCTACGAAGGACTCGGCGTGCGGGTGGTTCCCGACATCCTGCCCGACAACGGACTCCTCGGCGGCATCCATGCAGCGCTTACCCATGCGGCGAGCCGCTACGCCTACATCGTTGCCTGCGATATGCCGCACCTCAATCCGTTCTACATCGAGTTCATGAGAAGGGAGATGGAGAAAGAGGGGGGGGAGGCCTGCGTCACCCGCAACGGTGAGTGGATAGAGTCGATGAACGCTTTCTACGCAAAGGACCTTGTCCCCGCCCTCGAGCGTTATCTCGCCGGGGGCGGCCGGTCGGTCTATCCATTCCTCAGGGAGCGGACGGTCCGCTATATCGACGAGACGGTCGCCCGCAAATTCTGTCCCGATTACCGGATGTTCCTCAATCTTAACACCGAAGAAGACCTGCGAAAGTACCGGGACCGCGTCGCCGCGGGGTCGGCGCCCGCCGTGACGATGGGGCGTCGGGTGAAAAAGTACCGCAACGGCGCGATGCAGTGGGTCGATGATCCGGTGGTGACCGAATACGGGCTGACCATCCGCATCAACGGCCGTGAGTTCGCGACCCTGCTGTGCACCCCCGCCGCGCTGAAGGAACTGGCGGTCGGCTATCTGTTCTCGGAGGAGGTGATCGACGCGGCGGCCGATCTTGCCGGGCTCATGCTCGACACCGCGACCGGCATCGTCGAGGTGTCGGTGAGTGACGATCGCGCCGGCCGGGCGTTCGCACGGGACCGAAAGCGGACGGTCACCAGCGGTTGTGGCGGCGGCGTCACAACGCTCGATCCGCTCGATCGGGGCAAAGATCCCTCCCCGATCACCGGCGCTCCCGTCGATCTGGACCGCATCGCCGCACTGATGGACGCATTCAACAACCGGTCGAAGATATTCATCGAAACGGGCGGCGTCCACAGTTGCGCGATCGCCGACGGGGAGGGGATACTCCTCTTTCAGGAGGATATCGGGCGGCACAATGCGTTGGACAAGATAACGGGCGAAGCTCTCCTGCGCGGCATCACCCCGGACGGGAAACTGGTGCTGACCAGCGGCCGCATATCGTCCGAGATCGTTGCCAAGAGCGTCAGGCTCCGGCCGGCCGCGATCGTATCTCGTTCGGCGCCCACCGCCACGGCGATAACGCGGGCCGCGGAATTGGGTATTGGGCTCGCCGGTTTTGCGCGGGGGAGGAACATCAACATGTATACCTGTTTCGAACGCTTCACCGTTGGAGAGAAGCAATGACCCATAACGAACCGTTCAACCTTAACATCATGTAACGGAGGAGATCCATGAGAAAGATCCTGTTCCTGTTCATTCTGTGCTTCATGGCGGTAGCCGTGGCGCAGGAAGAGGCCGCTCCGGTCCCGGCTCCGGCCGAAGAAAAGGCCGCTCCCGCGACTGGCGACGCCGTCGAGGCGCGCATCAAGGCGATCGAAGAGAATCAGGCGAAACTCGAGGAGGAGAACAAAAAGCTCCGCGAAGAACTCGCCGCCAAGAAAGAGGTCGCCGAAGCGCCGAAAGCGGAATCGGCGAAAGAGGAAAAGAAGGAAGAGAAAAAAGCGGTCGAGTTCGCCCCCTACGGGTTCATCGAACTCTACGGCTGGGCTCATGATGCGGCGTTCAATGCCGGCGACTTCCCGATAAAAGTGGTGGACGAAGGCAAGAGCACCACCGGCATGACCGCCAAGAATTCACGGTTTGGGACGAAGATCATGTTCCCTCGTATCGAAGAGGTCAAACTCGGGGCGACCCTTGAGATCGACTTTTTCACCAATATGGCCGACACCGGCTATGCCGAGTCTTACCCGATGATCCGCATGCGCCACGCCTTCTTCGAACTCAGCAAGACGTGGGATAATTCGACGCTCGGCTTTAAGGCCGGTCAGACCTGGTCGACCGCGACCCCGATACTGTTCCCGGCTCAGATCAACCCGTCGCTCGGCTGGGGTCTGGGCAACCTGTGGCAGCGGATGCCGCTGGTCGAAATATACTTCACTCAGAAATTCGCCGAGACCTTCGCCTTCACGACCCAGTTGGCCGCTGTGCGCGCCATGAGCGGCGCTTCGGCCAACAAGAACGGTTTCCTCGAGGTCAATATCGATGCGGGCGACGCGTCGCACATCCCGCAGATACAGGGCCAGCTTTCGCTCAAAGGCGCTTTTGCGGGTCTCGATCTGCTCGTCGCCGTCGGCGGCGCGTGGGGCCGTGAGAGCTACAAGGGCGGCGTGATCCCGAACAAGGACACCAAGAAAAAACTGATCGGTGATACGGCCGATGTGGTCTTGGTCAATCCGGCGCTCAAGCTGTCGCATGAATACTTCGAAGTGGCCGGCAAGTTCTTCTGGGGTCAGAATGTCGATGTGTTCGGCGCGTTCGGCGGCGCTCTCATAACCGAACTGGTCGCTGCAGAGACCCCGACCACCCCGAAGACCAGCCGTGTCACCGGCAGTCAGACGACTCTGGGTTACTGGGCGCAGGCCACCGGCAAACCGCTTAAAGGGTGGAACCTCAATGTCGGCTACGGCGCTGAAGATCCCGAAAAGGAGGCCGGGGCCGACCTAACATTCCTGAGCAATTCTTCAGTTTGGGTCTCCTCTTTTTATACCTTCTTCGAGCGGGTGACCATCGGTGTGCAGTGGTCGCATGTCTGGACCGAACTGTTGACGAAGGATATCTCCGGCAACACCATCATGGGTAGCGCGAAGGTCAGCTTCTAAGACCCATTCCCGTATCGTCATTCAGAGGCGCTCCTCCGGGGGCGCCTTTTTTTGTTTGCCGATTATATTGACTCGCTCGTCGCCGTTCGCTAGTATTGGACGCTATGGTCCGAATAACAACCGAAGGGAGCGAATCATGACCGATGCGAAGACGATCGATATCCTGAAACAGGCCATTCTCGGCGAGCGGCGCGGCGCGGCGCTCTACGATCAGGTGGCGAAGCAGACCAAGAATCCCAAGATGGCCGAGTTCTTCAAAGGGATGGCCGAAGAGGAGAAGGGACACGAGGCGCTGCTGGCGGCCCAGCTCAAAAGCGCGATGAACGGCAAGCCCTTCACCGCGGCGCAGATGAACGATTTCGGCAAGAAGGTGACCACCGCTTTCATTTCCCGCGAGACCATCGCCGGTATCAACGCGGCGGGGTTCGAGGCGGCCGCCATCGCGTCGGCGATAAACCTTGAGAAGAACGCGGTCGAATTCTACGGCAAACGCGCCGATGCGGCGACCGACGACAACGAGAAGAAACTCTACCGCTGGCTCTCCGACTGGGAGAAGGGGCATCTCGACATGCTCAACAAGATGGATCAGGACCTCACCGAGTCGGTGTGGGACTCCAACCAGTTCTTCCCGTACTAAGCATTTTTTCTTTTTGACAATCCTTTTATTCTCTGATTAGATAGCGCAGAATATCTTTCATTGAACCGGGGGTAGACCCATGCGGAAATTCATGTTAGCGATCATTCTGTTTCTGTTCGCCTCTTACGCCGGTGTCGCCTTTGCCGCGCCCGGAGACGAGCGGTGGATCAGCATGAACCCCGAATTGGCGGGGACCAACGGACCGGTCACCGTCATGAAACGCGCCGGGGGGTATCTCTATGTCGCCGGGAGTTTCACGGTGGTCAGAGATGTCTTGGCGCGGAATATCGCGCGGCTGCATCTGCCGACCGATGTGTGGGAACCGCTGGGCACCGGCTTCTCCGCGGTCCGCGATATTGCTGTCGCAGATGATGGCACGATCTATCTGTATGCCGTCTCCGATGAGGGGATGACGGGTATTTTCCACGGGAAGGATGGCCTCTACGAACTCATCGGGACGGTGACGGAGGAGGCGGTGGTCAATTCGATGGGAACCGACGGCACCGGGAATCTGTATGTTTCGGGCGATCTCAGTGCGGTGAACGATACCCCGGTCAGGGGGATGGCCCGGTGGGACGGTGTTTCATGGGAGGATATCGGCGATGCCAGAGCCATGCCCGAAAATGGGTTTTGGCTTGTTGTCGATGTCGCGGGGGGGCTGTACCGCTATGATCGCTGGGCCCTTTGCGAACGCCGGGCCGGCGCCGTATGGGAGGATATCGCCCCGGCGGACGTCGGCAACTATCCTGCTGTGCTGGCGCTCGACGCCACGGGGGATCTGTATGCGCAAGTGTTGCATCTGCCCGGCGACGGCACACCCGGATATGTTCAGGTGTATCGCTGGGAAGGGGGCAATCAATGGACTTCTTTCTGCGATGGTCTTTCGGGGCTCTATGACGATATGTTGTTCGACCCGGACGGACGGCTCTTTCTCCGATCGGCCGAGGAACAGCAGATAAGCGTCTGCGGAGAGGGCTCGCTGACCCTGCTCCGGAATTTTGGAGCCGCTGTCCATGCCATGGCGGTCGGTGATGACGGCGATTTCTATGCGGCGGGAGCATTCCCCGGCTACCTGTTGCGCCGCGAAGGCGGTTCGTGGGGACCGGTCGGCGATGGTATGTTGAGCGCCCTTTCCGGCATGATAACGGATGCACAGGGGACGCTTCACCTCAGCGGCTCGTTCTCCGCGACTGATGCCTGTCTGGCGCGGTACGACGACGGGTTAGCCGCCCCGTTCGGTAACGATACCGCCGGCTGTGGGCTGTTGGGCTTCGACACGCAGGATCGCCTGATCGTCAGCGGCTGGTGGGAAATGCCGCGGAGAAGCGTCAGTTGGGTCACGCATGTTCGGCGATGGGATGGCGCGTGGACGACACTTGGGGAGAACGGTTTTGGAGATGGCGCATACGGATTTGCGAATGTCGCTGTTTGGGATGCGACGGGCGATCTCTATGTCGCCGGAACTTTCGAGTTCTTCGGCGACGCGGTGAATAACATCGCTCGTCTGGACGGCACGACATGGGCTCCTTTGGGTGCGGGGACCAATGAGGAGGTGCTGGCACTGGCGGCTGGTATCGATGGCGGTATCTACGCGGGCGGCCTGTTCACCACGGCGGGAGATATGAATGCGGCGCATGTGGCCCATTGGGACGGCACGTCGTGGCATTCGCTCGGTGCCGGAACCGACGGAACGGTCAACTCCCTCGCGGTCGGCCCGACCGGCATGCTCTATGCGGGCGGCGATTTCACCGTGGCGGGCGATAAGGCCGCGTCGCACATCGCACGGTGGGACGGAACGGCGTGGCACCGGCTCGGTAGCGGCATGAACGGGACGGTCTCTAAGATAGTGGTCGATGGGGCCGGGCGGCTGTATGCGGCGGGCGATTTCACCGAAGCGGGCGGGGTGGCGGTCAACCATCTGGCGCGCTGGGACGGGACGGTGTGGCACCCGCTCGGAAGCGGCGCGGACGACACCGTGAAGTATCTGGCGGCGGGGAAAAGCGATACGCTCTATGCCGGCGGTGAATTCACCAGTGTCGGCGGCAAGTCCAGTTTCTATCTTGCCGCTTACTCTACGGAGAACGAAGAGTCGGTTTCCGGGGAGGAGGTGTTGGACGACGAGTTCATCCCTGACGATGATGCATTGATAGGGGACGAAAGTGACGAAAATGATCTGGTGGATGAGGAAGAAATAGGGGACTCGCCGTTCACAGCTCACGACTCACTTGTCGCGGATGCCGACACCGCCACGCCCAACGACCACGGCTGCGGCTGTTCGATGGTGTTCTAACGCGGTGCGGCCTCTTTTTTATTGACATCGATATACCTTTTCCGTACCTTGTGACACAGCATATTTTCTTTTTCCAATAGGAGGATGCGATGAACATCGAGAGAAAAGAACGCGTTCAGATGACCGGATTCCTCGCCAATGTGAAGGTCGACGGCATCTACAACACCTTCCCGCTGGTCGACATTAATGAAGAAGGGATCGCCATTCATGTACCGGTCCAGCTCCAGATGAAAGAGGGCGATCAGTTCGAGATCCGCTACGATATCATCGACGAGAAGTACGGTGGGTTCGACACCAAGGTCAACTATCTGGTTAAGAAGGACGGCATCGCCGGCACCGGAATCGTCATGCGCGTCATCCCGATCAACAGCAAGACCAAACTCATCGGCCTCAAGATGGACTATATATCCGACGAGGCGAAAGAGGCCAAGGAGAAGGTCAAAAAGGCCCGCGACATCATAAAGAAGCTTGCCGATTCGCCCAAATCGTATGTCGAGTTCGGCTTTCAGGTCGAAGAGCAGGCGCGCGATCCGCGGCTTCGCGGCTATCCCACCTTCGAGGGGGTGGTCACCACCGACGACAATATGCTCAAGTTCCTCGTCGATGCCGAGTACGAATACCTCTTCCTCGAGAACGACTACGTCTCCATCAAGTTCCCCATCAAGGCCAACGAGAAGGATTTCTTCACCGTGCAGGGCCACCTCAAGCAGAACCAGATATTCAACATGTACAAGAACCTCATCACCGTCGAACTCGACCTGTGGGACAAGAACGATCAGGAACTCCTGAAGCGGGAACTTGCCCGCCACAACATCGAGAATGAAGACATCCTCCGTTTCCCCCGGTAATCGATCTTTTCGATACGTTCTCTTTTTTTACCGCCATACATCGGATATGACCGAGGAGACTCTATGATGAAACCGACGGGCATGCTGATCGGTTGCCTTTTGTTCATCGCACTTTCCTGTTCGACGGCCGAGGAGTCTCCGGTGGATGAAAGCGGTGTGATCGACAACGCGGTGCCCGCCGATGCCGATGCTGTTGTCAGCGATGCAAGCGATCCGACGCCGGATGGTGGCGACGAAGCGGTCGACGAAACGCCCGATGAGAGCTCCGATGAGGTCGTCGATGAACCGGTGACCGACGAAACGCCGGATGAGGTCGAAATCGATCCGGATGACGACGGCGTCATCGATCCGGGCGACGGCTGGCTCCACACCGATGGGAACCGCATTCGTGACCATGCCGGCGCAGTGTGGCAGGGGCACGGCGCCAATATCCACGATACCCGTTCCTGCTGGTCCTGCGCGTGGAACGAACCCGACCCCGGCGAGGTGATGCGCCGCATCGACACGCTGGTCGATGATTGGGGCGCCGATTTCCTGCGGCTCGATCTGGAAAGCTACGCCGAACCCTCCGACGAATACATGATCCAGTGGCAAGGGGTGCTGGACGACGAAGAATATCTGGCCGATATCGTGGAGATCGTCGATCATATCGGCACCAAGCCGGGGGTCTATGTGCTCGTTTCCCTGTGGGTCGAACCGACGGTGACCGATCTGGGCTGGCCCACGGCCGCCACCAACGAGGTCTGGAAGAAACTCGCCGAAACCTTCGCCTTTGCTCCGCACGTCCTCTACGGCATCATCAATGAGCCGGAGAGCAACTACGATGGATCACGCGATGCGGAGGTCTGGCAGGCGATGAACGATGCCGTGGGGGCGATCCGCGCGGTGGAGGAGGAGCTCGGCGCGCCGCATCATATCGTCGCCGTTCAGGGGACGGGCGGCTGGTCGCGGTTCCTGCAGTATTATATCGATCATCCGATAACGGCGGGCAATAGCGAGAACATCGCCTACGAAGTGCATGTCTACGATCCGCAGTCGACCTTCGGCGACCGTTTCGTGACGCCGTCGGCGACCCTGCCGGTCATCATCGGCGAATTCGGTCCGGTGGCCGAGGCGGACATGACCGAGGCCGACTGTTCGGCGCTCATCGCGCAGGCCGCCGCGCACGAGGTGCCGTGGCTCGCGTGGACCTTCCACAGCAACTGTCCGCCCAATCTGCTCGAAGCGACCGAAAGCGGTTGCGGGGTAGGGATGGAGTTGCGGCCGACCTCATGGGGCGAATTGATCAAGACTGCCTTGGCGTCGGATTAGAACGGGAAGGACTTCGCGTTATCACTCCACGAAGAATACGCCGCGCAGGTCCTCGGTGGTGGAGATCGGGCCGCCCTTGCGATAGGAGACCGCTTTCCACTGATAGTACATCCCCGTTTCGAGCGCCGGCCCTTCGTAGGGTACCTCGACATTCTCCGCGCCGCTCACCCCGCCGTCCATCTGTTTTTCCCAGACCAGATCGCCGTAGATATTGTAGACCTTGAGGTTGTAGGCATCCTCGCTCGAATCGTCGGCCCATTTGAAGGTCGGGGTGCCGGTGACCGCTTCGGGTGCCTCCGCGCCGGGCGAGACCATGGCAAGCGCCTCGGTTATCTTGAAGCTCTCAAGTTCAACGGTAAGGGTCGCCGCCGCTATCTCAAAGTGGACGATCTGCGTTCCGGCGATGTTCGGGTCGGGGTCGCGCACGAGGCCGTCGTTCTCGTAGGCGGCCAGCACCACATACTTTCCTTCCGGTATCCCCGTTATCTCGAAGGCGCCGTTGATGTTGGGTACGGTGGGCGGTTCGGGGGCGCGCAGACCGGGGCCGACCACGCCGGTCACCAGCGTTTCGTGAAAGGTCGATTCGGGGATGAGTACCACCGATGTCGCCGAGCCGCCGGGGGCGTTGACGATATTGACCGAACCGCTCACGGTGCCGCCGGCGAACTCCTTGATCGTCAGGGTGATGTGGTCTATGGCGACCGCTCCCATTTCAATAGCCTTTTTCTCGACATAAAGCCCTTTTTTATAGGCTGCCAGCGTATAGTTCCCCGGCGCGACATTGAAGATGACGAAGTTGCCGCGCTTATCGGTATAGTTGTAGGGACAAGGAGGCGTGGCGCATTCGGCGACGATAAGAGCACCGCCGATATCGCTGGAGAGCGATCCGGCGAGCGCGGCGCGGCCCTTTTCATCATCCTTGACCGGCAGGAGGCCGATATCGGTCAGTTTCGAAGAGAATTCCCACGCGCTGGAGGGGAGGTCGGCCGTTTCGGGGTCGAACTGGGTGAGTGTCACCGGCAGGGCGGGACGCATGAGCGAGGGATAGGGGATATGGTCGTAGGCCGATGCATAGAGGGTATAGATGTCGCCGGTCGCCGGGTCGCCGTGGCTGTTGCGGGTGACCCGTATCTCAAGTGACCATGAACCGTCGGCCGCCGTCGTCACCACATCGGTCGCGATGCCGTCCTTGGTGTTCTGCGCCATGACCAGCGCGTTCTCCAGTGCCGCGTCGGAGGCGAGGTCGAAGACTTTGCCTTTCAGATAGACCTTGGTCACGCAGGCGGTGCGATTCCCCTGATCGGTTATCTGTTCGCAGACGTAGCCCTCTTCACAGGCGTCGGCGGCAAGCGGATCGCAGGCGTCGGTGCAGTAGTAGTCGCCCTTCACGCGGTCGAAGAGGCAGACGCCGTCGTCTGCGCATTTGAGTTCGGCCGGGTCGCAGGTCCCCGCGGTGTCCTTTTTCTCCTCGGCGCAGGCAAGACAGAGCAGAACCGCGAACACGGAAAACATACTGTTTCTCATCTATTTCCTCCCACAGTATAGAATACACCTACAAAGCGCTCCCATTATAGCGCTTCCTCCTGCAATGTCACGGAATAGTTTGAGTTTCAGGCGTGCGGTTCGCGGCGTTCGGCGACCCATTCTTTGAGGGGGTTTCTGATGAAGCGCGGCGCCGTGGCCAGTTCGCGGGATGCGCGGCAGCCGGTCAGGAGCGTCGCGGCGCGCAGACCGTGCAGGAGCGAGCCGATATAGTTGCGCGCCCCTTCGAGTCCGCCGGCATAGTAGGCGCGCAGGACCGGACTGGCCGCTCCGACGAGCGTTGCCCCCAGCGCCAGCGCCCGTGCCGCGTCGATGCCGGTGCGGATGCCGCCCGATGCGATGACCTCAAGGCCGAGTCCGCCGGTTTCGCAGACGGCGGCGGCGGTGGGTATGCCCCAATCCCAGAAGGCGGTCGCCTGCGGGTCCTTGTCACGGTGAGAGCGCAGTATCTCGACGCCGATCCAGCTCGTGCCGCCGGCGCCGGCGATATCGAGATGCCGCACCCCGGCGTCGCGGAGGCGCAGCGCCGTTTCGCGGCTTATCCCCGCGCCGGTCTCCTTAACGATGAGCGGTATGTCGAGTTCATGGGTCAGTTGTTCTATGGCCGTGAGGATCCCCTTAAAACTGCGGTCGCCTTCCGGTTGTAGTATCTCCTGCGCCGGATTGAGGTGGATGCATAGAGCGCTCGCCCCGATGCGGTCGGCGAGCCGGCATATCTCCGAGACCGGATAGCGGGTCGCCTGTACGCCGCCGATGTTCCCGGCGATAAAGGCGGTCGGCGCTACTTCACGCACTGCGTAGGTCGTGGTCAGATCGTCGTCCTGCAGCATCGCCCGCTGGGAGCCGAGCCCGAACCCGATGCCGAACTCTTCGGCGATGCGCGCGAGCGTCCGGTTTATCGTCGCCGCTTCGGGTGTGCCGCCGGTGATGCCGGTGATGAAGAAAGGGGCGCGGAAATGGTGTCCCGCGAAGGAGGTGGAGAGATCTATTTCGTCGAGCGCCGTTTCGGGAAGCGCGCAGTGGATGAATTGTACGCATTCCAGCAGAGTCGTGGTCCAGCGCGAATCGATCGGTGCCGCGCGGAAAAGTTCCAGATGGTCCTTCTTGCGTTTGACCGTCACGCTCTTGTTGTCGTACATGCCGGTGTCTCCTCCGTATGGTCGTCAATCCGCCGTCGTGCGATTACGGCGCACACCGCGTGCGCCGCCGCACCGCCGAGAGCCCGAAAAGGGCGTCGGGAGGCTGCGGCCGGGGACGTTAAGAGCAACAAGCGTGCCGGAGGATCGAGTGGACGAAAAGAGGCGTTATTGTTCTTCGGAAGGTTCGTTGAGACCGTATTTTTCGATGCGGCGCAGGAGTTGGAAACGGCTGATGCCGAGGATGTCGGCCGCCGCCGATTTCACCCCCTTGGTCCGTCGCAGGGCGCTCACGATCATCTTCTTCTCGAGCGATTCGAGCGTGTCGACCCCCGGGATGAAGTCGACCGGGACGCCGATGGTCTCGGCGCCAGCCACATTCGGGACCGCCGGGACGCGCATCATCCGTTCGGGGAGGTGTTGAGGGCCGATGGGTTCGTTCCCCGCCAGCACCAGCGCCCGCTCGAGGATGTTCTTGAGCTCGCGCACATTGCCGGGGTAACTGTAATTCTGCAGTATCTCTTCGACCTCGCGGGCGGGCGGCGCGACGGGTCGCTGGAGCTTCTGCGAGATGAATTCGATGAAATGGCGGGCGAGCGGCAGGATGTCCTCGCGTCGTTCGCGCAGCGGCGGTATCGCGATGGGGAATACCGAAAGGCGTTGATAGAGATCGAAACGGAATTTTCCTTCTTTGACCAGTTCGCCCAGATCGCGGTGGGTGGCCGCGACGATGCGCGCCTTGAGGGGGTACTGCTGTACCGAACCGACCCGCTGGAACTTGCGGCTTTCAAGTAGACGCAACAACTTCCCCTGTAGATCGAGGTTCATGTCGCCGATCTCGTCGAGGAATACCGTGCCATTTCCCGCCTTGGAGAAAGCGCCGTCGGTCGCTTTGTCGGCGCCGGTGAAGGCGCCCTTTTCATGACCGAACAGGATGCTTTCCACCAGCGTCGCGGGGAGCGCCACGCAGTCGACCGGGATGAAGGGGCTTCCCTCGGGGGCCGCCATGCGGTGCAGATGGAGCGCCGCCACCTCCTTGCCGACGCCCGATTCACCGGTGATGAGGACCGTGGTGTCGGGGCTTTTGGCGACCTTCTCGATGGCCGCCACGGCCCGTTGTATCGCCGCTGAGCGGCCGATGAGCCCGCTGCGGTTATGTTCTTCCCAGCCGCCGTCCGCGCCGTGGGCCGAAAGACGATCACGCACCTCTTTGACCTTCTCGAGGAGCGGCTTCATGGAGGTCTGCTTGACCAGATAGTCCTCGGCCCCCTGCCGTATGGCCGCCACGGCGTTGGGTATCGTTTCGAACGCGGTCATCATCACCAGCGTCGCACCGACCTGCCGCGACAGGAGCATCGGGATGATCCGGATGCCGTCATCGTCGGGCAGTTTGTGATCGAGCAGGAACAGGTGGTAGGTGTTGGTCGCGGCGAGCCGCAGGGCATCGGCGGCGGTGTAGGCCAGATCGCACAGGATGCCGAGCCGTTCTATCTCGCGGCCGACCGCCTGACAGAAAAGTTGTTCGTCGTCGACCACCAGCACGCGGAATTCGACGCCGTTCTCTTTCGGGGTGCCTTTGCCTTTTTCGTTCATGGGGAAGACCTCCGTGGCAGGGAAACGGTGGCGCGGCAGCCCCCTTCGGGCCTGTTCTCGAGCGCGATGGTGCCGCCGTGAGCCTCTATTATCTTCTTACAGACGGTCAGGCCAAGCCCGGTCCCGTTCTTTTTGGTGGTGAAGAAGGGGGCGAAGATGTCGCCGGCGTCGGCGGGAAGACCCGGCCCCTCGTCGTCGACCGTGACCACGATGCGGTCCTCCTCCTGCGCGGCGCGACAGACGACCGCCGCCTGCGGAGGACTGATCTCGATGGCGTTGAGGATGAGGTTGAAGAAGACGTGTTTCATACCCTCGTAATCGGTCACCGCCCACAGTTCCGGAGGCAATTCGGCCTCGATGCGCTTGCCGCCGATCTTCTGCATCCCCGACAGGAGTTCGCGCACCTCGGCGATCGCTTCGCTGAGATTGATCCGTGTGACGGTGGCGTTCTGGCGCACCGCGAGCGAGAGATAGTCCTTGAGTATCATGTCGAGCCGCACGATCTCCTTGGCGAGCATCGTGAAGAGCGCTTCGTCCCTCTGGCCGATGCGGTCCTTGGCGAGCGATTCGAGCGTCGCGCCGATGGCGAGGATGGGGTTGCGTATCTCGTGGGCCAGTTGCGCCGCCATCTCGCCCATGCTGGCGAGTCGTTCCTGTCGGTGAGTCTCGTCGCGTCCGATGGGCCGTTTCTCTGAACCGCGCCGCAGGAGCATCATGAACCCGACCACGTGCGATTTTTCGTCGGCGAGCAGGAGCGCCTCTATCGTGCAGGGGATCTGTTCGCCGCTTTTGGTCAGGACCGCCGCCGCCTCTTCGTAACGGCCGTCGGAGAAGAAAAGGAACTGGTGGTTGAGTATCGTGTGGATGTTCTGGGTCGGCGGGAAGAGGATGCCGATATCGCGTCCGATCAGTTCCTTGTCGGCATACCCGAGCAGACTCGATGTCGTTTCGTTGCAGGAGGTGATGCGGAAGTCGGGATCGAGCAGGAGGGTCGGGGCCGATTCGCCCATCGCGATCTGGAGCAGTTGGTTCTGGACGGCGTTCTCGCGGCGGGCGAGCAGTTCCTCGCTTTCGCGGCGATGTTCCTGCAGGATGGAAGAGCGGGTGTCGTTCTCGATGATCTCGCCGATGCGCCGCGCGTAGCCGATGAGCAGTTCACGCTGCTGCGGGCTGAACGGCTGGGCGCTCGCCTTCTCGAAGATGATGACGCCGTAGAGATTGACCGGCGCGACGACCGGCACCACGATAAAGCGGTGACGGCCGATGAGGGCGTCTATCCCTTTCAGTATGATGGTGGGGAAGGCGCCGCTCGCGAGTTCCACCAGACTGCCCGCCTCTATCGCGCGCCGCTCTTTCCACGCCTTGTAGATGATAGTGTCGTAGGCCTGCGCGAAGGTGAATTCGTGCTCGGCCAGCGACACGCCGAACAGTTTCTCGACCCCGCGCAGTTCGGTCTCCTTGCCCAGTACGATGCCGACCTGTGCCTTGATGCGCTGGCGCGGCGTGTTGAAGATGAGGAGATTTGCCGAGTTGCAGCCGAGTATCTTGGCGGCGCCGCGCAGGATGGAGGTCAATATCTCATCGACCGGCATCCGGCCGCCGGGTGTTATGTTCATATCGGTGGTCTTCCTCATGGCGGGGGCATTATATGTGGCCCCGCGCCCTTGTCAATTAACTGCGGTGTCCCTAGTCATGTGCGGTATCGTCAAGCGCCGCCCGGGCCGCCGCTTCGCCCGAGAGGACCGCCCCTTCGATGGTGGCGGGAAGTCCCGTCGCGCACCAGTCGCCCGCTAGATAGAGCCGCGGCAGGGCGGTCGCCGGTCCGGGCCGATGCGTTTCGAGTCCCGGCCGCGAGCGGTAGGTGGCGCGCGGTTCACGGATAACGAAATGTTTCAGCACCGTGGCGTCGCGTGCCGCCGGGAATCGATCGCGCAGTTCGGACTCGGCGAGCGTCGCTATGGCGGCGGGATCCCGGGTGACCAGTTCGTCGGCCGCCGACAGGACCAGCGACAGTCGCTGTCCGTACCCGTCCGGTTCGTGCGGGTGGGAGAATATCCAGTGGAAGGCGCCGTCGATGAGGGTGGCCGCCGGATGGGCGAACCATGGCCGGTCGTACCACAGATCGACCGATACGATGGGCGAGGGAACGAATTGCTTCGATACGGCGCGCAACCGCTCAAGGTGTGGAACGTCGGCGACAAACGGTCCGATATCCCACGGCGCCAGCGTGAGAATGCAGCGGTCGGCGATATGCCGCGCGCCGGTATCGTCGATGACGCCGGTACAACGACCCTCCGCGACCGTCAGCCGGACGATGCGCCGCCCGGTCACCACCGTGCCGCCCAGATCGGTGATGCGCCGTACCGTCGGGGCGATGAGGCTCTCATCGAAGGTGGTGCGCGGCAGGATATTGAGCGCGTCGCGCCGTTTGCCGAATAGACCGCGCGCCAGTACCGTCGCCAGCGGCAGGGCTGACGCTTCGTGCGACGGGGTGTTGAGGGTTGAAACGACGACCGCTTCCCAGAAACCGTTGAGCGCCCGCTCTCCCTGACCGCTCTGCGAAAGCCATTTCCGCGCCGTAAGGGTGTCAAGCGTCGCCCGGTCGAATCGGTGGGCGAAGAGCGCCTTAGCGACCGCGCGGCCGAGCCCGAGCCGCGTGGAGAGCGGCAGATGGCCGAGCGACAGGATGCCGGGAAGGGAATGGAGCGGCGCCGGGAGCGGTGCGATACGGTAAGGATAGTGCGTGCCGTCGCGTTCGACGAAGGGTGTGGCGCCGGTCGCGGTCATGAGTGTCGCGCGCGACCCGATATCGTCCGCCAGTTTCAGCGTAGCGTGGTACGCTCCGATCATGAGGTGCTGTCCCCAATCGACCGGCGGCAGGTCGGCGGCGGGGCGCACCGTGCGGATGCGGCCGCCGGGAACGGCGTCTCGTTCGAAGATCGTTACCGCGATCCCCCGTTCGGCGAGTCGCAGGGCGGCCGTCAGCCCCGCGATGCCTCCCCCCACGATGATGACGCGTCGCTTCATCGGGTTTTTATCCGATGGCGGAAAAGGCGAGATGCTTGGCGGCGATGGCCACCTTGCGCGCTTTGGAGAGTTTGACTTTCCGTTCGAGCACCGGATAGCGGGCGCGGTCGAGTTCGTTCTGGAGCGTCAGGTAGGTCTCGCGCACCGTCTCGGCGAAGGGGAGCCGTCCCCGCAGGTCGCGCGGCAACGCCGCCTCGGCGATACGGTAGAACTCGCGCGTCCGGGCCGCCTCGAATTCGACCAGCCGCCGGAAATTCTCCGAATCGCGCCTCGCGAGGATATCGGCCTCGGCCACCCCGAAAGCGCGTAGATCCTCGACCGGCAGGTAGATGCGGCCGTTCCGGCCGTCCTCGCCGATGTCGCGGATGATGTTGGTGAGTTGCACCGCGATGCCGGTGAATTCCGCGTAGTTTTCCAGATCGGTGCGCCCGCGGCCGGTCAGCGCGACGACCACCAGTCCCACCGCCGAGGCGACGCGGTAACAGTATTCGTAGAGATCGGCGAAGGTGGCGTAGCGTGTCAGTTCCAGATCGTAGGAACACCCTTCGACGATGAGATCGAGCTGTTCGCGCCGGATGCCGAAGTGTTCATGCGCGCGGAACAGTTCGATGCCGATGGGGTCGGTCGGCGCTCCCGCGAAGGCCTGTTCGACGCGCCGGTGCCACCGGGCGAGTTCGCGTCGCGCGGTCTCACGGTCGGGGGCGTCGTCCACCGCGTCGTCCACCGCGCGGCAGAAGGCGTAGAAGGCGGTCATCGCGCGGCGCTGGGCGGCCGGAAGGAATTTGATGGCGGTATGGAACGACGAGCCGGAACGCTCGAGAACTGCGCGGCAATAGGCGAATGGGTCGTTTCCGACGGCGAGGGAGTTCATGCGGGCCTCCGTGAGCGTTTCCAGAATGATGCGAGATAGGGGACCACGCCGAGCCGCGGCCGTTCGGTGAGAAGCATGGGGCCGTAGCGGCGCGCCATACCGAGTATCGTCGTGCCGCCGAAACGCACCAGCGCGATATAGGCCTTGCCCGGCATCGGCAAGGCGGCGGAGAGCGGCGCTCCTTTGCGGAACAGTCCGTCGGTGTAGTCGCAGACCTCTTCGATGAGCGGGGCGACGCCGGGGACGATGCGGCCCGCAAGGAGATCCTCTTCGGTCACGGCGTGTTTCGCCATCAGCCTAGCGGGCAGATAGATGCGGCCCCGTTTCGCGTCGACCGACAGGTCCTGCCAGAAGTTGGTCAGTTGTAGCGCGGTGCAGATCGCGTCGGAATGGGCTTCATTCTCCGGTGTCGATCGTCCGAGCACCGCCAATACGATGCGTCCCACCGGCTCGGCCGACCGTGCGCAGTAGTCGTGGAGTTCGGTCCACGAGGCATACCGGCTTTTCACGCGGTCCTGCTCGAAGGCGTCGAGAAGCGCCTCGAGATGCTCCTGTCGTATCGGGAAACGCTCCGTCGCCCAGCGCAGGGCGATAAAGATCGGATGGGCCGCCTTCCCGGCGTAGCAGTCGCGCAGTTGCGCCCGCCACGAGACGAGCGCCGCATCGGCGAAGGCCGAGAATACCGGTTCGTCGGCCAGATCGTCGGCGGTACGGGCATAGGCATAGACCGCCGCGAGCGCCATCCGCTGTTCCCTCGAGAAGAGTCGCAGGAAGACCGGAAAGTTCTCGTAATGACCCGTCGCGATGCCGTGACAATAGCGATGCGCCTGATCGACCGTTACCTCTCCGGCGTGGAAGGGAAAGGCTTCCCAGTGCCACGGGCCGACCGATCCGGTGGTGGTGACCGGCGTCGCCTGATCCATGATGCCTCCGTTACCGAAATAAAGCGCGCCGATAGTGCAACAAGCGTGCCGGGGAGATCGCCGTCGCCGGATGCAGTTCGTAGGCCGCGCCGGGCGCGGTCGACACTTTTTCACGCGGGTCGTTCCCGGTGCGGTTCCGCACGAAGCGTGCGGCGTTTGGCGAGAAATCGCGCCCCTCCGACGGCGTCGTTCCGTGTAATATCGGCCTGCTTCGGTTGGCACGGTCGTTGCTCTTAAAGGGCGCGTTTTTTATTATGGGGGTCACATGCAGTATCCCGAAAGGTTGGACCGGTACCGGGGACAGGTTGAAGCGGCGCTCGAACAGTATGCCGCCGCCTTCAACGGTCCCGCCGCCCTGCGCGAGGCGATGTCCTATTCGCTCAGAGCGGGCGGCAAACGGCTGCGGCCGACGCTGCTGCTGTCGACCTGTGATCTGTTCAACGGCGACGGACACGATCCGTGGCCGGCGGCCTGCGCCCTTGAGTTCGTCCATACCTATTCGTTGATACACGACGATCTTCCGGCGCTCGACAACGACGATCTGCGGCGCGGGATGCCCACCTGCCATAAGAGATTCGGCGAGGCGCTGGCGATACTCGCGGGTGATGCGCTCCTCACCGAGGCGTTCCACCTCATCGGCCGGAGTTACCGCCATGCCGCTCCGGCGGTCGGGATCGCGCTGACGGCCGAACTTTCAGAAGCGGCCGGCGCGGCGGGGATGGTCGGCGGACAGGTGCTCGACACGGTCAATGTCGACCCGCACGCGCCGATAATGGCGGTCGAACAGGTGCACCGGATGAAGACCGGCGCCCTCATCATCGCATCGGTGCGGTGTGGCGCCATCGTCGGCGGCGCCGACGAAGAGTCGCTCGCGGCGCTCACCCGGTACGCTGCCCACATCGGGCTCGCCTTTCAGGTGACCGACGACATACTCGATGTGACCAGTACCGCGCAGGAGTTGGGTAAGACCATCGGCAAGGATGCGGCGCAGCACAAGACCACCTATGTTTCGGCGTGGGGAGTGGAAAAGAGCCGCGCCTATGCGGCGGAACTGATCGATCGCGCCGTCGCGGAGTTGTCCGTATTCGGCGACCGCGCGGCGACGCTCCGCGATCTGGCACACTTTATCCGTGAGAGGAAGAACTGATGAGAACGCTCGAAGAACTGCGCGGCGAAATGAATTACCTGAACCATGCCTTGCTCGCCCTGCTTTCGAAGCGGGCCCGCGTTTCGACCGAAGTGCTCGCGGTCAAACAGCGCGATAATCTGCCGCTGCACGATCCGGCGCGTGAACTGGCTATGCTCGAAGAACTCGCCGCCGCGAACCCCGGCCCCTTCCCGGATGGGACGATAAAGCATCTCTTCAGCGAGATATTCCGCGCCTCGGTGGCGCTTATGGAACAGGGTCAGGCGAAGGGACTCAAGGTAAGTCGGACGCGGCGGGCCGAACCGGGCGTCGTCACCGTCGGCGCGGTCCGCATCGGCGCGGAACCGGTGGTGGTCGCGGGGCCGTGCGCCGTCGAATCGCCGGAACAGATGGATATGGTCGCCCGCGATCTCAAGCGGCTCGGTGTCACGATCTTGCGCGGCGGCGCCTTCAAGCCCCGTTCAAACCCGTACGCCTTTCAGGGGCTCGGCGAAGAGGGACTGCGGATACTGCGCGACACCGGCAAAAAGTACGGCATGGTCACCGTCACCGAGGTGATGGATGTCCGCCAGATCGAGCTGGTATCGGCCTATGCCGACATCCTGCAGATCGGGGCGCGCAATATGCACAACTACGAACTGCTCCGCGAATTGGGGACGGTGAAAAAGCCGGTCATCCTCAAGCGCGGCTTCTCGGCCACCATCGAGGAACTGCTCTGGGCGGCCGAATACATCGTCGGCGGCGGCAATGAAGAGGTGATCCTCTGTGAACGAGGCATCCGCACCTTCGAGACGCAGACCCGCAACACGCTCGACATTTCGGCCGTCCCGCTGCTGAAACAGATGTCGTGGCTGCCGGTGCTCGTAGATGTGTCGCACGCCGCCGGGCGCACCGATATCCTCGCGCCGCTCGCCCGCGCCGCCATCGCCGCCGGCGCCGACGGCGTCATGGTCGAGGTCCATCCCTTCCCGGCGGTCGCCCGTTCCGACAGCCGACAGCAACTCGATATCGAACAGTTCGCCGCCTTCCTGCGCGAATCGGACCTGCTCACCGGGATGCGGCTTGCCGCCAATGATTCGTAGGGACGAACCGATGTGTTCGCCCCGTTGAACGGGAGTTGAGCAGGAGTTGAGAAGTTGAGAAGAGAGATAACAGTCATGGAGAACACAATGAAACTTTCGGTCGCTTGTAATTTCGACGACGCCCTTATCTCCGGTCTCAAAGGCTATCCGGTCTACGAGGTCTACGGCAAACTGACCAGCGATTATTTCGGCGGCGGTCGTCCGTCGTTCTATCTCCCCGAGGTGAACCGCGCGGGACTCGCCGACTATGTTAAAAAGGTCCACGCGGCGGGGATAGAGTTCAACTACCTGCTCAACGCATCGGCGATGGGAAATAAGGAATTCACCCGTGAAGGACAGCGCAATATGGAGGAACTGCTCGACTGGGTCGATACCATCGGCGTCGATTCAGTGACGGTCGCCAATGTCTTTTTCCTGCGTCTGGTCAAGGCGCGTCATCCACGGCTCAAGGTCCGCGTCTCCAGCCACCGCTACACCGATAACGCCCGCAAGGTCCGCTTCTGGGTCGAGAACGGCGCCGACTACATCGTCGTGTCGGAGGTCAACATCCACCGCGAATTCAAGGTGCTCGAGGCGATGAAGAAGGCGGCGGGCGGCGTGGAACTGCAACTCATCGTCAACAACTGGTGCCGTCAGGACTGCGCCATCGCCGGGAATCATGCGGTGAACCTCTCGAACGCCTCGCAGAAGGGGGTGCAGGGCTTCCCGCTCGATTACTCCTCCATCATCTGCAACAATATCCGCCTCAACGAACCGGTCAACTACCTGCGCGCCAACTGGATACGGCCCGAGGATCTCGCCGTCTACGAATCGATGGGCTACCACAACTTCAAGATCGTCGAGCGCAACACCCCGACGCAGATACTGCTGGAACGGGTCCACGCCTACGCCAACCGTCGCTGGGACGGCAATCTGCTCGACCTCGTCCAGAATTACGCCTACCCGATAGAGAAGATGGGAGAGAAGGGGAAGGATGCCTATTCGAAGCGGCGGATGTTCAAATATTTCGTCAAGCCGCAGGCGGTCAACCTCTTCAAGTTCAAGAAGATCATCGAGTTCGGCAAGACGGCAAGCGTCCTTTATCCGCGGATAGGGGTCAATCCGGTGCAGATAGACAATCGCAAGCTCGACGGTTTCCTCGACCGTTTCAGGAAGGTGTCGTGTCAGGATCTCGATTGCGAATCGTGCCGCTACTGCCACCAGTGGGCCGACAAGACCGTTTCCATCGATCCGGCGTGGAAGGTGAAGATGGGCGCGATATACAAAGATCTGCTCGGCGAAATAGACGGCGGTGCGTTCTTTGAGTCGCCGCTGACCACCGCGATGAACATTCTTTCAAAAAAAGATGCGCGCTCCGCTCTTGAGCGATAACTGCGTTGCGGTGTCGCAGACTTCCTCGACATACGGAAGTATGCCTTCGTCGTCCGCTCCGTGCGCCTTGTTCTCACTTCAAGATCGGAGCGCTTGATCGAATATGAAAGGCGGGAGTGACAGTGCCATTTCGCGCGGTGTTTCGTATCTCCTCTCCTGTCAGCACGGCGACGGATCGTGGCGCGGCGAGTACGGCGGGCCGCTCTTTCTCCTGCCGAACTATGTCATTGCGCACTACATCGCGGGACGGGAGATAGCGCCGGAACGGGCCGGAAAGATGGTCCGGTACCTTCTCTCGACGCGGAACGGCGACGGTTCGGTCGGTCTGTACGACGGCGGGCCGGGGTGCCTGTTCACGACGACCATCACCTATGTCGCCCTGCGGATGCTCGGCGTCGCGCCCGACGACGAGGCGATGGCGGCGATGCGCCGCTGGATCCATGCACAGGGAACGCCGCTCGGCGCCGCCAACTGGGGCAAGTTCATGCTCGCCTTTCTCGGCCTCTATGAATACGAGGGGCTGAACCCGGTCCTGCCCGAACTGTGGCTGCTACCGCGCCGTCTGCCGATATATCCCGGACGGCTTTGGTGCCATACACGACAGGTCTATCTGCCGCTCTCGTGGCTCTATGCGACCCGCGCCAAGGCGCCCGGTTCGCCGCTTCTGGCCGCATTGCGCACCGAACTCTACGACCGTTCCTACGACCGTATCGATTTCGCGGCGCACCGTGACACCATAGCACAGTGCGACGATCTTTACCCGGTGACGCGGCTCATGAAGAGCGTGAACCGGGTTCAGAACGGCTATGAGGCGCAACGCTTCAAGCCGTTCCGGGCACGGGCGCTCGACGAGGCGCTCAGCCACATCCGTTACGAGGATGCGGTGACGAATTTCGTCGCGCTCGGGCCGGTCAACCGCGTACTCAACGCCATTGTCTACCATTTCAACGATCCGGGCGGGGAGGAGGAAGAGAAGGCCTTTGCGGCGATGGAGCACTACCTGTGCGAAACGCCGCGCGGCATCCACCTGAACGGTTATTCCTCGACGGCGCTGTGGGACACCGTCTTCGCGGTGCAGACGCTGCGTACGGTCGGCGGCGATCACCCAAAAGCGCTCGGCGCGGCGCGCGATTTCATCCGCGACAATCAGATACGGCGCGAGATGCCCGACCGGGATCTTTTCCATCGGTCGCAGGCGCTCGGCGGGTGGCCGTTCGGCGATGCCGAAAGCGGCTGGCCGGTGACCGACTGCACCGCCGAAGGGATGAAGTGCAGCATCGCGTTGGAACAACTGCCGGGGAGCGGCGTTCCCGATGTGCTCCTCGCCGAGAGTGTGCGGTTACTTCTTGCCTACCAGAACACCGACGGCGGCTGGTCGAGTTACGAGGAACAGCGCGGTCCGAAATGGCTCGAAAAACTCAATCCGTCGAATGTCTTCGGCGACATCATGGTGGAGCATTCCTATATAGAATGCACCTCGGCGGCGATGCAGGGCCTGCTCGCCTACAAGAAACGGTTTCCCGGCCGCTCCGACCGCGAGATAACGGCGGCGGTGGGGCGCGGCGAAGCGTTCCTGCGCAAGTCTCAGGGGGCCGACGGTTCGTTCTATGGTTCGTGGGCGGTCTGTTACACCTACGGGGCGTGGTTCGGCGTCGAGGGACTCCGGGCGGCTGGCGCTTTCGCCGACGATCCGGCGGTACGGCGGGCGGCCGAGTTCCTCCTTTCACATCAGAACTCCGACGGTGGATGGGGCGAGGCGGCCGAAAGTTGTCTTGAGAAGCGCTATGTCCCGGCCGGAAGCCACTGCGTGCAGACCGCGTGGGCGCTCTTGGCACTCTGTGAGGCGGGGGAGGGGAAGAGCGACGCGGCGCGGCGCGCGGCCGAATTCCTCATTGCCAGACAGCAGCCCGACGGGTGCTGGCCGAAAGAGCGGATGACCGGCGTCTTCAACCGGTCGGTCCTCATCGACTACGACAACTACCACCGCTACTTCCCACTCTGGGCGCTCGCCAAGTGGCGGAAGGCTCAGTAATCAAAAATATCCCTTGCATCGTTTTTCGGCTTGGTGTAGCATCACTGTGTTTTTATGGAGGTTCACATGACCGATAAAGAACGCGTGGTGCTGCTCGGGGCGAGCGATAAGCCCGACCGGTATGCCTTCCGTGCCTTCAAACTGCTCTGCCGCCACGGCCACGAGGTCATCCCGGTCAACCCGGCGCTCAAAGAGCTCGACGGGGTGCCGGTCGTTGCCCGCATCGAGGATATCACCGGTCCGGTCGATACCGTGACGCTGTACCTCGGTTCGGCACGCTTGGCTCCGCTCATCGACGCCCTCATCGCACTCAAGCCCCGCCGCATCATCGCCAATCCCGGCACCGAGAACGACACCCTGCGTCAGCGGGCCACGGCCGCCGGCATAGAATACGAGCAAGCGTGTACACTGGTCTTGTTGCATTCCGGTCAATTCTGATCAATGTCCCGAAAAATTGCTTTGGGGCTTATTCCTATTATAATGACCCCGTTTTTCTTTTATTGTTTTTTTCGTGGTCGATGATGAGCGGTGTAGTGGCGGTCCTTCTTGCCGGGGGCAGGGGACGCCGGATGGGGGCGCAGGTCCCGAAACAGGAACTGGAACTCGACGGTAAAAAGATATACCGCATCACCGCCGAGCGGTTCGCCGCGTTCCCCGGCATCGACCGGATACTTTTCGTCGGCGTGGCCGACCGGCTTGATGAGTATCAGGCCGGACTTGCGGGCATTCCGAGGCTCATCGGGGTCATCGCGGGGGGTGTCGAGCGGTATGATTCGGTCTGGAACGCGCTGGAATCGCTCAAAAGCGATCCGCCGGAGGTGGTGTTGATGCACGATGCGGTGCGGCCGTTTGTGAGTGAGCGGACGGTGGCCGATGTCATCCGCGTGGCCCGCGAGAGCGGCGCGGTATCGGCGGCGGTACCGGCGACCGACACGATATTCGAGATCCACGATGGTATCGTCACTGCGATACCCGACCGCAAAACGATGTGGCAGGTCCAGACGCCGCAGGGTTTCCAGTACGACCTTCTGCGCCGCGCCCACGAGGATTTCCGGCGGCGGGGCGGCGAAACGACCGATGATGCGCGGCTTATCCAGTCCATCGGCCATCCGGTGCGAGTGGTGGAGGGGACGACGGCCAACCTGAAAATAACCCGCGCGGAGGACCTTACGGTCGCCTCCGTGCTCTATCGCGAACTGACGGAGTAGGCCTATAGATATCATCCTGCGTGATAAGGACCGCAACGTGGTCAAGCCCCGTACGCCGGGACAGAATACCTTCGTAGAGGCGGTCGACAAGAAAGAGATCGTCTTTGTCGATGGTCCGGCGGGGACCGGCAAGACCTTCCTCGCGGCGGCGCTGGCGGTCAAATTTCTGCGCGAAGGACGCATCGAGCGGGTGGTGCTCACCCGTCCGGCGGTCGAGGCGGGTGAGAAGCTCGGATTCCTCCCCGGATCGCTCGAGGAGAAGATAGACCCGTACCTGCGGCCGCTCTTTGACGCCATCGAGACGCTCTTCACCTTCGAGGAGTCGGCGCGGCTTATATCGAACCGACAGATAGAGGTCATCCCGCTTGCCTTCATGCGGGGCAGAACGCTTCGGAAAAGCTTTGTCGTGCTCGACGAGGCCCAGAACACGACGGTGGCCCAGATGAAGATGTTCCTGACCCGTTTCGGCGAAGGGAGCCGGATGGTCGTCGCGGGCGATTCCTCACAGCGCGACATCGGTGCGGCGCAGAACGGTTTTGCCGACGCGATGCAGCGGCTCGGGGAATTGAACGGTATCACGGTGGTGCGGCTGGGACTGGCCGATATCGTGCGGGCCGATATCATAGGACGGATAATCGAGGCATACGACAACGCATGATACGGGCGACACGTGAAAAACAGCGGGCATTGGCCGAACGCTGGGAACGGGTCAAGGATCGCTATTACGAGTGGTTGAAGCTTTCCGAGCGTCGGACCGCGATATTGGTGCTGTTCGTTTTTTCGGCGCTTGCCGCTTATCTTACCATCCCCGAGACGACCATGAGCTTCCTGCCGACCCGTGACAGCGATGTGGGACGCGTCATGAAGTTCAGTGTCCGGGCCGATCGCGATTACGATATCATCGACGAAGATGCGACGGCGCGTGTCCGCGATGCGGCGTTGGGTAAGGTTTTGCGTCACTACGCATATCGCGAGAACAATCCCGCCTACCAGAAAATGCGGAAAGCCTTTTCGGCGATGCGCGAACGGGCGACGAATATCCTGATGGAAAAAGGGTTGGCCGGGGCCGATGCGGTGCCGCCGGAATTTGCGGTTCTTTACCGCGAAGCGCTGGATCGGAATCTTATGACGGTGGTCCCCGAGAATCTGCGGGGCGATATCTACCTTGCCATCGATGAGGGGAAACGGGAGTTCGACAAGGCGGTCGGTTTTGAGGTGAACGATGAGCTGTTCTCGCTCTTGCGCGGCGGATTTTTCTCGGTCGAGCTTGAGGATGCCATTTTTGCCATCGTCGACCGATTGGATAACTACTATCTGACCCGTGAAGGTCTGGGAGAGAGCTATCAACTAGATAAGATAGCGGTCAAAAAAGGCGAAACGGTCGCCAAACGTCCCCGTTACCGGGTCATCAGCGAACAGTCGCTTGCGGCCGAGATAGCCTATGCACAGCGCTCCCTGCGGCAGAACGTCGAGTTCACCGAAAAGGGGTTGGCGCTTATCGCCGCCGCCGCGCATACCTTCCTGCGCGACAATATCGTGTACGACGAGAAGTTGAACGAGCGAATGCAGAAAGATGCGCTGCAAAGCACCCTCCCGGTCATCATCAAGGTCAAGAACGGCGAGATCATTGCGCGGGCCGGCGACGTCATAACCAAGCGGCAGGTGTCGGTATTTCGCGATATCGTCGAGAAAAAGAAGGAAAAGCCGGTCGTCATCATATTCCTCGAACATCTTGCCTTCATCATGTTCACCGCAGCGGTCAGTTTCTTCTCGTTCCGGCGCAGCGTCAGCAAATTCAGCGTCCGCAATAAGGATGTTCTTTTGATGTCCTTCCTCGCCCTTTTGACGGTGCTGCTTACCTACGGCATCACCTCGATATCGGTCCCCTTCTCGCAGTGGATGGGCAATATCGACGCGCGCGTCTTCAACTTTCTCCTGCCGTTCCCGTTCATCGTGGCGACGGTCCGGCTCCTCATCAACACCGAGACGGCCCTTTTCTTCATCATCACCGTTACGCTCCTATTCGCCAATGTATTCCCCGACAATTACTATTTCCCCGCCTACTACACGATATCGGCGCTTTTTTATCTGTTCCTCATCACCCATATCGACCGGCGTAGCCATGTCCTGCGGGTGAGCCTTTCGCTTGCCGGGCTCCAGCTCATCCTTGCCCTGCTCATCTTCCTCATGGACAGCACTCTGCCGCAGGAGAACCTCCTGCGCGGTCTGGCGGTCGCCTTTTCGAGCGGCATCATCTCGGCGCTTTTGCTGCTTGGCCTCATCCCGCTGTGGGAAGGGCTTTTCGGCTATACCACCGATATCACCTATCTGGAACTCACCTCGATGCAGCACCCGCTCATGGCGCGACTGGTCACCGAAGCGAACGGCTCCTACCAGCACAGTCTGATGGTCGGCGTGATGGTCGAGGATGCGGCGCGGCGCATTCATGTCAATCCGCTCGCCTGCAAGGTGATGGCTTATTATCATGATATCGGTAAACTGCACGGTCCCTTTTACTATTCCGAGAATCAGGGTGGGCAGAACATCCATGACACCCTTACGCCGCTGGAATCGACCCGTATCATCGTCAATCATGTCACGCACGGCATAGAGTTGGCCCGTTCCTACAAGTTGGGAGAGAAGATAGAAGCGGCGATACGGCATCATCACGGCACCTCGTTCGTAAAGTATTTTTATGACAAGGCGCTCCAACAGGATCCGCAGGCGCCCTCCGCTCAGTATCGTTATCCGGGGCCGAAACCGCACTCGAAGGATGTGGCGCTCATCATGCTCGCCGACAGCACTGAGGCGGCAATACGGAGCATGAAAGAAAAGAATTATCAGAAAATAACCGATGGCGTACGCAATATCATCGGCCGTATCATGGCCGACGGACAGCTTTCCGAATGTAATATGACGATGCGGGACCTTTCGATCATAGAGGACAGTTTCATCAAGACGTTATCGGGCCAATATCATGCCCGGGTCGAATATCAGCAGCCTGTCGCCTGATGCCATGAAGATATCGGTAACCGCAACCAGCACCGCGAAGCCCGCCCTGGGGCGGAGCGCTGTCCTTCGAGTGGTCAAGGCGACGCTTGCGGCCGAAGGCCTGCGTTCCGCCGATCCGTGGGAAGTTGCTATTCGTTTCACCGCCGCCGCCGACATCCGCGCGGTCAATCGCGAGTGGCGCGGTATCGATCGGGCGACCGATGTCATCTCGTTCCCCGCCGCAGAAGGGCAGGGGGGAGAGTACGCCGGATTCCTGCTGGGGGATCTTCTCATCGCGCCGGAGGTCGTCGCGGCCCATGCGCGTCAGTATCGGACGACGGTGGAGCGTGAAACGGCGTTCGTAATCGTCCACGGGCTGCTGCATCTGCTCGGTTATGATCATGCTACCGTTTCGGAGCGGCGCCTCATGCGCGAACGTCAGAACGCCATCATGGAACGGATCGGTCATGGCGCGGCGTAATTTCATCACGGCGCTTCTGGGGATCGCTTATATCTTCTTCTTTGCGGTCAGCTTTCCGCTGGTCATTCCCGGTACCGACGAACCGATACCGTTCCATCGTCTTTTCGGCAGTTACACGGTCTACTTCGTATTTCCCTTCCTTTTAGGTTTTTTGTCGCGATTCGAGACCTTCCGTGCCCGTTATTTCTGGGGATGGTTCGTTTGTTCGATCGCGAGTCTGCTCGTTTTTTACTGGGCTTTTTTCGCGATACATACCTACGGAGGGGTAGGGCCGTTCTTCACTTTGCTACTTCTCATCGGCATGATGGGGGGCGAATCATTCCTTTTCTGGTCGCCGTTCATCGTGCTGTGGCACTGGCTCGAACGGCGCGGCAAAGCGATCCCGATCCTTATCGCCGCCATCTGGACCTGTATCGAGGCATCACGCAATTTCTTCCCGGTCGACTTCTTCTGGTCGGCTATCGGCCACTCGCAGTACAATAATCTTTTCTTCATTCAATGGGCGGCGGTTGGGTCAAATTATATCCTTTCTTTCTTCATCGTATGGGTCTCGACGCTTGCCTACGGCTGGATCGTCCTCAAGGAACGCCGGATCCGCGAAGCGGCGCTCTGTCTGATATTTTTCCTGATAATGGGATCGTACAGCCTGTGGCGCCTTGAGGCGGTCCGTAACACGGCTCCGGTGCGCTACATAAAGACCGCGTTGTTCCAGCCCAATATCGGACAGGAGATCGTCAACGCGAAGAGTGATCAAGTGACCGTTATCGTCGATCGCTTCACCGCGATGCTCAAGCGGGTTCCGAAGGATACCGATCTGGTCGTTTGGCACGAGGCGGCGATGCCGGTCCGCATTCCGCTCGGCTTCACCGATTTCAATAAGCTCTGGGATAAATTCTTTCCCGATGCGCCGCAATTCCCCAAACAGATCATGGGACTGGATATCGTCGACATATCGGATCAGGAGAACTTCAAGTACTACAATTCCGCCGGATTCATCGATAACGGCAAGATAGCGAAGGTCTACAACAAGATAAAACTGGCCCCGTTCGGCGAATATCTGCCGTGGAGCGATCTGATGGCCTCCATCGGGTTGACGACGCTCGTTCCCAGTACGGTCGGCGCCTTCCAGCGCGGCACCGAGTATACCGTGTACGATTTCGGTTTTGCCAAGGCCTGTATTCTCATCTGTTACGACGGTACATTTTCCGAGAATGTCCGCGGTTTTGTGCTCAACGGCGCCGATCTGATCGTGAGCATCACCAACGATGCGTGGTTCGGATACAGTTCGGCCGCTTCCCAGCATACCAGTTTCTATAACTTCCGTGCGGTGGAAACGGGACGCACCATCATCCGCGCCGCCAACACCGGCATTTCCGGGGTATTGTTGCCCGACGGTACGATGCCGGTACGGACCCCGATATTCACCGAGGCACTTCTCATCGAAACGGTGCCGATATATCAGATCGATACCCCCTATCTGCGGTGGGGGAATTTCTTCATCTGGACGCTTGTTGCCGGCAGTATCGCTTGGCTGTGTTATCTCTTCTTGACCGATGGTCGTCGGGAAAAGAACCCTCAGAAGAAGTAAGCCGTCTGCGGGAAGAATTGGCCTAGTAGCAGTAGCCTTTGATACAGGGCATACCGCTACAGCAGAGATCATTTGAGGAGCAGCTCTCTCCGGCCGGGACGCATTCCATGACGTTGACCGTCATGAGCGCCGAACCGCCGGTGCATCCTGTCGTGTCTTCGGCGCACAGGTAATTCTTTTCCCCCATGCACTCGAAGCATTCAGAGCGGCTGCTGTAGGAGTTGTAGGCCTGACATTTAGTGTCACCCACCTTGCAGGCGGCCGGCACGCACTGTTTCGATTCCAGATACACTTCGCCCTGAGCACAGATACCGCAGGTGTTGAGCGCCGCCGTCGAGGCGCATTTGAGCCCGAGAAAGCCTTTTTCGGCATAGCAACAGCCGGAGGGGCAGTTGGTCTCGTTACAGGCGCCGCTGGAGGCCAAGGTGTTCAGGCAGCGGCCGAGTTTGGTGTTGCAGGTGGTGTTCGGGTAGTTCGCGCAATCGGCATCGCTGGTGCAGCCGGTGCTACACTTCGCCTTGACGCAGATGTTGGGGGCACATTCGGTATCGGTCTTGCAGTTGCCGCCGATAGCGCTGTCCGCATCGGCGTCGGGAGCGCCCTCCTGCTCCACGACCTCTGGATCATCCTGATCGGGAAGAGATTGCCCATCGTCGGGAAATTGAGGCGCCGTGTCCTTGTCGGGCGCGGTGCTGTCGGTGAAAGCGATCGGATCATTGTTGTTACAGGCGGCGATCGACATCAGGATAACTGAAAGAACGCAGAACACCATCCATCTCATGACATCCTCCTTCCCGTGATCTTGTCAATTCCAGATAAATAGACCGTGAGACGAGGGGAGAAGTTCCGCACAGAGACAAAAAACTATGGGGCGTTTTAGAGCGGATGTAAGACGACAAAGATATCCTGACCGCCGGCATTCTTTTTACCGAGGTCTCCGGTGGTCGTGCCGGCAAGGATAAGCCAATCTTCGAAGAGTCGTAACGATTGAGCGGTCTCGTCGGCCGCGGTGCCGTAGATCACGGTCCATTGCTCGATGCCGTTGGGCGAAACGGCGGTCAGAAAAACATCATTGGCGCCTTTGGGCGTCGCGTCGCTCAGCGCTCCTTTAGTGAAGCCGGTGGCATATACGGTGCCATCGATTCCCACCGCAACGGCATATGCCATATCGTCCTTTGCGGTACCCCACTGGTAGGTCCATAGTTGTTCTCCGGAGGGGGAGAACTTCACGAGGAAACAATCTTCGCCGCCGATATTGGAGAATCCCCCAAGACCGCCGGTGGTCGCTCCGCCGACCAATATGGAGCCGTCGGGTGCGATGGCCACGGAAAAAGATTTATCCTCGGAATAGGATCCCCATTGCCGGGTCCAGTCGATGGCGCCGTTGGCGGAGAGCCGGGTCAGAAATATGTCGTTCCCGCCTAGACTCGCCTCGCCGGACATATCGCCGTATGTCCAGCCGGTCACATAGATGCCGGCGCTGTTCTCGGCGGCGACGCTGTAGCCGACATCGATCAGGCCGCTGCCCCATTGGGTGCTCCACGCCTCATTGCCGGCGTTGTCGAAGCGGGAAAGGAAAATGTCGCTGAACCCCAGATTGTCGTTCTCGCCCACGGTGCCGTAGGTCCAGCCGGTGACATAGGCGTTGCCCTCCGTATCGACAGAAACGCCGGTGGGATATTCCTGTTCGAAGGAACCCCATTCCTTTGTCCAGTTTTCCTCGCCATCGCCGGTGAATCGAGCAATGAACATGCGACCGATACCGTTGCCGGTCAGGGGATCGACGATGCCGTTGCGCAATCCGGACAAATAGATCGACCCGCCGGCATCCAGAGCAAGAGAGAATCCCTGATCGAAGTTCGCCGTCCCCCATTGCTTGGTCCACTTGAACTCATGGCGAGGATCGATCTTGGTGAGAAAGATATCGCCGGAGCCTGCGTTGGTGTTCCCGAACAACTGGTCCGTCGTTCCACCGGTGACGTATATGCTACCGTCGCGAGCCGGTTCAGCGGCTCTTCCGGTGTCGTCTCCCGGGCTACCCCATTGAATGATGATCGGTACCCGCGGCAGGTCGTTGTCGACATCGGGGGTATCGTCTTCCGGAAAGAGACCGTCCGCATCTTCGTCGGGTTCCGTGTCGCGATCGGGAAGGTCGCGGTCCGGCGTGCCGAAAATATCGATATCGCAGGGGAACGTCCGCTCCACCGGCCCGGGGCAGGCGGTCAGAAAAAAGAGTGCGCCGCATGCCGCCGAAAGCGGGAATAACGGCAGTCTCATTTCGTTTCTCCCTCGTAGTGGGCGGAAAATTCCAGCATGACCGTATGACGATCCATCGTATAATCGACGTAGGCACCGTTGTTTCGGCTGAAGTTGGAGAAGATATATCGGTATGTGTAGTTGAGGGAAAGAGATATGTAGTCGTTGATGTCCCAAAGTATTTGGGTCGATAGGGAGGGGGTATGTTCCTTGCGTTTTTTCGACCAGTCTTTGATGTCCGTGATGATGAAGCGGTCTTCCTCGAGCCACTCCATGTAGGCGTAACGCAACGTGCCTTTCAGGAATACCGGCTTGAGGTCGTACTTGCCTTCAAATAAAAGATAGGGTTTGATGGATGCGTTCTTGACGGAAAGGGTGACGCTGCAGGAGGTCCATCGTTCGGGACGAAAGAATGCGCCGTCGAATCCAGCCCCAACTTTCAGGTAGTCGGTCCGCGCGGTGGGATAGTAGAAATAACCGAACTCGGCGCCGATGGTTGGGCCGGTCATATAGCGAAGGTCTTCATCGAAGCCGGTGAAATAGGATGCTTTCACGGTGCTGTAAAAGGCATCGTCATCGGAGAAGTCCCAAAACAGGTCGCCCGTGACCAGAAGGTCAAGGAACATATTGCGCATATGAAGATAATTTTCGGCCGTGTGATGGGCCTGTAACGCGAGGTCGAGAGAAAGGTCGTCCCTTGGTTCTCCGTGCCATCCGATCTCAAAGAAAGAGTTGAGGCGCGACTTTTCCGGGACGTTCAGTCCGGTATCCGATGAAAGAGAAAAAGCGGTCGAGAATGCGTCGTTGTCGCCGAAAACATAATCAAAGGCACCTTCATTACGGATGAAGAATCCCGAGCGTTTGCCCATGGTGAGGGCATCCCATACCGCGAGATGTTCGATGTTGCTGTCAAAAAAACCGGCGACGCTGGTCTGCGCGGTTATCCGATCGGCAAGGACGAGTGATGGGAGCAGGAGAAGTAGCGCAAGAAGAAAAAAAAGACTATTCGGTGCGGCGATTACGGTAATTCCGCTCTTTTCGTTCTTCACGCAGGATGTCACGCCGCTCCTTCTTTCGCTTACCGGCGCTATCGTCGTCCGTTTCATCATCTTTGTCAATTTTTGATATAGGCCGGACGGCGGACGGCGGTGTTGCGGGAAGGGACTGTCGCTTTGCGGCGGTCGGCGGATCCGCCAATACTGGAACGGGGAGCGTGTCGGCTGTTTGGACCGGCTTGAGCGGTTTGTTGACCAGTATGTTCTCCCGGCGCGATATGACGGGACGTTTGATAGGGATGATCCGACGTTTTGCGGTGGCGGGGGGCGCTGAGATGAGATCGTCGTCAGGAGCCAGAGTGGTGATGTCGGGCGCGATTTGTTGTTCCGGGCGGGGCGGGGGAGTGAGGAAGCGCTCTTCCCATCCCGGCATGGTGAGCCCCTCAACGATGCGGACGGTGCTTTTGAGTATCGGGTCGTTCTTCGCAAGGAGGGGCACTGTGGCGCAGATAAGCGCGAGCGCCGTTAGGCTAATTGACCTTTTGAGCATCAAGGACCTCAGTTCTCAGGCGATACTGGGCGATCACGACCTTGTATCCATCGGCCGAGAGAATAACGCGGTGCCGATGCCGCAGACCCTCATAATCGGCGGTCGTGGCGATATGCCAGACCCCTTTCTGAGCGACCGTGACGGCGAAGGGCACCGCGTTCTTGCCCTTTTTGAGCGGGCCTGACCAACTGAGGGTCTTCCGGGACGAGATATCGGGAATGGTGCTGTAGAACGAGATACCAGCCTCCAGCTCGATGGTCACCGTCGCCTCCGCAATGTCGCGGCCCGCCTCGTATTCGAGTTCGATGGTGACCGGTCCTCCTACCGACACATCAGACCGCGAGATGAGCGTTCCTTCATCGCGGGTGGTGGTGTCGTTGGAGAGGTAGATGGTGGCCGCAAGGGTGATGACAAAAAGCGCTGCGATAATGCCGAGAACCGGACGAGAGAACAGCGAAAACCATGTCTGCGGTTTCGTGATGCGCTGTTCCTGCGCCGCCGTAACCAATTTCAGGTGGAGCGCTTCATCGAACGATGACGGAACGGGCATGGGGGTCTTCCGTAACCCTTCCGCCGTTTTTTTAAGTGACCGGGCGACCGTAAGCTCTTCGAGACAGGAAGGACAGGTGGCGAAGTGCTCCTGCAATCGCCGCTGTCCTGCATCATCCAGCGTGCCGTTAAGCCAGCCGACGATGAGCTCTTTGTAGCCGGAACACTCGTGCATCGTTCTCACCTTGTGAACACCGTAATAGACCGTACCATCAAGTAAAAAGTTTCTTATGTTCCAACGCCAACTTGAAAAGATTTTCCCGCGCCCTGAAAAGTCTTGATTTAAAGGCGCTTTCCGATATGCCCAGCATGGCCGCCGCCTCATCGTATCGCAACTCCTGCAGATCGACGAGCGCGATGGCTTCTCGGTGTTCGTCCGAAAGCATGCCGATAAGCCGATGAAGATGTTCTCTTCGTTGATCCTCGGCGATAGTCTCGTCAAAGGAGCGGCTCCTCGTAAGGTCTTTCTCCGGGATGTCGTCGAGCGGCAGATTGCCCGAGGTCTTGGGGCTTGTGCGATAATCCACGAACTCGTTGCGCGTGATCCGCCATAGCCACGTCATGAAAGAACAGTCGCCGCGGAACTTCCCGATGTTGAGAAATGCTTTGAGCAATGCCTCCTGCAGAACATCCGATGCGGATGCGTGATCGCCCCCCGACATGCCCAGAGCGAAGGAGTAAAGCCCCTGTTTGTGTTCTTTGACAAGTTTCTCGAAAGCGGTCACATCGCCTGCGATGGCCCGTTTAATGAGAGCGGTCGTTCTTTCATCAGCCATGCGTCAGTTGTACTGGAGTCATTATTTTTTTCAACTATTTCAGACCGCTGTTTTTTATTGAAATAACGATTTCGGTGGATACAATGCCGCGGCAATGGTTGGAGACGGGGTTCGTATCATGGGTTTGTTCGAGATACTGCTTCTTTCGATCAGCCTCGCGATGGACGCTTTCGCCGTATCGATCGCGGCGGGCATCGGTTCTCCGAACGCGGGGCGGCGCACCGCCGCAACCATCGCGCTCTTTTTCGGCGGTTTTCAGACACTGATGCCGATCATCGGCTATCTTGCCGCCGGCGCTTTTTATGGTTACATATGTCACTTTGATCACTGGATAGCGTTCGTGTTGCTCGCATTCATTGGCGGCAAGATGATCTACGAAGCTGTTGCCAACGATGCCTGCACGGCGCGCCGTATCGATCTGGGCCTGCGGTCGCTCCTCATACTGGCGCTCGCCACCTCGATAGATGCTCTTGCCGCTGGTGTGGGCCTGACCTTTCTGTGCGCTTCCATCTGGCTTCCCGCCGCAACCATCGGCATGGTCACCTGCGCGCTCTGTTTTATCGGCTTTCTTTTCGGGAAACGGTTGGGATGCGCTTTCGGAAAACGGATGGAGATCGCGGGGGGCGTTGTGTTGGTTGGTCTGGGATTGAAGATACTTCTCGAAAGCCTGCTCGGTTGATCGCTGAGCGTATCTAAATGAAAAAAAAGGCCGGCCCCAAAGGACCGGCCGTGTAGACGAGGGATCAGTGGGCGATATTAGCCGCCGCAGCTGCCACCCTTCGGAGCCGGAGCCGGAGCGGCGCCCGGGGCCGGAGCGGTGGGGACGATGACCTTGTCGCAACCCTTCTTGCCGGGGTTGAAATTGCAATATTGTTTCTGGATGTCGGGGGCGGTGATGCCGGAGAACTTGTTCTTGTTGTTGGCAAGCCAAGTCGGGCTGGCGCCGATCTCAAGACCCTTGGCGAGCTTGATGTTCTCGCTGAGGAGTTTCTTGCCCTCTTCGCCGGTCGAGCACTTCTCGATCACCTTGGCGTCTATGCCGCCGGTGGCGCATTTCTGCCATTCAGTGCTGCGGATGTCGGGATTGCGGCACCAGATGTAATCCATGTACTTGAAGTTCTTCTTGTAATACTTTATCGCGCAGAGCTCACGGATGTTCTCGTCAACCTCGGGCTGGCCGTGGAGGGCGTTGAACTTGCCGGGCTCCGTTTCGTCGGCGATGAAGTTGACATTGAAATCGATCTTGTTGTCGAACGCCTTGAGCACATCCTTCATCGCGTCAAGCGCCTTGGTGCCGTAGGGACACTGGCTCATGACGAACAGATCGAGCCGTTCCTTGATCTCTTTGCGGCAGACGAGGTTGTTCTTACAGCCGTCGTCATCGCAGTCGATCTTGCCGTTGCCATCGTCATCGGTGGTGTTGTCGCAGATCTCGGCGGTCGGGTCGAACTTGCCGCCCACGCGGAGCATTTTCTTGTCGTTGACATCGAGCATCCAGCGGGAGACCTGCTGGAAGCCGGCGTCTTCAGTTACGTTCTTTTCGAACAGGAACGCGGGAAGGAGCTTCGCGTCGGTTCCTTTAATGGTCTCGTAGAGCGCCTTGCCCTCGGGGGTGGCGAAGTCGAGCTTCTTCTCAACAAGGCCCGGGAAGATGTTCTTCATCTGGTTGATGATCGGATCGACCACGCAGTTCTTGCAGCGGGCGTCGGTCAGGACCGTCAGATCGACCTTCTTGGGGGCCGGGATCGACTTACAAGCTTCGGGTTTGTTCTCCGGCTTATATTTGCCGCAGATATTGCGAAGGAAATCGTTCTCGGTGCGGCCGCCCTTGTAACGTTCGCCGTTGATGAGGATGGTGGGGGAGCCGCTCGCCTGCTTTTCCTTGGAAAGATCGTAGGATGACTTAAGGAGTTTTTTGCCTTCGTCGCCATCGGCGCAGGACTTGATCTTGGCGCCGTCGACCTTTGCCTCGGTGGCGCAGCCATCGAAATTATTGGGGATCTCGCGGTAATTCTTGTTCATGCAGAACAGGAGGTCGAGATATTTTTTGGGTTCGACCTTCGCGGCGCAGATCTCGAGCAAATTGCCCTTGACCTCATTCTCACCGTGCATCGAGGTAAGCTGGCCGTCCTTTTCTTGGCCGATGAAATGACGGTTGAATTCAACCGCGTTGCCCAGTTTGTCGAGAACCGGCTTGATGCCGTTATCAACCTGAACACCGAAAGGACACTGAGACATGATGTGGAAGTCGATCTTGACTTTTTCTTTTGGTTCGGCACCCTTCTTAAGCTTGTCGCAACCGACGAGCATAAGGGCCGTCGCGACCATGAGCGCGATGATGATCTTTTTCACGGGCATCCTCCGATAAATATTGGTAAAAACCAAACAGTGCAGAACCTTTTTATCTCTGCAAGCGGCCGACTCTATCTCAATACCGCTTGTTTGTCAAGTCGGACGAAGTGTTTTTTTGTCGGGTGTAGATGGCCCATCGTTTATTAGAGTTATGTGACAATTTTGTATAATGCTACTCTCTTTCAACAACGAACGGTGATCGATCGGCGGGAAAATCAGTCCGTAACAGGCAAATCAAGCTGCACAGGAAAATGTGCATCGCCGGAAAGGTGGCTCAATCGCGGAGTTAGGTATATTTGTGTGAGCATCTCTCAACAATGGTGTTGAAAGCCCGGAATTACGCGGCGCAGTTGAGGCGTTCAGGAAATCTTTCGGATCTCGACACGGGTGACGTGGCGGTCGTCGCTTTCGGCGACGCGGAATAAAAACCCTTGATATTCGAACTTGTAGCCCTTCGCCGGAACGAAGCCGGCCTGTGCAGTGATGAAGCCGCCGAGCGAGTTGTATTCACCGTCATCGGGTATCTTGATCTCGAGTTCCTCCTCCAGATCATAAATGGATATATGGGCGTCGACACTGATGACGTTGTCCTTAAGTTTGGTGATGGGATCTTCTTCCTTGTCGACCTCGTCCTTGATGTCGCCGACCAGTTCCTCGAGGATGTCTTCGAGGGTGATGAGACCGGAGGTTCCGCCGAATTCGTCAACGACCACGGCCATGTGAGTGCGCTTCGCCTGCATGGTCTTAAGTGTTTCGTTGATCTTCTGGCTCTCGGGGGCGAACAGGACCGGCTTGCGTAGGAAGGGGGCTATCGGTCGGCTGAGATCGACGCCGCCTTTGGTGAATTCGGCGACGAGACTCTTGGCCAGTAGTATCCCTTTGACATTGTCAATGCTTTCCTCGTAGACCGGAATGCGGGAGTGGCCCCATTCCGATATCTTTTTGAGCGCAACACCCACGGTGTCGGTCGTTTCGAGAAAATGGGCGTCGGTGCGCGGTATCATGATCTCGCCGACGACCGTTTCGCGGAATTCCACTACCGAAGAAAGAAGTTCGCCCTGCTCCTCTTTCTCAAAGACGCCGTTCTCACTTCCTTTCTTTATCAGATACTCTATTTCGTGCTCGGTTATATTGAGCCCCTCATGCCCCGAATCCTTGCCGCCCATGAGACGAACAAGCAACCGGGCAAACTTGGACAGGATGATCGCCAGCGGCGAGAAAAGGAGATCAAACAGGCGTAGCAGGAAGAGCGCCGGAACCGCCACCTTTTCGGGGTTCAACTTGGCGTAGGTTTTGGGCGTTATCTCGCCGAATATCAGGACGATGAAGGTCATGATCCCGACCGCCGCCGCGTCGGCCCATGAGCCGAGGTAGTGGTGGGCGATGTTCGCGCCGAGTACCGAGGCGAGAATATTGACGAGGTTGTTCCCGATGAGGATGGTAGAAAGGATGAGACTCGGCTTGATCATCCACTTCTTAAGGAGCGCCGCGGCGTGAGGGTGTTTTTCCAGAATGTGGTGGACTTTAGTGTCCGATAATGTGGTAAGCGCCGTTTCGGTGGCGCTGAAAAAGGCGCTGAAGATGAGACAGACAACGACGCCGATGATCTCCGGATAGATACTAGGGTGGGGAGGAAGGGATTCCAAAAGGATCTCCTTACGAGGTTGCTCACGGACCATTGCCGGTCCACATCTCTCTATCTACCAGATTCGGGGGATTTATCAACTATTCCGGCGCGGCGGCAACGTAAGTGCCTATTTTATTGCCATTTCGGTTCGAGGCAGGTATAGTGGCGACAACTATTTGTGCTGAGGTGAGACGGTGAAAAAGGCGCTCTGGTTTTTGGCGATATCCCTGTTGTTTGTCGCCTGCGCCCCGGTCGAGGAGGGGGAGCCGATAATGACCGGCGATGGCGAGGTGGGGGAGCAGGAGGTCGTCGACGATGATCTGTCGGATCAGTCGGATCAGTCGGATCAGACCGATCTGTCGGATCAATTCGAGTTCCCCGATGAGCCGGTCGATGACACCGTTGTGGACGAAATACCCGACATCGACGAGCCGTCGGTCGAGTTCGACCCGCCCGACCTGACCACCGCGCCGGTCGCCTACATCGTGACGGTCGAGGCGTTCCGCAAGACCTTTGAGTTGCTTGCGATACTCCACAGCGCCGTCGGTCTGCCGACGGCGGTGGCCACGATCGAGGATATCTGCGGCGGTTCATGCGACGACGGTGATCCGCGCAACGATACGGCGGCGGCGATAAAGGCCTGGGCGCAGACCCGGCCGGGACTCCAGCACCTCATCCTCGGCGGCGACATCGAGGTGGTGCCGTCACGCGCCGTTCATGATAAATATTCCAATATCGTTGCCGGGACCTACGAGGAGGATTTTAAGACCGATCACTACTACGCCGACCTTTCCGAATGGGACGGCAATCACAACGGCATTTACGCCGAAGATGCCGGGGACAGCCCCGATCTGCTTCCCGAACTGGCGGTCTCGCGCATCCCGGTATCCGACGACGAAGAGGCGGCCCGCTATGTCGCCAAGGTGCGGCGCTATCTGACCGCCTACAACAGCGCCGACATGCAGAAGGCGCTTCTCATCGCCAATGTGGCGACCAACTACAACGGCATCGACATCAACGCCGGCTACTACTTCGAGAACGAGGGGCGGACCGTCGACACCATCCCGACGACCTTTACGATACGACGCCTTTACGCGCAGACCCTGCCGCCGCCGAGCCTGTCTGCCGAGACCTTGACGCTCGCCAAGGAGGAGGAGGCGCTCGAGGCGGGGACCAATATCGTGGTCCACAACGGCCACGGCTATCCGTCTCTGCTGACCTGCGAACAGGTGGGCGATGCGCTCGATTTCACCGGCGCGATGGCCTACGCGCTGACCAACCAGACGCCCCTGGTATTCCTTTCGTGCGCCTGTCAGGCGGGGCAGTTCGAGGCCCCCTTCACGTGGCACTACACCAACAGCGCGGGAGAGGCGAAAGAGAAGGTATTCACCGACGATTCGGCGGGAGAACTGCTGGTCAACGCCCCCAACGGCGGCGCCGTCATCTATCTCGGCAACACCACCACCGGTCTCGGCCTCGCCGGGGGGAGTCAACTCATCGACGAGATGCTCAAATATGCCTTCGCCAACCCGCGGCCGCTCGCCGGCGATGCCTTCCGGGCGGCGCGGATCGCCCTGCCGCAGAATGACACCTTCACCCCGCCGGTGGTCGCCGTACCGCTGCCGGTGGTCGATCCCGACAGTTGGGCGTGGACCCAGAAGGCGGTGGTGCTGCTCGGCGACGGTGCGTTGCCGCTGTGGACCGTGGCGACGCCGGTGTCGAATCTCCCCATTTTCAGTGTCGAGAAGGTGAACGGCGGGGCGCGGATAACGCTGTCGCACATTCCGGAGGGGGCGACGGCGCGGATCCATTTCTGCGGGAACTATTACACCGTTGCGGCGGGGGATAGCGAAAAGACCGTCACCGCGCCGGGCGACTGTCTCACCGCAGAGGCGGCCCTTTCATCGCCGACCACGCAGTATTGGTTCGATTCGATATCGGTGCTTTAACTTCAAGTTGACACCTGCGCATCATTCATTATAATCGCCACCGTTTCGGACACCACCGGCACAGGAGGTCGCCATGCTTCGCGTCTACAATACACTTTCCGAGAAAAAAGAAGACTTTATACCGATCGAGGCGAACAAGGTCGGTCTCTATGCCTGCGGCATGACGGTCTACGACAAACCGCACATCGGTCACGCCCGCAAAGAGGTCGCCATCGACCTCATCGTGAGTTACTTGCGCTACAGCGGCTATTCTGTCACCTATGTCCGCAACTTCACCGACGTCGACGACAAGATCATCCAGCGGGCCAACGAACGGGGCATCTCCTGCGATACCCTTGCCGCCGAGAACATTGACGCCTTCTACCGTGCCGTCGACGCGCTCGGCCTGACCCGGCCCGATGTCGAGCCCAAGGCGACCGAACACATGGCCGAGATCATCGGCATCGTGCGGAAGCTCATAGAGAAAGGTCATGCCTACGCGGCTGAGGATGGGTCGGTCTATTTCGCCGTCGAGAGTTTCAAAGGCTACGGCAAACTGTCGAACCGCAAACTCGACGAACTGCTCGCCGGGACCCGTTTCGAGCCCGAGGCGGGTAAAAAGAACCCGCTCGATTTCGCCCTCTGGAAATCGGCAAAACCGGGAGAGCCGTCGTGGGATTCGCCGTGGGGGAAGGGGCGTCCCGGCTGGCACATCGAGTGCTCGGCGATGTCATCGAAATACCTCGGCGAGACCTTCGACATCCACGCCGGCGGCCGCGATCTGATATTCCCGCACCACGAGAACGAGATCGCGCAGTCGGAGGCGGCGTCGGGCAAACCGTTCGTCAAATACTGGGTCCACAACGGATTCCTGACGGTCGAAGGGGAGAAGATGTCGAAGTCGCTCGGCAACTTCATCACCGTCGACGACGCGCTCGACCAGTACCATCCCGAGGTCCTGCGCCTCTTCATGCTTTCGACCCACTACCGTACTCCGATAGATTTTTCCTACGCCGGTCTTGCCGAGGCGGAACGGCGGGTGAGCTATTTCTACGAAACGATGAAATTGATCCGGAAAATAGCGGGGGATGCCGCACCGAAGAAGAGCGAGCGCTCCGAGGCGTTCCTCGCCGAGTTCCGCGAGTCGATGGAAGACGATTTCAATAGTCCGAAAGTACTCGCCGCCCTCATAGCCTTCTGCAAGTTCCTCAATGAGTCGGCGGTCAGCAAGAAAACGCGGCCGACACCCGATGAGGCTGCCGGATATCTTGCTGCCATCGGCGAAGTGGGGAAGGTGTTCGGCCTCCTGCAGGCGGCGCCGGCGGAACGGATAGTGGCGATACAGGATATCCAGCTCAAGCGGGCGAAACTGACCCGCGCCGAGATAGAAGCGCTCATCGCCGAACGGAACGCTCATCGTAAAGAGAAGGATTTTGCCGCCGCCGATGCGGTGCGCGGTAAGCTTGACGCGCTGAGCATCCTCATCAAGGATACTCCCGACGGGACCGAGTGGTCGTTCAAATAGTTGTTCCCGTTACCTAAAATTAAACGCGAGTATTGCTTTTTGGTCTGAGACACGCTACAATCGCCCCGTGTTGGTTTCGCAAGGAGTTACATTCATGTTCGTTTCGAGGGGCGTATTCCGATGTGATGGTACGTTCACCTATATGTGACTAGAACGTTCGACTGGGGAGATAGGTATGAAACGGTTTTTTTTCAGTGTGTTCGTCATGATGTTCCTGATGTTCGTGGGAGGCTGTTCCGTTGAGGAAACGCCTAACGGTCAGGATTGCATCACTTCGTTCGACTGCGGCGAGGGATACACCTGCGAAGAGAATAAGTGCGTTGAATTGTCCGATCCCGATGCAGATAAGCCGTTGACCGACAAAGATGCCGCCCCGGTCGAAAAGGATAGCGCTTTGCCGGATGAGGTGATCGACGAGCCCTCCGGCGACCACGATGTCCCGTTCGGCGACGATATGACCGATGATGCCTTGGAAGTGGGGGACGATGGGTTGGCGGGTGACGCCGATAACGTTAAGGATGAACTCGTCAGCGATAGCGACGGACCGGTCGGGTCCGATACGCAGGTCGATATTCAGCCCGATGTCGACACTGTTGGTGATGTGACGCCGCCGACGGTGCTTTCCAATAATCCATCGGACAATGCGAGCGGTGTTGGCGTCGCCACAACGATCTCGGCCACCTTCAATGAACCGATGAATGCCGCAACGATAACGACCGCGACCATACAGGTGAAACAGGGAGCATCGACGGTGCCCGGTACGGTCGGCTACACCGCCGGCACCTATACGGCGGTCTTCACGCCGTCGGCGTCGCTTAGTTACGCTACGACCTACGACATCACCGTCACAACAGGGGTCGAGGATCTCGCGGGGAACGGATTGGCGTCGGCGCATGAGTTCAGCTTCACCACAGCGGCCGAAGAGATAAACGAATGTCTGACCAATTACGGCGGATGCCGGACCGGTGGCGATACCCTAGCCACCTGCACCGACATCGTCGGCGGTTATACCTGCAACTGCACGACCCCTGCGTTCGTCGCCGGGGGAGGCACCTGTCAAGATGCGAATGAATGTCTCTCCAATAACGGCGGCTGTGATACTTTGACCGCATGCACCAATACCGTCGGCGGCCGTACCTGCTCCGCTTGTCCCGCAGGATATAGCGGTACCGGGACGACCGGCTGTACCGACATTAACGAGTGTACCACCCTGTTCAATCCGTGCGACAATAACGATGATGCGGGCGGCGCCTGTCATAACACGAGCGGTAGCTACTACTGTACCTGTTCAACCGGCTTTACCGCCACCGGCGGCGCTTGTATCGATAACAATGAATGTACTCCCCCGCATCCCTGTGACGACAACGGCGATACCGGAGCATCCTGCCAGAATCTTCCCGGTAGCTATGACTGCACCTGTTCAAGCGGTTTTTCCAAGTTGGGCGGGACCTGTAACGATATCGACGAATGCACTCTTCATACCGACGGTTGTGCGCAGAATTGCCAAAACACTCTAGGATCGCATACCTGTTCCTGCAACAGCGGTTACACACTCAATGCGGATGGCCATACCTGTGATAACATCAACGAATGTGCGACAAATTATGGCGGATGTCGGACCGGCGGCGATACGACGGCGACCTGTACCGACGCCACGCCGGGCTATACCTGTAATTGCAACTCCGGGTTCACCGCCTCGGGCGGTACCTGCACCGATGTGAACGAATGTACTCTTGATACCGATGGCTGTGCCCAGAACTGTCAGAACACCACCGGATCGCATACCTGTTCCTGCAACAGCGGGTATACTCTCAACGCGAACGGTCACGCCTGCGATGATATCGATGAATGCACCGTGAACAGCAATCCGTGCAACGATCATGGCGATACGACGGCGACCTGCACCAACACGACCGGCAGTTACACCTGCACCTGCTCGATATGGTATGATTTTACTCTGGGCGGCTGCCGCGATATCGACGAATGTACTAAGGGTACCGATAACTGTCATACGAATGCGAACTGTGCCAATACGACCGGCGGATTCACTTGTGCCTGCAAGCCCTATTACAGCGGCGACGGCACGGTCTCCTGCACCTTCTGCAATACCGACGGTCAGTGCGGATCGGCCTGTGCCGCGTGCGGCGGTGGGACGGCCCATTGCAAGGATAACGGCAATAACACCAGTCAATGCGTCGCGTGCACGCAGGAGGATCACTGTTCCGGCGGTACGCCCCATTGTCTGCTTTCGAACAACACCTGCGTTCAGTGTCGGGACAACGCCGATTGTACTGTGGCGAACGAGGTCTGCAATACCGTGACCCATGTCTGCGCGGTGAATGTCTGCGGCGACGGCGTTCCCGGCGGTACCGCCGCTCCAGCCTTTACCGAGACCTTCGAGGGCGGCTTTCCTGCATACGGGCAGAGTTATGGCAATTCCGACTGGGCGGTATCCACAGGAGATAAACATGCGGGTTCCTATTCTCTCAAGTCGGGTACTCTCTATTGGGAAGATACATATACCGCAGTACTAATGAACAAGTATAGCGATGGTCAAATATGTTTCTGGTATAAAGGGACAGATATGTATTCGGCCGAATTCGATGTGTCTGTCGACGGTTCCAGTAAGTGGTACACGACCAGCGATCAATCGTCGTGGGCTCAAAAATGTATAACAGTTACAGCAGGATATCGTTTGTTGGAGTTTCGACTCACTTACAGCACAGACTATAGCGATGGGGTTTGGTATGTCGACGACATTACCTTCCACAACGCGATAGCTGAACAGTGCGACGGAGGCAGTACCAGTTGTACCGTTCTCGGTTTCCAGTGCGGTGACGGGGTGACTTGCGGCAGTGATTGCACATGGGGTGCCGGCGAGGCCCAGTGCCACAACGAGGATAGTTGCGGAGATTGCTGATGATGATCGCCCGGTTCCTGTTTATTTTTGGTCTTATGGGGATTGTTTCCGCCTGCACTCCGGCCGAGGAGGAGTTTTATTGCGAGACATCGTTCGACTGCCCTGAAGGGTGGGAGTGCGGTCCCGAATATGTATGTGTCGAGTCTGATGGGACCGATACCACCGGTGGTTCCGATAATTCACTGCCGGAGCAGGATACGGCGCAGGCCGATGATGGCGCTGCCGTGTTCGACGAAGGCGGTGTTGCGGATGACGTAGTGATCGTTGAAGAAGATACGTTGCCGGCCGATGATGCGCCGCTGACGGATGCCGACGCGGTTGAACTCGATGATGAGCCCATTGCGGAGGACGATGTCATCGAGACCGACGAGGGTGAGGAGATGCCCGACGATGAAGACATCGCCGTGACGGACGATCAGCCGGTCGTCGATGAGGATACCGCCGTGGTCGATGACGCTACGGGAACCGACGATGCCGCGGTCGTTGACGAAGATACCACCGTAGCGGATGACGATGCGCCGGTCGTCGATCAGGATGCCACCGAAAAGACAAAGATTATCGGCACCGACACCTATACACAGGCATTGCCGTTAGGGGTTTCTGAGAACTATCGGAATTCAGCGACCATCTATACCGCCGCTCAAGTTTCTACGACCGCCATCACCATTACAAAACTTGAGTGGTATGCATCAACCGGCGCCGCCACGGTGGCAAACGTGAAGATATCTCTCAAGGAAACAGCCGCCTCGACGGTGTCGGCGGCAAGCTTCTCCGATACGAAAGCCGGTTCGACAGAGGTTTTTAGTGGTGTTTTAACCGCCGTGGCCGGCTGGAACGCCATAACACTGACCTCCCCATTCGTTTATTCGGGAACACAAAATCTTATGGTGGTTACTGAACTTACCTGCACCGCCAATGCATCAACTTCTTACTGGCGCTACACCGATTCTTCGTCAACTACGATGCGTGGTTGGTATGACGATTCGGTACCGACAGGAAACGGCACTTCTTATACAAACAGACCCAACATACGGTTAACCTATTATTGAGGTCACATATCCCTGTCGCGTCGCCGACACGAAACTTTTTGCTTTTTCTTTTTTTCAGCTATTATAAGGAGGTTTTTATGAGGTGTCACCCATGAATATTTCTGCTCTGCGCAGCTGGTTTCCTATCTTGTTAGGAGCGGTTGCGTTTATGTCGTTTGCCTGTAGCACGCCTGAAGAAGAACTGTACTGCGAGACATCGTTCGACTGCCCCGACGGGTTCGAGTGCGGGCCGGAGAATGCCTGCATCGAGATCGGTAGTGGCAGCGACGATGGCGGCACCGATAAGGCGTTGCCGGAACAGGACAACAGCCAGATCGACACCGGCATTGATGCCGACGAGGAGGTCGACGGATCGGTCACCGAAGAGGATGAGATCGAAAGTGACGATGCCTTCGTGGGCGACGACGATACAACCGACGACGATACGCCCGTTATCGATGAAGACGAGATCGCGACCGACGATCCGTTGAGCGAAGGGGATAGCCTGTTGGCTGATGAAGACACGGCGGAAGGGGATGATGGGGTCATTGTCGCGGATGACACGGTCGTTGTTACCGACGATACGATCCCGGTCGAAGACGATGCGGTTGTGGAGGATGATGCGGTCGTCGATGATGGTACGACCGTGGAAGACGATGTGGCCGTGGAAGACGATGTGGCCGTGGAAGATGATACGGTCGTCACGGATGATACTGCGGTGCCCGACGAGGATATCGACACGGTGTGCGGCGGCGGCTGGACACTTAACGCCACGACCGGCAAATGTTACAAATATGTCTCCACCACTGCGACTTGGACCGATGCTCGGACCGCCTGTGCGAACGAGGGAGGCCATCTGGCGCAAGCAAATACTGCGGCCGAAAATCAGGCGATGTCCGATGCGATATCAACCATAAACATTTACTTCTGGTTCGGTCTCAACGATTATCCGGTCACCGTAACGACCGCTACGCGAACCTCGGCACAGTCGGTCAGCGGTGTCTATGGCGGCGTTTTTGCGGGCAACACCAATGATTCTTCAAATCAGGTGGGGCTCAATTGTACGGGGGGTGTTGCCGGAGGAAACGATGAATGGTATTCGTTTACTCCGACTGTTTCGGGCGATTGGACATTCCGGGCGGTCACGACGACCAACAATAATACGAACAATATCATGATCGCCCTGAACACGACCAACACCAGCAACCCCGGTAGTTGGACCGCTTGCGCCGATTCTTCGGGGCCGGGAGCCGCCGAGACCATGAGTGTTACTCTTACGGCGGGGACGCTGTATTATCTGGTGGTGGACAGTACGGTAAGTGACGGGGGATTTCCCTATACGGTAGAGATCATACCGCCGAACCAGACCCGTGCGTGGTCATGGGATGGCGGCGAAGCGGCATGGGACAGCACTTCATTCATGGGTTTCACGACCAACCAACCGGACCTTAACACGCCGACCAGTTCCACCCAGTCTAAATACCTTACCGTCCGTTGTGGACTTGGATGGAAGGGGGGTAGCGGTACTGCGGCGATCTGGCTCGACGATCCCTGCACTCTTGAAAAACCGTATGTTTGCGAGAAGTAGCCGACGACCATTTTCTTAGAGTCATTTGTCCAAAAAAGTGTTTGCTTTTTGGCGTGTTGCGGGTATCATTACACGCGACCATTGCGAGAGGGAGTACCTGTATGAATTCTTTGTATCGTTTGTTTGTTGTGGGCCTTCTTACCGTTTCGTTTTTTGTGGGGTGTTCCCCGAAGGAGGAAACGGTGTTGGGCGGCCCATGTACCACCTCGCTTGATTGTTTTGATGATCAGGTCTGCGGCGAAGAAGGATACTGCGTTGATCCGATCTCCGATGATACTGCTCCGATAGTTGACAAAGAAGGTCTCATTAAAGACGATGCCTCTCTGCCGGGAGAGGATACCGACATCCTCTCTGACGATGACGGGACGGTCGATCCCGAAACCGATGTCGTTCCCACCGATGACGGCGTTTCGCCGACCGACGATGCGGCCGATACCGATGTCGTGACGACCGATGAGGATCTTTTACTGGGTGATGAGGATGCTCTTCTCGCGGATGGGGATACCCTTCTTGTCGAGGAAGATACCGTGACCGACAGCGATACGCCGGCGCCGGTGTGCGGTAATACGGTGGTGGATGCCGGCGAGGCGTGCGACGACGGGGTGAACGATGGCGCTTACGGCGGCTGTATGCCGGGGTGCCTGACGCGCGCTCCCTACTGCGGCGATAGTGTTATCGACCCTCTTATTGAAGGGTTTGAGTCGGGCAATTTCCCGGTCGGCGCGGAACAGGGGAGTATTGCTTGGGAAGTAACTACGAGCGACAAACATGCCGGCACCTATGCTATCCGATCGAAAAGTGGGTTAAGCGGCAGCTCGACCAGCGAGGTGACATTGACCTTGAGGACCGATACGCAACTGTGTTTTTACTTGAAGGGAACTTCCGAAGATGGTTATGATTTTTTCCGTGTATATCTTGATGGTAGTACTACTCCTAGTTTTTCTACAAGTGGCACCAGTGCCTATGCGAATTGGGCGCAGGTCTGCATTTCTGGCCTAACTGCGGGAGTGCATAGCGTAACGTTCCATTATTATAAGGACAGCAGCGCCGATGCCGGGCTCGATGCTTATTGGATCGATGACATCGTTACGGCCGAGAGGTGTGACGACGGCGCACTGAACGGCGGCACGAAATTCGGCGACTGTAACGCGAACTGTACCGCCACGGTCGGGTGCGAGATACTTGCGACCACGATAGCTGGCGCCAGCGTCACTTGGCAGTACAACGCCACGACCGCACATTGCTACGCCGTAGTTCCCACGACACGAAGCTTTGCCGACGCGATAAGCGCCTGCGCCGCTATCGATCCGGGCGCTCCGAACGCATCGGCCGCTCATCTGGTCACCCTTTCGGATGAGGCCGAGCGGTTGTGGGTCGGAGGGCAATCGTCCTATTTCGATATGTGGGTCGGTTTCAGCGATGACGGTACGCAGGTGACCGGTGCCTCGGAAGGAAATTGGCGGTGGCTCGGCGAACCCTCGAACACCTACGGACAATATACCTCCTCTTGGCCGCAACCGCCGTGGAAATCGGGAGAACCGAATAATAGTGATGGGGTCGAGAATTGTGCAGAGATGTATAAAGCCAGCGACTCCTATCGTCTCAATGATGTGACTTGTGGTACCGCCAACTATTTTGCCTGTGAATGGGAGCCGATTTAACTTTTAGATAGGGTTTTGAACTCCAGCGGGAGGTTCCGATGAGGTCATATCGTCGCGTCGTCATAGCGCTCTTTTTTGCTATGGTCACCTCGCTTTTCATGGGCAGTTGCTCCAGTGACGAACCGACGAACGGAGGCGAATGCGTGACGGCATTCGACTGTTTTGACGGTCAGGTCTGTGAGGACGGCTACTGTGTCGAGCCCACCACCGATCAGGATACCCCGGTCACCGAAAAGGAAAGTCTCGCAAAAGACGATGCAGTCATTCTCGATCAGGATGAACCTTCCACCGATGATGAAAATGATGGTGAACCTGTGGAAGAAGAGCCGGTTGATGACGGCGTGACGACCGCCGATGCCGATGAGCCGGCGATCGATGATCCGGCTCCAACCGACGAAGACACGGTAGAGATGGGGGACGACGGCTTGGAAGGCGACGATACTCTGGTCGCCGACGAAGATATCATCGTGATAGAGACCGACGATGAGATGCCGATCACTGAGGACGATGTCGTTGTGGACGACGCGCCGACCTCCGATGACGATGTGGCGCCGACGATCCTTTCCACGATACCGGCGAATAGCGCGAATGGCGTATTGGCCACGGCAAAGGTGGAGGTGAAATTCTCCGAAGCGATGGCCACCACTTCTTTGGGCAACCAGTTCACGATAAAACGGGGATCTACCACCGTTGCGGTGAATGCGCCGGTGTGGCGTGGTGTCGACAACACCGTCATCCTGACTCCCTCGAGCAATCTGCAGGCGGGAGCGGTCCATACGGTGACGGTCAAGGTCGGCGTCACCGACACGGCGGGGAATCATCTGGCGGCGCAGTATGTATTCAACTTCACCGTGACCAAGTGCGGCGATACGGTGATCGACACCGGCATCGGCGAGGTATGCGATGACGGGGTGAATAACGGCGCCTACGGTGGTTGCATGCCGGGTTGTATGGCTCGCGCGCCCTACTGCGGCGACGGCATCATAACCGCCGCCAATGAAGCGTGCGACACGGCCCTCCCGGTCGCCTGCACCGAGCTGGCGGGCGGCTATGTGAGCGGTACGGCCGTATGCGCGGCGGGCTGCCAGAGCCTTTCCACCACGGCGTGTGTCTGTCCGTCGGGCTATGAGAAGGGGGCTGGCGATATTTGCCAAGATATCGATGAATGCACGCGCGACACCGACGGCTGTGCACAGCATTGTCAGAACACCGATGGATCACATACCTGTTCGTGCGATAGCGGCTATACACTCAATGCCGACGGCCATGCCTGCGACGATAAAAATGAATGCGATCCGCAGCCCGGCCCCTGCGATGAGCATGCCACCTGCACCAATACGGTGGGCGACTACTCGTGCGCCTGTACTGCGCCCTATACCGGCACCGGCATGGTCTGCCAATATTGCGGCGACGGCGCGACGGACGGCACCGAGGTCTGCGACGACGGGACCAACGATGGTTCCTATAACGGCTGTATGCCCGGCTGTGCGGCATGGGGACCGAGATGCGGGGACAGCGCTACCAACGGCGGTACCGAGGAGTGCGACGACGGGAATGCCGACAATGAGGATGCCTGCCGTAACGATTGCACCTATAAATGCCGCGACGGCTGGAGTTACTACGGCCATCATTGTTATAAACACTTCACCTCTTCGGTCAATTACGGTTCTGCCTTGAGCGGCTGTCAGGGGCAAGGCGGCTATCTGGCAACCGTTTCCGATGCCAGTGAGAACGCTTATATTGACGGTATTGTGCCCGGATCGGCGTGGTTCGGTTATCAGGCGAATTATGTGGCCAATATTTCAGGGAATGCTACTTGCGCTACTGTATTCAACGGATGGAGTTACGGCGGTATTTATGGCGGAAGTACCGCGGGCGGATCTACCGTGAATCCCGGATGCTCTTCTTCTGGCCCGGAAGCATTTGTGAAATTCACCCCCTCGGTGAGTGGCGAATGGACTATTGAGACCTATGCGGATTTTGACAATACCATTCTTTTGTATTCAGGTGATTCCTGCGGAAGCTATATCGCCTGCTATGATTACAATGCCCCCGCTGACTCTCCATGGGAATCTGTTTCTTGGACCCTTAACGCCGGAGTAACCTATGTCGTTGTTGTTGATGGTTATAAGGGGGCGAGCGGGAGTTATGAACTTTATGTTATTCCGCCCGGCAAGCCTACCGCTTATTGGTGGGTCGATTGGAGTAACGGCACCTACACGAACTGGGCTGGCGGTGAACCGAACAATGATGATGGCGAGGAGTATTGCGGCCAGATGTATGACGGCGGTACTTGGAACGATAAGGATTGCGGCGATTCTCTGCCGTATGTCTGTGAAAAATAGGGGTTTTGCGCTCGCCTGCCTGAATTTCTAAAAAGCGCTTGCTTTTCAAGGCCGTTACGCTACAATAACGAAGGTTTTTTTCTAACGGGGGCCTCCATGAGTTCTTTCCTGCGCATCACAATGCTTCTTGTCGGTACATCGCTTGTCGCGATGATATCTATAAGTTGCGGCTCGCAGAACCCGACCGTCGGCAGTGAATGCGTTACCGCGTTCGATTGCTTTGACGGCCAGACCTGTGAGGATGGCTATTGTATTGATGCAACGACCGATCAGGGAACCCCCACGGAAAAAGATACGACGGCGCAAGACGACGCCTCGTTGCCGGATTACGATCCCGGCACGCTTCCCGACAGCACCGATAGCGTGTTGCCGGATGATCCGGTGACCGACGATGGCACGATCGGACCTGATGCCGATGAGCCGGAAGTGGGTGATGATGCGATAGAGATCGCCGATGACGCGACGGAGCAACTGGATGATACCGTAATCGTGACCGATGACACCGAGGTTGCCACCGATGACGCCGGGGTTACTGTCGATGACGCTCCGGTCGTTACGGACGATCAGCCGGCTCCGGATACCGATACCGTAGAGCCCGACGATGCGACCATTACCGATGAAGACGCGACCGACACCGTTCCCGACATAGACAACTTCGTCGACACGACACCCCCGGAGGTCACTCTGACGAGCCCGGTCGATGGGGCTGTTGATGTTTTCCCGAACGCCAATATCGTGGTGACCTTCTCCGAGGAACTTGATCCGGCGACGGTTGATGCTATGACGGTCGTACTGGTGGAAAATGGCGGCGGCGCGCTTGATCCGGTGCTCACTTATGACGATAAGGATTTTACCGTCACCCTCGATCCGACGGCTGATCTGACCTATGGCGCAAGCTACACTGTCACCGTCATGACGGCGATAACCGACCTTGTAGGCAATCACTTGGCGGTCGAATATGTGTTCTCTTTCACGGTGACCACCTGCGGCAACGGTTCTCCGGACGGTACCGAGGCGTGCGACGAAGGTTCTCTGAATGGTACCTACGACCACTGCAACCTGTTCTGTACGGGTCCGGGTTCCCACTGCGGCGACGGCGTTACCAATCTGCCGCAGGAATTGTGTGACACCGCCGACAATACCCCCTGTGATCAAATAGTGGGCAAGACATATGTTAACTCGGCCTTGGTTCCCTGTAACGGCACCTGTGATGGCTGGGTGACGACAAATTGTACCTGTGCGTCGGGTTACAAGAAAGATAGCAACGAGGATTGCGTCGATATCGACGAATGTACCGAGAACGATAACCCCTGCAATGATGTTTACGACAGCATAAACGGGTTTTACGATGCGGGGGCGACCTGCACCAACACCATCGGATCCTACACCTGTACCTGTTCCAGCGGGTTCCAGTCTCTCGGCGGCGTTTGCCGGAACATCAACGAGTGTTTGACCCTTTCCAACCCCTGCGACAATAACGGCGATGAGAACGCCACTTGCTCCGATATGGTTCCCGACTACGATTGTACCTGTTCTTCCGGTTTTGAATTCCGCAACGGCGGTTGTTTCGACATTGACGAGTGTGCCGGCGAACCCTGCAAACTGGGCGGCGATGTGAATGCTACCTGCAATAACCTCAACGCCGATTTCAGTTGCAACTGTTCGGCGGGCTATCAGGACAATGGACTGACCTGCGAGGAGATCGACGAATGCGCCGAGAACGATGATCCGTGCGACAATGACGGCGATGATGCCGCATCCTGCGTCGATCTGGTGAACGGCTATGCATGCACCTGTTCGGGCGGCTTTGTCTTCAACGAGGGCGGCTGTAAAGACAAGGACGAGTGCGCGTTACAGGATAACCCCTGCGACGAACAGCAGGATAATGATGCCGACTGCGAGAACACGGTCGGTTCGTATGTCTGCCTTTGTTCGGAAGGCTTTGCCCCCGGCAACGGGACTTGCCAAGACGAGAACGAGTGCCTTGTGAATAACGGCGGTTGCGATACCGATCCGATGACCGGCTGTCACAACACGACCGGCGGCCGCACCTGCGACGACTGCCCGGCGGGCTACACCGGCAACGGCGCCGATGTGGGCGGTTGCGTCGATATCGATGAGTGCCTTCCCGACGGGAAGGGGCCCTGTGACGATGTAGATGATCCCGCGGCGACCTGCAACAATACACCGGGCGATTACACCTGCACCTGTTCGGTCGGCTGGTACGACAACGGTACCAACTGCGTTAAGAATGACCTCTGCCTGAATAACCCCTGTGACAACAACGGCGACGGCGGGGCGACCTGCACCGATATCGGCGCCAGCTACACCTGTTCCTGTTCCTCCGGCTGGGAGTCGAACGGCACGGTCTGCGTCGACATCAACGAGTGTGCTCCCGATGGTAAGGGTCCCTGCGATAATGCCGATGACGCCGGCGCCACCTGTACCAACTCGGCCGGATCCTATTCCTGCAACTGTTCGACCGGATTCACCGCGGGGAGCGGTACCTGTTTGGACAATAACGAGTGTGTCCTGCAGAACAATCCCTGCGATAACAACGGGGACGGTGCGGCGCAGTGCGTCAACACGCCGGGGATCTACACCTGCACCTGCTCAAGCGGGTTCGATTTCACCCTCGGCTCCTGCTACGATAGGAACGAGTGTGCCGTCAATAACGGCGATTGCGACCCGCTTACGCAGTGTCTCAATACCTCCGGCGGCCGCACCTGCGGCGCCTGTCCGTCGGGTTACACCGGCGATGGGTATGTCGGCTGTACCGATGTCAACGAATGCGCTCCCGACGGCAAGGGTCCCTGTGATGATAACGACGATCCCACAGCGACCTGTACCAACAGCCCCGGCTCTTACACCTGCACCTGTTCTTCGTCCGGATTCCGCGTCACCGGTGGTTCGTGCTGGGACATCGATGAATGTGCTGAGAATACCGATAACTGCCATCCGACGCTCGCCACCTGTACCGACACGAATGGTTCATTCACCTGTACCTGTATCCCGCCGGCGACCGGCAATGGCGTGACCTGCACCTCCTGCGGCGACGCGATCGTCAACGGGAGCGAAACCTGCGACGAGGGAACGGCGCTGAACGGCACCTACGGTCACTGCAATGCGACCTGCACCGGCCCGGGTGAACGTTGTGGCGACAGCATCAAGAATGGCCCCGAGCAGTGTGATGACGGTAATTCGTCAAATAATGATGACTGCTTAAATAGCTGTGTAACGAACGTCTGTGGCGACAGTTACCTGAAGACAAGCGGTGCGTCGGCGTTCACCGAGACTTTTGAAGGCGGCTCTCTGCCGAGTTATGCTAGTGGATCGACCAACCCTTGGCAGGTCGATACAAATTATCATTATCAGGGTTCTTATGGAATGCATTCCCGCTCGATAGGAGATTCCCAGTCTTCCAACATTTCTCTTTCCCACTATACCGACGGCAAAATATGTTTTTATCTGAGCGGCTCTTCAGAAGGCGACTACGATTATTTAAGAGTTTATGTGGATGGCTTAGAAAAATTCAGTACTACTGGATATGCCTACGAAGGCGGCTGGAAACAGGTTTGCATAACCGGTATTACAGCTGGTACGCGAACGCTGGAATTCAGGTATTCAAAAGACTATTCTGATTATGACGGCATGGATGGTTATGCCATCGACAATATCATGTTTGCCGGTGCGTTAGAGGAATGCATCCCCGGCCAAACGACCAGTTGCGGCAATTTTGGATGGGACAACGGTACTGCGACCTGTTCCGATTGCCGCTGGGAAACGAGTGCCTGCGAAGCCGATAGCGGCGGTTGCTGATCTCATATCACCGGAGGTTCTTTTTTATGCGCACCATCTTCGCTTTTCTTCTGCTTTCTGCCTTCGCGACCCTTGATGCCGCCGGACCGATGCTCTGGGATGTTGCGGTCGACCGCGATGATCCGGAGCTGAAGGATGCCTTCGGCGCGCTCGATGTCTGGTCGGTCTACCGCGATGCGGACGGCGTATGGCATTACCGGGTCGCGGCCGCTAAAGAGGAACTCTCGCAGTTGCGGTTGTTCGCGGTGCGTATCGCGCCGGTCGGCGTTGCCGCGCAGTCGCCGATGCTTCTGCCTGCGGAAGAATATCGTGATGCCGCTACGGTGACCGCCACGCTGGAGTCATTGGAAAAGCAGTATCCTGATCGCGCAAAGCTGTATGTCGTCGGCAAGACCTTCGAGGAACGGGATATCGTCGCGATCAAAATCAGCGCCGACCCGTCGAAGAATGTCGTCGATAAACAGGAGTTTCTTTTTACCGGGACCCACCATGCCCGTGAATGGATCGGGACCGAGGTGACCCTGCGGATGGCCGAATTCCTGCTGGAACAGTACGACCACAGCGACCGCATCAAGGAAATAGTCGATGCCTGCGAGATATGGATAGTACCCATGCTCAATCAGGATGGTTACCGCTTCTCGTGGGAGGATACCCGTCTGTGGCGCAAGAACCGCAGACTCAATGCGGGAGGCACTTACGGCGTAGATCTCAACCGCAACTATGACGCAGGGTGGGGCGGCGCCGGTTCGAGCAAAACACCATCTTCCGACACCTATCGGGGCACCGCCGCCTTTTCGGAACCCGAGACCGCTGCAGTGCGCGATCTGCTCGACCCCGCGAACGGTTGGTTCGACGATGCGGCGGGATACATCGATTTTCACAGTTATTCCCAGCTCATTCTCTATCCCTATGGAAATACCTATGAGACCTCGCCTCGAGAAAAAGAGATGGCGGCCATCGCCGGTCGGATAGCGGAACTGATCGAGGCCGAAACGGGCTATGTCTATACACCGCAAAAGTCGAGCGAGCTCTACATCGCCACCGGCGGCTCCTCCGACTGGTTCCATCTGGCGCATGACTTCAAGAACACCCTGACCATGGAGGTGCGGCCGAACGGCGATACGATGAATGGGTTCGTGCTGGCGACCGAACAGATAAAAGGGACCGCCCGCGAGAACGCCGTCGCAGCGATGTACTTCATCGAGGCGACCATGCAGGCGACCGACGCGGTCGACACCGACGTGAATGGCAATGGCGTCGTCGACTATCTCGAAGGTTGCGGCACGACGCGGTGTGAGATGCTCTACGATGAACGGGGCGACGAGATAGTTCCGGATGACGATGATCCGGTGACCGATGATGGGGTGGCGACCGACGATGATGTTGAAACGGACACCACGGACGAAAACGATATAAAGGATGCCGATGAAAAAACGGATAATGGTCAACCGGACCAGTCCGATCAGGCCGAAATATCAGACGAAACCTATTCCCCCGACGAAACGGCGGTCGTCACCGACACCGATACCAATTCTCCGCGCCGTGCCGTTTCAAGCGGCGGCTGTTCAGTCGTCCTCTTCTAGATCGCCGGTATCCGGCACATATCCCAGCTGGCCGCAGGCGGCAAGCGATTCGTCGCCGCGTGACTTCCTGATGATGACCGTCAGGCCCGCATCCCAGATCGCCTGCTGGAAATCCTGTATCGCGGCGGCGATCGACGGTTCGTAGGGCGCCCCGTCGAAGGTGTTGAAGGGTATCAGATTTATCTTCGCGTTGAGGCTCCGCGCTATCTTCACCAGTTGGCGCGCCTCGGCGGGAGAATCGTTCACCCCGCGCAGCAGCACATATTCGATGAGTATCTTCTTGCGCGGCGGCAGGGGGAAGCGGCGCAGCGCGGCGAGCAATTCCTTCAGCGGCCAGTTCTTGGTCGCCGGCATGATCGCGCGCCGTTTCTCGTCGGTCACGGCGTGGAGCGACAGCGCAAGGTTGACCGACACCTGCCCGCCCAACTCGTCGAGTTTATCAGGGATGCCGACGGTGCTTATCGTGACGCGGCGGTTCGAAAGGTTGAAACCGAGGTCGTCCATCATGATGCGGGCGCTCTTCACGGTGCTCGCGAGATTGAGAAGCGGTTCGCCCATCCCCATGAACACGATGTTGGTTACCCGTTTCCCGGCCTCCGCGAGCCGTTTCTGCGCCGCCCAATGCTGGCCGACGATCTCGCGGACCGTGAGGTCGCGGGAAAAACCGAGCGATCCGGTGCGGCAGAACAGACACCCGAGCGGACAGCCGACCTGTGTCGATACGCACAGCGTCACGCGGCCTTTTTCGGGGATGATGACCGCCTCAATGATCGCACCGTCATCAAGGGTAAAGCGAAGTTTCTCGGTGCCGTCGGCCGAAGTGAAGACCTCCGGCGCGGTGAGCGGCCGGACGGTGAAGCGCTGCGCCAGCTCCTCGCGGCCCGACTTGGAGATGTCGGTCATCATGGAGATATCGGTCGCGAGTTCCTGATAGAGCCAGCGGAATATCTGCCGGCCGCGGAACGGTTTCATCCCGATGGCGGCAACCGCCTCTTCCAGTTCGGGGCGGGTGAGTTCGAACAGTTCCATCCGGTTAACTCCTGAGTGCGGGCAATTCTTGGGATAACGCCGTGGCGAGCGCCTCGTAGTCGGCCGGTTCGTTGTATATCTGCGCCGAGATGCGCAGGGCGGAGCGGCCGTCGGGGATGCAGGTGATCATCACCTCGATGCCGTGCCGCGCGTAGAGACGGTTCATGAGCGGGTGGAGGTTGTTCGCCTCGACGGTGTAGGGAAGCCACGGTATCGGGATGGTCACCATCGAGCCGTTGAGGTCGCCCAGTTCGGGAGCCGTCGTCTTGAGCGCCTTCGCGACTACCGGTGCCATTTGCCGAACCAGCGTGTTGTTGCGGTTCCGCAGTTCCTCCCAGCCGCCCGGCAGGAGGCTGCCCATGAAGCGGATACCTTCGCCGATGCAGAGGAACGGCGTCAGGTCGGCGGTGCCGGTCCAGTCGAACGCGGCGCGGAACCCGGCGCGTCCCTCGGGGGTGTAGAAATAGTTCGATATCGAGAGCGGGTAGGTCCGTTCGCGTTCCTCCGGGGCGACCCACAGGAAGGCCGACCCTATCGGGGTGCAGAGCCATTTATGACAGTTGCCGGTGTACCACGCCGCGCCTATTTTCGTAAGGTCGAGCGGTGTCATGCCGGGGCCGTGGGCGCCGTCGACGAGCGTCGGGATGCCCTTTTTCTTCAGTTCGGCGACGATGCGGGCGATGGGGAGTACGAGCGCCGTGGAACTGGTCACATGGTCGATGAGGGCTAGTCGCGTCGCGGGGGTCGCCGCCGCGACGATCCGTTCCACGATATCGTCGGCCGACTTGGGCGGGTAGGGGATGTCGATCATATTCACCGTCACGCCGAACTCCTCGGCGATGAACGCGAGGGCGTTGCGGCAGGCGGGATAGAGGAGTTTTGTCGTCAGTATCGCGTCGCCCTTTTTCCAGTGGCGCGACCGGAGGACGCCGTTGACCCCGGCGGTGGCGTTGGGGACGAAGGTCATCCCCTCGGGATCGGCGTTGAGGAACCGCGATAGTTCGGTGCGCGCCGCAGTGAGCATATCGGGCGAGCGGCGGACGAAGAAATCGGTGGGCGATGCCTCCATCTCATCCCGCAGGCGGCGCTGATGCTCCAATATCGCCGTCGGACAGGCGCCGAACGAGCCGTGGTTGAGGTGTATCTTGGCCGTGTCGAGCGCCCAGAGGTGCTTGAATGTCGCGGTCATGGCGGACTCCGTAACTTCCCGTTCGGGGGGATACTGCCACAACCGGCGCCGTTTTGCAATCCCGCAAGGATGGCGCATTCGTCTGATTTATTAGTTATAAATAATTCATATAGTTACTTGACATTCGTCTATTATTCGTCTACTATTCGTCTATGTTCGACCCGCGCTATCACATAACGCCGTCGCTTCTTTCGCGCATCACGGAGATCGCGCGTCTGATCGCCGAACTGAACCAGCGCCGGTTCCCCCGGCCGGTCCTCGCTCTATTCGAGCGGACCGCGCGGGAACTGTCGGCCTATGCCTCGACCAGCATCGAAGGGAACCCCCTGCCGCTCACCGAGGTGCGGCGGCTCCTCAAGAACGCCCCCGGCAACCTGCGCGACAGCGAACGGGAGGTGCTCAACTACAACGGGGCGCTTGTCGCCCTGCGCGAAAAGAAAGGGGACGCCCCCTTCGATACGGCGCTCATCCTCGACATCCACCGCCGCGTGATGGCGGGGTTGCTCGACCGCTGGCGGCTCGGCAAATTCCGCAAAGAGCCGGTGGTGGTCAACGATCCGGTGCGTCGCATGGTCGATTATCTGCCGCCCGATCACGGCGATGTTTCGCCGCTCATGAAGGCGCTCACGGCGTGGGTGAGCCGGTCGCGGCATGCGCTCGATCCGGTCATCGTCGCCGGGATATTCCACCGACAGTTCGTTGTCATCCATCCCTTCGTCGACGGCAACGGGCGCACCGCGCGGCTCGCGACCAAGTTCCTGCTGGCCGACCTCGGGATAGACACCTTTGAACTATTCAGTTTCGAGAACTACTACAACCGGCAGGTGTCGCGCTATTTCGCGGCGGTCGGTTCGCACGGGAACTACTACGATATCGCGGCGGAGATCGATTTCACCGCGTGGCTCGAATACTTCGCGGGGGGCATCGCCGACGAACTCCAGCGGGTGAAGAAGGAACTGGAAAAGCATCTGGGCGGCGCCGCGCCGGAACTGACGGCGGCCGAGAAGGTCATTCTCGCCTACATCGAGGAGCATGGCTCGATAACCGACCGCGAATATGCGGTGCTGACCGACCGGGCGAAGGCGACGCGGGCGCTCGATTTCAAGCGGCTGACCGGGAAGGGGCTCATCGTGCGGCGGGGCGGGGGACGGAACACGAAATATGTGGGCGGGTGAGATATTGTGTGATGAAATGGGAGGAAGATAGATCATGACACAATCGTTGAACATCGATTTTCTGGTATCGGCGATAACCGAGACTCACCAGTATTTTCAAAAGCAGGCGCAGAAGCAAGTCAATACGGCGCTGACCATCCGGAACTGGCTTTTCGGATTGTATATAACGGAATATGAACTGAACGGCGCCGATCGTGCCGGATACGGTAAACGGGTAATGGCGGAGATCGCGAAAAGAGGGCAACACATCAAAGGTCTTTCGGAAAGCAGTTTATACCTTTTCAAACAGTTTTATCTTGAGTATCCGCACATTCTCCAGTCACCGACTGGAAAATCTTTTATGATTGGATTACAGCAGAACAACATTTTCCAGTCACTGACTGGAAAATTGGAGATTGGTGAAGAAGATGAGAAAAACAAGCAGGTTGCCGTCACGACTAAGGCGCTGACCACCGATCCGAACCTCTTGCTGAACAGGCTCAGTTTCACCCATATCGTTGAACTGCTGAAAGCGGACACGCCGCTGAAACGATTCTTCTACGAAACGGAGGCGATAAAGAACAACTGGTCGGTGCGCGACCTCCAGCGGGCAATGAACAGCATGCTCTTTGAGCGGACCGGTTTGAGCATCGACAAGAAAGCGGTGGTCGAAAAACATGCGACCGGCGAGGGGCTGACACCGCGGGATGTGTTCCGCAATCCGTATATGCTCGAATTTCTGGGACTAGAAGAAAAGCCTGAATACAGCGAGACCGATCTTGAGGCGGCCATTATCGACCACCTACAGGCTTTCCTTATTGAGATGGGGCGCGGTTTTTGTTTCGAGGCGCGGCAGAAACGGATAACTTTCGACAACCGGCATTACCGGATAGACCTCGTGTTCTACCATCGCATTCTCAAGTGTCATGTGCTTATCGACCTGAAGATCGGTGAATTCGACCATGCCGATGCCGGACAGATGAATGTCTATCTGAATTACTACAAAGAGAACGAGATGCAGGCGGGTGATGAACTGCCGGTGGGGATCATTCTGTGCGCGGGGAAGAACGAGAATCTGGTGAGATATGCGACCGGCGGGTTGTCGCAACCGATGTTCGTGTCGAAATATATGGTCAATCTGCCGAGCGAGGCCGATCTGCGGCGTATTCTGAACGAAGAGCAGTCGCGATTGATCGAAGAGAAATAGTGCGGCGCGGCGGGTGACGGAACACGAAATATTTGGGCGGGTGAGCGGTGATTGGGATGTTGCCGTAGGGGAGCGATTCATCGCGCCCTCTTTTTTTGATATCCCCAGCCCAATTCGTTACAATCAGCCGTTCTTTCTAAGACATGGGGGCCATCATGCGGAACGCCTTGATTCTTTTTGCGATGCTGGCTATCGGTTTCATCCTGTATTCTCAGGAACGCCAGACGAAACTGGCGGTGATGGAGATAGAGGACAAGTCGGGAAAACTCTCGAAGACGATTCTTGAGAACGCCGCGGAGGCGCTCCGCACCGAACTGGTCGCGTCAAATAAGTTCATCGTCATCTCGAAAGATCGCCAGAGAAAGGCGATGATCAAGGGGCAGAAGCAGGAAAGTTGGAAGGAATGTTACGATCAGGCTTGTCGCATTGAATTGGGACAGGCGCTCACGGCCGACAGTATTCTGACCGGCATCGTGACACTGTTCGGCGGAAAATACACCTTGACCGCCGAACTCATAGACCTTGCGAAAGAGGCGACCGTCAAGACGGCGAAAGCAGAATTCGACGGAACGGAAGTCGGGCTCTCCGAGGCGATAAAGGATATTTCGGCGCAGATCACGGGGCGCGGTGCGGTCCCGCGCAAGGTCGATCGTGAGAAGGATGCGCAGGCCTGCGATGTAGCCAAGAAGAAGGATGCCTATGAGGTGTGGGGTCTTTATCTGGAAGAATTCCCTCAAGGTAGCTGCGCCTTTGAGGCGAAGGGCCGGGTGCGGGAACTGATGCCGAAAGTGAAGCCGCAGCAAGAACCGGTGGTCGAAAAAAAGGAGACCGTCGGCAATTACGAAATAAGGGGTGATGTGGTCATAGACGAGAATACCGGCCTCATGTGGCAGAGGGAACGGGCGGGCAACAGCATGAAACATGCCGCCGCCATTGAATATTGCAATGACCTCTCCTTGGGCGGCTACAGCGACTGGCGCCTGCCATCTATCAGCGAACTCAAGACGCTGATCGTCGGCTGTCAGAGCGGTACCGATGCCTGCAAAGTGAGCGATAACTGTTTATCAAGCAGTTGTTACAGCGATTCCTGCTATTGCAAAGGCAGCCAAGGCCCCGGCGAAGACGGCTTTTACTGGCAAAAGGGCGTTTGGCAGGGGGGCGGCACCTATTTCTGGTCCTCGTCGGTGCAGTCGGACAGTTCCCACTTCGCGTGGGACGTGAACTTCGACAATGGCAGTGTCAACAGCAACTACCGCTACGGCGACAGCTATGTCCGCTGTGACCGAGGCCGACCATGAGAAAGTCATTTGGTCATTTGGGCGGTCGGTAGGGGCGGACGGCGTCCGCCCGGGAATGGTTAAAAAGCGATATTCGCCTTCGTCCGCTGTCGTGCGGCGTCAATTTTCTCGACTATGTCCAGCATCCGACCCACCGTTTGGTACGGCGGCGGGTCGTCGGCGCGTTCGAGCGGAAATTGGCGGATGTGACCGACATCGAGGTGGCGCGGCCGATGATCGCCTCGTATCGGGCGCACTTCGAGAAGGCGGATAGTAGGAAAGTCTTTTTCGGGATATTTGCAACCAGTCCTCTGTCGAAAAATTGACTTAGCCGCGGGGGCTTATTATAAGGTAGCCGGTCTTTGTTTTCTTTTCGTTGGGTACCCGCGGGCGTGACAAAAAAGAAGTTGGATCATCGGGCACTCGCCCGGCTCATATCGGAGATCGAGAACGACCGCGACGCGGCCGAAAAAACGCTCGCCAAACTCTACCGCGACCCCGAGAATGTGCAGGTCATCGGCATCACCGGCCCTCCCGGCGCCGGGAAAAGTACGCTGACCGACAGCATCATCGGGAAACTGCGCGAAGCGGGGAAGACGGTCGCCGTAGTGGCGGTCGACCCGAGTTCTCCCTTCACCGGCGGCGCGATACTGGGCGACCGCATCCGCATGTCGACCCACGCCAACGACCCGCAGGTCTTCATCCGCAGTATGGGGAGCCGCGGGAGCCTCGGCGGCCTTGCCCACGCCACTTTCGATGTGGTGAATCTCCTCCGCTCGTCGGGCTTCGACGCGGTCATCGTCGAGACGGTCGGGGTGGGGCAGAGCGAGATAGATGTACTGGCGGTGGCCGACACGGTGGTGCTGACGCTCGTCCCGGGACTCGGCGACGATGTGCAGGCGCTCAAGGCGGGTATCATGGAGATCGCCGATATCTTCGTCGTCAACAAGGCCGACCGCGACGGCAAGGAACGGCTTCTGGCCGAGATACGGATGATACTCGAACTCAACCGCGACCGGTTCGACTGGGTGCCGCCCATCTGCGAGACGGTGGCGACCGAACACCGTGGCATCGATGGTCTCATGGAACAGGTGACCCTCCACGGCGCCTATGTCCGCGAACACCGCGACGCGGTGCGGCGGCCGAAACTGGCGCGGCAGATAGAAAAGATGGCGGCCGACAAGATCGGGCGGAATATCCTTGCAATTCTGAATGAGGGGGGTAAGTTCCCCGCATGGATGGATGCGATCATCGCCGGCACCAAGAATCCCTACCAGATCACGCAGGAGATCGGCAACTATATTTCGGTTCGCAAGGAGGCATAACATGAAAAAGATCAACCACATCGGTATCGCCGTCGAGAAGATCGACGACTACATCGCATTCTACCGCGACACCCTCGGACTTCCGGTCGAAGGGACCGAAACGGTCGAGGAACAGAAGGTCAAGGTGGCCTTCCTGACCATCGGCGACACCCGGATCGAACTGCTCGAACCGACATCGCCCGAAAGCCCCATCGCGAAGTTCATCGAAAAGAAAGGGGCGGGGGTCCATCATCTCGCCTTTGAGGTGGCCGACATCGCGGCCGAACTGGCGAAACTCAAGGAGAAAGGGGTCAAACTCATCGACGAAACGCCGCGCTGCGGCGCCCATCATACCAAGATCGCCTTCATCCATCCCAAGGAATCGAAAGGCGTTCTGGTCGAACTGACCGAATCTGGAACTCATTAAACATAGGGAGTTATCTGCATGGCGACCATCGAAGAAAAACTGGCACAGCTCAGGGCCAAGAAGGATCAGGCGAAACTCGGCGGCGGCGAGAAGCGCATCGAGGATCAGCACAAAAAAGGGAAATACACCTCGCGTGAACGGTTCGCGAAACTACTCGATCCGGGCAGTTTCGAGGAGATCGACAGCCTCCGTTCCGACCGCAAGGAGGGGAGCACCCTCGGCGACGCGGTGGTGACCGGTTACGGCACCATCGACGGCCGCAAGGTCTTCGTTTTCGGGCAGGATTTCACCGTCAGCGGCGGATCGCTGGGCGAAGTGGTCGCGGCGAAGATATGCAAGGTGATGGACCTTTCGGTGCAGACCGGCGCCCCGTGCATCGGCTTGAACGATTCGGGCGGCGCCCGCATTCAGGAAGGTATCCATTCGCTCTACGGCTACGGTGAGATATTCAAGCGCAATGTGCTCGCGTCGGGCGTCGTACCGCAACTGTCGGCCATCTACGGTCCCTGCGCCGGCGGCGCGGTCTACAGCCCCGCGCTCACCGATTTCGTCTTCATGACCAACACCAATTCCTATATGTTCCTGACCGGCCCCAATGTCGTCAAAACGGTCACCCACGAGAATGTGACGGTCGATCAACTCGGCGGCGCGCAGGTCCACATGACCAAATCGGGCGTCGCCCATTTCGCGCACGACACCGAGGACGATTCGATCGCGGCGATACGGAAACTCTTCTCCTACCTGCCGTCGAACAACATGGAGGAGCCGCCGCGCGTCGCCTGCACCGATCCCATCGACCGGATGGACGACGAACTCAACAATATCGTCCCGCTCAATCCGAACAAGGGCTACAATGTCAAGGATGTCATCCGGATGGTCTTTGACGGCGGCGAATTCCTCGAGGTCCAGTCGCTGTACGCGATGAACATCGTGGTCGGTTTCGCGCGGCTCAACGGCCGCACCGTCGGGATCGTCGCCAATCAGCCCAATGTGTTGGCGGGCGTGCTGGATGTCAACAGTTCGATGAAGGGTGCCCGGTTCATCCGCTTCTGCGACTGCTTCAACATCCCGCTCATCACCTTCGTCGACACCCCCGGCTTCATGCCCGGCACGGTGCAGGAATACAACGGCGTCATCAAGCACGGCGCGAAGATGCTCTACGCCTACAGCGAGGCGACGGTGCCCAAGCTGGCCGTCATCATGCGCAAGGCCTACGGCGGCGCCTACATCGTCATGAGCTCGAAGCACCTGCGCGGCGACATCAACTACGCGTGGCCGACGGCTCAGATCGCCGTCATGGGCGCCAAGGGTGCCGTCGAGATACTCAAGAAGAAGGAACTCGACGCGGCCCCCGACAAGGCGAAGTTCATCGCCGAACAGGAGGCCGAATACGCCGAGAAGATAGAGAATCCCTACATCGCCGCCCAGCACGGCTTCATCGACGATATCTTCGAACCGAAAACGACCCGCGCGCGGCTCGCCAAGGTGTTGGAGATGATGAGCACCAAACGGGACGACCTGCCGCCGAAGAAACACGGCAACATCCCGTTATAGGAGGCCGCGATGCTAGTATCACCCACACTCATCGCCGCCGCCGCGGTCGGTCAGTTCTCGGCGAAGGAATTGGCAACGATAGAGATATTGCCGCTTATCGGGATCGGCGTGGTCATTTCGGGTCTTGCGATACTCGCGATCATCCTGACGCAGTTCGACCGGCTCAACGGCGCGCGGAAAAAGGGAGCTGCTTCGGCCACCGCCGCCCCGGTTCCCGCCGCCGCTCCGGCCGCACCGGTCACCAGCGCCGACGAGGATGAATCGGCGGCCGTTTCGACCGCGATATTCCTCTATCTCCAGCAGAGCGCCGAACCGATCGCGATCACCGAGATACCGCAGGAGCACCATTCGACCCCGTGGATCGATTTCGGCAAACAGCGCCAGCAGTTCCGTTTCCAGAGATGGCAGTCTTCTTCCACCAAAGCGAGGTAATGCGATGAAGAAATACGATCTGAAGATAAACGGCAAGGACTACAAGGTCGAGATAAAGGAATTCGGCGCGAAAACGGCCAGGGTCGAAGTGAACGGGAAACCCTTCAGCGTCGACATCAGTTATCCGGCCGGCGAGATGGCCCCCTCCATCCCGCGTCCCGTCGCCCCCAAAGCGGCCGCCGTTGCCCCCGTTCAGCAGGCGGCGCCGGTCGCCGCGGTCGCGGGCAACAGCGTCAACGCCCCGATGCCGGGCCTCATCCTCAAGATACTCGTCAAGGTGGGCGACAAGGTGACGGTCGGCCAGAAGGTGATGGTCATGGAGGCGATGAAGATGGAGAACGACATCAACACCACCTTCGCCGGGACGGTGAGCGAGATCCGCTTCGCCGAAGGGGCCACGGTCAAGGAGCACGACCCGCTTATCGTCATCGCCTAGGGAGAAACCCGTTATGAGACCGATCCAATTTCTGCTTGCCGCTCTTCTCTTTCTTTTCGCGGCGTCGCTTCCGGCGCAGGAGACGACCCAGTTCACCGGTACGGCCATCAACGGCTCGCTGGTGAAACTCGATATCCGCTATCAGACGCTCGGCGGCGATGGACAGCCCGCGTGGGTCGAACGGCATGAGAACGGCGCCCTTGTCGCATTCGATCAGGCCGAAGGGACTTACCTCGCGGTGACCTCGCAGCGGGCCGTCGTTCCCAACGAGGACCACATCGACATTTTTATGCCCGACGGGAAGAACTACCGGATGACGCTGGCTCTGCCCGACGGCGCGACGCTCGAACTCGACCATACCGCGCTCATCGTCGCCGACAACGGCGTCGCCTTCGTGAGGTTCAAAGGGGAGGCGGGGCGCTATCCGCTGGCGATCCCCGGCGAGCAGGTGGGCAATGTCCAGTTGGAGAGTTCGCTCTACATCACCAATTTCAAGAGTCGCTACAACATCACTCCGCTCTTCATTGACTTCTCGCTCCGCTCATCGGGAACCCTTGAATATTACATAGAAAAGAACCGTTCGTTCCTTTCGAAATTCTTTAACACTACCGCGCTCGCCCATTTCACGCTCGGCAATATAGTGATGATCCTGATCGCTTTTTTCTTTCTCTATTTCGCCATAGGAAAAAACTTCGAGCCGCTTCTGCTGCTCCCCATCGGTTTCGGCATCCTGCTCGGTAATATTCCCTCGGCGGCCGGCGTCCAGATCGGCGTCTATGACCCCGGTTCGGTGCTTAACTATCTTTACTTCGGGGTGCTCAAGGGCATCTATCCGCCGCTCATATTCCTCGGCATCGGCGCGATGACCGATTTCTCCTACATGATATCGAACCCGAAACTGATACTGCTGGGCGGCGGCGCGCAACTCGGCATCTTCATGGCCTTCCTTATCGCGATATTCCTCGGGTTCAACCTGCAGGAGGCGGCATCCATCGGCATCATCGGCGGCGCCGACGGCCCGACCGCGATATTCGTCACCGGTCTGATGGCGCCCTATCTGCTCGGGGCGGTCGCCATCGCCGCCTATTCCTATATGGCGCTTGTCCCGGTCATCCAGCCACCGATCGTCAACCTGCTGACGACGAAAAAGGAGCGGCTCATCCGGATGAAACCGCCGCGCGTCGTCTCGAAACGCGAAAAGATAATTTTCCCCATCGTTGCGGTGCTCGTCTGCACCATTATAGCCCCCGGCGGCCTGCCGCTCATCGGTCTGCTTCTGCTCGGCAACATCATGAAGGAGTCGGGCGTTACCGACCGTCTCGCCAAGACGGCGGGCAGTTCGCTCATCGACATCGTGACGATACTCATCGGCCTCACCGTCGGCGCCTCCACCTCGGCGCAGACCTTCCTGACCGGAAAATCGGTCATGATCTTCGCGCTCGGCGCGCTGTCGTTCATGTTCTCGACCGCGGGTGGCGTCCTCATCGCCAAGTTCATCAACCTGTTCCTGAAAGAGGGCGACAAGATCAACCCGATCATCGGGTGCGCCGGCGTTTCGGCTGTGCCCGACAGCGCGCGGGTCGCCCAGCACATGGGCCGCCACGAAGATCCCGAGAATCATCTCCTCATGCATGCCATGGCGCCCAATGTGGCGGGTGTTATCGGGTCGGCGATAGCGGCGGGTATCCTTCTCGGACTGATCCCGCACTAACACTTCGCCGAATATTTCCTACAGCGTCTCATTTTTCCCTTGGCTTTTTTCTCCATAACCGCTATGATGCGTCTGTACGTAAATTCTTGTGGAGGACACTATGCGGTGTCATGTATCATTGTTACTGGTCAGTATATTCATCGTTTCGTTGTTGCAGGCCCAGAACTACGATGTGGGCAACATCGCCGTGGTACACGGCGGAGCGAACATCGCCGGAGGCCTTATCGGCGTACAGGAACAGGTCGCGGGGACCGAATTCTACAAGACCCATGCCGACATTTATGACTTCATGGTGGTCTTCACCACCTTCACCCCCTCGATGAACATGCAGCAGGGGCTTCCGATACAGTACACGGTCAAGGGGATCAACCGTGAAGGGGCCTTCACCGGCTACGGTCCCGCCTCGAAGTGGGGAAGCGCTGGGCGGCTCATCGGCGGTACCCGGATGTGCCACATCGACCAGTATCCCGACAACCCCGATCAGGCGATATCGAACAACCCGATCTCTCCTTTCGCCGGCATGTCGACGGTAGAATTGCTTGCTCACGAGTTCAGCCACTACTGGCTCATGGCGATGGATTTCAAGAAGGAGGGGATGAGCGAGAACCACACCGGCCTGCGCGGCTGGGAGGATGGCGCCAACCAACATTGGAACAGTTACGCCGGTTCGGGTCCATCTGCCATGTACGGCAGTCATGTGGTCGACAACGGCGACGGTTCGTTCACACAGGTCTTTTCTCTGCCGCGCAAATACGGGCATCTCGACCAGTATGTCATGGGTCTGCGCGCCCCGGAGGAGGTCGATCCGACACTCTTCATCTGTTCCTCCTCCGATATCGAACAGTGCCGTGAAGGGAGTCCCGCCATCCCGGCGCCCAAAACCTCTCCCGATAAGACCTATACGAGCGGCGAAATGTATCTCCACTCGGTGACCATAGACGATGTCATCCGCGCCATGGGGCCGCGCATTCCGGCAGCGGCCGACGCGCCGAAGCACTGGAATGTCGCCTTCGTCATCATCAACCTGCCGGGACAGGATCCGTTCCCCAACCAGTTGGAGCGCCTCGACACATTGCGCATCCGCTTTCAGGAGTGGTTCGAATGGGCGACCGACGGTCGTGCTACGATCTGCACCGAACTCGACGGCGATTGTTCAAATACCGAACCGACCGACGACGATGTGGTGCCCGACGAAAGTGTCACCGACGATGTGGCGGTCGACACGGAACTGCCCGACGATACGATCCCTGACGATCAGCCGACCGACAACGGCGAACAGCCCGATACGGCGGTCACCGACAACGGCGAGACTCCTGACACCGCCGTCACCGACAATGGCGGCGTCACCGACGATGTGATGGTCGAAGAGAGCAACGCTTGCGGGTGCACGTTGGTTTTCTGATCAATTCTTCCGTGGGAGGGAGATAGATGAGACCGATACTTTTGATCGTTATTCTTTTTTGCGCCGTTCTTCTTTCGGCACAGCAGAAGAAACAGACGCTCGCGGTGCTTGAGATAGAGGACCGCGGCGCCGGGATGACGCCGGAACTGCTGGCGACCGCCTCCGACTACCTGCGGGGAAAACTGGTCGCCGCCAATGTGTTCCTCGTGGTGCCGAAAGACGCGGTGATGCGCGCCGTCATCAAGGAGCAGAAAAAGGAGACCTGGCGCGACTGCTACGATCCGGCGTGCCGCGTCGATCTGGGCCACGCGCTTGCCGCCGACACCGTCCTTTCGTCGATGGTGATGAAACTCGGCGACAGCTATACCGTCACCGTGGAGCTGGTCGATATCGCCAAGGAGGTGACCATCCGGGGCGCTTCGGGCACCTTCGACGGCAGCGAGGATGCGTTCAAGGGGCTGATCGAAAAGATGGTGGCGCGGCTGACCGGCCAGAAACCGGAAAAAGCGCCCGCGACCCCGGCGGCGAAGGTCGATCCGAGCGAAAAACTGAAAGGCTCGGTCGATCTGCAGGAGAAGTCGAAGGTCGAGAAACCGCTGGCGCCCATCGAGAAGCGAAAATCGCCCGTCGAGGCGTTCGAGATGCGCGGCGAGGTGGCCATCGACCGCGACAATAAGCTCACCTGGCAGCGCGGTCACAGTGGCCCGCTCGATCTGGTGAAGGCGACCGGCTACTGCGAGGAACTGGTGCTCGGCGGCTTCAACGACTGGCGCGTCCCGACGATATCGGAACTGCGGACGCTGGTGGTCGGCTGTCCCAACACCGCCCCCGAAGGGGTCTGTCCGGTGCAGGATGACTGCGTCGGGGCCGACTGCGCCGAACAGGTCAAGCCGAAGGACTGTTCCTGCAAGGCGCACAAGGGGCCGGGCGAGAAGGGGACTTACTGGCAGAAAGGGGTGTGGAAGTATAACGGCGGCCGCTACGACTTCTTCTGGAGCCGGTCGCTCATATCGGGGCCGTACGAGGAGGCGTGGGGCATCCTGTTCAGCGACGGCGTGGTCACCACCGTCGATGTCTCGGGCCGCTATTATGTCCGCTGCGTCCGGTAGGAGGCCTTCGTGCTCGCGATACAACTGGCCCTATTCATCGCCATCGCCTTCCTGATCTACTATTTAACCGTCAAGAGACCGACACGCTATGGGGCGCAGGAGATACTCGATTCGGTGCGCAAGAACTTCACCGAATACCGCGACCTGCGGACGCTGAATAAAGAAGATATCCCGGCGCAGATGGCCGAAAAACTCGATGAGGCGAAGCGGCTCCTCGAACCGCTCGGCCTGCATCATCTCTGCGATGTCGAGGACCGGACCTTCACCAAGGCCAACAATCTGTTCGTGCCGATCCGTTACTTCACCGAGGAGAAGAGAGATACCATCGCGGCGGCCTACTACCATCCGGCGCTCCGGTATATCGTGCTCGACTTTGGGACCGACCTGTCGGACGGCCGCCAGATGACCACCAGCAACGCGACGGCCGCCGGGAATATCCTCGTGCCGCCTCATGTCCTGCGGAAATTCCTTGATCCGATGACGGCGGCGGGCGACATGCTGGAAAAACACCGTGTGTGGCTCGCCGAGGTGATGGCTACAACGCCGGGGGTGCGTACCGTGACACCCGATACACCGGGCAAGGTGCTCGACCGCTACCAGCAGGGGAACCGCGAGAAGTGGGAGTTCCACCGCGATCGCGGCTGGATATCGTTTGAAGAACTGAAAAAGATGGCGCCGGGACAGTCCGAGGCGGTGGCGCGCCGTGTCTATGCTGAGATCCAGAAGATACTCCAGAAAGAACGCGACGAAGCCCGATAAGTCACTCTGCCGACGGTTTCCGGCAAGGCTTAACTTCTCTTTTCTTGATATCCCCGGTTCAATTCGTTACAATCAGCCGTTCTTTCTAGGAAATGGGGGCGTCATGCGGAACATTCTGATACTTCTTGCGGTCTTGGTAGTGGCAGTCATGCTGACGGCCGAGGACCGCCAAAGCAAACTGGCGGTCATGGAGATCGACGACCAATCGGGCAAACTCGACAAGAGGATGCTTGAAGCGGCGGCCGAAGCGCTCCGCACCGAAATAGGCGCCACCAACAAGTTCGTCCTCATCTCGAAGGAGCGGCAGCGGGCGGTCATCAAGGAACAGAAGAAAGAATCATGGAAGGAATGCTACGACCAGAGTTGCCGGATACAACTCGGTCAGGCGCTCGCCGCCGATACGGTGCTCCAGTCGTCCGTCAACCTTTTCGGTGGCACTTATACGCTCACCTCCGAACTGATAGACCTCGCAAAGGAGGCGACCATCAAAACGGCGAAGGCCGATTTCGACGGCTCTGAAAAGGGGCTCGCCGATGCGATAAAAAGCATTGCGGCCCAACTCGCGGGGAAAAAGCCGGGCGGCAGTTCGTTCCAGACCGGCAAGATAGGGGAACAGGTCGAGGCGTGGGAGATAGGGCAGGGCGAGGAAACCATCGTCAAGTTCGACTCGGTGCCTGTCGGCGCGGTGGTGATGGTGGACGGGAAACTGCTTTGTCAGACAACGCCGTGCTCGAAGATGCTGACGCAGGGGAAGCACGAGATAACGATACAGAAGGAGAACTATCTGCCGAAGTCGAAGGTATTCGACATCGTGAAGGGCAGGCCGCCGCTTGTCGCTGAACTGCAACCCGACTTCGGGTGGATCGAGGTGTCGTCCGTGCCGTCCGGCATCGAGGTTCTGCTTGACGGCAAGAGCATCGGCAAGACGCCAATCACAAAACGAGAATTGAGTCCCGGGCCTCATCAGGTGGTTGCCTCACACGACTGCTTCTACCAAACCGGCGAAAAGTTCATTCTCAAGCAGAGAGAGATCAAAAGTGTCCGGCTCGAACTTGCACCGAAAGATTCAGGCATCAAAGTGACAGCACAGGACAAGGAGGGGAACGACCTTGAGGCCGAAGTCTTTGTTGATGGCAAAAATATTGGTGCCGCGCCGGGCACCTACAAGGTGCCGCTGTGCAGTAAGGAACTGGTGGTGAAATCGAAGGCGGGTCAGTATAAGCAGATGCTCGATCTTGAGGAAAAGAAAGTGGCTGCGATAAGCGCTGTCTTGAAAAAGAGCGAGGGCTATGAGATATCAGACGATGTCGTCATAGACAACAAAACCGGTCTCATGTGGCAAAGAAAACGTGCAAACAATGGGATGAAGCACACTGATGCCATCAGTTATTGCGAAGACCTTACTCTTGGTGGTTATAGCGATTGGCGGTTGCCGAGCATTTCTGAACTCAAGACACTTATCGTGGGATGTCAGAGTGGCGCAGATGACTGTATGGTAAAAAATTCTTGTTCGTCTGGTTCTTGTTGGAGTAAGTCCTGCTATTGTGAACAGTACCGTGGCCCCGGAGAAGACGGTTATTATTGGAAAAAAGGTGTTTGGCAGGGTGGCGGCAATTGGTTTTGGTCTTCTTCAGTGCAATCTGACAATACCCAGAACGCATGGTATACGGATGTCGACGATGGCAAAATATACGCTGCGCCTACCGATACAACATCGGCAGGGATTAGATGTGTTAGAAATAATGAAGAGTAGGAGGTAAGATGCGTTATCTAATCGTCGAACATCATCCCCAACCAGAGTATTTAAATGACAAAATTCCTATGAACATTTTTGCCGATGATTGTTTTGATGTGCTTATTGCACCGGGGCATGAATGTGTAAGTAAGGAAACCGGCGTTGTACGACAAGTTGCTGCGTTTTCTCTTACCGTATGGGGACAAATAGCCATTCTTGATTACGCCACAAAAGAAGCATGGGACATAAACAAACCGTCAAAAACGGGCCCTACAAAAACAATAAGACAAGGAACCTTGCTGGTCGTTTTTAAAGACAAAACCCGAAAGGAAATAGAGCGGGTGGAATACAAAAAAGACCGCAAAGATCGTGGAATACATAATGTTTTCAAGCCGGTTCATGATTTTGATGTTTTGCCATGAACAATCAATATGCATTGATATGAGCGGAGAAAACAGTGTCGAGTGAGTTTAAACCTTGCAGAACCTGCGATATTTGTGGCGGCGGTATACTAACTGAGCGCGGTAGCAATTTTTGGGTGTTTTTCTGGAGCATATATACGCTGGGGCTTTATGCATTGATTTTTTCTACTCGACCCAATTGTAGAAAGTGCGGGCATAAGATGATATATCACCGAGGACAATCGTTATACTGGAAGAAAAAGGGAATGCCGGCTTCCGCAGTTTTAATGACCTTTGTTTATATGATTGGAGCCTTTGCTTTTTACTGTTTCTTGACTCGTTAGTTGTCAGAAAACTCCCTCTAGTGTTTGATCTAGGGGTCACAGCATTTCTATTAAAGTTTAACGCCTGATTCTTGCTCTCGTCGTAGCGGCTCGCAAATAAGTCCTTGCTTTTGAATATGTACTGCATACAATGGGAAAGGCTTTTTGCGAGGTGCGCGATGAATTATCGTGATGTCATCATGGCCGACCCGAACGTCATGCTCGGCAAACCGGTCATCAAAGGAACGCGACTTTCAGTGGAACTCATCCTGCGGAAACTTGCCGAAGGAATGAGCGTCTCCGACCTGATCGCCGCCTATCCCAACCTCACGCAGGACAAGATACTCGCGGTCCTTTCCTATTCCGCCGATGTCATGTCGCGGGAGGAGCTTCTTGCCTCCTAGTTCAAGCGGAATGCCGCCGCTCGTTGCGGACGAGAATGTCGATTCCAGAATAATACGCTTTCTTCGCGATCACGGCTTTCAGGTCTTTTCCATCCGAGAGGAACTGCCGGGCACCGGCGACGGTGCCGTTCTTGCGGAGTCGGTCGCGCGCCATGCTCTGCTGCTGACCGAAGATGCCGATTTCGGCGAGTGGGTCTTTGCGCACCATGAACCGACGATGGGTGTACTGTTCCTGCGTTATCGTCCTGCGGAACTTGCCGCCATGTCCGATGCGCTTCTGCGTACCCTGCAAAGCCACGGCGAGGGTCTGTTCTCAAAGTTCACGGTCATAACGCCGAAGAAGATCCGTATCAAAGACATCTAACGGAAAGCCCCCTCGAACTGTCCTACACATTTGACTTCGTATCCTTGTTCGTGTCCCTCTTCTTGCTATTTCCATTAAATAAGGGTAAAGTCCACCGTCATTTTTGGTAACTGCGGAGGAAAAAGAGATGCAGGCTTCTGAAAAGATCGCCATTTTAAGACAACACATGCAGGCGGAAGGGCTCGACGCCGTTATCGTCCCGAGCACCGACCCGCACCAATCCGAATATGTCGCCGCCCACTGGCAGGCCCGCGCGTGGCTCTCCGGCTTTTCCGGATCGGCCGGAACGCTGGTCGTCACCAAGGAGAAGGCCGGTCTCTGGACCGATTCGCGCTATTTCCTGCAAGCGGAACAGCAACTTGCCGGATCGGGGATAACGCTTTTCAAGATGGGGCTTCCCGAAACGCCCGCCCACACCGCGTGGCTCGCCGCTGAACTGGCCGAGGCTGCTGTTGTCGGGCTCGATGCCGCCGTCATGTCGATAAACGCGGTGCGCGGCCTTGAAAAGGCGCTTGCCGCCAAGAAGATAACGCTCAAGTACACCGGCGACCTCGTCGGCAAGTTCTGGACCGACCGTCCCAGTATGCCCGCTGGTATGGTGCAGCTCCACGACGAAGCCTTCTCGGGCGAGGGGAGAGCGGCGAAGCTGGGCCGTCTGCGCGCCAAGATCGCCGAGAAAGGGGCCGACTGGCACATCGTCTCGACGCTCGACGACATCGCGTGGCTCTACAATATCCGCGGCACCGATGTGAAGTGCAACCCGGTCGTCATCGCCTACGCCGCCGTCTCGAAGGACGAGGCGTACCTGTTCGTCGACGCGGCGAAACTCGACCGCAAAGTGAAAAAGGCGCTCATCGCCGACGGCATCACGATAAAGGGCTACGACGCCTTCGAGAAGTTCGTCAGGAAGATCCGCAAGAGCAGTGTCCTGATAGATACCGACCGCAACGGCCGCCATGTCCTCGAAGCGCTGGGCAAAAAGCCGCGCGTCATCGAGGGAATGACCCTGCCGGTGCCGTTGAAGGCGGTCAAGAACGAGGTGGAAATCGCCGGTATGAAGGCGGCCCATGTCCGTGACGGCGTCGCGATGGTGAAGTTCTTCGCATGGCTCGATCACGCCCTTTCGGCGATGATGGTGACCGAGATATCGGCCGCCGTGAAGCTGGAGGAGTTCCGCCGTTTGGGCGAACACTACGCCGGGCCGTCGTTCGACCCGATAGTCGGCTATGCGGCGCACGGCGCCATCATCCACTACAGCGCCACCCCCGAAAGCGATGTCGAGATCAAGCGCGAAGGGATACTGTTGGTCGATTCGGGCGGTCAGTATCTCGACGGGACGACCGATATCACCCGCACCATCGCGGTGGGAACGCCGACCGACGCGATGAAGAAGCATTTCACGCTGGTCCTCAAAGGCCATATCGGCGTGGCGATGGCGCAATTCCCGGCCGGTATCCCGGGGATGTTCCTCGATCCGTTCGCCCGCGCCGCCCTGTGGCAGGAACGGCTCAACTACGGCCACGGAACCGGTCACGGCGTCGGCAGTTACCTGTCGGTCCACGAAGGACCGCAGGGGATCAGCCCGCGCGTCAACGAAACGAAACTGGAACCGGGCATGATACTCTCCAACGAACCGGGCTACTACCGCGAGAACGAATACGGCATTCGCACCGAGAACCTCGTGCTGGTGGTCCCCAACGGCGAGAACGAAGGGGCGAAGTGGCTCAAGTTCGACACGATAACGCTGTGCCCGATAGATCTCGACCTCGTCGATGCGGCGCTCTTGAGTCCCGCCGAGAAGGAATGGCTCAACGGCTACCACCGGACGGTGCGCGCGGCGCTTAGCCCGTTCATGACCGAGGAAGAGAATGTGTGGCTTGCCAACGAGACGCGAGAGATCTGAACCATCAACTGAACCGGAGTTTGCCTGATGTGCGGAGTGGTATCCATCACCTACGGGAAAGAGACCGAATTCATGGGCCGCGAGGCGGCCGATCTCCTCAAGAAACTCGAATACCGCGGCTACGACTCGACCGGCGGCGCCTTCATCGCCGATGACGGCGCGATAACGCTGCGCAAGAAGGTCGGCGCGCCGTCGCGCGTCATCGAGAAGCTCGAGATAGACAAACTGCCGGGACGGCGCTTCATCGGACAGGTCCGCTGGGCCACCTACGGATCGGTCACCGACCAGAACGCCCAGCCGCATGAGGTCGAGTGCCGCATCCATATCGTCGGGGCCCACAACGGCAATATATCGAACACCGATACTTTGAAGGAATTCCTCATCCACCACGGCCACAAGGTGGTATCGGACAACGACGGCGAGATGCTGGTCCATTTGGTCGAACATTACTACGCCGCCCGCGTCCTGAACAAGAAACTCACCGAGGAGCAGAAGATCGCGGCGATGAAAGGAGCGATCCGCGAGGCGCAGTCCATCGTGCAGGGCTCCTATGCCGCCTGCGTCACGGCGCCCGACATCACCGGGGTCTTCGCGATGAAAAGCGGTTCGTCGCTCTACGCCGGGAAGGGGAGCGACAGTATCGGGCAGTTCATCGTCGTTTCGTCGGACCTCACCTCGGTCCTGTCGAAGACCCGCTTCCTCATCCCGTTGTCGGAAGGCGATGGACTCTACTTCACCCACAACGACTACACCGTCTTCTCGCTGTCGGAAGAGAAGGAGCACAAGCCCGATCCGGTCCGCAGCCGGCTCAATATCGCCGACATATCGCTCCAGCCGCGCTACAGCTTCTTCATGGAGCAGGAGATATTTTCCTCGCCGCGCAACATGGATGCCCTGTTCCGCTACTACTTCCGCCAGCCGGAGGAGAAGCGGTTCCACGAGGTGTTCGAGGCGCATGCCGATCAGTGCCGCGAGTTCCTCTACGATTTCCTGAAACTGGGCGACCTGTATGACCGTAAGGCTTTGGTGACGGAGTTCAACGCCCTCACCGGTGACGGCGAATTCATGCGCATCTACGGCGGGCTCAAGGTATTCATCAATCCCGAACGTGCCGCCTACGAATTCGGTTCGGAGGATGCGGCGCTCCTTGAGGAACTGACGGCGGCCGATCCCCGTTCGTTCCAGAAACTCGTCCTCATCGACATGATGCTCATCTGGAAGAAGAAGCGCACCGTCCTCAAGAACCGTGACCGGCTCATCGATCTTTTGAAGGAACGGCGCAGTACCGGCGGCCGCGTTTTCATCGTCGCCTCGGGGACCAGCTACCATGCGGCGCTCTCGGCCGGATATTTCTTCAACAACCTCTCGGGTCTTTCAGTCTTCCCCGCCAACCCCGGGATGTTCCGGTCGCTCTATATGAACGCGCTGGCTCCCAGCGATATCATCATCGGGGTAAGCCAGTCGGGCGAGACCAAGGACCTCGTCGACATATTTAACGATGTCAAGACGAAGTACCACGATGCCGTGCAGATGCTGTCGGTGGTCAACAATGAGAACTCGACCCTGCCGCAGGAGAAATCGGCCTTCTATCTGCCGGTCCTGTGCGGCCCCGAGATAGCGGTCGCGGCGACCAAATCGTTCGTCAGCCAGATGGCGCTGTTCTACATCGTCGCCGCCTTCATGGCCAAGAGCGAAGAGGAGGTCCACGGCGATCTGGACAAGATCCGCTACTACCTCGACTTCACGCTCAAGAATCTCGACACCGCCATCACCGGCGTGGCGAACCGCTGGTTCCTCAAGCCATCGATGCATATCCTCGGCACCTCGCTCATCGGCATCGCCCGCGAAGGGGCGCTCAAGGTGCGCGAGGTGGTGCTCAACCACACCGAAGGCTATGATGCCGCCGAGTTCAAGCACGGACCCAACACGATATTGGGCGACAACACCATCTTCTCGCTGACCGATATGGAGCGGCTCCACACGGCGATGATGGAGTCGTTCGAAAAGCTCGTCAACGGTGGGCTGGTGCGTGGCGATCGCTGTCCGACCGCCGACTACCTGACGGCGTTGCGCAACCTCAAGTTCCGGGTCGGCGAGATGCCGCCGATCGACCGGGCGGCCGTCTCGCCCGAGGTGCGCGATCAGTTGCGGCGTCATTTCGAGAATTACCGCGAAAAAACGGCGCTGACAAATTTCTTCTCCAACTATCCGCTCGTCTTCGTCTGTCCCCCCGACGAACGTGATATACGCATCACCATCACCCAGATACACACCCATAAGATCCGCGGCGCCGACATCGTGCTTATCGCCGAAGAGGATGAGACGCTGCGCAAGGCGGTCTTCGGCCGCCCGGCGGGGATAGAGCATTACTACGCCGAATACATCACCGTTCCGGCGACCGGCGACCGCAACATATTCGCCTTCGAGGCATCGGTGGTGCTCCAGATGCTCGCCTTCAAAATGTCGGTCGAGAAGATGAAGTACCTGAACCGCAGCCGGGTCGAGAACCACGGGGTCCACCCTGACGTGCCGAAAAATGTGTCGAAGTCGATAACGGTCGATTAGAGGGGAGAGGGGAATGGTCCGCGCAACGCGTTTCTTCCGTATCAAGGAGATCGGGCTGGTCCTGGCCAAGTACGACCTTATCCCGTGGGTGCCTACCACCGCTCAGCGAGTTCTCGGCTATGCCGGGACCGGTGAGTCGAACGAGCAAAATCGCAAAATGCCGATCGGCCAGAAATTGCGCCGCTCATTTGAGGAATTGGGAACCACCTACATCAAACTCGGTCAGATACTTTCTCTCCGCAAAGACATCCTGCCCGATGAGATAACCGACGAACTGAAGAAACTGCAGGATCGCGTGAGCCCCATTGATTTCGATGAAATGAAGCCGATCATCGAACGGAACCTTTGCGCGCCGATAACCGACATCTTCTCCGAGTTCGACGAAAAGCCGCTGGCGGCCGCGTCGATATCGCAGGTGTACCGTGCGGTGCTTAAGAAAGGCGGCGCCGAGGTGGTGGTCAAGGTCCGCAAGCCGGGCATCGTAGAGACGATACAGAGCGACCTCGAGATGCTCAAATGGCTTGCCGAAATGATGCAGAATCACAGCCAGCTGGGCGAGAGTTTCGATTTCGTCGGCATCGTCGACGAGTTCTTCTCGTCGATGGAAATGGAACTCGACTTCCTCATCGAGATGCGCAATACCCGCCGGTTCGCCAAGAACTTCGCGGCCCCCGAGTGGGACTGGCTCATGTTCCCGAAGATATACGACGAGTATTCCACCAAGCGGATGCTGGTCATGGAGTACATCCACGGCCGCAAGATAGACGAGATACATGACCCCGCCTTCACTATCGACCGTCATCTGGTCGCCAAGAACGGGGCGAAGTCGTTCATGAAGCAGATATTCGAGGACGGCTTCTTCCACGCCGACCTGCACGCCGGGAACTTCTTCTTTCTCGACAACAATCGGCTCGCGGTGTTCGACTGCGGCATGGCGGGGACCATCGACCGTTACACGCGGGAGATGTTCGCCGAGATGCTTATCGCCTTCGCTAAAAAGGATTATGTGTCGCTCGCTTCGCTCTACGCCGAGATCAGCGATTCGCCCATCGCGGTCAATAAGAAACAGCTTGCCCGCGACATCCGGCGCATCACCGAGAGTCTCCCCGAGACACTGGTCGAGGTCGATATGTCGGAACTCTTCTCGAAGGTGATGGGGGTCCTTTACCGGCATAAACTGCGCATCCCGAAGAATTTCACGCTTCTCATCCGCGGCGCCTCGATGCTCGAAGGGCTCGGCCGCGATCTGGTGCCCGACTTCAACTTCATCCACGAATCGCAGGAACTCGCGTCGGTAGTTATCAACGCCAAATATTCGCCGGAGCGGGTCCGCGAGAACCTCTATTATCTCGGCATGCGACTCCTCGACATGGGGAAGACGCTTCCACTCAACCTCTCGGAGATCATCGAAAAACTCGAGAACGGCAATCTTAAACTCAACTGGGAATTCTTCATCAGCGGCCGTGATCGTCTTTTCATCTCGAAACTCGTCACCCGCATCGTGACCGCTTTTATGCTGACGGGCCTTCTCATATCGTTCGGTACATTCAATGGGACGCCGTACCTCTACATAATCTATCTGCCGCTCGCATTGTTCTCGACCATTGCCTTTATCCTGACCTTCCGTAAGGACCGCAAGGACCGTCGTAAATGAAGACCTCTTTCCTGATACGTGTTCATCTGGAGCAGTTGGAACGTAATACGCTGTCGCCTTATGCATCCTTCTCAGACGCGAGCAAGGGGAGAGAACGATCTGACAAGCTCTGCCCGATACGACCGCTCTTTCAGCACGATCGCGACCGTATCGTCCACTCGAAGGCGTTCCGGCGGCTCAAGGACAAGACGCAGGTGTTCCTCTCGCCCGAAGGGGGCCATTACCGCAATCGGCTGACCCACACCCTCGAGGTGTCGCAGATAGCGCGGACGATAGCCCGGGCGCTCGGTCTCAACGAACAGCTCGCCGAGGCGATCGCGATGGGACATGATCTCGGTCACACGCCGTTCGGCCACTCCGGTGAACGGGCGCTGGCGCGGCTTCTGCCGAGCGGTTTCCGCCACGAAGAGCAGAGTCTGCGGGTGGTCGAGCTACTCGCCCGTCAGGGGCGCGGCCTCAATCTCAGCTTCGAGGTGCGCGACGGCATCGTGAAACATTCGAAGGGGAAGGGAAAACTGCTCAAGAAAGAGGGCCTCCCGGCAACGCTCGAAGGGCAGGTGGTGCGCCTGTCGGACATCATCGCCTATGTCAATCACGACATCGACGACGCCATCGGGGGCGGTTTCATCAAGGAACGCGACATCCCCTGCGTCGGCTGTCTGGGAAAAAAGACCTCCGAACGGATCAACCGGCTGGTCATCGATGTCATCCAGACCAGCATGGACACTCTGCAGGCGGGCGATATCCGCATACTGCTGTCCGACAAGGCATCCGCCGCGGTCGAAGAGACGCGGGAATTCCTCTACAAGGAGGTCTACGATGCCCCGGCGATACGGCGCGAATTCGAGAAGGCCGAGGCGATCATCAAGGCGCTGTTCGATCATTTCCGCGACAACTACGACCAACTGCCGCGCTACTATCAGCCGCTCGTTTCCCCCGAACCGGCGCGTAATATCGCCGATTTCATCGCGTCTTTGACCGACTCCTACGCGATCGCCCTCTATCGAACGCTCTTTATTCCCGAGCGCCTGCCGTACCCCGAGCTGCAACATGATGACGAAAAATAGCACCCTCAAGAACATCATTCTGGCGCTCTCGATACTGGCCAACCTCCTGTTCGGCGGCTGGTTGCTGTTTTTCGACGAGGAGGTCGAAGAGGTTGAAACGGCCGAGTGCCGACTCTACCCGGAGTCCGAATGCGCCGCCGATTTCCCCGCGTCGCTACGGGATCGGGTTCCGCTGTTCCATGCGTATTCGATACGGGGCGATCAGACGGTATTCCTCGATTTTTCGCTCAAAGGGACGATATCGGAATCAATACAGGCGAAATACGACCGCGAGGTATCGACCGACATCGTTCGCAACATACAGATGTTGGTCTATTTCTTCCTTGACTATCAGGTCCGGCTCGGCAAGAACGATCGTATCGCTCTTTTTTATCGCCCGGAAGACAACCGGATAACCTATCTGCGGCTCCGCAGTCGGGCCTATAACGCGGTTTTCGAGGCCTTTCTCTACGAAAAGGACGGTGTCGAGACCTATGTTACCATCGATGGATCCATCCTGCCGCCGTGCCTCAAGAACGGTCCCTTCGTCGACTGTCCTGATGTCCGACTCGAAAAAAAGCAGGAGGTGCTGGTCCCGATCTTTCTGCTGCCGCAGAACGGCGAGGTTCGCTTCCCGTTTGACGCATGGGTCCTCAAGATAACCGATTTCTCGAAAACCGGTGGTTCGGTACAGGTGACCTTTCCCGATCAGGGTCTGGTAGGGTTCTTCGAATATCTCGGCACGGTCAGTCCTCAAATAAAGGAGGGGCGCCGTTACCGCAAGGGAACGGTCGTCGGTACCGGTGGCTTTGCCAAACGGGGAGAAATGGACGGTGTTCGTTATTATCTTGAACGACGCGACGGCACCTCTGTGTCGCCCTTCTTCTTCCACCACACCTACCTGCGGCTCATCCCCTCGGAGGAAAAGACCAATTTTACGATAACCCAGAATTTCTACCGCAACTGGCACAAACAGGGGCAGGAATTCGAGAAACAGTATTATTGAGGTGATCCCATGACCGCGCAACGGATACTCGTCACCTGCGACCTGCCGGGCGACCGGCTCGCGACGCTCAAGAAGGATCCCCGGTTCGCCGTCACGGTGCTCGACGACGCCGGCCGACGCGACATCCCCGGCGCGGTGAGCGGGCTGGACCCGCACGGCATCGTGGCGCTCCTTTCCGATACGCTCGACGCCCGCGTGCTCGGTTCGGCCCCCGCGCTCAAGGTCGTGTCGAATTACGCCGTCGGCTACAACAACATAGACACCGCCTTCGCAAAAGAGCAAGGGATAGCGGTCACCAACACGCCCGATGTCCTGACCGACGCGACCGCCGACATCGCGTTCCTGCTCATCCTTGCGGTCTCCCGCCGCGGCTGGGAGGCGGAGAACTTCATGCGCGCAGGGAAATTCGGCGGCTGGCTGCCCGACCTGTTCCTCGGCATCGGCCTGCAGGGGAAGAGGCTCGGCATACTCGGCTACGGACGCATCGGTTCGGCGGTCGCCCGACGCGGTCGCGCCTTCGGGATGCGGATAGCCTACCATGCCCGGAACCGTCTGCCGCATGCGCGGGAAGCGGCCGAGGCGCTGGAATACCTGCCGCTCGACCGACTCATCGCCGAAAGCGACGTACTGTCGCTCCATATGCCCTACACCCCGGCGGCGCGCCATCTCATCGGCGCGGCGGCTCTCGCGACGATGAAGCCGACCGCCATCCTGATAAATACGGCGCGCGGCCCACTCGTCGACGAAGCGGCGCTTCTGGTGGCGCTCCGTGAACGGCGCATCTTCGGCGCCGGGTTTGATGTCTACGAGCACGAACCGAAGGTTGATCCGGCCCTGCTCACTCTCCCCAACGTGTCGGTCCTGCCGCACATCGGTAGCGCCACCATCGAAACACGCGCCGCAATGGCCGCGCTGGCGATCGACGACTGCGTCGCAGTGCTCACCGGCGCGGAGCCGCGTAACCGGGTCGTGTGAACGACGTGCGACGCGCCATAGCTGCGGCTCGCCGCTTTCTGCTCATCAACCCGCCCGTCGACGACTTCACCGCCTACAGCCTCTGGAGCGTACCACTCGGCCTGCTGCGGGTCGCCGCCGGACTGCGTGCGGCGGGCAAGGAGATCACATGGCTCGATCTGCTCGACGATCCGACGATGCTTTTGCCGCCGCCTTCAATAGCGCCCGAATACCGCGCCGACGGTCGCCACGATTTCTGGAAGACCCCGATCCCCAAGCCGTCCGAACTTGCGATGGTGCCGCGTCGCTATAACCGTTTCGGTGCGACCGATGATCATCTGCGAGCGGCGCTCGCAGATCTTTCCGCGCCCGACGCGATCCTCATCGCGACCGGGATGACCTACTGGTACCGGAGTGTCATTCATACCGCCGATATCCTGCGCGAGCGGTTCCCCGGCGTGCCGCTGATCGTCGGCGGGACCGCCGCACGGCTTATTCCGGGACGGTTCACGGCGGCCGGCCTGCTGGTGGAGGAGGGGGAGCTGTTCCCCGGTGTCGATCTGGGGAATGTTTCAGATATCACCGAACACTGCGAGGTTTATCCGCTGGAACTCATCAGTGGTTGCCCTTTCCGTTGCCGCTATTGTGCTTCGTCGTTCTTTCACGAAAAGGTTCGTGTGAACGATATCGTGTCGCAGGCTAAAGCGCTGAAGAAATGGAACGCGAGGACTTCGAAAAAAGATGCCGTCTTTTTTGATGATGCGCTTTTGCTCGATAAGGGACGCTATCTGAAAGAACTGCTTGCTTGCATTGAGCCGGGTCAATTTCGTTTCCATGTCCCGAACGGACTCCATCTGCGGGAGCTTGACGCATCGCTCGCGACGCTTCTGCGGCTGTATCAATTCTCGCCGCTTCGGTTCGGATTCGAGACGATCTCCGATCGGTTCGATGCAAAGAAAGAGACGGCGATGCTGGCCGAAAAGACAGCACTCCTGCGCGATGCCGGATATCGTTCCGCCGAGATAGGGATATATTTGCTCTGCGGTATGCCGGGACAGACGGTCGCCGAGGTCGAGGATTCCGTCGCGGCGGTCATCGCGGCGGGCGGACGGCCGTATCTCAGCGAGTTCAGTCCGGTGCCGGGGACGCCGCTTTTCGACGAGCACCGCGCCGAAAGCCGGCTCGACTTCGCGGACGAACCGCTCTACCATAATAATTCATTGTCGGCCTACCGCTCTCCGGTCTTCACCCCGGCGGTGGTGAAGCGGATCAAGGATCGCCTCGCGGCGCTCTACCGTGAACAGGACGGGCGGTGAAGTTGCTTTTTTAGCGCCTGCGGGGTACAACATCCCGTCACTAGGGGAGGATACCGTAATGCTCACGCAGAAGGATGTCATCTATTTCATCGTCACCGACCGTTTTTTCGACGGTGATCCGAAGAACAATCTCGGGGTTGATCGTGCCAATCCGACCGCCTACCACGGCGGCGACTTCGCCGGTATCATTAAAAAGATTCCGTACCTCAAACATCTCGGCGTCACGGCGCTCTGGATAACGCCGGTCTATGAGAATCTTCATCTGGCCGACCGCGGCGCCTACGGCTACCACGGCTACTGGCCGCTCGACTTCGAGAAGGTCGATCCGCACCTCTACACCGCCCGGTCCGGCATCGCTCCCGGCAGTATGGAATATGTCGGAGAGTTGTCCGACCGACTGAAGGAGGGGGGTATCAAACTGGTGCTCGACATGGTGGTCAATCATGTCGGCTACAACCATCCCGCCCTGCGCAACGACCCCGCTACGCCGATACGGTCGCACTGGTTCAACACGGCGGGCGTCAGTTCCGACGTCTCGGAGCAGGACGGCTGGATGATGGGCCTGCCCGATCTCGATCAGGACAATCCGGAGGTGGTCGACTACTGCATCGGCGCGATACTCCGCTGGATCCGCGAGGGACGGATAGATTCGATCCGCATGGATACGGCGAAGAATGTCGAACGGGCCTTCTGGCAGCATTTCAAGACCAAGATAAAGGGACGCCACCCCGATGTATCGCTGCTTGGCGAGGTGCTGGAGAACGATATCTCGCGGTTGTCTGAGTTTCAGCAGCACTTCGCGTTCGATTCGCTGTTCGATTTTCCGCTCCAGCGGACGATGAGCGAGGTCTTCATCCGGGGCAACTCGTTCACCTGGCTCGCTTCGCCGCGCCTGTCGCCCAGCGATGCGCCGGGGGTGCTCGACGGCGACACCTACTACACGAACCATAACCGGCTGGTGACGCTGCTGGACAACCACGACCTGCCGGCTCGCTTCTTCACCGAGGCGCTCCGGGCGACCGGCGGCGATCGTCCCGCGGCGCTCAAGATGCTCCGCTTGGCGCTCTCGTTCCTGATGACCACGCGCGGCATACCGCAGATATATTACGGAACCGAGGTGGCGCTGGAGGGCGGGGGCGACCCCGACAACCGGCGCGACATGCCGTGGGAGCTCTTTGCGGGGGACAAACCCAAGGCGCAGTACCCCGAAGCGCGGGAGACCTTCGACCATCTGCGACGGCTCATCGCGATACGGAAAGAGAACGAGGCGCTGACCTGCGGATCGCTCATCACCCTGTATGTCGACCGCTTCGTCTACGCGGTGCTACGAGAATTCGACCAGAATGTCGTCGTCTCGGTGTTCAACAACGGCGCCGACCCCATGCCCGAGACCCTGCAGATCCCGGTCATTCTCAATCCGCGAATAGCCCCGCGCATCAAGGGGATGCTCGAAAAGGGACGACTGACCGATCTGCTGGGCGGCTTGTCGGCGCGGCTGACGGATGGTTGTCTGCCGGTCAGACTCGACGGCCGGTCGGCGGCGATATTTCGTCTTGAATAACAACACAGCGAGGTGATAGCATGGAAGTGAAGAAGGCGCCCATCGACATCAAGAAATTCACGGTCCTTTCGGTCCATCTCGACGCCGTACCGGTGCCGAAGGACCATCAGGGGAAAAAACTCCCCGAACCGCCCATCGACATCGACTTCTCGGTCCTCAACGCGGTCGAGAACGAACGGCTGACCAAGGTCGTCCTCAAGGTGGGGGCGAATCTCAAACGGGAACTGCCCGGCTATTCGTTCCAGATCGTTTGCGAGGGACTTTTCGAATATACCGAAAAGATGCCTCCCGAAGAGCGCGAGAAAGCGCTGTTCCTCGCCCTGCCGATACTGTTCCATTCGGGCCGCGGGTATCTGCTCAATCTCACCGCCGCCGGCGTCTACGGTCCCTTCAATCTGCCGATGCCCGACATCAACGAACTCTTCGCCCGTAAAAAGGCGGCCGTTACCGGCGGCAAGGGAAAGAAAGTGACCGCCTGAAAAAATATCCTTTCCGGCAAAAATACCGCTTGCAAACGGCTTCCGACGGAGCTATACTGTAATTGTCGATTAACGACTCCTCCGCTCTTTGCCACTCGTTGGTATGCATCTCCGCCCTCCGCCCTCACGTCCATCAGGATCGTGTCGGTTCTTTCCAACATTGAATGCTTCGCCGAACGGCGCATGAGTGCGTCCGTTGTTGAAGTTTTGCGGTGTCGGAAAGGGGCGGGTTCTTACCAATGTTCGAGAAGGAGGAGGCCATGCGCCAACATCGAACGAACCATGCGGCAGCCACCCTGATGAGGACGCTTGTCGTCATCATCGTTGCCGCCGCCTCTTTCCTGCTGGAAGCGGGGGAGATCAGGACCGTTGTCCTTAACGAAGCGGTACGGCTCTATGCCGCCGGCGAGTATCCGCAGGCGCTCGCCGAGATCGCCGAGGTCGAAGAACTGCTTGCGCGGACGCCGATGGAGGCGGAGGCGGCGCTTTTGCGCAGTCAGATCATCGCTTTCATCAAGACGCTGGAAAAAGTACAGGAGGCGGTCGAGATCGGCGATTCCGAAGGGATCCTGCGCAATGTATCGAACGCCGAATTGCTCGACAAGATCATCGCACCGCGCGGGAGCGGCTGGAAACTGCAGGCGCGGAAGATCCGGGCGTGGGGCTATTACCTTACGGCGAATCGCCTTGAACGACGCGAGCGTTATGGAGAAGCGGATGGCTGGTACCAGAAATGCGCCGCCGAGGACCCGGAGCGGACCGAATGCGTTGGTTGGATTGCTGCAAAACCGAAGCTACTGCAAAAGCTCTATCTTAAAGCCCAACTCTATCAGGACTATCAACCCCAGCGGGCGATGGAACTCTACCGCGACATCTGTCGGATGACCGAACTGACCGATGAATTCAACAAAAAGGCACAGCGCGGACTCGCCCTTTCGGACGAACTCGAATGACGCGGCGTTGTGGTCCTTTCGGTGCGATCAGAGCTGGCAACAAGATAACGGATAGTCTTTACTTCGGATTTATCCCTGCTATAATGCCGATGTTCAATGTGCAGGGGATCGGCGATGAGTGATCGATTAAAACAGATCGTGCTTGCGGCGATCGCGGTATGATCTCTCCCGAAAAAGCAGAGGCGCGGCAGGGGAATGTACTGGCCGTCGCCATCAAGAAGTTTGTTCTGGAAAAGCTTTCCTCAACTCTCAATCCATAGCGGCGGATACGGCATGGTCATCGCCGAGACCAGAAATATCATTTTTCTCGTAGTTGCGGCCTTTCTCGTCGCCTGCACTGCAAAGAACGCTTCGTCGAACGACAACGATCCGTGCGTTGGCCGTTGCGGAATGATCGGTACTGTAATTTGCGGCAACTGCGAGTACGGCTACACCTGCAACACAGCACAGTACTGCGTCGAAATACCGGGAAACGATGTGGATTATTGGACGGAAGAGAAAGATGAAGACAATGCGGACATAGATCTCGTCGACCGGGACATGACGCTTACCGAGCACGAATATCCCGACATGCTGGAGGATCCCTATAAGACCTCTTATCCCGATGAGGATCGGAACATTGCCTATATCTACTACGGCGATATCGACATAGTTGCCAGCGATCCGGAGAATGTGCGGGGTCAGTTGTGGGATAAAAAGTTTCAAGGCCCCACCAAACCTTTGGATGAATGTGTTCCCGTTCCATTTGATGCCTGTGCCGACCATTATCCGCATGAGGCACAGATAATCGAAAACTCGCCTGTCATTCAAGGATTGCCCAACGGTGAATGTGGGGAGATAAAAAATCCATTGGTAGCCAATCATTCTTGTGATTATCTCCTTACTCCGGGTTGTTGGTTTGCCTTCGAAATTGGCGACCGGTTGCATATATCAGAAAAAGAAGGCAAGTTTTTGTTTGGAATAGGTGGAGGAAAGGCTACGCCGACATGGCAAAATGAGGGCACGTATCTATATGATATGTCTACACGGTCCGTTCTCCGTTATGGACGAGCGTATACCGAAGGCACGATTGGCAATGACTACATGTACCTTGTTTCATATGATCAATCCGTAGACTATGAAGGCACACCTCATCATCTTTTATATTATAATTTCTCTAAAAACCAATATGGTTTTGCATATAAGGGAGAATCGTTTTACGGGACATCGGATCTCCGCGCCAGTGAAAAATATGTTTTCATGCTGGCCTATTTCAGTATGGACGGATCTGGGAAAGATGCTCGAATACTCTACACTAAGGTCGATGAGTGGGACAAGTGGAAAGAGTTGCTCTACAAGAAAGACACGCTCCAAGGACTTGAGCGTCGTCCTTATTTCCCGTCGATGCTTGATAACTTGGTGGCATACTACGATTGGGATTATCAGGTGACACTTTGCGATCTCGACAAAGGCGATTCGGGATGTCGAAAGCTGACGAGGGAAGGCGAGACTGGTTTTGCCCCCCTCATCAAAGACAAGAACACGGTTTATTTCGCAACTTCATCCTCCACTGATGATTTTCAGACTTTCACCATCAAGGTTATTGAGGCAAATATCACCAACCTAACCAACATCACTTATAAGACATTGTTTTCCTTCGACAACATGCGGATGAACATGTACGATCTGGACGATAAGTACTTATTCTACAACAAAGAACTGGTGTATGCCAACGGTGGAGCACCCGAGGATAGCGTTAGCATTCTTTGTTATTACCGTTTTAGTGACGGCAAAAATATCTGCATGCAGGAGGATTGGGATCAAAAAACATATAAGCTCAGAGGTCTTTTCTGGAAACATTGGCTCGTCTATGAAACAGCCTGGAATCTCAGTAAAGAATTGGTCGTTCGTGATATGGAGTGCTATTGTGATACGTATCCTGACCAATGTCCGTTTGACGATTACACGCCAAAGCCGTTGAGGCGGAAATGAGAGGCATTTAAGAGGCATTAGTTGACAACGGCCGCCGTTCACGGTACTTTCCAGTGGCCGAGAACTGAAGAATAACGGATGCAGTTATACCTTGCGCCCATGGCGGAGATCAGCACCGCCGCCTTTAGACAGATATGCTATTTGACCGGGGCCGATGTCTGTTACACCGAGATGATATCGGCAAAAGGGGTCATGTTCGGCAATAAGAAAACCATCAAGATGGCGCAGGTGCTGCCGGAGGAGCCGAAGACCTTCGTCCAGATGTTCGGATCGGAACCCGACGATATCGCCGGGGCGATAGAGCGCGTCGAGGCGGTGAATCCCGCCGCTTACGGGTTCGACATCAACATGGGCTGTCCCATGAAGAAAGTGCTCAAGGGACGCAATGGCGCCTTCCTGATGACCGATCCCGAAAAGGTGCGACGGATCGTCCGCGCGGCCCGCGCGGCGACGAAAAAACCGCTTTCGGTCAAGATCCGTAAGGGATATCAACAGGAGAACGGATTAGAGATAGCGGCCATCATCGAGGAAGAGGGGGCCGACCTACTGGTCATCCATCCGCGCCTCAAGACACAGATGTTCCTGCCGGGCACCTGCGACCACGACTTCTCGATCCGGCTCGCCGCCGAGCGGCATATCCCGGTCATCCATTCGGGCGACATCACCGAGTCGGCGCACCTCGAACGGTTCGCCGGGACGAAGATCGCCGGGTTCATGATCGGGCGGGGGACCTACGGTCGTCCGTGGATATTTGAAGAACTGCGTAGCGGCCTTCCGATCGCCGATGAGCGGAAACGGGAGCTCATGACATTGCATTTCCGCGCCATTCGGTTATACTCCATCGGTATCTCGCTCCGTACGATGATGAATGAGTTGAAGAAGAACGCCGTCTGGTATTCGCGTGGCGGAGCAGGCTCGACCGAATTCCGCAACCATATATACCAGACGAAATGGGAGGAACGGGAGCTCTTGGGGACGATCAACCGTTTTTTTGAGATCGACATCTAATGATAGCCGGGATAAGTGACAGCGCCGAAGCGATGCGTCGTTTCGTCACCAAGGTCCAGCCGGGAAAACCGATCCTCATCGGCGGTGAACCGGGAGTGGGAAAGAATCATCTGGCCCGCAAGATAGTGAATACCTATTACAAGAACGACGGCATCCGGTCGGCCTTCTCGCGTATCGTCAAAGCGGAGTTCGGTCTGCCCGATCCGCTGACCGATGAGATCGTGCTGGTCGAAGAGCGGTCGCAATTCGACGAGCTGGCGGCGCGCATACCTCAGAATCTCTGGATAGCGCCGCTTCGCGAACGGCTTGAAGATATTCCGCCGTTACTGGAGCATTTCATCACGCGGAGCGATGACTACGATCTCTGGTGTTCACAGGAGAATCTGTCGAAACTGCTCGCCTACTGGTGGCCTTATAATGTAGAAGAATTGCGGCATGTGGTGACCAATAAAGACGGCGGAAAGAACCTTCCCTATGCCCGCATTCGCGAGATACTGGTCCATTTCCCGGCCAACAAACTTGTTTCGATGAAAATGGAGGGGTTCTGGGACGATCTGGGCAAGAATGTTCGCCCCGGCAAATTCTTCCAGCTGTTCCTCGATTCGGTGGAGCGCGAATTCATCAAGGCGGCGCTTCGACATTGTCAATGGTCGGTCGGAGAAACGGCGAAACTGCTCGACATTCATCGCAACACCCTCAATCAAAAGATCCGCAAGTACCGTATCGTGAAAAAGGGATGAAGATGCTTGCCATCTATCCCATCATCGATCTGGCAGGTGACCGGTCGGCCGATGCCGCTTTCGTGGATCGCGTGCTTCGGATACTGCGCCCCGACTTTCTGCAACTGCGTATGAAGGAGGGAAGCGATGCGGCCATCGTCGCCAATGCGCTTCTTATCCGTGACCGGATACGGTTCTTGAACGCCGGGACGCGGTTGGTCATCAACGACCGGCCCGATATTGCGGTGCGGTGCGGCGCACCGGTTGTTCATGTCGGAGATACCGACATATCTCCGGTCGAGGTGCGACGGCGTTATCCCGACCTACAGATCGGCCTTTCGACCCATTCTTTGGACGATATCGTTCTGGCAAACCGCTACGATCTCGCCTATATCGGATTCGGCCCGGTTTTTAAGACCGCGACTAAGCCGACCAGCCGTCCGACGGTCTTTGCGCTGGCCGCCGAGGCGCTATCCCTCTCGCGGCATCCGGTCGTATTCATCGGCGGTATCACGCCGGACACTATCGGCGACCTTCCTATCAGGGAAAAGGCGCAGGCCGCGCTTATAGGATCTCTTGCCGATTTGCTGGATAGGAGGGCGCATGATTGATACCGGAAGACATTTCACGATACTTATCGTGGATGATTCGGTGGTGTCGTTGACCCATCTGCAGAAGATCCTCAACAAAACCGGGTACACGGTCCTTTCCGCCGGTAGCGGCAACGAGGCAATTGCGGCCATTGATACAGTACTGCCCGACCTTATCCTTCTTGATATCATGATGCCCGGCATGGATGGTTTTGAGGTGATCCGCTGGCTCAAAAGCAAGCCGCGCACCGGCCATATTCCGGTGATCTTTCTGACGGGCAACGATGACGAAGCCTCCAAGATGACCGCCTTCGATCTCGGGGCGGTCGATTATATCGTCAAGCCGTTCAATCCGCAGGAGGTCAAGGCGCGCGTCAGCGTTCATCTTAAAATAGCGGTCGCTCTGCAGGATGCCATCGAAACGCAGGCCGATAAGATACGGCAGATACACGATGCCCAGCAGGCGATACTCATCAAGCCGCAGGAATTGCCCGACGCCCGTTTTTCAGTCTATTTTCGTTCGGTCCTCGAGGCGGGCGGCGATTTCTACGACGTGCTGGAGCAGGCCGGAGGACTCTATACCTTTCTCGTGGCCGATGTGGCGGGCCACGATATCTCGACCAGTTACATCCATCCGGCGCTGAAGGCGCTGTTCCGTCAGAACTGCGCCCCGATCTATACGCTTGACGAAACGGTCGTGATGATGAATCGCGTTCTGACGAGGATCCTGCCGGCGGAAAAATATCTTTCGGCATGCTTCCTGACGGTCAACCGCAACGCCGGAAAGGTGTCGTGGGTGAATGCCGGTCATCCGCCGGCCCTCTTCCTGCCCAAGAACGGCGAACCGGAATTCCTTGAAGGGGACGGAGAACTTATCGGCATTTCCGAAGGATCCTTATATCGGTCGCAGGAACGCTCCTTCTGTCCCGGCGATAGGATCGTTCTCTATACCGATGGATTGGTCGAATGGGCCGAGAACACCTCGGTGTGGGCCTCTGAATACCGCAAACTGCTCCCGTGCGCGTTGCAATTGGCGGACCTGCCGCTCGTCGAGTTGCCGCAACGTTTCGTGGAAAAATACTTGCCCGATCGCGAAAAGATCGATGACGATATCATCGTTCTCTGCATGGACCTGTAGGAAGATCGGGAGAGGCGATCACTCCTCTTCTTGCGGATCGGGAATAGTGCCCGGTACGATAATGAAGACATCGCGGGTGTCGAGGGTGAGTCCGGCGCCGATAACCAGTATCTTTGCCTTGAAAAGCCGCGCTTCGGGGTCTTTGTTATCATGGAAATCGTTTCTGAAGGTGACGTCGTAGGTGACTTTGGTGCCGGGATCGACCATCAGTTTGCCGCCTACCATCTGTGCGCCGCCCGCCGGATCGGCCACCGAGAAATCTATGGCCTTGATAAACTGGGTGGTGTCGATGCTGTAGGTGTTTGTTACCGATTCCTTGCCGGTGGTAAGCGCGAGAGCGACGGTGTTGGTCAGTTCGGTGACCGCCGATACTATCTGCGCCGACAGGTCGCCGCCGCTCGGCACGGTGCCGTCGGAATTGATCTTGTAGATGAAGGGATCACCCGCCGTGTTCTCCGAACCGGTGCCGGTCGCCACCTGTTCGTAGTAGGTGTTCGGGCCGGTCGCGATATCGGCGGATGAGTCGATACCGATGAACTTCGCGTTCTTCGCGTTCATCGCCGTGATCGCCTGCGCCAGTGAATGGCCGGTGCCGATAGACCACGACCCATCGATCTTGCTATAGCCTGAATCGTTAAGAATGGCTGGCAGGTCGTACCCCTGGAATGGTTCGTCGGTGACCATCAGGAATATCGGCAGGGCATCATCGCGGAAGCAAACACCGCCATGGGTGCCGTTCGCGCAATCGGTAATGGCGGGGATCGCGATGTCATAATATGTCGCCTCCAGAGGCGACCCCGTTGTCAACACACGCTTCACCTGTGCGGTAAGTCCTGCGCCGGTCGCTACTTGGTACAAAGTCTCTTCTTGCGGTTCGTACCAGCCGATACTTGTGGTGGCGAGCGCATTCAAAGCGGTCTGCACATCATTTGACACATCGGTGACCCGCTGAGCCAACAGATAGGGAGTCGGCGCTTCCCACGTGGAGAAAGCGACCAGCCCGAAGTGGGTGTCGGGGATCTCGGCAACGATGTTGGTGATGACCGATCCCATGTGGGTCTTCAGGTTTTCTATTTCTTCACTCATAGAAGCGGAAAGATCGATCATGATGATGACATCGGCGATGCCGACATCGGTGGTGAACTGAAGATCGTCGTTCTGCGCCGGGTCCTGATAGGGAAGTACGACGTAGAAGTCTTCGGCCGGGATGGTGCTGGTCTTGTCTTTGGGGTTTGATCCATAGGCGACCTCGGCCATATCGGAGACACCGTCGCCATCGGTATCGGCTTTCAGCGGATCGGTCGTCAATTCCCGTTCCTTCGTATCGGAAAGGCCGTCGTTATCGGAATCGGGATCCTTGAAATCGGGAAAGGTGTCGCCGTCGGTGTCGGCGGGATTTGCCGGGTCGGCGCCCGCTTCAATGCTGTCAAAGATATCGTCGCCGTCACAGTCGTCGTCCAGATAATTCTTTATGCCGTCGCCATCGACATCTCCGGGACCTTCCAGTATGTCGGGAATACCGTCGTTGTCAGATTCGGTATCAAGAAAATCGGGGGTGCCGTCGGTGTCGGTATCTACCGGGTTGGCCGGATCGGCGCCAGACTCTTTGTCGTCGAAGATGCCGTCGTTGTCGCTGTCGGTATCGCGATAGTTCTTGGTGCCGTCACTGTCGGCATCGCCACAAGGTTGTTCGGGACATTCCTTGGCATCGGAGATACCGTCGCCATCGCTGTCTGTATCTTTGTAGTCGGGTGTCGTGTCGCCGTCGGTATCTACGGTGATGCCGCCCGGCGCCTCGACGCTGTCGGGAATACCGTCGCCGTCGGTGTCGGTGTCAAGATAGTCGGGCGTGCCATCGCCGTCGGTGTCGCCGGTCCCTTCCTTGGAATCGGGAATGCCGTCGCCGTCCGAGTCCAGTCCGTTGTCGACATCGGGCTGTGTCTCGTCGGTGTCGCCGGTGTCGGGCAGAGGGGTGTCGGTATCGGGAAGCGGGGCATCGTCCTTGAGCACGCCATCGTCTTTGGTCGGCAAACCGCCGTCGGTATCGGTCTTTCCGTTGTCGGAAACGATCCCGTCATCATCGGTATCGCCGGTGTTGTCGTCGTTTTCGCTACCGCCGTCGCCACATGAAATAAGGAAGAACCATAGCGGCAGGGTGATGAACAACATCCACAGAACATTTCTCTTCATGACCACCTCCGGTTTCAAGGACGACCCATTGTAACAGATTATTTTATGAAATCAACCAGAGAAGAGCGATTTATTCGCAGAAGCACTGATCCTGTCCGGCGTTTGAACTGTAGCCGCAACCGACCGCCGCGGCATAGCCGAGATCGACGCAGGCATCGGCGCACAGGGAGCGTTTCCAGAAACCGCCGTTACAGTGGTAGATGGCCGCCGTCCCGTCGCACGCCGTCGCTCCGTCGAGACAAAAAACCGCGTCGTCGTCCGAATTCGGGTCGCGGTCATAAAAAGTGACGGTGCTCGTCTCCTCCTCGAATACCCACACCACCACGGCGGGACTTACGGTGAAAAGCAGGGTTTTGTCGTCCAGAGAAACGACCTTGCTCTCGCCGGGGGCGAGCGTGAAGCCGGTCCATGTCTGACTGTTGGGCGCTATGGTCAGCGTGTAGGTCGACTCGTTGACAAATGTTCCTTTGTACGGCACGTGGTTGATGTTCTCGCAGGCGCAGAACAGGAGCAATACGGCGGCGGCGAACATCGTACGGATCGACATCGAACCCTCCCGGTGGGTGGCAACGGGGTCATCCTACCGTTTCTTTAGTAAAAAGGCAAGAGGCAGCGGCTCAATTCCTTTTTGTAGGGGCGTTCCCACCGGGACGCCCGGATGTTTGAGACGGGGCAGAAACAATGCGGGCGTGCCGTTGGCGCGCCCCTACAATGAGGTGGCTATCCAATGCGAGCATTCTGATAGCGTTCTTTGAAAAACGAGTCGAAGATGCGGGCGACGAAGGCCCGCTCGGCGTCGGTGGCGTCGGGGTCGTTCAGGAAGCGCCGGGCCGCCTGCGACGCCTTCTGCACCTCGATGCCGTACTGCGCCGCGAGGAGGTAGTAGGGGTCGTTGCGGAAACCCGACTGCTCAAGCCCGGTCAGCGCCCCCGGCCCGCGCAGCCGCAGGTCGTATTCGGCTATCTTGAAGCCGTCGGCGGTCTGTTCCATGAAGGCGAGCCGTTCAACCGCCTTTTCGGTCACCTGTTCCCCGGCGATGAAGGCGGCGAAACTCTTTATCTTCCCGCGTCCCACCCGGCCCCGGAGTTGGTGCAGTTGGGCAAGGCCGAACCGTTCGGCGTTTTCGACGACGATGAAGGATGCGTCGGGGACATCGACCCCGACCTCGACCACGACCGTCGATATAAGCATCCGCGCCGACCCGTCGCGCAGCATCGTCAGGATGCGATCCTTCTCCTCACCCCTCATCCGCCCATGGAGCAGTTGCACTTTGTCGCCCAGAAGCGCCCTGAACTCTTCATAGACGGCGGTGACCGGGGCAAGGTCGCTCTTATCCGACTCTTCGACGAGCGGACAGATCCAGTAGCCCTTCTTCTCCTCGGCCGTCACGATGGATACGATATGCTCGACCACCTTGGGGCGGTTGCTGTAGGGGACAAAGCGGCTTTTTATCGGCAGGCGGCCCGGCGGCATCTCGTTGAGTACCGATATCTCGACCCCGCCGTAGAGGGTGAGGGCCAGAGAGCGCGGTATCGGCGTGGCGCTCACGACCAGCACATCGGGCTCCTGCGCCTTGCCCATCAGTTCCATCCGCTGGGAAACGCCGAAGCGGTGCTGTTCGTCGATGATGACAAGTCCGAGATCGGAGAGCGCGTCGAGATTTTCGTACAGGGCGTGGGTCCCGACGATGAGTTTCGCGTCGCGGAAACTTTCGAGCATCTCGCGCTTCTTTTTGCCGCTCTTCCCGCCGACGGCGAGCGCAGAAGCGACGCCGTTCGTGCATTTGGCGATGGTATCGTAGTGCTGGCGGGCCAGAATTTCAGTGGGGGCCATGATGACGGCGCGGTAGCCCGAAGAAATGACATCGAGCGCCGCGAGGAGCATCACCAGCGTCTTGCCGCTCCCCACATCGCCCTGCAGGAGCCGCATCATCGGCTCGGGCGAGGCGAGGTCGCGCCGTATCTCGGCCAGCACGCGCTTCTGGGCGACGGTGAGGGTGAAAGGGAGCGCCTGCTCCACGGCGCGCGCTTCGGCCGAATTGACCGCCACGGTGCGCGGTTTACGCCGGTCGGCGCGGCGCCGCTCAAGGTGCGACCCGTACTGGAAGAAGAACATCTTGTCGAACGCGAGACGGCTGTGGTAGGGGGTGCGGGCCGATTCCATCTGCTCTTTGGGGAGGTCGGGCGAGGGGAAATGGACATTGAGGAGCGACAGGATGAGGTCGGGGAAGCCGTAGCGGCTCCGGATGGCGGGCGGCAGCCAGTCGCCCGAGAATTTCATGAGCCGCAGCGCCGCCTCGCGCATCGCCCGCAGGAGGAACAGCCGCGAGACGCCCGGTATCTTGCGGTAGAGCGGTACGATGCCCGAAAGGAGTTCCTTCCATATCTCGTCGTAGCGGAAGATGTCGGGGTTGGTGAAGGAGGGGAGCATCGTCCGCTGGCTCACCTCGCCCGAGACGATGACCTCGCTCCCTTCCGGGAACTGTGCGGCGTAGCCCTGTCCCACCTTGCCGAAGAAACTGACCGGCGTCTTTTTGCCGCCGACGGCGAGTTCCATCGTCCACGGCGCGTTGGATTTCCACGCCCGTTTCCAGCCGCTCACCGTGCCGGTCACCGTGGCGATGTCGCCGGGGGCGATCCCGTGGAGCGTCGGGGCGAGGATACGCGTCTCGTAGCGCTCCGGCAGCGTTTCGACGAGGAGGTTGAAGACGGCGCCGCCGATCTCCTTCTTTATCTTGCGCAACTGGGTATGCGACAGCGGGATGACCGATTCGATGTCCTGCCCGAGGAACGACGCCAGTTTCTCCCCCTCGGCGATGAAGTAGGCGGGATCGCCGGAAAGCAGACGACTCACCAGCGGGAAGAGGGCGAGTATCGATGCGTCGCGGAGCGATCCGGCCCACGGCGGGAGACTGCCCCGCAGGTCGCCGCGCACCAGACGAGTTTCTCCCTTCAGAATAAAGGCTATTTCACGCGGTGTGATGCGATTGGCCTGTGCGTAGGCGAGTATCTCCCCGGCGGGAAGATCAGATGAACGTAACAGTGACGATCTCATAGGTACGTACGCCGGAGGGGGTCTGGACCTTCACTTCGTCGCCCGCCTCTTTGCCGATGAGCGCCGCGCCGATGGGCGATTGTACCGATATCTTCCCCTTGGCGAGGTCCGATTCTATCTCGCCGACGACCTGATAGGTTATCTCGTCCTCCTTTTCGGTGTCGAACAGCGTCACCGTAGCGCCGAAAAGGACCCGGTCGCCCTTCATTTTCTTCGGCTCTATCACTTCGGCGGTGGCCACGATCCCTTCCAGATGTTTGATGCGTCCCTCGATGAAGCCCTGCCGTTCTTTGGCGGCGTGGTATTCGGCGTTCTCCGACAGGTCACCGTGGAGGCGCGCTTCGGCTATCGCCTTGATGATGGCGGGGCGTTCTATCTTTTTCAGATGCTCCAGTTCCTTCTTTATCACCGCGAAACCGTTAGCCGTTATCGGATATGTCGCCATGGGTACCTCCCGAAAAGAAGACGGCGCATCATAGCCGGGTGGGGCGAATAATCAAGAAAAGAAAAATACCACTTGATATCATTTAGGAAAAAAGTGAGGCGTGGTTAATGCTACGAATAAGATGTTCATCCTTTGGACGCCCGGTCCCGGGCGTTACGAACTTTCTGTCCACCTCTCGTTCCTCCCTCCGGAGCACATCCCGAGGGAGGATCGTTTTTTTGATCATTTGTCGGTGGAGCGGAGCGAGACCAGCCAGATGGCGGCGACGGCGAACACGAAACTGGTGAGCCGCGCGGTGATAAGACTATTGAGCACGGTGATCTCCGACCAGATGACGGTGGTGAGTGTGCCGGTGAGCATCCCGGCGATGATGCCGGGGCCGGTGGTCCGTTTCCACAGGAGGGTCAACAGGATCGCCGGACCGAACGACGAGCCGAGGCCCGACCACGCGTAGGAGACCATGGTGAATATCAGTTTGTCGGAATAGAGGGCGAGCAGAATGCCGGCGATACCCACTGAAAGGGTGATGAGGCGCGAGAAGGCGACCATCGCCTTGTCGGAAAGTTGGCGGTTCAGAGTTTTGCGGTAAAAATCCTCGATGATGGCCGACGATATGACCAGCAGTTGGCTATCGGCGGTCGACATCATTGCGGCGATGGCGCCCGATATGAGTATCCCCGCTACCCAGCCGGGAAAAAGTTCGGTCGCGAGCGACGGCATCGCTTTCTCGGGATCGGCATAGAAGCCCTGCCCGTGAAGGGCGAGCGCCGCCAGACCGATGACGATCGCGCCGGTGAAGGCGGGAACGGCCCACGCGAAGGCGATGCGGCGGCCGACCCGTATCTCGGCGGGGGTCCGTATCGCCATGAATTTGGTGAGAAGGTGCGGCTGGCCCATGTAGCCGAAGCCCCACGAGAGGCCGCCGATGACCACCGCGATCCCGGCCCAGCCCGCCTTGCCGGCGGTGAGACTGCCGACCGTTCCGGCGTTCGCCACCGCGTCGGAAAGGCAGAGCCCTTGCGCCTGTATCTCGTAGAGCGCCACGAGCGGCAGAATGACCAGCGTCGCGACCATCAGGAGTCCCTGAATGAGATCGGTCCAGACCACCGCCATGAAACCGCCCATCATCGTGTAGAGGACGATGATCGCCGCGCCGATGACGATGCCCCAGATATGGGGGATGTCGAAGGTGACATTGAGCACCTTGCCTGCGCCGTTCATCTGCGCCGCGAGGTAGAAGGTGAAAAAGAAGATGATGATAAGCATCGCCAGCGACCGGATCGGCCGGGCGTGTTCGCCGAACCGCGCCGCGAGGTATTCAGGCAGGGTGATGGCGTGATACCGTTCCGTTTCGATGCGTAGTCTCTCGGCGATGACATACCACGAGAACATGATGCCGGCCACACAGCCGACGGCGGTCCACACCTCGATGAGGCCGACCGCGAGCGCCGCGCCGGGAAGCCCGAGCAGGAGCCACGCCGATTCGCCGCTGGTCCGTTCCGAGAATGCGGTGAGCCACGGTCCCAGTTTGCGGCCGCCGATGTAATAGTCGCTGGTCGATTCGTTGAGCCGCCAGGTAACGATGCCGACTCCCAGCATCATGCAAAGATACAGAATAAAACCTACAAGCGTCGCCGTCATGAGAACCCCCAAGATGGTTTACAGGTGAAATTTAGGAAAAAAAGGGAAAAGAGTCAAGGAAGGGAAAGAAAAGCCGCCGATCCGTTCCACCAGTCGCGGAACTGCCGGATGCCGTCGGTGACATAGAAGAGCTTGCGGTCGCGCTTCATGAGCCGCGTCGGGTTCTCTATGACCGAGAAGTTGGCGTTGACCGGGGCGAAGTGGGGCGCCTTGGTGCGCAGTTTGCGGAGCAGTCCGCCGCTCATGGTCGCCACGGGAAGGAGCGGCACCTTTTTTTCTTCGAAGCGGGCAACAATGGTCAGTGCGGTATACAGCCCCGAAAAGATCGATTCGCCGTAGCCTTCGATGCCCGAAAGCTGTCCCGCGACATAGGTGTCGGGGTGCTTGAGCAGGTTCCAACCGTCGGCGAGCAGTTCGGGGGCGTTGATGTAGGAATTGCGGTGGACCGAGCCGTAGCGGAGGAATTCGGCGTTCTCCAATCCCGGAAGCAGGCGGAAGACCTCACGCTGGGCATGATGCCGCATCCGCGTCTGACAGCCGACGATATTGAAGGCGCTCCGCTGGGCATTTTCGACGCGCAGTTGCATCACCGCGTGGGGACGTTTTCCTTCGACGAAGAACCCGACCGGGCGGAACGGCCCGAACGAAAGCGTTTCGCGGCCCCGTTCGGCCATCGTCTCTATCGGCATGCAGCGGTCGAAGAACTGCGGCTTCTCATGGTCGGCGTAGGGGAGTTTGTCGGCGGCGAGGAGCGCGTCGATGAAGCGGTCGTATTCGGGTTGGGTGAGTGCGCAGTTGAGGAAGTCGGGGAGCCCTTTGTTGTAGCGGTCGGCCCAGAAGAGTTTGGTCAGGTCGAGCCCCTCGGCGCTCACGATCGGAGCGATGGCGTCATAGAAATAATGGTTGTCGGCCGAAATGCTCGCCAGTAGCGACGGTCCCGTCAGCGGCCCGGTCGCGACGATGTAGAGATCGGCGGGGAACCGCTCGCGCAGTGCTTCGATGGAATCGACAATGGTGTTTCGAATATAGGTGATGCCGGTTTCTGCGGCGATGAGACCGAGCGTCGCTTCGGAGAAACGGTTGCGGTCGACCGCCAGACTTTCGCCCGCCGGCACTTTTACCGAGTCGGCCACCTGCAAAAGAAGCGATCCGGCGACGCGGCATTCTTCCTTCAAAAGATAGCTCGGCGTCGCGTTCGATTCCGATTTGAGCGAATTGGAACAGACCAGTTCGGCGGGACCGTCGAGATGGTAGACCGCCGGCTCGATCTTTTCCGGTTTCGCTTCGACCAGAGTGACAGTTATGCCGCGCCGCGCAAGTTGAAGGGCGGCCTCACAGCCGGCCAGCCCGGCGCCGAGGATAGTGACCCGTTTCACCTAGGACTTGACCTTTTCGCCGCAGATGCCGCAGGCGATGCCCGATTTCTTCTCGACCATGTAGGCGGCGCCGCATTTGGCGCACTTCTGACCGTCGATGGGGGGATACCACGACACGAAATCGCATTTCGGGTAGTTGCTGCAACCAAAGAAGACCTTGCCCTTCTTGGAACGACGTTTCTCTATGGTGCCGCCGCACCCTTCCTTCGGGCAGGGGCCAAAGACCTCGGCCTCGCGGACGATGGTCTTGCATTTCGGATAGTTCGAACAGGCCTTGAAGGGGCCGAATCGTCCCTGTTTGACCGCCAGCGGCGCGCCGCAGTTGGGGCATTTCTCGTCGAGTATCTGGGGCTCTTCACGGCCCCCTTCGCGGAGATGTATCTTCTCGCCCTCTTTGACCATGTCGCCCGAGAAGGTGCAGTCGGGATATTTCTCGCAGGAGAGGAAGGGATGATTACCCTTCTTCGAGAAGCGGACGATGAGGCGCGCCTGACACTTCGGGCAGTTCTCTTCGGCGTAGATCCGTTTTTTGCCGTCCTCTTTGAGCGTTTCGAGGCTTTCAACGCGATTCTGTTCAAAGGTGCCGTAGAAGTCCTTGAGGACCGCTACCCACTGCGCCTCGCCCGCCTCGATGGAGTCGAGTTTCTCTTCCATATCGGCGGTGAAGTTCACGTTGATGATCTTCGGGAAGAACTTCTGCAGGGTGTCGCTGACCAGTCCGCCCAGATCGGTCGCCCCGAGCGCCCCCTTGGGCTCCTTGAGCCGTTCGACATACTTGCGGGCGATGATGTGGTTGATGATGGCGGCGTAGGTCGACGGCCGGCCGATCCCTTTCTCTTCGAGTTCCTTGACCAGGCTTCCTTCCGTGTAGCGGGCCGGCGGCTTAGTGAAGTTCTGTTCCTTGGAGACATCGGTAAGGCCCAGCTTTTCCCCCTGCACGAACAGGGGAAGCTGCTCATCGCGGCCGTTGGCGGTACGGTCCCACATCTTGCGGAACCCGTCGAACACCATGACCGAACCGCTCTTTTTGAAGGAGATGGTGCGTCCGAGGTCGGTGATCTGGACCGTGGTCTGATCGAATTCGGCCTCTTTCATCTGGGTGGCGACGAACCGGCGCCAGATGAGGGTGTAGACGTTGAGCTCTTCTTTGGTCAGATACTGTTTGACCTTGTCGGGGGTATAGGTGACATCGGTCGGCCGGATCGCCTCGTGGGCATCCTGTATCTTACCCTTTTTGTTCTCGTAGGTGCGGGTATAACCGGCCAGATAGTTCTCGCCGAACTCCGCGACCACATAACTGCGCAGTTTCGCATTCACTTCGGGCGATATGCGGAACGAATCGGTACGCATGTAGGTGATGAGGCCGACCGGTCCCTCTTCGCCGATCTCTTTACCTTCGTACAGGCCCTGCGCGATCCGCATGATGCGGTCGGCGGTGTAGTGGTACAGGCGCGACGCCTCCTGCTGCAGGCTGGAGGTATTGAACGGCGGGAGCGGGTTCTCCTTCTTCCGTTTCTGTTCAACCGAATCGACCATCCAGTTGCCGGCGGCGCGGATGCGGCGTTCGATCTCTTTGGCCTCGGTCTCATTGGCTATCTTGGCCTTCTGGCCGTCGACCTTATCGATCAGCATTTCCACCGGGGAGCCGCCTTCCTTGGCGAAGAGCCCTTTGACGCTCCAGTATTCTTCCGGTATGAAGGCACGGATCTCACGCTCACGGTCGACGAGGAACTTGAGGGCGACCGACTGTACGCGGCCCGCCGAAAGGCCCTTCTTGACCGATTTCCACAGGAAGGGCGACAGCCGGTAGCCGACGATACGGTCGAGTATCCGGCGCGCCTGCTGGGCGTTGTAGAGATTCTCGTTGAGCGCCGTTTTTTCGTCGATGGCCTTGAGGACGCCGTGTTTGGTTATTTCGTGGAACAGTACCCGATGTATCGGCTTGTCGGCCTTGAGGAACGACGCGACATGGTAGGCGATCGCCTCACCCTCGCGGTCAGGGTCGGAGCCGAGGTATATCTCTTCGGCGGAGGCGGCCTCTTTCTGGATCATCTTGACCGTCTTCTCCTTCCCTTCGATGGTCAGGTAGGTCGGGGCGAAGTCGTTGTCGACATCGACGCCGAAGTCGTCGGCCGGAAGGTCGCGGATGTGCCCCATCGAGGCGAGGACCTTGAAGCCCTTGAGATACTTGGTGAGGGTTTTGGCCTTTGCGGGGCTTTCGACGATGATCAGTTTCATGCGGATACTCCTTATGTTCAGGTTATACGATATCTGTTGCCCGGTTCTTCGGCTATGACACCCTTGAGCACCAGCGGTAAGAGCACCGCGGGCAGGGTGGCGGCCGGGAGTCCGGTCGTTTCGGTTATGTCGTCGAAGGAACAGCTCTCGCCGCGGCCGGTGAGCGCGCGGACGACGGCCTGTTCGATCGGGTCAAGTTCTTCAAGGTTGACGGCGGGGGCCTTTTTCGCGGCGGGGTGCGCCGGGAGGTCGGCGAGAAAGCCGTCGCGCGCCGCGAGCAGCGATACGAGGCGGTTCCCCTCGTACTTTTTCAGGAATTCGTAGTTGCCGCGGAAATTCTCGTCATCCAGCGGTCCCGCTACGACCTGTACCGGGCGACCCGTCTCGACGGCGTGACGACCGGTGATCAGACTGCCGCTCCGCGTGCCCGCCTCGACGATGACGGTAGTGTTCGAAAGAAGCGCGATGGTCGCGTTCCGTATCGGGAAATTGCGCGGCCGCGGGGTCGTTTCGGGAGGGAACTGAGTGATGACCGCGCCGCACTTCGCTATGTCGCGAGCAAGAGCGATATTTTCTTCGGGGTAGATGTTCTCCAGCCCGGTGCCGAGCACCGCGATGGTCCGGCCGCCCGCCGCAAGCGCCGCGCGGTGCGCCTCAGTGTCGATGCCGCGCGCCATGCCGGAAACGACGGTGATGCCGTTCTTGGCGGCGGTCGTGGCGATGTCGCGGGCCAGTTCTATGCCGTACAGCGACGGTTTGCGGGTCCCGACGATGGCGATGGCGCGGCTGTCGGCCGCCTCGAACATCCCCTCCATCCAGAGCGGCACCCCGATGGCGGGGGTGAGCCGCAGGAAATTGTCGGGGTGGAGCGGGTTGTCGGTGCGCAGGACTATCACAGCGCCTCCAGATAGGCGGCAAGGTCGGCGATCTGGTCGTCGGGGGTCGATGCCCCGGCGGTCAGACCGATGCTCTGTGCCGCGGCAAGGGCCGAACGCTCATCCGGCGATAGTTCGTCGGGCGACTCTATCCAGAACGAGCGCGGATTCTCCTTGGATACGATGGCGAAGAGTTTTGCGGTATTCGAACTGTTCTTCCCGCCGATGACCACCATCGCCTCGACCGACCGCGCCAGTTCCAGCGCCGCGTTCTGTCGCTGGAAGGTGGCGTCGCAGACGGTGTTCTGGTGTTCGAAGCGGCATCGGGTCTCGCGGCACAGAGTTCCCATCCGGTCGAGCAGTTCGGTGAAATGGGCCGGGCGGACGGTGGTCTGGGCGACCGTAAAGAATTTATCGTGGTTGCGCAGGAAACGGTCGAGCGCCGCGACCGCCGCGTCGGAAAAATCGGGCGGATGAACGTAGTAGGGGCCGTCGATGCGCGAGACAAAGCCCTTCACCTCGGCGTGATGCATGTCGCCGAGCACGACGATCGCCCAGCCCGCCTTCGAACGCTCATCGACCAGCGTATGGATGCGCCGGACGAAGGGGCAGGTGGTGTCGATGACGCGCAGGTCGGCGAACCGTTTCAGGTACTGCTCCTCCTCACGGGTGATGCCGTGGGAACGGATGATGAGGACGCTGTGGTCGCGGATCCCTTCCTGTTCGACCAATTCGACCCCCTTTTGCCGGTAACTTTCAATGAAGCGGGGGTTATGGATGAGCGGGCCGAACATCTGGACGGGGCGTCCCTCCTTTTGGCCGAGCGCCAACGCCTCGTCGAGGAGTGCGAGAGCTCGTTTGACGCCGAAGCAGACCCCGGCGTAGGTGGCGGTCCGTACCGTGGGCATTCGTCAGTATCCTTTCTTTTTTGCGATATCTACGATGAATGCGGCCGTCTGTTCGAGGTCCATCTGCGAATTGTCGAGCAGTATCGCATCCTCGGCGGGGCGGAGCGGGCAGGCTTCGCGCTGGGTGTCCTGATCGTCGCGGCGGCGGATCTCGTCGAGCAGTTCGTTGTAGTCCTTCTGGCCGCCCGCCGTCTTAATGTCCAACATCCGCCGGTCGGCGCGGCTTTCCGGTTTGGCCGTCAGGAATATCTTTATCTGCGCTTCGGGCATGATGACCGTCCCGATGTCGCGGCCCTCCATCACCACCGCTCCCTTTTCGGCGTAGCGCCGCTGCATCGCGAAGAGCGCTTCGCGGACGAAGGGGAGGGCGCTGGCGGTGCTGGCGAGCATCCCGACCTGTTCGGTCCGTATCTGGGCGGTGACATCGCGGCCGCCGAGGAAGACAAGGTTCCTGCCGTTCTCCATCTTGAAGGTGATCTTCAGGTCGGCGAGTATCCGCCGGATGCCCGGTTCGTCGTCGAGCCCGATGTCGTTCATGATCATCTCGAAGGCGACACAGCGGTAGAGCGCGCCGGTGTCGATGTAGGAGAGGTTGAGCCGTTCGGCGAGCAGTTTGCTGACCGAACTTTTTCCGGCGCCGGCCGGGCCGTCGATGGCGATGCGCAATTTCGTCATGGTGACCCCCGTCAAAAAAACGGGGGCAGTATAGCCGGATGTTCTCAGAAAGCAAGAGAACGAATCAAGACATCTAAAATCTTACCGAGGAGCGGTACGTCAAGACATTTGATATCTTACCCGAGGAAGGACGGCAA
>JAKLIW010000030.1 GCA_022709425.1 bacterium
CATCGACGCCAAGCGGGCCAAAGACGCAAAACGCATCGAAGACATCGAGAAGGAAAAGAAAATATGGAAGGATGAACTGGACGGCTGGTCGTCCTCGACCAACAAGCTCATGCATCCGCGCCGCTTCATAAAAGAACTCACCGATGCGATGCCCAGGGGCTCGATCGTCGCGACCGACATCGGAAACAACTCGTCGATCTGTAACAGCTACCTGAGGTTCGCCGGGGCGCGCCAGCACATCTCGGCGCTGAGCTGGGGTAACTGCGGATTCGCCTACGGCGCCGCGCTCGGCGCGAAGATGGGTTCACCCGACAGCCCGGTGTTCGCGCTCCAGGGCGACGGCGCGTACGGCATCAGCGGTATCGCCGAGGTCATGACCGCGGTGCGCGAGAACATCCCGGTAATCGCAGTCGTATTCAATAACCACGAGTGGGGCGCCGAGAAGAAGAACCAGATCGACTTTTTCGACAACAGGTTCGTCGGCTGCAACCTTCCCACCAACCCCGACTACGACCAGGTCGCCAGAGACATGGGCGCGCTCGGGTTCAAGGTCGAGGATTACAGTCAGGTGAAGGACGTCGTGAACGAGGCGGTGAAATCGAAGAAGCCCGTCGTCATCAACGCCGTCATCGAGGGAGGGGCGAATGTCCTTGCCGAGCCGTTCCGCCGTGACGCCTTCAAGCCCGCGGTGCGGCACCTTCCCAAATATAAGCACCTGAGCATGGTATAGCGATCCTTTTATCATAGCTGCCCGGCGGAGAGACGCTTCTCCGCCGGCGCCTCCTGCGCATGCCCCTCGGCCTTTCGGCCGGAGGGGATTTTTTTAAGCGGGGTCTCCCGCCGCATGCACTTTGCTTGATTTTATCATATGTGCCGGCATACAGTTCATTCACACGGGAAACATCGTCCGCATGACACGGCAGCGATATCCCCATACTGGAGTCATAAAATGAAGATACTGGTCGTCAACGCGGGTAGCAGTTCATTGAAATTCCAGCTCTTCGACTCGGAGACCGAGGCCGTGCTGATGAAGGGCAATTATGACGGCATCGGCCAGCGGGGGGCCGAATCGTCCTGCGACAGGAAAATCTCCACGGCCGACAAGACCGAACGGGATACCTGCTCCGTCAGCGACCACGAGTGCGCCATCGCTGACATGCTCGAGATGCTCCGCCGGAGAGGTGTCATCGCCGATCGTTCCGAGATCGCCGCCGTCGGGCATCGCGTCGTACATGGTGGAGAGCGTTACAGCGCCACGACCCTGATCGACGGCACGGTGATGAGCGATCTCGGAAAAATCGCCTTTCTCGCCCCGCTCCACAATCCCGTGGGGATCGCCTGTATTGAAATCCTCATTCACGAGCTCCCCGGCGCCCGTCAGTACGCCGTTTTCGACACGGCATTCCATCAGACCATGCCCGAAGAGGCCTATCTCTACGGCCTTCCATATACGCTGTACAAAAAATTCGGAATCAGGAAATACGGTTTCCACGGCACCAGCCACAAGTACGTCTCGCTCAAGGCGGCGGAGCTTCTGGGCAGAGAGATCACCGATCTTAAAATCGTCACCTGCCATCTCGGAAACGGCCAGAGCATCTGCGCGGTCAAAAACGGCCGCAGCGTCGACACCTCGATGGGCTTTACCCCCCTCGAAGGCCTGCCCATGGGGACCCGCAGCGGTTCGTTCGATCCCGAAATCATATTTTTCCTACTGGGCCACGGCTACACACCGGCGGCGATCAAGAACCTCATCAACAAGGAATCGGGCCTTCTGGGCCTGAGCGGAATATCCAGCGATCACCGCGCCATCGTGGAAGCGATTCTCACCGGTGACCCAAACGCCATCCGCGCCGAAAAGGTGCTTGTCAACCGTATCATCTGCACGATCGGCGCCTACGCCGCCGAGATGGGCGGGCTGGACGCCATCGTATTTACCGGTGGTATCGGGGAGAACTCTCCGACGCTACGGAGGGATGTTCTGCAGAACCTGAGCGTCCTGGGAGTCGATTTTGACGATGC
>JAKLIW010000031.1 GCA_022709425.1 bacterium
TGATCCTCCCCAACAAAACTTAAGGAACTTGCCTTGGGAAAACATGTATGCAAAACTAGGGAGGATTGTATGCTAAACGGACGGCATCGCATGTACGACAAAGAATTTAAGTTGCGCGCGGTACAGATGGTAGAAAAAGGAGAGGGTACCATGACCGCTGTGGCGAAGGGGCTTAACATAAGCCTCAACACGCTGAGCGGGTGGTGCAAGGACTATCGAGAAAAAGCAGAATCCGCCTTCCGGGAACGGAAGCAGGAACTGACGGCGGAACAGAAGCGGATCCGGGAACTGGAGAAGGAGCTGAAGAGCATCAAGACGGGGTACGAGATATTAAAAAAAGCGGTGGCCATCTTTTCGAAAGCAGAGCAATGAAGTACGCCTTCATAGAAGAAAACCGCTCGCGCTTTGCCGTAGAGGAGATGGCCGAGATCCTTGGAGTGAAAGTGGGCGGCTATTACTCCTGGCGGAACCGTAAGCCGAGTGCCTACAGCGAATGGCGCCGCGATCTGGAACGCCGCGTCGTCCAGATATTCTATGAGAGCCGTGAGACCTACGGCAGCCCGCGAATAACCGAGACGCTCCTGAAGCAGGGATTCCTAGTCAGCGAGAACACGGTCGCCTATGTGATGAAGAAACTCGACCTGAAGGCGAAGGCGGGCCGCAAGTTCAAGGTGACGACCGACTCCGACCATCCCCTGCGGCCGTCGCCGAATAGACTGAAGCAGCAATTCGCCGTTAAGCGGCCGGACGCCGTCTGGGTGTCGGACATCACCTATGTCTGGACACGGCAGGGATGGCTGTACCTCTGCGTCGTCATCGATCTCTTCTCGCGCAAGGTGGTCGGCTGGCAGACCAGCGACACGCTCAAACAGGACCTCGTCATCAGCGCACTCAACAAAGCATATCTGCGGCGCAGACCGGGACCCGGCCTCATCTTCCACTCGGATCGCGGCAAGCAGTATGCCAGCAAAGCGTTCCGCGAGCACCTCAAGATGTACCAGATGAAGCAGAGCATGAGCAGGAAAGGCAACTGCTGGGACAACGCGCCGGCCGAGTCCTTCTTCCACACGATCAAGGTAGAGGAACTCAATTGGGCGGTCTACACGAACAGGGACGAGGCCCAAGCGGCCGTCTTCAGATATATTGAGATGTTTTACAACCGGCTACGCATACACAGCGGCATCTCCTATGCCACGCCGGAAGAACTTGAACAGAACTGGAAAAAGGCTATGATAGGGTTGGCGGCGTGAGGAAAAATGTGTGGGTTTTCTTTGGGGAAGATCA
>JAKLIW010000032.1 GCA_022709425.1 bacterium
CCAGGGCAACGCCGAGGTCTGCCCTATGGATGAGAACGGCGTCGCACAAAGCCTTGGGTGAGGTCGCGCCGAAGCCGTCATTGATGTTCAATCCATTGGGCTGGGAACCGATCGTCACGACATCGGCGCCAAGTTCATGGAAAACGTCCGGCGCGGTGTGATAGGCCGCCCCGTGTGCGCAATCGACGACGATCTTCAGGCCGCGCAGGTCGAGATCGTTGGGAAAGGTGCTTTTACAGAATTCGATATAGCGGCCACGCGCATCGTCTATCCGCTTGGCGCGACCGAGATCCGCCGCCGCCACGCAAGTCATGGGCTGATCGATACCAGCCTCGACGGCCAGTTCGACATCGTCGGGCAACTTGGTGCCTTGGCCCGAGAAGAACTTGATGCCGTTATCGAAATAGGGGTTGTGCGACGCCGAAATCACGATCCCCGCCTGTAGCCGCAGCGCGCGGGTCAAGTAGGCCACGGCGGGCGTCGGCATCGGTCCGACCAGGCAAACGTCGACTCCGGCCGCAGAGAAACCCGCCTCGAGCGCCGATTCGAGCATGTAGCCGGAGAGCCGGGTGTCCTTGCCAATCAGCACCGACGGGCGCTCGCCTTCCGGCATGGCGGCCTGACCCAGCAACGCCTTGCCGGCTGCATAGCCGAGGCGCATCACGAAATCCGGAGTGATTGGCGCCTGGCCGACACGACCGCGTACGCCGTCGGTGCCAAAATATTTTCTACTCATTGCAGACTTCCTTCCTCATTCACGGCTGCAAGAACAGCCAGTGCATCGATTGTTTCCGCGACATCATGCACACGCAGGATCTTCGCACCTTTTTGGGCCGCCAGCAGTGC
>JAKLIW010000033.1 GCA_022709425.1 bacterium
GTCCGCTCTTGCGAAGCCTTTCTGTATTTTTCCTCGGGAGTCTTTCCATCCTCCCTGGCGAGCCCCATGGCGCAGCTCCACTCGGCGTCGGTCGGCAGACGGTAGGTTTGGCTGGCCTGGATCGTCCCTGCTTTGTGTTCTTTCTGCGTGAGCCAGGCGCAAAAAGACCTGGCGTCGTCCCAGCTAACGCCCACCACCGGGTGCGTCGGACCTTGCTCGAAACCGGGATTCTTCCAGTTGTGGCCAGCCATAACGAATCCGCCATCCGCTAGCGATAACACGTCATTGGTTGCATCGTAGCTGGTGGCCTTCACGAACGCCTCGAAGTCCTGGACGCGCGTTTCCCAAACGCAGAACTGCACTTTAGTGCCGGGCACGGGGACGAAGATCATGCCGAGGGTGTTGGTCCAGGGCTGGGGAGGTTGAGAGTTGAGGGTTGAGGGTTGAGGGTCGGGGCTGATTGAGGAGGCGGAAGGACTGCAGCCGGTAAGAAACAGAGCAGAAAGAAGAAAGCAGAAAGCTGAAATGCGGACGGGCGAAGTCCTTCCACTGAACAGAAGGCAACGAAGGAAACAGAGGCTTAACTTACCAGGCTTCACCACAGATGGCGCGGATGGCCCCGGCGCGGCAGACATCGAACACCCAACATCAAGAATCCAAAATCGAACGTTCACAATCCAAGGTCTAACGGCCAGGAGCAAACTTCTGAAAGGGGTTAACCACGGATGGACACTGATCAAACCACATGCTGAAAAGCTGACAGGCTGAAATCAGAGGTCAGAGGTCAGAGGTCAGAAGTCAGACGTCTGAGGTC
>JAKLIW010000034.1:0-478 GCA_022709425.1 bacterium
TCGCCGAACGCGCTCGCTTCGCGGCCCTGCTCGAGCGCCCCGAGGCCTCGGCCCTGGTCGGCGAGGCGCAGCGCCTTTCCAGCCTGGTCTCGTCGGCCCGCGTCATCCGCCAGGCGGCCGAACGGGCGGGCGCGGTGGTCGGCGCGCTCAGGACTTACGCGCGCGCCGAGCGCTCGCGCGAAGCGACGGTCATCGAGGTAAACGCCGAGCTCGAGATGGCGCTCACCCTCTATGTCGGACCCTCGAAACCCGGCATCGAGGTGAAGCGGAGCTACGGCGAGCTATGCCACGTCCGCGCGGTACCCGACCAGCTCGTCCAGGTCTGGACCAACCTCGTGGTCAACGCGGTGCAGGCGATGGAAGGCAAGGGCTCGCTCGAGGTCGGCGCGCGGCGGAGCGGCGACCGGGTGATCGTCGAGATAGCCGATTCGGGGCCGGGCATCCCGGAGGGCGTGATGGAGCGGATTTTCGAGCCCTT
>JAKLIW010000034.1:488-750 GCA_022709425.1 bacterium
CCGGGCGAAGGCTCGGGCCTCGGGCTCGGTATAGCCCGCCGCATCGTCGATTCGCTCGGGGGCTCGTTAGCCTGCGAATCGCGGCCGGGCCGCACCGTCTTCCGCGTCGAGCTGCCGGCGGCCTGAGCGCCGCCCGGTCAATCCCGCGCGTCGAGCACCGTGAAGCGGAGCTCCGCCCGCCTTCCTTCCTCGTCCACCACCGCCAGCACGCGGACGCCCGGGGCCGGGCGCGCGTCGATGCGGTGCTCGCCGCGGGTCTCTC
>JAKLIW010000035.1 GCA_022709425.1 bacterium
GGAGATCGGCGAGGAGGCGGTCATCGCGGAGGCCACCCGCTTCGGGCTGGTGGCGTCGCCCTCCATCGCCGTCCCCTCGATCCACCTCGGCTCCACGGTGGTCAAGCCGCTCGAGCTGATCGCCGCCTACACCGCATACGCGAACCAGGGGGAGCGGGCCACGCCGATGGGCATCCTCCGTGTCGAGGACCGGCAGGGGAACATCCTCTGGCAGCCCAAGCCACGCCTCGAGCCGGTCATGGATCCGCCCCTCGCCTGGATGATGAACGGCGCGCTGCAGGACGTGGTGCGGCGGGGCACCGGCACGCGGGCGGTGGCGGGACTCAACTTCCCCATCGGCGGCAAGACCGGCACCACCAACGACGGCAACGACGTCTGGTTCATCGGGTACACCGCCGACCTCGTGACCGGCTTCTGGTTCGGGCTCGACGTGCCCGAGCGGATCAAGCCCAACGCGCAGGGCGGCCTCCTGGCGGCGCCGGCGTGGCGGCAGATGATGGGCGAGGTGTACGAACGGCGCCGGACGCCGGGCGGCTGGCCCCAGCCCGACGGGTTGGTGAGCGTGGAGATCGACCAGACCACCGGCTTCCGCGCCTCGCCCTACTGCCCCAGCACGGTGCGCGTCACGGCGCTCTTCCTTCCCGGCAGCGAGCCCAACGAGGCCTGCCCGGTCCACTTGCCGTTCGGCCAGTCCTCCGCGGAGGACGCGGCGCCGGTCGTGCCT
>JAKLIW010000036.1 GCA_022709425.1 bacterium
AAACCCAGATGATCCTGAACCACAAGGACGCCATCGAATATTTGGTGCGCGATCCTGAGCATGCAAATCTGACGACTGATACCGTCATTGCACTGCACGCCTTTCTATCAGATGGCTTGATGGCTGATCCATCGGCCTGCGGTCGTATTCGTACTCGGGCGGTAGAAATCGGGGGCAGCGTCTATTTGCCGGTAGCTTTGCCGCAAAGACTGGAAGAACTGTTCGGTATCGTTATCCAGATGGCTGCGGAGATTGACGACCCGTTCGAGCAGGCCTTCTTCCTGATGGTGCATTTACCCTACTTGCAACCGTTCGAGGATGTGAACAAGCGGGTGTCGCGGCTGGCGGCGAATATTCCCTTCATTCGTCACAATCTTTGCCCGCTGTCGTTCATCGATGTGCCGCAGCAGGCCTATGTGGATGCCATGATCGGCGTGTATGAATTGAATCGCATCGAATTACTGCGTGATGTCTTCGTCTGGGCCTACGAACGCTCCTGCCAGCAATACGTGGCAGTGAAACAGAATCTGGTGCCGCCAGATATATTTCGGCTGCGCTATCGGCAGGCGTTGAGCGAAGTTGTCGCGGCCATCGTGCGCAGCGATGAACCGGCAACAGGTGCAGCGGTACGCGCCAGAACGCCTGCTACGGTCACAGAAGAAGATAAAGAGCATTTCATCCAATTGGCGCTTGGCGAA
>JAKLIW010000037.1 GCA_022709425.1 bacterium
TTGACCGCCGCCGCGATCGCGTCGGGATCGTTCGCGGTCTTTCCCTCAAGATCGATATCCATCGTGGGGCGCGAGCCGGTGCCGCACCATGCCGCGAGCATCAGCGCGCCTTTGAGCACAAAACGGTCGGCGTGGGGGCTCCTGGAGAGGCGATAAATGAAGCGCTCGATGGCGAAGCGCTGCAGGAGCTCGTTGAACGGCCGCGAGGACGCTTTGGCCTTGTCGAGCAGGCGCTGGTGGACAGAGGCCGGCAGATTTTTCCTCTCGCCGGCCATCAGAGCAGAACCTCAAGATAGGGGCGGATCACCTTTTCGATCCGGCAGATTGCGGCGTAGCGCATGAGACGGTCGGCGTCGACCCGCCGGCGCTCGCGGTAAAGGCGCACCGCTTCCACCGCTGTATCGAGCCCGATCCGGTTGCGGAACTTGAAGCAGTCGGCGATCGTCTTTTCCGGGTCATAGATCTTGACGCGAACGCCATCGAGTATGTGGGTTTCCACGCCCTCCCGGAAGGCACGCTTGTCGAAACGGTATGTCTTCACCGGGGGATGGGCGAGGCGAGGCTCCTCGGCGCCGCGCGGAAGGGCCAAGTGGATCTCATGGGGAATCTGCGTGGTGAGCTCGTGGAACGACAGGGCAGAGATCAGGCAGATCACCCCCTTTGGAACCCGGGTTGCGAC
>JAKLIW010000038.1 GCA_022709425.1 bacterium
TGTTCTTGCAGCCGTGGAAGAGAGAAGAGGTCTGCAATGAATAGAAAGTATTTTGGTACCGACGGCGTACGCGGTCGTGTCGGCCAGGCGCCCATTACGCCCGATTTCGTGATGCGCCTCGGCTACGCGGCCGGCAAGGCGTTGCTGGGTCAGGCCGTCATGCCGGAAGGCGAGCGCCCGTCGGTGCTCATTGGCAAGGACACACGGCTTTCCGGCTACATGCTGGAATCGGCGCTCGAGGCGGGCTTCTCTGCTGCTGGCGTAGACGTTTGCCTGGTCGGGCCGATGCCGACGCCCGCCGTGGCCTACTTGACCCGCGCACTGCGCTTGCAGGCGGGGATCGTGATTTCGGCATCGCACAATCCCTATTTCGATAACGGCATCAAATTCTTTTCGGGTCAGGGCACCAAGTTGCCCGACGATGTGGAACTGGCCATCGAGGCCGGTATCGATCAGCCCATGGTTTGCGTGGCGGCGGCGGATCTCGGTCGCGCGAAGCGCATAGACGACGCGCGTGGCCGCTATATCGAATTCTGTAAAAGCACCTTTCCCAACGACCTCGACCTGCGCGGCCTGAAGATTGTCGTCGATTGCGCGCACGGGGCGGCCTATCACACCGCGCCGGACGTTTTCCATGAGCTTGGCGCCGATGTCGTGACGATCGGTTCCCAGCC
>JAKLIW010000039.1 GCA_022709425.1 bacterium
GGCTACCTGTGATCACCAGTGACCGGACCACGGCAGCGCCGCCACCGTTGACCTCACCGAAGCGGCCCACCAGATACCAGGAGAGGCAGGAGATGACAATGAGAGCCACCCTCGCCACCCTCGCCGTCCTCGCCCTCGTCGGGTGTAACAACGAGAGCGGCTCAGGCCCGGTCGGGAAGGGCAGCGGCGCGAGCACCACAGGGAGCTTCGAGCTGCAGGGCGCCGGCGCCACCTTCCCCTTCCCGCTCTACTCGAAGTGGATCGCGGAGTACCAGAGGCTCGATCCCCAGGTGCGGATCAACTATCAGTCGATCGGCTCGGGCGGCGGCATCCGTCAGATCCTCGAGCGCACCGTGGACTTCGGCGCCAGCGATGCGCCGATGACCGAGGCGGAGGCCGCCAAGGCGAAGAGCAAGCTGCTGCACATCCCGATGACCATCGGCGCCGTGGTGATCACCTACAACCTCCCCGGGGTGGCCAGCGGGCTCAAGCTGACACCCGCCGCCCTCGCGGGGATCTTCCTCGGCGAGATCAAGATGTGGAACGCGCCCGGGATCGCCGAGGCGAACCCCGGCGTGAAGCTCCCCGAGACGGCGATCACGGTGGTGCACCGCTCCGACGGGAGCGGCACGACCTCGGTCTTCACCGAGTACCTGGCGAAGATCAGCCCGGC
>JAKLIW010000004.1:0-162394 GCA_022709425.1 bacterium
GCCCGGCTCCGTCACATCGCGTCAAGCAAGTGGGGCATGAAAGCGTATCTCAACATAGACCGGCTGCGCGAGATGCCGGCCGAAGAAATGGCTGTGTGATTATGATGGATTGGGGATGCTCTCAGGAAATGTGCGAAAAAATCGTTGCGTTACCTTGCCATTGCCGCGCTCGCTTGACACCCGCCCGCCAATAAAGTATCATGCCGTTGTTCGTTAGGGAGGAGGAGCCCGGACATGTGGCAGGACACCACGCCGGAAGCGGAACACATCCAGCGAGAGATACTTCGCCGCCTCGGTCCCGAAGCGCGCGTCCGGGTCTGCTTTGAACTTTCCGAAATGGCCTACCGTGCCTGCCTTGCCGGTATCGCAGCACGCCATCCCGGCGAGAACGACCGCGAGATAATCCGCCGTTACATCCGGCTTGTTCACGGCGTCACCGTTCCTTCCGAGGCCGCATGAACGATCCGCGCGATTTTCTTGTCCGGCTTGTCGAGCGGTTGGAAGCGATCGGCATACCGTTCATGTTGTCCGGTTCCATCGCCAGCAGTTATCACGGCAGGCCACGCGCGACGCAGGACATAGACATAATCATCGAGGCCGACCTCGACAAGACACTCGAACTTTTCCGGTCGCTCGGTCCCGCGTATTATGTCAGTGAGTTGGCGGTGAGAGAAGCCTGCACATTCCAGCGCTCCTTCAACATCATAGATATGAAGACGGGGTACAAGGCCGACATCATAATCCGCAAGAAGAGAGCCTTCAGCATCGAGGAATTCAGCCGTCGCCTGACGGTCAGGCTGTACGACCTCGATCTACCGGTCGTTACGCCCGAGGACGCCATACTCAGCAAACTCGAATGGTCGCTGGCAAGTGGCGGTTCGGAACGGCAATTCAATGATACGCTCGGCATCATGCAGATGCAGGGAACGGTATTGGACCGCGACTATCTGCGACGGTGGGCGAAAGAACTCGGCGTCGGCGAACTGTTGGAACGGCTATTCGCCGAAGGAGGCGACAAGGGATGAATAACGCGATGGAACAGCGGGCGAAAGAGTTCAGGCCGGTGAGTTTCCGGGGGAAGATTCAGGTCGTCGCAACCTCGGGGCCCTTCGACAAACAGATCTTCAACGCCGGACTCTCCTTTCTCAAGCAGAATAAACTGCGTCCGTGGTACGACACCGCCGCCTATGCCCGCACCGGCTACCTCGCCGGCGACGCCGAACACCGCGCCGCGCAGTTCCTCAAAGCCTACGCCGACCCCGATGTCGAGGCGATCTGGGCCGCCCGCGGCGGTTACGGCGCACTCCAACTCCTGCCGCTGCTCGAACCGCATGTCGCGGAACTTAAAAAAACGCCCAAGACGCTCATCGGTTTTTCCGATGTCACGATACTGCACAGTTTCCTTATCGAGAAATGCGGCATGGTGACGATCCACGGTCCCAACATCACGACGCTCGAACAGCTCGATCACCATTCGAAGAATCAGATAACGCGGCTGGTGCAGGGGAAGAACGAGGCGTTCCGCATCGGCGACCGCCACATCCGGCCGCTCCAGCTGGGGACAGCGAAGGGAACGGTCAAGGGGGGCAATCTCGCGACGATCGCGTCACTGCTCGGAACGCCGTGGGAGCCGGACTTCGACGGCTGTATCGTCGTCATCGAGGAGGTGGGGGAGGTGCCGTACCGCGTCGATCGGCTCGTGACGCAACTGCGGCTCGCCGGGAAGTTCGCGAAGATAAAAGGGCTCATCATCGGCGACTGTTCCTACAAGGAGAGCCATCCGCCGGTCGAGAAGCAGGTCGATGCGCGGATGATCGTGGAGCGTAGCGGCATCGACGCCAAGATACCGGTCATGAGCGAGTTTCCCGTCGGTCACGGCGACAAGAACATGGCATTCCTGCTGGGTGCGACGGCGACGATGGATACCGAGGCACGGACGCTCAGCTACCACCTCGGTTGATAGAGATATAACGGAACGAAGGCCGGATCACTCGTCGGCGTAGTCCATGACATTCAGTCTGCGGTAAGTGAACATCTCGTCTTCCGTGAAGAACCGTTGGAGTTCATCGAGCGCCTCTTCGATGGTTCCCGATGCGTGTACGACATTGTTGCGAATGGATACCGAATAGTCGCCGCGGATAGTGCCGGGGGCCGCTTCGCGCGGGTTGGTGGCGCCGGTCAGCGTCCTGACCCGCTTGACGATATCGTAGCCTTCCAGCGCGATGGCGACCACCGGCGTGGCCATCATCGACCGTTTCAGGTCAGTGAAAAAAGGCTGGTCCCTAAGATGGGCATAATGTTCGTTGATCAGTTCCTCGGTCATCTGAAGCATCTTGAGCCCGACGATCTTTATCCCTTTGCGCTCGAACCGGGTGATGATCTCGCCGATGAGTTCGCGCTGAACGGCGCCGGGCTTCACGAGTACCAGTGTGCGTTCTCTGTTCATGAAAGACCTCCGTTATCTGCCGAGCCGGGAGAAATGCGGATCGAAGTGCAGGAACACCTCGCGGCGCGTCTCGACCGACTCGTATATCGCGTTGAAAAGCTCTATCGTTTTGCGCCCCTCGATGCCGTCGATGAGGGCGTGTTTGCCGTGTTCGAGACAATCGACCACCTGCTCTAGGAAACGTTCGTGCCCGTAGCCGTAGACATTGGGCGGCATCTCGGAGAATTCCTTCACGACCGCCGCGCTCTCCTCTTTGGTCTCGTCGATGAAGCGCCACGTGTCCATCTTGTTGACCGCGAAGCCGCCGATGACCACCGAGCCCCGTTCGCCGAGTATCGACAGCGACCCTTCGAGGTCGTCGGGCCGGGCGGCGGTGGTCGCCTCGATGATGCCGAGCGCCCCGGAGCGGAAGGTGACTATCGCGGCGGCGGTATCGTCCACCTCGATGTTCGAGAAGTAGGTGCCGTTCTTCGCCATGACCGACAGCGGTTCGCCGAGCATCCAAAGCAGCAGGTCGATATGGTGCGACGCCTGATTGACCACTACGCCGCCGTCCTGCGCCCAGGTGCCGCGCCACGCATCCTGATCGTAATACTTCTGATCGCGCGACCAGCGGACGCGGACGGTCCCCAGCGCGATGCGGCCAAAACGACCGGCATCGAGCGCCTGCCGCAGTTTCTGGACCGGCTTGTTGTAGCGGTTCTGTTTGACGATGAACAGGTGGACCCGCGCTGCGTCGCAGGCCTTTATCATCTGGTCGGCGTCGGATAGGCGCAGAGCCATCGGTTTTTCGCAGACCACATGCTTGCCGTAGCGCTGGACCACATCGATGGTGTGTTCGGCGTGCATGCCGCTGGGGGTGAGGATGCTCACCACATCGACCGTCTCTTTCTCCAGCATCTCATGGTAGTCGGTGTACCACGGGACGCCCAGCCGTTTGCCGGCGCTTTCGGCGCGGTCGCGCTGAATATCGCAGACCGCCGCGATCGCGGCGTTGGGGAGCGCCCGCAGGGCGTCGTGGTGTTTCTTCGATATGCGGCCGCAGCCGATAAGGGCGAACCGATAGGTCATAGCGTCACCTCCTTCCGTATGGTAGCGGCGAACCGCTCTATCTCTTCGATGAAACGGGATATCCCCGCGATGTCGGCGGGCGGCTTCACTCCGCCGAACTTATTGACGCTTCGCTCGACGATGCGGTGGAGGCCGCCGATCGATATCTGACCCGCCAAAAGAGCCGACACCGCCGTTTCGTCGGAGATGGCGTAGGCGACCATTCCGGCATAGTCCTCGCGGTGCAGAAGATCGAGCGCGAGCTTGAGGAGCGAGTATTTCTCAAGATCGGGGGCGGTAAAGGTCAGCGGCCGGGTATGTGAGTAGGAGAACTGCGGGAAATGGTCGAGGAGGGGTAGCATGTCGGGATAATTGAGCGCCGCCGCGATGGGTATGGTCATATCACTCACCGCCGCCTGCCAGAGGCTGGTGCCGTCGATGAGATCGACCGCAGCGTGCACGCCGACCTCGGGGTGGACGATGACGCCGAGCTGATCGGGCCGCAGCGGGAAGAGCCAGTAGGCCTCGATGAGTTCGAGCCCCTTGTTGACCATGGTCGCCGAATCGATGGTGACCTTCTGTCCCATTGACCAGACAGGATGCTTGAGCGCTGTGGCGGCGTCGGCCCGCATCATTTCGTCGCGCGACAGCTTCAGCAACGCGCCGCCCGATGCGGTGATGTGGGCGCGGTGGATATGGGCGGGGTTCACGGCGTTCAGCAGTTGCATCAGCGCCGCGTGCTCCGAATCTATCGGGATAAGTTTCCTGCGGTCGCCGGTCACGGTGCGGCCGAGAAAATATCCCGCAATGACCAGCGATTCCTTATTGGCGAGCGCCACCGGGATGCCGCGTCGCAGCGCCTCCAGCGTTATCTTCCAGCCCGCCTTGCCGCCCAGAGCCATGACCACCAGATCGGGAGCGAGGTCGAGGAGCGTCAGCAGTTCGCGTTCGTCGGTGGTGCAGATCGACCGTTGCAGGGTCGGAAAGTGCGGCGTCAACTCCTTTAGTGCGGCGGCGTTGGTGCCGGCCGATGCGCCGACGAGGCGGAACCGGTCAGGAAAGGCGCGCAAGACCTTGACGGTACTGGTGCCTATAGAACCGGTGATGCCGTAGACAACGAGCGACTTAGCCAACATGATATTCCATGTATTTGAGCGCAAGGTAGACAACCGTTACACTATAGAATACCGAATCGAGCCGGTCGAGTATCCCGCCGTGACCGGGGAAGAGTACTCCCGAGTCCTTTGCCCCGGCGCCGCGTTTAAAGAGCGATTCGATGAGATCGCCGAGTTGGCCGGCGGTCGATGCGAGCGCCGCGGTGACGAGGCAGAAGACAAGATAGTTCCCCTCGAAGGCGGCGTAGGAGAAAATGCCCCCCGCGACGGTGGAGGCGACCAGTCCCGCCGCTGCCCCTTCCCATGTTTTCTTGGGGCTTATCTGGGGGGCGAATAGATGTTTGCCGAAGGCGCGTCCGGCAAAGTAGGCGGCCGAATCGCATACCCACGGTATCACCAGAGCGAAGAGGAACCACATCTTTCCCTCTACCGGCGCAGGATAATCGCGGAGCGCCGGAAAAAGCGACAACGGAATGAGAAGGTAGAGGAATCCGCTGAGATGAACCTGCAGACGCCGGTGTTTCAGCATGACATCGTCGTTGCCGAGAAGCGTGAGTATGGGGATGAGTAGAAAGGCGCCGATGACATGTAGGATGAAGAAGTGGGGTGTCGCGGTGTAGGCGTAGACCGAGAACATCAGGAGCGCGGCGGCCGGCAGGAAGACGATCGGATGGCGGACGCCGTTCATCGTAACGAATTCGGAGTAGGCGACGAAGGCGAAGATCATCGCCGCGATGAGGAATACCGACGGCGAGGCGATGAAGACAAGGACCAGAGCGGCCGGTATCGCGACCGCGGCGGTGAGATAGCGTGGGTTCACGGGATTTATCCTCCGAGTTGTTCGTCGGTCTTGCCGAACCGGCGGGTGCGGCCGGCGTAGGAGCGGAGCGCTTCGAGGAACTCCGGCTCGCGGAAATCGGGCCACAGTGTGTCGGTGAAATAATATTCGGCGTAGGCGCTCTGCCAGAGCAGGAAATTGCTGATGCGGAGTTCGCCGGAGGTTCTGATGATAAGGTCGGGATCGGGAAGTCCGACGGTAGAGAGATGTTCCGTTATCGTCGCATCGGTGATCTGTTCGGAGCGTAGCGTTCCGACGCGCACTTTTTCGGCGATGGCCTTTGTCGCGCAGATCAATTCATCGCGGGAGCCGTAGGAGAGGGCGAGGGTAAGGGTCATGTCCCAGCCGTTCGCTTCGGTTTCCCTTTTAACGCGGAGCGCTTTTTCTCGCGTTTTTTCGGGCAGGTGTTCCATGTGGCCGATGAAGTGGAGACGGATGCGATTGGTGATGAGTTTCGATTTTTTCTTCTCAAGAAAATCGCCGAGTAGTTCCCATAGCCCGACAACCTCGTCCTGTGGTCGACTCCAATTCTCGGTCGAGAAGGCGTAGAGGGTCAGGTATTCGACCCCCGCCACACGCGCCGCTTCGGTGATGATATCGACGCTTTCGGCCCCTTCACGGTGACCGCGCAGGCGATTCCACGTCCGTTTCTTCGCCCAGCGGCCGTTGCCGTCCATAATGATGGCGACATGGCGTGGAACCCGTTCTATGTCGGTATATGAAAGTGTCACCGGCTATCCCGCGGCGAGCTTTTTCTGAACCTCGTCCATGAGACCGAGGATATAGTCGTTGCCTGGTTCCATCGAATTGGCCATCTTGAGCTGGGTGAGCGCCTGTTTGAAGGAACCCTCATTCATCGCCTTCTGGGCCAGCAGGGCGAACCGGCGCGCTTGTTGATTGTGGATGGTATCGTGAGGATTCTCTTCATATTTCATCTTGAGCCGAAAGTCGAACCGTTTGGTGTCGGGGTTCTCCTTCTGCATTTTCTCGTACATTTTGCGGCGATTGGGATGCGAAAGAACCGAATAGGCCTCATTGGCGCGTTTGGTGATCTCGTAGGCCATCTTGCGCGCTTCGGGATTGGCGTTTCGAAAACGGTCGGGATGATTCTGCCGGGCCATTTCGATATAGCTTTTCTTTATCGTATCCACATCGGAGTTCTTTTCCACATTGAACATCTGGTAGTAGTCCATCTCCTCGAGACGGGCGTAAAGGTTCTTCATCGCTTCCAGCGTGTCGGGTTGGATCTGGTCCTGCTCGGCGGCTTGTTCGTCGGCCGCAAGTATCTGCTGGATCGAAGCGAGCAGGTCTCCGCTTGAAAAAGGAACCCGAAAGAGTCGGTCGGCGCCGTATTTTTTCGCCATGTCCTCGGTGATCTCGGGGCCGTCCGGGAAAGCAAGGAGGATAATGTGGGGAGCTTTTTTGAGGATCGGGATGACGCGGAGCCACAATCCCTCATTGAGGAGGGTGCTCACGATGATCAGGCGGAAGCTTCCCTCCTGCTGATCGGTGAATTCCTTGAGACTGCGTAGTGCGATCACCTCTGCGCCGGTAGCCTTCTGCGACAGGAAATCATGCAGTGCTTTGAGATACTTTTCGTCCTTCAGATAGATGCCGATGCGATAGCTCATATGATCACCCCAAGCCAAGGATATTCAGTTCTATGTTTTGCCGGTTGCCCGTTTCGAGATCCATCGCCTTGACGTTGAGCACGCCGTTGGTGTCTACCTCGAAGGTCACCTGTATCTTCAGTTCACCGCGTCGCGCCGTGCGGAGATCGGACAGAAGGATCTCTCCCATCAGATGCGATTCGCTCTTTTTCGTCTTGTCGCCTTGATAGATGCCTATACGGACCGCCTTCTGGTTGTCGGATGCGTTGGTGAAGACACTGGTTCGCTCCAGCGGGAGAGGTTCGTTCTTCTCGATGAGCATTTCAATGAAATCGCCGGCGGTGCCGACCCCCAGCGACATCGGAACGACATCCAGAAGAACCGGCGATTCCTTGTGCTGATCTTCGACGAGGGATTGGCCAAGGATCGATGCTCCCATTGCGATGACTAACTCGGTCTCGATGCCGAGGAACGGATCCTTGCCGAAAAAATCGCTGACCTTGTGCTGGATGTAGGGTATCTTGGTCGTTCCGCCGACGAGGACGATAGCGTCGATATCGACCGCCTTCAGATGGGCGTTCTCGAGCGCCCGTTGGCAACAGTCGAACGAGCGGGTGACGATGGGCGATATGATCTGTTCGAACAAAACGCGGTCGATGCGGATGTTGTAGTCGAGCATGGCGCCGCTCGCCATCGGGATGAGATTCTTGATGGTCAATGCGATGCTGTCGACGGCCGAAAGTTCCTTCTTGATCCGCTCCGCTTCCGAGATGAGAATGGTGCGGACGGTGTTGGTGCATTCGAGTTTGATGTTGTGGGTCGCCTCGATGTCGACGATGAAATAGTCTACCAGTGCGTTGTCGATATCGTCGCCGCCGAGGAACGAATCGCCCTCGGTCGAGAGAACCTCGAAAAAGTTGTCGCGTACCTCGAGTATCGTTATGTCGAAGGTGCCGCCGCCGAAATCGTAGACCGCGATCTTCTCGTTAAAGCGGTTGCCGAAGCCATAGGCGAGCGCGGCGGCGGTCGGTTCGTTAATAATGCGGATGACATCGAGTCCCGCCATCTTTCCGGCATTCTGGGTGACGCGCCGTTGCGGTTCGTTGTAGTTCGCCGGGACGGTGATAACAGCCTTTTGTATCTCACAGCCGACGAAAGCCTCGGCGGCCGCCTTTATCTTGCTGAGGACCATGGCTGAGACATCTTGCGGCGAGTATTGACGATCGTGTATCTGGATCACTACCGAATCGTTCGGTCCTTCGACAATCCGGTAGGGGAACATTTTAGCGTACTTCTTGGTATCGGGGTTCGAGAATTTGCGGCCCACCAGCCGCTTGATCGAATAAACTGTATTTTCGGGATTTTGGGGAAGTTTTTTCTTTGCCTCGGTGCCGACGACTATCGTGCGGCCGCTGTCGAGGAACGAAACGACCGAGGGCATGATCTGAGTCTCTTCCCCGGTGATGGGGATCGTCTGCGGTATTCCGTCGATGACCAGCGCCGCCGCCGTCGTCGAAGTGCCGAGATCTATGCCGAGAACATATTCGCTCATGGGTCTCCTTTTTTACGATCCCTCGGGGGATGCATCTTTATCTATCTCGTCGATTATCATCATGAGCTCGTGATCTTCGCGGCCGAGGCCGAGAATGTTGAGCTCGATATGTTGACGTTGATCGGTTTCTTTGTCGATAGCGTTCACATGAAGTACGCCGTTGGTGTCGAGTTCAAAACGCACCTCGATGCGCAGCATGCCGCGAGGCATCTTACGCAGATGCGAAAGGGTCAACTCTCCCATCAGAAGCGATTCGCTTTTCTTGTTGCCCTCTCCCTGATAGATGCGTACCTTGACCGTTTCTTGGTTGTCCGCGGCGTTGGTGAAGATATTGGTCCGTTCGATCGGAAGGGTCTCGTTCTTATCGATAATGATCTCGATATGGTCACCGACGGTTCCCACGCCAAGAGGAAGCGGAGTGACATCGAGCAGGACCGGTGCGTCGGAACGATAGGCCTGATCGAGCGAATTGGCGAGGATGGCCGCACCCATCGATACGACCAGTTCGGTCTTTATGCCGATGCAGGGCTCTTTACCGAAGTAGCGGATGACCTCCTGCTCAACAAGCGGTACCTTTGTTCCGCCGCCGACAAGGATGATCGCGTTGATGTCCTTGGCCTTGAGATGCGCCTCGTTGAGCGTCTTGTCGCAGATGTCGAAAGTTTTTTTGACGACCGGCGCGATGAATTGATTGAAAAGATCGCGGGAGATGTCGATGGAATAGTCGGCCGCCTTTTTCTCGCCCGGGATAAGATTCCGCAGGATGACCTTGACCCGATCGCGGGTGCTCAACGCTATTTTTATCTGCTCGGTCTGGGTCGCAAGAGTATTGAGCAGTTCGGGATGATCCATGACGCGGATGCCGAATTTCTTTTCGACGTCATAGACCAGATGTTCGAGGACGGCATTATCCATATCGTCACCGCCGAGAAACGAATCGCCGCCTGTCGCAAGCACGTCGAGCACATTGTTGCGAGTCTCCAGAATGGTCATATCGAAGGTGCCGCCGCCCAGATCGTAGACCGCGACCCGTTCGTTGGCGGTGTTGCCGAATCCGTAGGCGAGAGCCGCTGCGGTGGGTTCATTGACGATGCGAAGCACTTCTAAACCGGCCAATTTTCCCGCGTTCTGTGTCGCCCGCCGCTGTGCTTCATTAAAATTCGCCGGTACGGTGATGACCGCGCGATTAGTCGTGACGCCGAGATAGCGGTCGGCATACGCGACCGCCTGTTTTATCACGAACGAGGATATCTCCTGCGGCGAATAGGTTTTTGAGCCCATTTCGACGACAATGGAGTCGTTGGTGCCTTCGGCTATCTTGAAGGGGAAGCGCATAACCGCCACTTCGGTATCGGGGTGGGAGAAGGTTCGACCGATGATACGTTTGATCGAGAAAATAGTACGATCGGGATGGAACACCTTTTGTTTTTTTGCCTCGGTGCCGATGAGTGCGGGGATCCCCGCCTCGTCGAAATGGACGACCGATGGTATGAGTTGGCGCGATCCGTCCTCGACCGGGATCACCTCCGGGACGCCGTCGCGCACCACCGAAACGATGGTTGTGGTCGTTCCGAGATCGATGCCGAGCACATGCTCCGACAAGTGATTAGACCTCCATGACCTCTTTTTCTTTTTTCACCGCGACATCTTCGAGGATCTTCATGAAGTTCTTAAGTTCCTTCTCCACGTTCTCCGAAAACTTCTTTTCGTCATCCTCGGTTATCTGCTTGTCTTTCTGGGCCTTCTTTATCTCATCTATCGCGTCGCGGCGGATGTGGCGCTGACTTACGCGGAACTTTTCGGTCACCTGATGCATCTGCTTGACGATATCTTTGCGCCGCTCCTCGGTCAACGACGGAATCGGCACTTTTACGAAATGGCCGTCATTGATCGGATTGAGCCCGAGGTTGGCGCTCCGTATCGCCGTCTCGATCTCCTTGAGTTGCGTCTTGTCCCATGGCTGAACGATCAGCATCCGCGCATCGGGACTGGATATGGATGCCGCCTGATGGAGCGGCGTCTTTTGACCGTAGTAGTTGATGGTGACGCCGTCGAGGATCGCCGGGGTCGCCTTGCCGGTGCGGAAGGCGGCAAGCTCGGTCTTGTATGCCTCGATCGATTTCTGGAACTTTTCCTTCAAGTGGTCGAAGAAGGTCTTTTGATCGAACATGAGGGCCTCCGTATCTTTGACTATGCCGTTATCGTGCTACCAGTGTCGTCAGACGAGATCGCCTTGAGGATGTTGCCCGGTGTATAGATGTTAACGATCTTTATTGCAAGGGCGTTCTCGGCGCACAGCGTGAGCGCCGAAGCGTCCATCACCTTATAGCCTTTCTCGATCGCCTCGTGGAAGGTCGTCCGTCGGATGAATGTGGCGTCCTTGTGTTTGACCGGGTCCTTGTCGAACAGGCCGTCGACCTTGGTCGCCTTGATCAGCAAGTCGGCCCCGATCTCGACCGCCCGCAGCGCCGCTGCGGTGTCGGTGGTGAAGAAGGGGTTGCCGGTCCCGGCGCCGAATATCACGACGCGACCCTTCTCGAGATGGCGGATGGCGCGCCGCCGAATGTACGGTTCGGCGATCTTGTTCATCTCTATCGCCGACTGGACGCGGGTCGGCAGACCATGTTTTTCGAACGATGCCTGTAGCGCAAGCGAATTTATAACCGTAGCGAGCATGCCCATGTAATCGCCGGTGGCGCGGTCGATTCCCGTGCGTCCCGACTCTTGAAGGCCCCGGAAGATATTGCCGCCGCCGACCACCACTGCGGTCTGTATCCCTTTCTGAGTGATGGCGCCCACCTCGCGGGCAAGGAAGTCGAGGAACTGCGGATCGATGGGAGAACCGTCGGCTGCCAGCAACGCCTCTCCGCTCAATTTCAAAAGCACCCTGCGATACATTCCCCCTCCTAATTGGATAAGGTTTAGACACCCTACAATATAAGGAATGCTTTTTCAAGTTTTTGAACAGGGGGAAAGTTGCACATAAGCCGGATTCTGTCGAGACCGGCCATTCATCTGGGACGGCAGTTGCCTGCCGCCTCATGCGGTCAACCCGGACGCCTCGGGCGAGCCACCCTTTTCCGCCGAAGCGGAAGCATCCCTATTTGACCTTGCTCCGGAGGGGGTTTGCCGTGCGGAACATGTCGCCATGCCCCCGGTGAGCCCTTACCTCGCCATTTCACCGTCACCCGGTCATGCCGGGCGGTATCTTTCTGTTGCACTTTCCGTAGAGTCGCCTCTCCTGGCTGTTAGCCAGCCTCCCGCTCTGTGGAGTCCGGACTTTCCTCCAGCTTGCGCCGGCGGCCGGTAGTACAACTTTCCCCTACATTGATAAATGAGGATCATTCCTCATCGTCTGCCGGGTGCTCCTCTGTTTCGCGGATTACCGGGCCTTTTTTATCATTTTTGCGATTTTCGGCCGGTAATAGGATGCACTGGCAGTTCGGACAGGTCTCGATGCGTTCGGACTTCAGGACATTGTTATAGAGCTGCGGCGGCAGGGTCATGTTGCACCCGCGACAGATATAGTTATCCACTTCGGCGATCGCCTTGCCGGTCTTCGAACTCTCGAAAATACGTTCGTATTTACGGAGAATCGCCGGTCGTATGGCGCCGGCGACCTTGTCGCGTTCGTCATACATCTTTTCGATATCACTTTCGAGCGTTTTCATTCGCTTTACATTTTCGGCGAGCCGGTGTTTGCATTCGACAACCTTTTTAATGTTGTCTTGCTCGACAAGATTGAGTTCTTGAGATTTCAGGTCTATCTCGCGGCCGACCTCGGATATCTCCTCCTCTATCTCTTTGTTGAATCGTTTGATATTGTCGATCTCGCGGAGGAGGGCATTGTATTCGTCTTTGTTGCGGATCGCCGACTGTTTTCCGGTGATGCCTTTTAATTTGTCTTCGCCCCGACTAAGGATCTCTTCACGTTTCTTGCGTTCCTCTTCCTGTATTGCAACGCCGTTGCGAAGCTCGGTTATCTTGTTTTCCATTTCGCGGATCTGTTTTTCGAGCGATTCATTCTGTTCCGGCAATGTGTCGAGCTCCTCCTCTCTCTGGTAGATCTGTGCATCGCATTTTTGAAGCTTCTTTAATTTCTGCAGTTCCTCGAGCACGGTAGCCTCCTTTCCATCATATCGTCACCAAACTATATGCATGCCATGAAGATAAAAAAAAAGGCACTTGCCTTTCGGAACAAGTGCCCTGAACACCATACGGCATATCTTCTGTATGAAAAAGCCAGATCGTCCGCCTCCATCAACAATGGTGGGCCCAGGAGGAGTCGAACCTCCGACCATCCGGTTATGAGCCGGGGGCTCTACCAACTGAGCTATAGGCCCCAAAAATCCGGACCCACTTTAGTGGCAAAAAGTAAAAAATCAAATTTTTCAGCTAAATTTGACTTCTTTGCCGTTCTTACTATGATTTCTCGACATTGCAGATCCTTCAAGATGGTAGACAAATGGAATACTTCGAAATACAAGGCGGCGCGGTCGCCGAAGGCTATATAACCCCTTCTGGAAATAAGAATGAGGCGCTTCCGGTGCTGGCGGCCGCGTTGCTCGCCGATGGGCCGGTCACGTTGCACAATGTTCCCGACATCCTCGATGTGCGTATCATGCTCGAGATCATGGAATTCATGGGGGTCTCGACAACCCGTTCGGCGCCCAATACGCTGACGATCACGGCTGGCGCGCTTACGGATAAGCCGCTTGACCGCGCTCTCTGCAGTCGCATCCGCACCTCGATACTTTTCGCTGGGCCGCTACTTGCCCGATTCGGCAAGGTGATCCTGCCGCCGCCGGGTGGCGACATCATAGGCCGTCGCCGTGTCGATACGCACTTCTTCGGTTTTTCGCAACTCGGGGCGCAGTATAGCGTGGATGCGAACGGCTACCGTATTTCAGCGCAGAAACTCACCGGCGCCGACATCCACCTTGATGAGGCGAGCGTTACAGCGACCGAGAATATCGTGATGGCCGCGGTCCGAGCCAATGGTCGATCCACTATCTATAATGCCGCCTGCGAGCCCCATGTGCAGGGACTTTGTCGTTTCCTTAACGGGATGGGAGCCCACATCGAGGGGATAGGCACCAATCGTTTGGTCATTGACGGTGTGTCGCATCTCTCAGGAACCATACACACCATCGGACCCGATTATATCGAGGCGGGAAGTTTTATCGCCCTCGCGGCATTGACCGGCGGATCCATAACGATCCGCGATACCGCTCCTCACCACTTGAGAAAGGTTCTCTATACCTTTTCAACCTTGGGGATTGAAACGGAGATCCGGGGAGAAGATATCTTTGTGCCGCGGCACGGGCGACTGGTGATGAAAAAGGAGATGCATAACGCTATCCCCAAAATAGATGATGGCCCGTGGCCGGCGTTCCCTTCAGACCTGATGTCGATCGCCATCGTTGTTGCCTCCCAATCCGAAGGGACGGTCCTTTTCTTTGAAAAAATGTTTGAAAGCCGCCTGTTCTTTGTTGATCGCCTTATCGAAATGGGGGCGCAGATAATTCTCTGTGACCCGCATCGCGTGGTGGTCAGCGGTCATTCTGCTCTTTATGGCACTACATTAGAATCGCCCGATATCCGTGCCGGTATGGCACTGCTTATCGCGGCTATTGCGGCAAAAGGCCGGAGCCGTATCAACAATGTACGCCAGATCGATCGCGGATATGAGCAGATTGACGGAAAGCTTAGTAAGATAGGTATAACTATAGACCGTTGTGCATTGAAATAACTATGACTTTTGTATTAATTAAGTATAGTTATGCACTAATGATATAAAACTAAGTGAGATTTTCTTGATTTTTGAAAAGGCTCGTGTTAGCATCGGCGCTGAAAGAGGAATGTTCTCAATGGAGATGCCGATGAACAAAAACAACCTCAAGAACTATCGCGAGAAGCTGTTGCTCAGTAAGTCGGAGCTCGCCCGCAAGGCGGGGGTTTCGGTGCTGACGGTCGATCGCGTGGAACGAGGAGGAAAGTGTCGCATGGAAACAAAGCGCAAGATACTTATCGCGCTAGGTTTGTCGCTCGATGAGAAAGCAAAGGTGTTCTCCAACGACGAGGAGTGACACAGGGAGGCAATGATGTTTTTCAACAAGCAACTGCTCGGACTCGATATGGGTTCTTTCTTCCTGAAAGCTGCTCGTCTTGCCAAAAGTGGACGGAAGCATCATTTGAAGCGCTTCGGCTTTATTCCGATACCGGTCAATACGGTGGTCGATGGATCCATCATGAACACCTATGAGATGAACGATGCCATCAAAACGCTTCTTACCAAGGAGCGACTGGGTGACAAGTATTGCGCAATCAGTATCGCGGGGCATGGCATCATCAGCCGTATCGTGAGTATGGCGCAGGTTCCGCCCGACGAGTTCAAAAAGGCGCTTCGCGTCGAAATGGAAACACACATCCCGCATGACATCAATGAGATTTATTACGACGGTATCCGCACCAGCGTGTTTGAGGACAACAAGGAGCGGGTCATCCTTATAGCGGCCCGACAAGACCTGGTCGGTGATTTTATGCAAGTGGTCCAGAACGCTGGTGTAAGGCCGATGTCGGTCGAGATAGACGCTTCAGCTCTCGCCAATGTGTTCGAGATAAATTATCCTGAAGAGTTGGATAGTACGGTGGCATTGCTCAACATCGGTGCGTCCAAGGTTAATGTTGTTGTTCTGTCGAAGGGAGTGATAAGTTTCTTCCGTGATGTTCCCAACGGCGGGAACTTCATCACCGAAGAGATCACGCGGCGGCTGAAGGTTTCCTTTCAGCAGGCTGAGAGTCTCAAGTCTGGCGAACAGACGGGCGATGATTCGATATTGCCCAATCAGGTCGAAGAGGTCGTTGCCGATGTAGCCAAAAACATGGTGAGCGATATCCAGCGCGTATTCGATTACTATGCGAACATCAACGCAGAGGACAAGATACAAAAGATATTCATCACCGGCGGGACCACCCGTAGCCATACTTTTGTGACCACATTGCGCTCTCTCATGCAGGTGCCGGTAGAAAAGATGAATCCGTTCAAGGAGATCGTTGTCCCACCGAGCGTTATGGACCATGAACAAATGGAAGCTCATGCCCATATTGCCTCGATCAGCCTTGGGTTGGCATTACGGAGGTTGGACGAAGAATGATACGGATAAATCTCCTTCCAGCCGGAGAAGAAAAATATATCGCTTCGGCGCGGGTTTTTCTTTTGTTCTCCGCAATCTTGTTGTTGCTTCTGTTCGGCATTGTTTTCGCCAATAGTCAGGTTCTCGCGGAGCGTGAACGCGAAAGTAAAGAACGGCTTGAAGAGGCTGACCGCGAGATCGCGAATCTCAAGCAGATCATTGGCAAGATAAATGAATTGAAAGAGAAAAAGACAAAACTCCAAGAAAAGATAAACCTCATAATTAAGCTTCAGGAAGAGAATATTGGGCCGGTTCGTGTTTTTGACGAGGTTTCGCTGAAACTTCCTTCAACAAAAATATGGATCGGAAGCGTTGCTCTCTCTGGTACGCGGATGACGATAGAGGGAAAAAGTTTGGAGAATCAGGAAGTCGCAAATTTCATGAAGCAACTTGAATCTTCAATGTTTTTTACCAAGGTCGAGTTGCAACGGGTTCAGAAAGATGCGGCAGTGAACAAGGTTCCAGTGCTAAAATACAATATGACGGGCGATGTCGTACTGACCGGCAAACAGGCGACCGAAGCGACGGCGAAGCCGGCCGAGGCGGCAACCCCTGCCGAGGCGGCCAAGCCTGCTGACGCGGCAAAACAACCTTAACCGGGAGTTGACCGTATGAAAAATTTCAATTTCAATATGTTGCTGGTTCTTATCGGTAAGCAGAAACCTCTATATCGTTGGGGTGCGATCGGGGTGATCATGGTTGGCATGGTCGTTGCCTATTTCGTCACCAGCTTCCTGCCCCATCAGGCCCGTATGGAAGAAATGGCGGAACAGTTCAGCCAGAAAAAAGCAGAGTTTTCCAAGATGGTAGTATTGGTGCGTGACCGAGGTCAATATATGGAAGAAGTGGAACATCTCGACCGCGAACTTAAATACGCCATCACGGTTCTGCCGGACAAGAAAGAGATTCCCTCCCTTTTGAAAAAGATATCAGAGGAGGCTGAGAAATTTGGTCTTGAGGTTTACTATTTTGAACCTCAATCGGAAAGTGTTCAGGGATTTATCGCTGCGGTGCCGGTCGCCATAAAACTGAAAGGCAGTTTTCATGAGGTGCTCAGTTTCTTCGACTCGGTGAACAAATTCGCCCGTATCGTGAATATCAGCGATATCCAGATGAAGGCGGATCCGCAAAGTGAACAAAAAGCGGCGCAAACGCGCGAGAAGGTGAAGAAGTCGGTTTCTTCGGCCGATGCCTTTACGGCGTTCCAACCCAATAAAACCGAACTTGAGGTGTCGTTTAGGGCGACCACGTACAGGTTCCTCTCTCAAAATGAAATGGGCGGCGGGGGCGGCAAATGAAAGCACCTCTTATTTCTTTCTTTATTTTTACGGCTTGCACGATGTTTTTGGTCTCGTGTGCAGATGACTATGAGATAGAGCGTTTCGATTACAAGGCTGAATATGACCGGGTCAGCAAGACAAATGCCGCCATCGTTCATTCGAGTGTCGAAAAAGATATCACGGAAATAATCAAGAAACGGTCTTCCTATATTTATTCTGCGGTCGGCAAAAGGGATCCTTTTCGTAGTTATTTCGGAGATATGAAGGCTGTCGAGCAGGATCGCGAGCCGGTGAGCGAGCTTCAACGTTACGATATCACCGATCTGACCATGACCGCTATCGTATGGGGCATTACCGAGCCACGCGCCATCATCGTGACGCCTGAAAAGAAAAGCATCATCGTGAAGAGAGGGAGTTTCATCGGGAAGAACTGGGGTAAGGTGAGTGCTATCCTGCAGGATAAAATAGAAGTTATTGAGGTATATAAAGACCCGCTAGGCAGAAAAATACTCAACAAGTTGTACTTGGAGCTTCCTATCCCCAATGTTCTTAATGAGGGGCGGGAGAATGAGCAGGAGATACGGGATATCGAAAGCGAAGAGGATCAGGCGGAACCAGGATCGACTCAATCCACCCAGCCGAAAGCGGCGGGGAGTCGGCCCGAGGCAAAAGAGTGATGAATAAAGACCGGAATACAGGGAGCTGACGATGAAAAGCGCGACATTAACTGTTTTGCTCGCTCTTGTGTTGTCCGTGGCGGTGGTCGCCTCGGCGAAGCCGGGTGCTGGTTCGCTTACCATTGCAAAAGGAGGCGTGACCGAGTCATTCGAGAACAGTATCGATGGTACGACCCTATTCTATCCGGGAGCGGGACAGCTTAAGTTGTTGCTTCCCGGTTCGGTGACGGCTCCCCAAAGTGCGTTGGCGGATGTGCAGAGCGGGCTCTCCGGTTCGCGCGAGTTCTCAATGTTCGCGCTTGACCTTGAGGGAAATTCCTTTGCCGTTGAGCGTTCGGGAAAAGCTCTTACATTAAAGATCGGCGATATAGAAACTATTACCTCGCTAAAGGAAGAAACTCCTCTTAAACAGGCGTCGGTATCATTGAAAGAGACTGATGGCGGGATATTTTTGTCCATGAGTGAAAAACCCCTTCTGGTGCGTTATTTCACCCTCGCTAATCCTGAGCGATTAGTGTTTGATCTGGTGGGCATCAAGGGTAAGATGAAGAAACAGGATGGTGTGCGTTATGCCAACCATCCGGCTGGCTTTAGAGTGGTCATGGAGCGTTCTTTGCCCGCCTATTTCACGATGGAACTTCGTCGCGATGAGGTGGTTTTTGCGGCTACTGATCGTTCCCAGTTGTTTGCCGATTTCAAGGTGAAACAACAAGCGCCGACGATACAGAAAAACGAGTTGGCCGCTGCCGAAAGGGAGCCCAATAAAAAACATGAGATAGACGGGTTTGTGTTCGCGGGAGAGGATCCGCAGATACTTAAACTGTCTTCTTTAGATAAGCTTGATGTCCAGAAAAAAGTGGATGCCGACAAGGTAGAGATCGTGGTCAAGAACACCTTTATCACGAAAGACAAAGAGCAGTTGATAGATGCCGGGTCTCTGGCCGGGCCGGTAAAAGAGTTGGCGATATTCAACGAAGGTTCTGATGTGAAAATAGTTGCTACCTTGAAGAAGGGCCCCTTTGCTCTCGACCTGAAGAGCGAGATCGGGGGCACCGAGGTGATCTTTGCCAAGAATAAGCCGCTTGTGCCTGAAAGAGTGGCTGGGTTTACGGATGCCGCGCAGTCGGCGGCGATGGTGCGCAACGCCGTGGTCGGGGCCGAGGAGGAGCGCGAAACCGTGACGGCGGTCGATGTGGCGGGTGGTTCCAAAGTGTATCGCGGCAAGAAAATCAGTCTCGACTTTAAGGATGTCGATATTCTCGATGTGTTGCGCCTCATGTCGGAGATCAGCAAACTCAACATCATCGCCGGCGACGATGTGCGGGGCACCATAACGGTACGCCTTATCAATATTCCGTGGGACGAGGCGCTTGATGTGATACTGAAGAGCAAGTCGCTTGGAAAGGAGCGATTGGGAAGTATTATTCGCGTGGCGGCTCTTTCCACCATTCAGCGCGAAAAAGAGGCGGAGCTGGCAAAGATCAAGGCCGATCAAAAACTTGAGCCGGTTAAGGTACGTCTTATCGCCGTCAATTATGCGATGGCGGCCAAACTCATGCCGCAGGTCAAGGATCTGCTTTCGGAACGTGGTTCGGTCACGACCGATGAGCGGACCAATGTGCTGATCGTAAAGGATGTTGAAGAGATACTCGATAAGGTAGAGCAGTTGGTCGCTTACCTTGATACGCAGACTCCGCAGGTTTTGATCGAGGCGAAGATCATCGAGGCGACCACCCAGTCGGCGCTTGGGCTTGGCGTGGAATGGGGTACCGGCTACACCGCCGATGCCCGACACGGTAATCCGACCGGAGCGATGTTCCCCTATAACCTCGGTATCGGCGGTTCGGTCAGTGTGCCCGGCCCCGCTGATCATTCGGGAAGCATGGGGTTCTCCTTCGGTAGCATCGGCAATGTCGCCGACCTCAATTTGACGCTTAATGTTATGGAGGCTGAAGGTCGTATTAAGATCGTCAGTTCCCCCAAGGTGGCGACGCTGGATAATAGCGAGGCGATGATCCAGCAGGGTGTCAGCGTTCCGATAACGACCCGGTCGCAAGGCGGAGAGGTCACCACAAAGTTCATCGATGCCACCCTTATCCTTAAAACCACACCGCATATCACCTCCGATGGTTCAATTCTCATGAAGCTGAATGTCAACAAATCAGAAGCCGACTATTCCAATACGAACTATCTTGGTGAGCCGGCGATCCTCAAAAAAGAGGCACAGACAGAGATCTTGGTGCGGAGTGGCGACACGGTCGTTATCGGCGGTGTTTACACCAACAAGGTCAGTAAAACGGTCAGAAAGGTTCCCTTGCTGGGCGACATCCCGATCCTCGGTTGGCTTTTTAAACAGGTCGATGAGCGGGTAGAGCGTTCCGAACTCCTCATCTTTATTACCCCGCGGATCATGAACAAGGTGAAGTCCTCCATGCCCTTACTCAAATCGGAGGAGGAATAACCATGATAAGAAGAAAAGGAGATACCGCCATGAAAAGCGCGTTCTTCGGGGTTATTATGGTCGCGTTGTTGGTTGGGGGATGCGCCAACAGCGAACAGTCCGTTTTCCTCGATAGTTTCATTCCTCCGTTGCCGGAAAGCGACTGCATGATCACGCCCGACTCGGCAATATACTACGATACGGGTGTCATCGATATCTATTTTTCTGCCGATTACACTCTAGGGTTCCGTATCACCAACCAGATGGGGACATCGGCTGCGGCCGGGCAGGGGGCCGAAGGAGCTCCGATAGAATCTCAAGAGGCGAATCTCTGGAAGATGAAGTATATCATACTGAGCTATGAGTTGCCCGGCGTGCCTGCGCTCGATCGTGCGGTATGGGGTCGTCGTGAGATACCGGCGCAAGTTCTTGTTGATAACGATGGCGGACAAGTCACGAAAACAGTTGATGTCCTGACTGCCGCACAACATAACAATCTTCTCCAGATATTCAGTGCATTCAGTTCCTTGGGCGTCAGCTTTGACTGGGAGACCTATCCGATACTCGTGACCGTTCAAGCCGAAGGTGAAAAACAGGGAGGCGGCGATATCGTCCGCACGAACGAACTGCAATTCAAGTTGGTTCCTGTGTATGGGGAAATGTTGATGAGCGGATCGGTATATCCTGACAAGGGGTGGGACACGGACGATGAGATAAAGACAAAAAGCGGTGGCGATGCCGTCATAGAGGCTCAGCTGAAGTATGAGCGAGACGCGGACATATACGAAACGATAATGAATTCATGTGTGTTCCCGAATGAACATTTGGTGGGGTGTTACCCCGGACAGAATTTCGGTTTGGTTGATTGCTACACTTTCGCAGGCGCCGATCAGTTGGTCGAGGCGTTGTTGCCCGGCTCTAACTGTTGTCCAATGGAGGCGCCGGATGAGCCCCAAGCACCCACTTCAGGTGAGTGATATCTATATTTCTTGACATAGGCCATTTCTCCCCATACCTTCAACCGTTGTTTTGTCAATACTACGCCGATGGAGGCAGAACATGAACCGTATAGTTGAATGTGTGCCGAATTTCAGTGAGGGGCGCGATCGTGCGATCATCGACCAGATAACGGCCGAAATAAAAAAAGTAAAGGGGGTAAAACTGCTCGATGTCGACCCCGGTTGGGACACCAACCGAACCGTCGTCACCATGGTCGGCGAACCCGAACCGGTCATTGAAGCAGCATTCAACGCGGTGAAGAAGGCGCATGAGCTCATCGATATGCGCAAACATAAGGGAGCTCATCCTCGGTTTGGCGCCTGTGATGTCTGCCCGGTCATCCCGGTCAGCGGTGTCACGATGGAGGAATGTGTCGAGATAGCGCACCGGCTCGGGAAGAAACTGGGCGAAGAGCTCGACTACCCGGTCTATTTCTACGAGTATGCTGCCACGACGCCGGAACGGAAGAACCTCGCCAAGGTGCGCGAAGGCGAATACGAGGGGCTTGAAGCGCGGCTAAAAGATCCGCATTGGAAACCCGACACCGGTCCCGCCGTGTTCCGGCCGACCAAGGGGGCGACGGCGGTCAGTGCGCGCGAATTCCTCATCGCCTACAACGTGAATCTCAACACCGTGGATAAGAAGAAGGCGAACGACCTCGCGCTCCTCATCCGCGAACAGGGCTATCCGAAGCGTGACGCGAAGGGGACTCTCGTCAAGGGCGAGAAGGGCGAGAAGATCATGGTGCCCGGCAAGTTCAAGTCGTGCAAGGCGATCGGTTGGTATGTCGACGATTACAAGCGGGCGCAGATATCGATCAATCTGACGAATTATAAAGTGACCTCGATGCATCAGGTCTTCGACGAACTTTCCGAGCGTGCCCGCGATGTCGGACTGCGGGTCACCGGCAGTGAGATCGTCGGTGTGGTGCCCAAGCAGGCGCTCGTTGAGGCGGGGACCCACTACCTTGAGAAACAAGGCGGGTGCGCCGGACAGTCGGACGAGGAACTTATCAAGATAGCTGCCCAGTCGCTCGGACTGTCCGATGTCGCGCCGTTCAAGCCGCAGGAGAAGGTGATCGAGTATCTCATCCGCGAGCAGAAAGGGCTCGTCGATCTGACCGTTTCGGGTTTCTGCGATCTGCTGGCGAGCGACGCCCCGGCGCCGGGCGGCGGTAGTGTCGCGGCGCTCTGCGGAGCGATGGCGGCCTCTCTCGCATCGATGGTGGCCAACCTGACCCACGGCAAAAAGGGCTACACCCAGCACAACGCACTCATGAACGATACCGCCAAGGAGGCCCAGACCCGCAAAGCGGAACTGCTCATGCTCATCGATGAGGATACCCTTGCATTCAACCGGATGATGGCGGCGATGAGCGTGAAGAAGAAGGCGGAGAAAGAGGGGAGTGATGAGGAGAAGAAACGGGCGACGGCCGAGGAGTACGAGGCGCTGAAGTACGGAACGCTGGTGCCGCTCAAGTGTCTGGAGCGGAGCGGCGCGCTGTGCGGATTACTGGCGGCGGTCGCCGAGAAGGGGAACGAACATGCCGTATCGGATGCCGGCGTCGGGGCGCACCTCGTCAAGGCGGCGGCTCACGCGGCGGCGCTCAATGTCCGTATCAACCTCAAGAACTTCGCCGATACCGATTCTTTCAAGGGCGATACCTTGACGCAGATGAAGAAGCTGCTTGCGGCGGCTGAACACGACGCCGACGCGGTCATCGCGACGGTCGACAAGAAGCTCTGAAGCATTGCCGCGTCCCTTCGCCCGAAAATTTGCTTTCATCGCCGCTCTTCAGTAGGATGCCGCCGAGAGAGAACAGACGAGGTTCCATGTATCTGCTTTTGTATCGCGACAATAAACACATCTTTTCCTTTTATATCAACAGCGCCAAGAAGAAGATAGTCATTGGCGGCGAAGAGGGCGACATCCTGTTCCCGCCCGATATGCACGGTCACGAACTGTCGCTTCGCCGAGAATTCGACTTCAAGACTCGTCAGTATTTCTGGGCGCTCTATCCCTCCACAAAAGGTTTCGCCGTCAATGGGAAGGAGGTGAAACCGGGCGATCCCTTTTCGGGTAGTGATGTGGTCTCGATCCGCGATTTCTCCTTCTCCTTTTCGCAGTTTTCCCATCTGGGCGCTCCCTCGGCGGGCGGTGGACGGGCCGATCAGGGACAGACGATAGTTGTCGATACCGAACGAACCGCCTATAAAAGCCTGCTCATCGAGTCCGACGGGGTCGTCAAGAACTTTTCGTTCCGCGAAGGGCGCGAGGTGCTCGTCGGCCGCAAGAAGGCCGATATCACGTTGCAGCAGCCCGATGTCAGTTCGGAGCATCTCCTGTTGGTCATGAAAAGTTCCGGCATCTACTTCTGGAACAAGGGAAAGAACGGCACATGGGTTAACGGTATGCGGGTCGAGAACGGCGAACTACAGGAGGGGAAATACCGCTTCCTCATCGCCGGCAAGCACCCGGTCGTCGTGACGGTGGTGCGCGAACGGGTCGCCGAATCGTTCTACAAGGGTTCTCTTGCGGCACTGTTCGAGAAGGTCGAAGGCTGGTTACAGAAGCCGGAACTGTTTGGCGGTCATCCGATCATCCTGTTCAGCGGCGAAAGCGGGGTGGGGAAGGAGGTCTTCGCCGAATTCGCTCACGGTATCTGCGGCCGGAAGGGAGAATTCGTCACCTACAACGCCGCCGCGATACCCGAGACCTTGGCCGAAAGCGAACTATTCGGCACCTGCAAGGGAAGTTTCACCGGGGCAGAGGAGCGAGCAGGCGCATTCCTGCAGGCCGACGGCGGGACGCTGTTCCTCGATGAGATCGCCGAGATGCCGCTCAACCTGCAGGGAAAGATACTGCGTATCCTTGAGGACTGGACGGTGCGTCGCATCGGCGAGACCGGCGCCGGGAAAAAGGTCGACCTCATGATGGTGCTGGCGACCAACCGCGACCTTGCCAAGGAGATCGCGGCGGGCCGTTTCCGCAAAGATCTCTTCTACCGTATCTCGACCCTGACCGTCGCCATACCGCCGCTTCGCGAACGGCGCGAGGATATTATGCCGCTGGCCAAACATCTGCTCTTTTCGCTGACTGGTCGCGAGACCCGTTTCACCGGCAAGGCGGTTACGGTGCTTGAAGGTCACGACTGGCCCGGCAATGTTCGCGAACTCAAGTCGGTCATGACCCGTTTCGCCTACACCGGCAAAGAGGAGTTTGACATCCTTGATGCGGCATTCTGACTTGTATGCCCATACTCATATAAAATAATTAGAGAAAAAAGTATGGCTTTTCGCTTGCTGACCATAAACGGTTGCCGATCGCGGCAAAAAGTTTGACAAACGGAGGGAGACACACTAGCGTGTGCAGACCTAAACGGGGATTCATGTTCCGGATTAGTAGAACGAACATCTTATCATACACCAAGAAGGAGGCCATCGTGGTGAATCCGCTGAGGGCATTGTGGATCATCGCACTTCTGGCGACATTTCCCCTCATCGCGCAGGAACCTGTTGCAGGCGCCGAGGAGAGTGGAAACGAGGCGGCGGTAGAACAGCCCGCCGATACGCAGGAAGAGGCGGCGACCGTCGACAAGAAGGAAGAGGAAAAAAAGGCCGACGAACAGACGGCTGAAAAGAAAGAAGAAACAGCTCCTACTACTGAACCGGTGGTTGCTCCGGCGGTTACCGAACCTGCTCCGGCAGTTGCCGAGCCGGCTCCGGCACCCGCGGCAGACCCGATCCCGACCGTTGTCCCCGAACAGTCGGCGGTTGCTCCCTCCGCTGAAGCGCCTAAGACCGAGGAGGTCGTTGCTGAGGTAAAACCGGAAGATGAGGGGAAGCAAGAGGAAGAAAAGAAAGAAGAAGAAAAGAAAGAGGAAAAAAAGTACAACGTTTCTCTGATGAACATCCTTTCGCACAATGTCAGCAAAGATCGTCCCGTATTTGGTTATGTGCTGAACCTTGCCGGCGGCGTGACTTTGCCGTGGGAACTCAGCCTCGGGGCTTCGGTCGGCTTGGCCTATACCCTGCAATGGGCGCGGCCCGATTCCAGCAATGTCGGCGGTGGCATATATGACGAAGATACCATTAATCATTATCTCTTTGATGGTACGCCGCTTAACATTGATCTTTCACGTCGGTTCACTATACCGAAGGCTGAGATCAATATAACCCCCTCGATCAGCTGGGCATTGCCGTTCACCTCGAAAACACTCTGGGAGGTCTATACCCTTCGTTCGATGTTGTCGTTCGGTGTGGCGGTCGATCGTTCATTCAAACTGGCCGAAGGGCTCACGTTGACTTTGGCCTACAACGGTTCTTATACCAAAGCTTTTGCCGAGTATTCGGGTGCTTGGGACGATTCTCAGAACGATTTCCAAGATTTCAATGTTGAGCATTCATTTGCCAATATGATCAATGTGTCGCTGGCCTATAAAGGGCTTTCAATCAAGCTCGGGTACGGTTACGTGAACGAGCGCGTATGGAATAACGTCACCCAGACCGCCGATGCCGCGACCTATCAGCCGTGGGTCCATTCGGTCATGTACTCCGGTGGGATCGGTTACGGCTTGCCGGGCTTCGTCGACGGCGACAACTTTATCTTCGGCGTTGGCTTCCAGACCGGTGGTCCCGAGTTCGAGGATGGCCGCATGGCGCGGTTCGACTATAGCGCCGCCACCTCAAGCGCCGCCGAGAAAGACTCTCAAGAAAAGTCGCTATATATGTACCCGTTCAATCCGCGCTTCACGAAGATTCAGGCGACCATAGGCTACAGTTATAGTTTTTAACCGGAGGAACCTAGTATGAACATCAAGAGAATCGCATGGGTGCTGTCGGCCCTGATCGTGGCGCTGGTCGTCGCGGCGTGTACGACAGAGCGCGAGGCGGTCGACAAGACCCCCGAACTTACGCTTGACAAGCAACTGTTCGAAGGTGAGTTCTTTTACCGCCAGACGGTGACGGAACTTCCCTACACTGCCGATTTCGCCTTCATCGGCGAATCGAACGACGGCAAGATCCTGAAGTGGAAGATCACCAAGGATTGGCTCTATGCCGTGAGTGTTCATGACAAGAATGAGATCGTCGACACGGCCGAACAGGTCGCGGTGAACGAGACGGTGGTCTTGGCTTTCCCGATCTATCAGCATTTCGACATCCTGCCGGTTGAGAACCCGACGACCGGTGAAGACATGCCGATCCTGCAGCCCAACACCGACTGCAAATGGAACGAGTGCCGTTACTTCATGATCGATCAGGGCAAGAATGCCCAGAGTAATTTTGAGCTTAAGTACCTGTGGCTTACAGCGGAGTGGGGCGCCCCCTACTATCGCAACGGTCTGGGCAATGCCACCGATATTGAATTTTACAGCCATGATGGCAGCTATATCATCCCCAAGAACTATCAGAGCGTCATGAAAGAAGAGGGTGATTCCTCCTTTAATAAAGAAGTGGAATGGCTCACCTTCAAGACCAAAGAAGTCCTCAATCCCATCAACGATTGGAGTTCCATCTATTCGTGGGAAGATATCGAGAACTTCATCAACAGCGAGCCGATGAACATCACCTACAAGCATACCTTCATCAAGGTCAACCGTGATGTGGTCGGTCGCCGCACCTATGATCCAGCCACGAGCGAATGGTCGTGGAAGAAGGGCGCGAAGGACAGCGGTTTCCGTCCTCTGGAATATCAGGATGAACTGTTCCGCCGCTTTGGTTTCTTCACCAACAACTTCCGTGGCTATGACCCGGTCACCGGTGTGAAAGACAAGGATTACCATGTGCTGGCCAACTACTTCAACATCGCGTGGGCCAAGGCGGGTGACACCGCCGGAACGGCGAAAGAGTGGAACTTCACCTGTGCCAAAGGACAGGGTACCGCCGCTGCCTACAACACTTGCCTTGCGCAGATCAAGTATCAGCAAAAGGTAGTATTCACCTCATCGGCCGAGACCCCGCTTCGGATGCTGCCGGTCAACTGCGCGATGGCCAAGGATTATAACCGTGCCTTCCTTGCCGCCCGTTTCGCCGCCATGAATCCCGACAGCAATACCGGCGAATTCGACAAATGGTATCTGGCGAATTACAAGAACGATTTCTTCAAAACGGTCACTTTCGGTGGTAAAAAGGTGACGGTCCGCGATGAGGAATGGTATCTGAACCCCCCCGCCAACTGGGAAGACAAATGCTTTATCGACAGCGATGCCGCGTTTGTGCAGAAATGGGACGGAACCTTCATAGAAGACAAATATCCCAACGAGATAGTCGCTTTCGTGAAGAACCCGGTCATGGCCTATGTGCCTGAGCGTGACGGTAGACATCTGGGTTCGCATGAGAATTATGCCGGGTTCTATTCGGAGAACAATGAGAACGCGATATTCATCTGCGTGCCGAATGCCGATGCCGTTGCGGCTCAGGAGAATGCGGGCAAGTTGGTTTTCTTTGACAACTGCCTGACCAACGAACAGCAGATGACCGATCTCTACAAGAACGAATACAAGAAAGAATGGAAGGGCGACCGCTACGATTGTTTGGTCCTGAACGAAGGCGATGTGTGCCCGTCCGGGTATCAGCAGGTCAAGGCTGCCTGTGAGATCACCGAAGAGCGCACCTGCAAGATATACGACAACGGGATGGGCCTGCCGAAACTCCGGCACCGTTTTGTGAACGGCGACCTCACCGTTGCCATGTTCAACTGGGTCGATCAGCCGACCGATTACGGCATCCTCGGCGTTTCTCAGTGGAACGTCAACCCCGAGACCGGTCAGTCTTTCGCGGCCGGCTCCAACATCGCCGGTTCGGTTCTCGAATGGGTTACCAGTCGTGGTCTTGAACTTACTCGCATGTTGATCGATCAGGAAGACCCGGCGGCGTGGGACTGGGAAGATCTCATGGCTCCGGATGAGTACTCGAAACGTCCTCAGATGGCATTCGACAACGATCCTGAGCCGCGTCTTGCCTATGTCGGCGCCGAGCAAAAATCACTGAACAAGCCGGTGCCTATCACGCTAGAGGAACTCATCGAGAAAAACAAGCCCCAGAAGCGTTTCGATTACAACACCATTCGTGGTTCCAAATGGGAAAAAGAGATGGTGCCGTATTCCATCCGCACCTCGATGTTCCCGTGGACCGACGGCAATTATTCCGATCAGATGTCGGAAATGATGTCGCCGTGGTACAACCCCGAGGCATTGAATGCCGAAATGATCAAATATCAGGAAGGGATGAAACTTGACTTCTTCATGAACGAAGATTTCCTTGACGGCGCCGTCGTTCAGTTCATCAAGAAAAAACAGGCTGAACTGAAGAAGCAGGGGATCACTTCCAGCAAGCCGGAGTACGTGCAGACGCTTCTTGCGGCTATGTTCGACGAGCTTGAACTCCTTCTTTATAAGGGTGTCGCTCAGCACGAAATGGGCCACAGTGTCGGCCTCCGTCACAACTTCATTGGTTCGATGGATCAGGCTAACTACCGCGATGGTTTCTTCGCCAAGGAAAACTACCCGTCGATGATGGAAATGGTGGAAACGAAGTATAATGACCTCATTGATCAGGGCATGCCGGAGAATATGATCGGCAAGCAGATCTATTATGAGCGTCGCAACTTCGAAGCGAAGATGAACTACTACACCTACTCGTCGGTCATGGATTATCAGCGTGAGGCCTATATCCACGCGATGGGACTTGGCAAATACGATGATGCGGCCCTCAAGTTCGTCTACGGTCGCACGGTCGAACAGTATGATGTCGACAGCGACGGCTTCTTCAAGATGGATGCGAGCAACCCCATCCGCGATCCGCGTTATCCCTACCCGGTTCTTATCAACCGCTCGTATGTTGATGAGACCACCGGAAAACTGAAGCCGAATCCTGACCCGAAAGAGATGATCACCTACTTCGATACCGATCTGCTCAAGTACGTGACCCGCGTCGTTCCGGCGACTGTAAAGGGCGCCATGGGAGCTCCCATGCAGGATGCCAATGGTTACTATATCAAGGCCGGCGCCGATTATCTGGTCAATGACGGTTCGATGCACAAATATCTCTTCTTCTCCGACGAGAAGCAGACTGATGAGCCGGGCAACAAGATATTCGACTACGGGTATACCGGTGTCGATTCGATCCGCGGTATGGCCGATCAGGACGATATGTACTACTTCCTTCGTTACTTCAAACGCGGCAATCCGAAGTTCCGTGAATTCCGCGGCCGCAAGAGCCGGAAGATGATACTCGACACCCTCCTGACCAAGTATAAGTTCGTCCACTACATGCTCGACCTCAACTACAACTTCTTCCAGTCGGGCTGGTTCGGTTACCTGCCTTCGCCGAATGCCGACGGTAGCACCACCTGTAACCCGTCGACCATTCCGCTTGATTACAAAGGGACCAAGAAAGCGAAGGGGTACGATGTCAACTGTGTCGATTACTCCATGGCGTTGCAGGGCAAAGAATGGTTCATCGACGACTTCTCCGGTGAGTTGCGGACGGTCAAACCCTTCAGCATGGGCGATTATCTCCTTGCATCTTACGAAGGTATCAACTATCTTGTCTTCGACATCATCTATCGCCCCGATGCCGATTGGCATGCCGAGACCCCCTCGACCGATACCCTCAATACCACCGATAAGCTGGAACCCGGTCAGACCGGTGTGTGGAACAAGGACAACTACATCCGCGATCATGTCGAGGGCGATGTTGCCTTCGCGAACATCAAGCCCAATATCGGCCGGTATCACCGCGATCATTACGACATACAGGACGATCCGACCACCTACTACGAGAATGTTATCTGGAGAGGGTATTCCGAAGAGAAAATGGTCGCCTTCTTCACCCTTTCGAACCAAGGCTGGCTTTCGGGCAAGTATCAGCGTGAGAGCATGGCAAACGGTCTTGGTCAGATGGCTCCCGGCATCGACAAGCTCATTCTGGCGGTCCTTGGCGATGTGGCCAACGAGAATGCCCTCATGACCTATTCTCCTTACTGCATCAAAGCGGGCACCAACGAGGTTGTCCGGGCCGAGTTCCCGATCGATGTTCTGACCACCATGTATGGTTGGGCGCCGATGCCGTATACCGGTCTTCCCGAGACCCCGAATATGCAGAAGTACGGCAAGATCAGAAATCTCTGTTCCGTGGGCGCATGGAATGATCCGGGAACGGTCTATAATCCGATCCACGCCGGCTGGATATACTTCGACAAGATGTGGCCGCTCTACTGGGGCATCGGCAACATCATGAATACCTCCGCCGACACCTCGGTCATGCTGAAGTTCGCCACCCTCAAGTATGCCGCCGCTGAAACCACCATGCGGCCGGAAGGTATCGACGAGGTGGAATCGATCGCGAAGGATAGCCTTTACTACTACCGTGCGAAGATGCCGACCGATTTCATGGATGCGAACGATATGCAGATGGTCGATGCGTGGCGTATGCATATCAAGGACGGCATGGCCCCCGCGGCGGCCCTTGCCCAGATCAATACCGATTATAGCCATACTTTCGCCGATGTGGCAGCGGCTCAGGAATACCTGCGCGAGAAGTATATGCGCTTCTCTCCCTCGTATCGCTTGGTCTATCACCACAAGGTCCTTTCCGACTCGGCGAGAGCATCGGGCGACTGGTCGGCCAACAATGCCGATTATTTCGTCGGCGTCATGGAGACCACCATCGATCAGATGAATACCTTCATCACCGATCACTTGGGTGATGCGGCCTTCTTCGCGAGCCACTACTGATCTTTGGTAACGGTATGAACGTTCCGAAAAGGGGGACTGCAAAGTCCCCCTTTTTTATTGCTCTGACCTCTTTTCTTTTTTCCATGCTATTTTTTCACTCGATATTGCTCGGGGAAGAGATCTTTGTACGCGATGGTCGGTGGATACACGGAGCCTTCACCGGCGAGGGACGCTCTCTTCCTAACGGCCGGTATCTGCCGTCGCTTCGCTTGGAGGGGATGCGTTACGACCTTTATCTCGGCGACCGGCTTTTCGTTTCCTTTGACAAAGAAATGGAAGAGACTGATATCCGCAGGGTGATCGAGAGTGTAGGGGGGAAAGTTCTTGCGCCCATTCCCCGGACGCACAATGCCTATTTCGTGCAGAATCCGATGCCTTCGCTGGGACTTCTCTACCGGATCACCGACCACCCGCAAGTGGTTTGGGCCGAACCCGACCTCTATCGGCCCGTTCAGTGGAAAGGCTATCAACCTGACGATCCGCTTTTTCCCAATCAGTGGCATCTCGACAATGTCGGGCAGACCGGTATCGTGGGAGAAGATGCGAAGGTCGCAACGGCATGGGAGTATCTCATCGGCCGGGGACTGGAACCGGGTCGTGGCGTGAAGGTGGGGATCATTGATGACGGATTCGATCTGGCGCACCGAGATCTTGCAGGAGCGTTCCTGCAGGGGATCGATCTATTCGAGGGCGATGCGGTGCCGATGATAGGCGCGGATGACCTCCACGGGACTGCGGTGACCGGAGTGCTCGCGGCGCGCTGGAATAATGGCATTGGTGTCGCCGGCGCTTGTCCCGGATGCCTCGTCGTGCCGGTGCGAGTGAGTTCCGACATCGTCAATGGTACGACCGAGATCGATGCCTTCAATTATCTCTTGGATCGAGGTGTCGACATCATCTCGAACAGCTGGGGGCCTACCGATCATGGCGGTCCTTTCGACATAAGCGCGCCGCTTAAAGAGATATTTGAGTATGCGGCGACCAAGGAGCGCAATGGCAAGGGGGTGGTGATCCTCTTCGCCGCCGGGAATGGCAACGAGGACATCTCCGACCCGAAGACGCTTGACGGCTTTGCGGCCAGTCCGTGGGTTATGGCGGTCGGTGCGGTGAATGCGAGCGGCGTGAAAACGATGTACAGCGACTGGGGGCGTGACTTGGATCTCGTTTCTCCGAGCTGTGACGTTGATTTGGAGGATTACGACGATCCATTCGATATGGAAAAGATACGCGACGGTATCTGGACCACCGATAATACCGGCTTCGACGGATATGCGGTTGGAGACTATACCCCCGGTTTCTGCGGCACCTCAAGCGCAACGCCGCTTGCCGCCGGGATCGTGGGGCTGCTTCTTGCCGCCGATCCCGACCTTGCCCGTGAAGAGGTCTATGAGATACTGACGGGTACCGCCGATAAGGTGAGCCCCCGCGATGCCCAGTACGATGAGAACGGATTCAGCCTTCGTTACGGACATGGCCGCATCAATGCGCTTGCCGCCGTTACTGCGGCCTGTGCCGACGGCTGTGACGGTGCGCCGCCGGTGGAGGAGGAGCCGATCGCGCCGCTGGAGCCGGAGATTGACTTCGTGGAGAATATGAATACAGTGACCGATGCCGATGCTTCGCTGGCGCCGCCGGCGCCTGCTGAAGCGGGCTGCGCACTAATACTTTGACGCGGGGTCCGGTTGGGGTCAGGCAACTTGTGCACCTGACCCCGACCGCTCCGATCTGAGGAGGAAAAGATGAGTTTTTTCGCTGCCATTTGGGATGCTCTCAAGCCGAAACGCCATATTATGCCGGTTGAATTGAATCCGGATAATTTCAATGCGTCGATACAGAACTCACCGGTCCCGGTACTGGTCGATTTTTATTCGAACACCTGCATGCCGTGCCGCCAGATGGCCAAGACGGTCACCAAATTCGCCACCGATTATCAGGGACGGATACGAGTGGGGGCTTTCAACACCGAGCAGGATAAGCAAGGCAAGATACTCGTGCCACTCAAGGTGCGTGCGGTGCCGACGCTGGTCTTTTTCAACAAAGGGAAGCCGGTCGAGACCTTCGTCGGGCTTACCGGATATCTGAAACTTTCCGAGACGCTTGAAAAACTCGAGAAGAGCGCCTAGTCGAACGATATTTTCACGAGTTCTCCGGGTTTAATGCCCGAACCTTCCAACCAGTTCACCTCCAGAACATAACGCGCCGGCCTTTTGCTCGGCAGTGAACGTTCGGAGTCCGGTTCGCCCCGTTGCACCGAAACGACCTTCATATCGTCGCCGATATAGACGATCGCGAGCGGCATCTTCGTGTGGTGCATCCAGAAAGAGCGTTCCTGCAGATCGCTGAAAATGAAAAGAAGCCCCCGGCTGTTGGGGAGGGTTGGGCACTCCATGAGTCCCTTGCGGTGGAGTGGGGTGGTGTCGGCGATGCCGACGCGGAACGAAAGAGAACTTCCATCGGTCCTCTTCACGGAGACGGTCGCCTTCTCCTTGTAGCCGCAGAACGGCTCAGCGGCCGAAATGGTCCCACACAGGGAGGCGAGCAGGGTTAAGAGGCACGCCGTTGTCGCGGATCGTAAGCGCATCGGTTCTCCGTTCAGTGACCAGACCTATCTCATGCCATCCCGGCATCGCGCCGGGGGCGGTGACTATCAGAAAGAACTCCTCCCCGCTGGTGAGCAGCAGGTCGGTAAGCGGCAGGTTCAGTTCGCGGGCCGTCTGAGCTACCAGCGGGTGGACCGGTATCCGTTCGGTCGCTAGTTCCATCGAGACGCCGCTCGCATTGGCAAGCAGGGTGAGCTCCGATACGAGCGAATCGCTCAGATCTATCGCGGCGCTCGGCGCTCCGAGGAGTGGTATCTGACCTAATGGGTCGGGATAGAGGAACCGCCGCGTCGCCGCATTGTCATCGTTCATGCCGCGCTGTAGGCGTAGCAGTCCCGCCTTCGAGAGCCCCGGTTCCCCGGCGAGGAATATCCGGTCGCCGGGACGGGCGCCGGAGCGGAGGAGCGGCCGTTCGGGGAGCGGCCCGAACATCGTCGCGCCGATGAAGAAGGCCTCGCCGCCGGTCGTATCGCCGCCGATGCAGACGATGCCGTGCGCTTTCGCGAACCGGACGATGCCGGCGATGATGCCGCGCGCCGCCTCCTGCCGGTCGGCGGGAAGGGCGAGGTTCAGGGTGAAATGGGTCGGTCGCGATCCCATCGCGATGATGTCGCTCGCGTTGGCCGCCATGAGCCGCCAGCCGACGGCGTCGGGCGGCATGAAGGAGAGATCGAAGTGGACCCCTTCGGCCATGTGGTCGGTGGTGACGAGCAGTTTTTGGTCGCGCCACACGGCGCAGTCGTCGCCGATGAAGGTATGCGACGGGTCGTCAAGCGGCATCAGTTCTCGGATGATGGCCCACTCGCGATTGTCGAGCATAGGTTAGCGCTTGAAGAGTTTTTTGAAGACCTCGCGGTAATCGGAGACGAACGAGACCCCGATGCCGTCGCGTATCTCGGCGGGGATGCTGTCGTAGAGCGGTTTGTTCTCCTGCGGCACGATGACCGCAGTGAGTCCGTTGCGCTTGGCGGCGAGCATTTTCTCCTTGAGTCCGCCGATGGGAAGCACCTTGCCGGTCAGGCTTATCTCGCCCGTCATGCCGACGGCCGGGTTGACCGTCTTTTTGAGGAAAAGCGACAGGAGCGCCGTCGTTATCGTGATGCCGGCCGAGGGGCCGTCTTTGGGCACCGCACCCGCCGGGAAGTGGATGTGGATATCCTGCTTTTCGAGCGAGAAGTTCTTGGGGAGGCCAAATTCGGCGCGATTGCTTTTGATGTAGGACAGCGCGATGCGGGCCGATTCCTTCATCACATCGCCGAGGTGTCCGGTGAGGATAAGCTGGCCGGATCCCTCCATGCCGTTGACCTCGATCTTGAGCGTCGTGCCGCCATGCATGGTCCACGCAAGGCCGGTGACCACGCCGACGCGTTCTTCCTTTACGAATTCCTCTTCCGAGAAGGGGGGGAGTTTGAGATATTTCTCGATGAGTTCGGGGGAGACCTTTTTGGTCATCTTCTTGCCGGCGGTCTTGAGGGTGATGCTTTTGCGGCAGATACTGCCGATCTTGCGCTCCAATTCGCGGACCCCCGCCTCGCGGGTATAGCGGCGGATGATGAAGAGGATCGATTCGTCGGAGAACTTGAGCTCGTCGGCCGTGAGGCCGTTGTTCTCGAGCTGGCGCGGGATGAGGTAGCGGTGCGCTATCTGTATCTTTTCTGGATCGGTGTAGCCCGACAGCGTGATCGTCTCCATGCGGTCCTTGAGCGGCGCCGGGATGGTCTCTTCCCAGTTGGCGGTGGCGATGAAGAAGACCTCGCTTAGATTGTAGGGAAGGCCGAGGTAGTTGTCGGTGAAGGAGAAGTTCTGTTCCGGGTCGAGCACCTCGAGAAGGGCCGACGACGGGTCTCCGCGCCAGTCCTTGCCGACCTTGTCGATCTCGTCGAGCATGAAGACCGGGTTGACGGTGCCGCAGTTCTTGATACCTTCGAGTATCTTGCCCGGCATCGCGCCGACATAGGTGCGCCGATGGCCGCGTATTTCGGCCTCGTCATGCATGCCGCCGAGACTCATCCGGTAGAATTTTCGGCCGAGCGCCCGGGCTATCGACTTCCCGAGCGAGGTCTTGCCGACGCCGGGCGGGCCGATGAAGCAGAGGATGGGCGATTTGGTGTTCCCCTTCACCTGCCGCACCGCAAGAAATTCGAGGATCCGTTCTTTGATATCCTCAAGGCCGTAGTGATCCTCTTCGAGCACCTCCTGCGCCTTGTTGAGGTTCTTGTTGTCCTCGGAGCGGTCGTCCCACGGCAATTCGATCAGGGTGTCGAGATAGGTCTTGATGACGCCCACCTCGCTGGCCGCCGGGTTCATACTGCGGAGCCGCGTAAGCTGTTTTTCCGCCTCGGTGCGGACATTATCGGGGAAATTCTTGTTCTTTATCTTCTGCGCGTATTCCTCGAGTTCGTAGTTGTAGGGGTCGTCGGTCCCTAGTTCCTTCTGGATCTGCTTCATCTGCTCCTTGAGGAAATACTCCTTCTGCGCCTTGCCCATCCGCTCCTTGGCCTTGTTGCGAATGTCGTTCTGTATCTCGAGGAGCGACAGTTCCTTCTCGATGAACTCGTTGACGATGGCGAGTTTGCTCAGGACATCGTTCTCCTCGAGCACCCGTTGCGATATCTCGATGGAATTCGACAGATGGCTCACCACCAGTTCGGCCAGCCGCGCCGGGTCGGTGATGCTGTTGAGTATCGCGACGATGTCGGGCGGGAAGTTCTTGTCGCCGAGATTGGTGAGCTTGTCGAGTCCGTCGCGCACATTCTTGACCAGCGCCTCGATGCGGACCGTCGCCTCGGGCGACTGGATCTCGGTGATCGGGTCGATGAGGGCGTAGTAGCAGTTCTCGGCGTCATCCTTCGTGATCTCCTGTATCTCCGCCTTCTGAACGCCCTGAATGAGCAGTTTGATGCGGCCGTCGAAGAGTTTCTGCATCTTCAGGATCGAGGCGACACAGCCCACCTCGTACACCGTTTCGAGCGACAGCGCCTCCTCTTCGACCTTGCGCTGTGCCGTGACGAACAGCAACCGCTCGGACGATATCGCCTGATTGACGCTCGCTATCGAGAAATCGCGGCTCACAAAGACCGGCATGATCATGAAGGGAAAGAGAACCGAATCCTTGAGCGCCAGCACCGGCAGTTTGGGCGGTATCTTTATCTGATCGGGGCGGATGGGGGGAGTTCCTTGTTCCATATGAGTGTCCTCAGCCGATGTTGATGTTCTTCTTGCCGCGCTTCTCTTCGACCAGCGGCAGACGGATTGTCAGAACGCCGTCTTCCAGCTGTGCGGCGGCCGCCTGCATATTGACCGAGCGTTCGATGTAGATGAGTTTCTTGAATTTCCCGTTGGTCCGCTCAAGGCCGATGCAGCACTTGTATTTCCGTTTGACGGTATCTTTTTCACCGCTTATCTCAAGGAACTTATCGATCCCTTCAATATGCACCTGCTCTTTTTCGAGCCCCGGCATCTCGACCTCGATGACCACCTCGTCGTTCTCGATGTACATGTCGAACGGGAAGTTGATGTCCTCCTCCGGTTCGCGGTTCATCGGCGTCAGGAGGGCATCGATAAGGCGATCGACCTCTGATTTCAGATTGTTATAAAGCTTTATGGACTTGAAATGGGGAGTGCCGCTTTCGCTCATGGGCTAACCATCCGGACATGTTAACAGAATACCTTATAATCAAGACGCGGCGAAGTCAAGGATAGCGCAGTCAGGGGGGTCAGGGCGTTTCTTGTATAGTTAATGCCGGTACGATTGCCGCACCTTCTCAACGGGAGCGGCCTCGCCCCGCGGCCTCGGCGGTTTGCTATTTACGCGGGAATTTGTTAAGAAGGGGGTCATGGAAACGAAGACTCCTTCACTCGCGGGTCGCCTCATTATTCTGCGTGATCGGTTCGCACCGCTGTTCTGGCTTCTTGCGCTCAATGGGTTCGCTCTTTTCCTTTTCTATATGATCAACCTGAAACAGCTGCTCGTGCTGGCCAAGGGGGAGAGCGTCGCCGTCGATATGGCGATATCGGCGCTCTATATCTTCGCGCTCTGCGCCCTTATCGCGTTGGTGCCGCTCATACTCTCGTTCGTTTCACTGCTTGCGGCGGCGCTGTTGCGTCTGCATGAGCGGGCGACCTTTTTTGTAACGGTGGCCGGCGCCATCATCTGGTTGGAGCTTTTCTATCTTATCTGCATCATAGACGTGGTCACCTACAAGGTCATCGGGGTCCATATCTACAGCGGATTCATCCTTGATGCGTTGTTCAACTCGGCGCGGATGCAGAACGACATACGTCTTGATGCCGGGACGATCGCCTCTATCGTCGCCCTCTTCACCTTCATACTCGCGGCGAACATAGTGGTCTGCCGGTTCCTCTTCGATCATCTGCCGCGTCTTCGGGAAGGTGTGGCGCGTCTCTTGCGCTGGGCGGCCGGGGCGATCGTTCTGCTGTGGCTTATGGCGGTCGCCGCCATCGGTGTTTCGCTGACGCATCTCACCCCGTTCTTTCTCAACAATGCCGGGCTTGAGGATGTCCTGCCGTTCTACAATGCCGAATTCCACTACTTTTACCGTTCGGCCTCGCTGCCCTTCTCCTATCCGCTGGCTACGGGGCGGTTCCCGCTCCTCGAGAACCGGAAGAATGTCCTCATGGTCATGGTGGAATCCTACCGCGCCGATGTGATGAACGACGAACTTTCCCCGCACATTATGCAGTTCGCCCGCGACCACGGCATTGACACGACGGGGCGTCACTACTCCTCCTGCCATTCGACCTCGTGCGCCAACTTCTCCTATCTTTCGGGGCTTCATTCCTATAACATGGATTATCTGAACGACCGGCGACTTCCGTTCTATCCCATCGAGTTGTTGCGCAAGAACGGGTATGCGATATACGGCGCCTCGGCATCGATGCTCCGTTTTTATTCCAAACACTTGACGCCGATACTCAACGGATTCGACGCCTACGAGGAGTTTCTCGGCCCCGATGGCCCCGACAACGAGCGGCGGATGCAGGCGTGGATAGAAGAACTCATCCGTACGCGGCATCCCGCCGGGAAGCCGTTCTTCCTGTTCGTGTTCATCAACGCGACCCATCACAACTATATGTTCCCCCCCGAGTTCGAGAAATATACGCCGGTGCTGCCGGCCGATTACAATCACTTCATGGGGGCCGGCAAGCTGGCGCAGAGGAAGGATGAGCTGGTGAATCGTTACCGCAACAGCGCGCTGTTCGTCGACAGCCTCTTCGGCGGCTTGACGACGATATTCGGTCCCGAGATCGCGGCCGGGACGCTCGCCTTTTCCTTCGCCGGCGATCACGGCGAAGAGTTCTGGGATAACGGTTCGCTCGGCCATGCCAAGGCGAAACTGATCAATGCGCGCATCAGGACGCCGTTCCTGCTGTATCTGCCGGGCGCCGAACCGACAACTTCGCTTTCTTCGCATGTCGATGTCTTCCCGACGATCATAGACTATCTGCGGCCGGGGGATGCCTTCGATCCGTCGCTGTTCTTCGACGGGGTCTCCCTCATTGGTCCGCCGTCGCCGGACCGCTATCTGGTCGTGTCGAGCTATGGATTCCCGTATGTGAACGACAATCTCGCGCTCATCACCGCCGACGGCATCCTCAGTCTGCGAAAAGGGGAGAAGAGTATCGGCGTCGAGAATACCTTCACCCCCTATGCGATCACTACGCTGGACGAGGAACCGCTCCCGGCGACGCTGCCGTCGCTTCTGCGGGCCGAGGAGCGTTTCAAGAACGACATCCGCCATTTCTTTTCGGTTCCGCCGTCGCATTAACCCGCCGAATACATTTGATCAATATCCTTGGCGACCCGATTGCTTATCCTGCGGGTGTGTTACCGATACGGAGGTGTCATGATGATGCGACGGTATGTGTTCGCGCTTCTTTCCCTGTTCTTGTTCCTCGGCGTGGCAGCGTGCAGTGAGACCGGTAACAAAACGGTCGATGCCGATGCGCCATCCGACGGTGATATGCTGTGGGGCGATGAGGATACCCTTGCGGGCGATGAACTGTTGAGCGACGAGGGCGATATCCCCGAAGCCGAATTCGCGCCCGATGCCGATGCGCTCGCGACCGACTATCACGGCCAGACCGGTTTTGTCACCATCGAGCCGGTGACCTACTACCTGCGGACCCAGACCGGCACCACCGGATCAAGATACACGAGCGACGAGGCGCGGCTGTGGTATTCGTTCCAGCCGGCCGACGAGAAGATGGAGGAAAAACCGCTCGCGATATTCTTCAACGGCGGCCCCGGTTCGGCGTCGGGCCTGCTGCTCGCCTTCAACACCGGCCGCAAAAGTATGGACCCGGTCTTCAACGGCGGGGATGTCGTCGGCGAGAATCCGCACCGCTGGAGCAGTTTCGCCAATATCCTCTACATCGATGCCCGGAACACCGGATTTTCCTACAGCATCACGGGCGACAAGCCGGGGTACACCACGCGCAACTTCAACCCGTTCCTCGACGGCGCCGATTTCGTCCGTGTCCTATTGAGATTTCTTGCCGCCCACCCGGAGATACAGGCCAATCCGGTCATCTTTGCGGGGGAATCCTACGGCGGCACCCGCACCATCGCGATGCAGAATCTCCTGCTCCATCCCGATCGTTATGCCGCGAACACCGGTTATTATACCGATACGGCGCTTGCCGACGAAATAGCGGCCCACTATGCGGCGGTGTTCCCGGGTGAGACGATGACCGTTGAAAAAAGAGCCGCACAGTTCGGCTACACCGCGCTCATTCAGCCGCTTTTGTTCGGTGAGCCGCAGAACACCGTATCGGGTGAGCTATTGGAAGAGCCCGGTTCGGTCGTTTATCAGATAGCGGCCGAAGAAGGGGCGACCTTCACGCCGTGCGACCCGAACGACGCCCAGTGCGACAAATACTATAATGCCATCATGTTCATTGACAATCTCGGCCGCGATCTCTACAAGTACGATGAACAGAGCGGGTGGATGAACGATCTGATGACCCCGGTGGTGCCCGAACTGCTTACTCGTCTCAACTATGCCGATCTTCTCGGCCACGATCCGCTTTTCATAGAACAGATGTATGCGGCGGAGCGAGAGAACGCGTACAAACTCGCCTCGCCGGTGAACGGGATGCTGAATACCGAAGTACAGGGCGTCCCGGTGGGAACGCCCCTACACGAACGAGTGCATCTTATGGAGATGCAGTTGCGTATGATGCGCCTTCAATACGCCGCCAATCCCGATGATCCCGAGGAGGAGTTCCGCGAACTGTTCGGCGTGCTGGATGATTACGATGCGTATTATATCAGCCTCAACGACAAGGTGACCGAGGCATTTTACCGGCATACCATTCACCCGTTCAACGATCTTTTCGGCGAACTGTTCCTAGAGAATCTGCTGACCGTCGATACCTTCATCACGCAGGCGGCCTTCGATCTGGTCATCTTCTCTCCCGCTATACCGGCGGCGGCCCGGATGTTCCCGCAGGTGACCGATGTGGCGGTCGCCGATGACGCATTTACCGTTACCTACGCCGCCGATTCGTTCGATGGCGTGGCGGAGGGAACCCGGCGCACCGTGGTCTGGCCGCGCTATGAGAAGGCGGGTCATTCGGTGACCGTCAGCCAGCCCGATAAGTATGCCGCCGACGTCGCCGCGTGGTATGATGCGCTTCAGAAGTGAAAAAAACTTCTTGCTTTTTTGTCCGACGTGGCTACTATCCAGACGCGTTTCTTGTTTTGTGGAAAGAAGGAGAACACGATGGCGAAGAAAGGGATCCACCCGAAATTGAAGTTGATCACCATTTCCTGCACCTGCGGGAATAAGTTTCAGACGATGTCCACCAAGGACACCGACTACTCGATCGAAATATGCTCGGCCTGTCACCCGTTCTACAGCGGGAAACAGAAGATCGTCGACACCGCCGGCCGCATCGAGAAGTTCAAACAGAAGTACAAACAGGCCGCCTATACCGGCAAGAAGTAGTCTTCTCGTGTCCTTCCATCACCTCACGGCACTTTCTTTCCCGCTCTTTGCCCGTTAGATAGTTTCCTCTATAAATTCATCGGAGCCTTTTTATGAATGAAAAGCGCATACTCAACGCCGGCGGTCAGGCCGTTATCGAAGGGGTGATGATGCGGACCCCCGACTATTTCGTCATCGCGGTCCGCAAGCCCGACGGTTCCATCAAGGTCCGCAGTCGTCGTTGGGAGAACCTCTTTCCCGGTATCGTCAAGAAGCCGTTCCTGCGCGGCATGTTCGTTCTGTACGAGGCGATGTACAACGGCATGCAGGCGATCACGTGGTCGGCCAACGAATCGGTCGAAGAGGGGAAGGAACAGGAGAAACTGACCAAGACCGGGACCATCCTCACCATCATGGCCGCCTTCGCCCTCGCGATGCTTTTGTTCGTCGCCATTCCGCACGGCGCCGCCTATTTCCTTGAAAAAGGGATACGCGGCGAGACCTCGATAAATTCGATGTTCTTCCATTTCCTCGACGGGGTGGTGAAGGTGATCATCTTCACGCTCTACCTCTGGAGCATCTCGAAGATGGCCGAGGTGAAACGGCTTTTTTCCTACCACGGCGCCGAACATAAGGCGATAACGACGTGGGAGGCGGGTGAGGAGCTCATCCCCGAGAACGCCCGCAAAAAGCCGAAGGCCCATCCGCGCTGCGGCACCAGTTTTATGATAACGGTCATCCTCATATCGATACTGATATTCACCGTTGTCTTCGCCTTCGTGCCGCCGCTCACCGGGAGCAAACTGCTGGACAACCTTGTCTACATCGTCATCAAGATGGCGCTCATATTCCCCATCGGCGGTATCAGTTACGAACTGCAAAAACTGGTGTCGCGTTTTCCGCGCAACAAGATTCTCGCCGTGATGATCGCCCCCGGTCTGTGGTATCAGCGCATCACGACGACCGAGCCCGATCCCGATGTGCTGGAGATCGGTCTGGTGTCGCTCGCCCGGGCGCTCGATCTACAGGAGAAGAAGGCGGTGTTGCCGCCCGAAGGGGTTGAGGAGCACTACCGCGATTTCGCCGACTTCCGTGAAAAGATGAGCGGCACGCTCACCCCGCAACCGCCGACGGAGGGGGCGCCGTGCTCGATATAAGGGATAAACTCGAAGAGCTCTATAACAAATATCAGGATCTCGAACGGCAACTGTCGGATCCGACGGTGGTGAGCGATCTCAAACGCTTCAAGAAGCTGTCGCAGGAGTATGCCCACCTCAAGGAGATAGCGGTCAGGTTTCTCGATTGGAAGCGGGTCGCCGCCGATATCGCGGGGCATAAGGAACTGCTCAAGATCGAAAAGGACCCCGAGATGCTTGCCCTCATCAAGGAGGAGTTGCCGGCCTTCGAAGCGCGCTACGGCGAGCTGGAGGAGGAACTGCGCGTCCTTCTGTTGCCGCGCGATCCGATGGACGACAAGAATGCCATCCTCGAGATACGGGCCGGCACCGGCGGCGACGAGGCGGCGCTCTTCGCGGGAGAGATATTCCGGATGTACAGCCGTTATGCCGATTTGAAAGGGTGGAAGGTCGAAGTGCTCTCCTCGAGCGGGCAGGAGGGAGGCGGCATGAAAGAGATCGTCGCCGAGGTGAAGGGAACGGGGGTTTACGGCCGCCTCAAGTACGAAGGGGGCGTTCACCGTGTCCAGCGGGTGCCGGTCACCGAGGCGCAGGGACGGGTCCATACCTCGGCCATCACCGTGGCGGTCCTTCCCGAGGCCGACGAGATAGACGATATCCCCATCGAGGAGAAAGATCTCAAGATAGATACCTACCGCGCCAGCGGGGCAGGCGGACAGCACATCAACAAGACCGATTCGGCCATCCGCATCACCCATCTGCCGACCGGCATCGTCGTGACCATGCAGGAAGAACGTTCGCAGATACAGAACCGTATCCGGGCGATGGCGCACCTGCGGTCGAAACTTCTGCAGGCGGAGATCGAGAAGCGCGACCGCGAAACGGCGGCCCAGCGCAAGACGCTCGTCGGCTCGGGCGACCGTAGCGAGAAGATACGCACCTACAACTTTCCGCAGAACCGCTGTACCGATCACCGTATCGGACTCACCCTCTATCGGCTCGGCGACATCATGGAGGGGAGTCTCGACACGGTCATCGAGCCGCTGATCACCTTCCAGAACGCCGAACTCTTGAAGAACAGCCTGAGTACGGGGTCAGGCGCACAAGTTGCCTGACCCCGCTATGACTATGAGTGTGGCAGAGATCATTCGCGCCGCCGCCGAGCGGCTTAAGAATGTAAGCGATACCCCGCGTCTCGATGCCGAGATACTCCTCGCCCATGTGCGCGGCGTCGAGCGGAGCGACCTGCTGACCGCTTACGGCGCGAAGGTGTCCGGCGAAGAACAGACGCGGCTCGATGCGCTCGTAGAACGGCGGCTCAGTCGCGAACCGGTCGCCTACATCGTCGGCCGCAAGTATTTCTTCGAGGACGAATTCTTCGTCGACCGGCGCGTTCTCATCCCGCGTCCCGATACCGAACACCTCGTCGAGGAGGCGTTGCGGCTTCTCCGCTATCGTCCCGATGCCCGGATACTCGACCTCTGCTGCGGGAGCGGCTGTATCGGTCTTTCGATCCTCCATTTCGCCGGCGCGCGGCTCATCCTCGCCGATCTTTCGGAGGGGGCGCTCGCCGTGGCGCGCATCAACGCCGAGCGGATCGTGCCGGGGCGGCTGAACGATATAACGTTCGTCGCAAGCGACCTCTTCGCGAACATCGAAGGGACCTTCGATCTTATCGCGGTCAACCCGCCGTACCTCACCGTCGCGGAGACCGACGCCCTCGCCGGGACGCCGGGGGCTCACGAGCCGCGCATCGCCTTCGACGGCGGCCCTGACGGCTTCGATGTCTCGCGTCGCATCCTCGCCGACGCGCACCGCTACCTCAAGCCGGGTGGTCACCTATTGATGGAACTCGGCTTTCTCGGGGCGCCGATGGCGCGGACCGCGCGTACCGAACTCAAATTGGTCGATGTGCTGAAGGACTATGCCGGGATAGAGCGGGTCGCGGTGTTTACTTCTGGACGTTGAATATCTCTTTGATGCTCCCGATGCTGGAAAGGACGCCGGTCGCTTCGTAGGGCATGAAGACCACCTTGTCCTTCTGGCCTTCGGCGATATTGCGGAGCGCGTCGATGTACTTGAGGGCGACGAGGTAACTGCCGGCGTCCATTTTGGTCGCCGTGAGCGCATCGGCGACGAGTTTGAGCGCCTGCGCCTCGGCCTCGGCGATGCGGATCTTCGCCTGCGCCTCGCCCTCGGCCTTGAGTATCCGGGCCTGTTTGTCGCCGTCGGCCTGATTGATCTCCTTCTGCCGGTACCCTTCCGATTCAAGGATCTTCGACGACTTCTCGCCGTCGGCGGTCAGGATGATGGCGCGGCGATCCCGCTCGGCACGCATCTGTTTTTCCATCGCTTCGCGGATATCGTGCGGCGGCTGGATGTCCTGAATTTCCACGCGGTTGACCTTGACGCCCCACTTGTCGGTCGCTTCATCGAGGATGTCGCGGAGCCGGTGGTTTATCTTGTCGCGGCTCGAAAGCGTCTCGTCGAGGTCCATCTCGCCGATGATGTTACGCAGGGTGGTCTTGGTCAGTTTCTCGATGGCGTCGGGAAGGTTCTGTATCTCGTAGACCGACTTCATCGCGTTGGTGATCTGGTAATAGATGATGGCATCTATCTCGATGAGGACATTGTCCTTGGTGATGACGTTCTGCCGCGGGAAGTCGTAGACCGCTTCGCGCAGATCGATGAGCGTTATCTTGCGGTTCTCGACTATGGTGCGGCCGTCGAAGGTTTTGCGGGACGCCTTCCAGTCCATGTCGCGCGGCTGATCCATGATCGGGATGATGAAATTGATGCCGCTCACGAGCGTTTCGTGATAGCGGCCGAGCCGCTCGATGATCATTGTGTGGGCCTGCGGTACGATGCGGATGCCCTTCGCGCCGATGACGATGACCAGAACGATGATGACCAGCATAATGAAGCCGACGGTTCCCATAGGTTCCTCCCTATATCTTTTTTACGGTTGCTTTGGCTCCGTCGACCGACACTATCTCGACGACGGTATCTTTTTCGATGATGCTCTCATCGGCGCTGACCGCCTTCCAGTCCTCGCCGCCGAACAGTTTCACGCGGCCCTTCGAGTTGGCGTTGTCGACGGTCTCGATGACCTTCGCCTTCTTGCCGGCCAGCGCGTCGGCGTTGGTGGGCAGGTCGGGGCTTTTCTTGAAGAAGTATTTCTTCGCGAAAGGACGGACGAACACGAAGGTAAGGGTCGTCGTCACGGCGAAAACGAACATCTGGACATTGAAATTGTCGGTCAGAAACGCCGTCAGCGCGGCGCACAGCGCGCCGATGGCGAAGGTGGCGAGAAAAAAGCCGGGGGTGAATATCTCGATGATGAAGAGCACTACCGAGGTAACCAGCCAGAACTGCCACGTGTTGAAAATGACATTACTGAAAAAATCCATAGCGGAGCCTCCCTTGTAAACGATGTCCCGCCCTCGGGACGAAGGGGATTATAGAGATTTGGGGGAGGTAAAGCAACTTTTAGGGAAGGGAGGGGGAATTACTTACGGAACGGCGAGTTAAACGATACCGGCGGCAAGCATCGCGTTGGCGACCTTGACGAAACCGGCGATGTTGGCGCCCGCCGCGTAGTTGTCGGGTTTGAAGCCGTAGGTGCCGGCCGCGTCACGGCAGGAGGCGTGGATGTTCTTCATGATGCCGTGGAGTTTCTGATCGACCTCTTCGCGGGACCAGCTGAGCCGCATACTGTTCTGCGACATCTCGAGGCCGGAGGTGGCCACGCCGCCCGCATTGGCCGCCTTGGCGGGACCGTAGAGGACGTTGTTCTCGAGATAGATTTCGATCGCTTCGGGGACCGAGGGCATGTTCGCGCCTTCGGAGACGCAGTAACAGCCGTTTTTCACCAGCGCGACGGCGTGATCCTTGCTGATCTCGTTCTGGGTCGCCGACGGGAAGGCGCAGTCGACCTTGAGGCCCTGTTCCTTCACCACATCCCACACCGACTTTTTGTCGTAGTACTTTGCGTTGCCGAACTTTTCGGCGTACTCTTTGATGCGGCCGCGCCGGTTGTTCTTGAGGTCCATGAGGAATTCCCAGCGTTCGCCCTTGATCCCTTCCATGTCGATGATCGTGCCGTCGGAGTCGCTGGCCGATATCGCCTTGCCGCCGAGCTGGTTGATCTTCTCGATGGTGTACTGGGTGACGTTGCCCGAACCCGACACGATGCAGGTCTTGCCCTTGAGCTCCTGCTTGCGGGTGGCGAGCATTTCGGCCGCGAAGTAGACCGCGCCATAGCCGGTCGCCTCGGGACGGATGAGCGAACCGCCGTAGGAAAGGCCTTTGCCCGTCAGCACGCCGGTGTGCTCGTTGACGATCTTTTTGTAATAGCCGAACATGTAGCCGATCTCGCGGCCCCCCACGCCGATATCGCCCGCCGGGACATCGGTGTCGGGACCGATGTAGCGGAACAGTTCGCGCATGAACGACTGGGTGAAACGCATCACTTCGCCGTCCGACTTGCCCTTCGGATCGAAATCGGAGCCGCCCTTGCCGCCACCCATCGGGAGGGTGGTCAGCGAGTTCTTGAAGATCTGCTCGAAGCCGAGGAACTTGATGATGCCGAGGTTGACCGACGGATGGAACCGGAGACCGCCCTTGTAAGGCCCGATCGCCATGTTGAATTCGATGCGGAAGCCGCGGTTGACCTGCACGTTGCCCTCATCGTCGACCCACGGGACGCGGAAGATGATCTGGCGGTCGGGCTCGATGATCCGCTCGTAAATGTTGGCCGCGACGAATTCGGGATGTTTCTTGACCGTCGGTTCAAGAGAAAGCATGACCTCTTCGACCGCCTGAATGAATTCGGGCTGTCCGGCGTTCTTTGCCTTCGCTTTGCTGATAAGATCCTTCATGTAAGAAGCCATTGGATTCCTCCTCGGATGTTAATGATGGGGACACGAGCAATGTATAGCACCGTCAGAAAAGATGTGTCAAGTCAAGCGGTTGCGCCTATTGAAATTCTAACAAAGTCAAAACGCAAGGGCTTAAAACGGTTCGCGGTCGCTCTTTTTGCTAACGATCCGCTAATCTTTTTGGAGCCCCTTTAGCGACGCTGTTTCATTTAGCGGGAACGGGCAGGGCGAACTTGACTTGTCGAGTGTTCGGGGTAGAGTGGCGGCATGAAAGTGGTAATCGTGGGCGGTGGCACGGTGGGCTTCGATACGGCCCGCCAACTCATCGTTGAGAAAAAGGATGTGGTGCTTGTCGAGCGTGACGCGGAGCGGGCGAAGTATCTTTCGTCGCACCTCGACTGCATGGTGCTCGCCGCCGACGGGACCGATCCCGACACGCTGCGGCAGGCGGGCGACGGCGATGTGGCCTATTTCATCGCGGTGACCGATTCGGACGAGGTGAATCTGGTCTGTTGCGGCATCGCCGCGTCGGTTTTCGAGAAGGCTAAGAGCATTGCCCGGGTTCGCAATCTCAGTTATGCCAAGGCGACCCTGCGCGGCAAAACCTTCCTCGGCGCCGATTTTGTCATCACCCCCGAGGTCGAGGCGGCCCGCCAGATACTCGACGCGGTCACGCGCGGCGCGGTGAGTGACGTGCTACGATTCGAAGGGACCGACATACAGGTCTGGAACGCGCCGGTCGACCGGAAGTCGCCGTTCCGCAACCGCAAACTTTCTCAACTGCGCAAGGAGATATCCGACCCGTTCCTCGTCGCCGGGATGTTGCATGACGGCGAGATGATCATTCCTACCGGCAACACCGTCATCAAGGAGAACGACCGCATCTATCTGGCCGGCAACGGCGAGACGCTTCAGCGCCTCTTTGCCAAGACGGGACGCCGGCAGACCCGCATTGAGAAGATACTACTCATCGGCGTCGGTAAGGTCGGCGGCTATGTTGCGAAGTATCTCGGGCGCCGCGGTCTGTCGCTCACGATCGTCGACAGCAACTACGAGAAATGCAAGAAACTCTCGACCGAATATCCCGACGCGCTGGTGTTGTGCGGCGACATCGCCGACGAATCGCTCCTGCAGGACGAACGGCTCGACCGCTACGATCTGGTCATCGCCACTACCGGCGATCAGGAGCTCAACATCCTTTCGGCGGTCTACGCGCGCTCGCTCGGCGTTCGCCACGCCATCGTGCTTATCGACAGCATCAACTACCTGCGGGTCGCCTCGAAACTCGATATCGATTCGACCGTGAGTCCTAAATCCAGTTCGGTCGATGCGATCCTGCGCATCCTGCGCAAAGGGACCGTCAAGACGATGTACAGTATCTTCGACGGCACCGCCGAGGTGCTCGAATACGTCATCGACGCCGCTTCTTCGCTTTCCGGCAAGGCGATCATGCACGCCGGTCTGCCGGCCGACACCCTCATCGTCGCGGTCATCCGTGACGGCAAGGACATCATGCCGCACGGCGGTTTCTCCCTGCAGGCGGGCGATACCATCATCGTCATCACCAAACGCGCCGCGATACCGCAGGTAGAAAGGCTCTTCAGCGGAGCGCAATGAATTTTCCCGCGATAACCACCATTCTAGCGGCGCTTCTGGGGATCGTCGCCTCCTTCCTCTTACTGCCGATAACAGTCGCGCTCTGGTACGGCGAATACCGCGAGTCGCTCCTGTTCGCGGGGGTAATGCTCGGGACGATGGCCCTCTGCGCCGCCGCCTATTTCCTCTATGCGCGCCGCTCCATCGACGCGCTCCGACGGCGTGACCTTACGGCGCGCGACGGATTTCTGGCGGTGACCCTGAGTTGGTCGCTGGCGGCGCTGGTCGGGGCGCTTCCATTCTGGCTGGGTGGCGTCATTCCCTCCTTTACCGACGCCTATTTCGAGACGATGTCGGGGTTCACGACCACCGGCGCTTCGATCCTGACCGATGTCGAATCGTTCCCCCGTTCGATGCTCTTCTGGCGCTCGTTCACCCATTGGCTGGGCGGCATGGGGATCGTGATGCTCACCGTCGCGATCATTCCACTTCTCGGCATCGGCGGCATGCAGCTCCTTGAGGCCGAGGCCCCCGGACCGACGGTTGATCGGCTGACGCCGCGCATCAAGGAGACGGCGAAAATACTCTGGTTCCTGTACCTCGGTTTTACGGTGATAGAGACGCTTCTGCTCATGGCGGGCGGGATGGATCTCTTCGACAGCCTCTGCCATACTTTCGCCACGCTCGGCACCGGCGGTTTCTCGACCAAGAACGCCTCGATCGGTTTTTACCATTCGGCTTACATCGATATGGTCGTGACGATATTCATGCTCATCGGCGCGATGAATTTCGTGCTGTTTTATCTGCTGTTGCGCGGCAGGGCTCGCGAAGTGGCCGCCAACAGCGAGTTCAAGGCCTATGTCGCCATCGTACTCTTCTCGACACTGCTCATCGCGGCGGAACTCACCCTGCGCGGGGTTCATCCGTCGATGGGGGAGAGCGCCCGGTTCGCGGTCTTTCAGGTCGCCTCGATCATCTCGACCACCGGTTTTGCTTCGGAGGATTTCGCCCGCTGGCCTCATTTTTCGCAGATAGTCCTTTTCTTCCTCATGTTCGTGGGCGGCTGCGCCGGTTCGACCGGCGGCGGCATCAAGGTCATTCGGTTGGTGAGCTTCTACAAACTCGCATTCAACGAGATTCGCTATCTGCTCCATCCGCGCGGCGTGTTCACCCTGACGGTCGACGGCCGGCCGGTGAAGAAGGACGCCGTCTATCTGATGACCGGATTTTTCTTCATCTATATATTTTTTGTGCTTCTGACGACGCTGGTGGTTTCGACCGCGAATGTCGATCTGGTCACCGCGCTGACCACATCACTGGCCACCATCGGCAATATCGGCCCCGGATTGTCGCTGGTCGGCCCGATGTCCAACTACGCGCACTATCCCGACTTCATCAAGTGGTGGCTGTCGTTCGCAATGATGGTCGGGCGTCTGGAAGTCTATACCGTCTTCGTGCTGTTCAGCGCGTTCTTCTGGCGCCGCTAAGGCGCTCCACGGCGGCAAGGAAGCCCCGGATATCGGACTCGGTCGTATTGAAGTGGCACATGAGCCGCGCCACCGGGATCGTTTCGTCCCAGAGATAGAAAAAATATTCTTTTTGCAGAGGTTCCGCCACGGCTTGAGGCATCTTGACGAACACACCGTTGGCCTGCGTCGGCCACGCGAGTTCGAAGCCGGGAAAACGCACTATCTCCGTGGAAAGCAGTTGCGCCATCGCGTTGGCGTGGCGGGCGTTGTTGAGCCAGAGGTCGTCGGCCAAGAAGGCGTCGAACTGGGCCGCCGAGAAGCGCATTTTGGAGAAAAGTTGCATCGACTGCTTGCGGAGAAAGAGCATCTCGGTCGCGAGCGCCGGGTCGGTGACGACCACCGATTCGCCCGCCATGAGTCCGTTCTTCGTGCCGCCGAACGAGATGAGATCGGCGCCGGTCGCCGCTTCGCCGAGGGTCGCATTGAGCGCCGCCGCCGCGTTGGAGAGCCGCGCGCCGTCGATGTGGAGGTAGAGACCGTGTTGGTGGCAGAAGGCGCTGAGCGCTTTGAGTTCAGTGGGGGTGTAGCAGGTGCCCACCTCGGTCGTCTGCGAAATAGAGACCAGCCGCGGCTGGGTGCGGTGTTCGTCGCCGCGGCCGCCGAGGCGCTGTTCGACGAGCGCGGGGGTCAGTTTGCCGTCGGGGGTCGCGACGGTGAGCAGTTTCACCCCGGCGATCCATTCGGGAGCGCCGCATTCGTCGGTGTTGATGTGGGCCGTCTGGGCGCAGATGACCCCTTGGTGCGGTCGGCAGACGGCGCGTATCGAGATGACATTGGCGGCGGTGCCGTTGAAGACGAAGAAGGTCTCGGCCTGCGGGCCGAAGAGCGCTGAAACTCTCTTCGCGACGCTGGCGGTATAATCGTCGTGGCCGTAGGCGTGGGCATCGCCGTCGTTGACGCGCTTCAACGCATCGAACACGGCGGGGTGGACACCGGCGTGGTTGTCGGAACCGAAACTGCGTGTGGTCATCGTCTCCTCCGCGTACCGTTCGAGCGATAGTAGCATCATCGCCGGGAAATGCAAAAAGGATGTGCTGTTGAGCGCGAGATTATTCGTAGGCGCCGGCCCGTTTGAGCATATCGACGATATCGTAGTTGCCGGTGAACTGGGCGCGGGTCATGGGGGAGCGGCCCTTGTCGTCCTTGTCGTTGAGGCTCGCCCCTTTGCGAATGAGTATCGCGGCCGACTGGACAAAACCGCGGCTCGCGCAGTAGTGGAGAGCCGTATTGAGACCTTTATCCTTCGCGCTGATATCGGCGCCGAGGCCCAGCAGGGCCAAGATGACATTCTCTTCCATCTTCGAGGTGGCGTAGAGGAGCGGGGTCATCCCCTCTTTATCGCGCGCCTCGATGTCGGAACCGGCGGCGGCCAGCATCTTGACGATCTTGTCGTTGCCGCTCTGGACGGCGAGCCACAGCGGTGTGGAACCGTCGGCGAAGCGGCGATTGATATCGACCTTGCGCTGAATGAGATTCTGCACGATCGCCTCGAAACCATTCTGGCAGGCGTAGATGAACAGTTCTTCCATCTCTTCACGCGAGGTTATCTGGGCGTTCTTCTGCAGAAGGTAACTGACGATATCGTAGCGGTTGTCGCGCTTGGCGTAGATAAGCGGGGTCCCGTTCGCGGCGTCAGGCTTGTCTATCTCGGCCCCCTTTTCAACGAGGAGTTCCAGAAGGTCGCGGTGACCGCGGATGGCGGCGATATGAACCGGTGTCTTCTTCTCGCGGTTCGCCTTATTAAGGTCGGCTCCCTTGTCCAGCAGGATGCGGACGATGTCGCCGTAGCCCTTATGGATGGCGATGATGAGCGCCGTGTTGCCGTTCTTGTCCTCCGAGTTCACGCCGGCGCCGCCGTCGAGCAGGATCTGCACCATGGGCATATTGCCGGTCGCCGCAGCGGTGAGGAGCGGTGTGTTGCCGTTGTCGTCCTTGAGGTTCACCTGCGCCTTGTTGCGGACCAAAAGGTCAACCAGCGGTAGATTGTTCTTTTCGATGGCGATTGACAGCGCCGTCCGTTTCTTGTTGTCGAGCAGGTTGACGTTCGCGCCGTTGGTGAGGGCCACCTGCGCCAGTTCCTTACGGTTGTTCTCGACCGCCCACATAAGGATGGTGCGGCCTTCTTTATCCTTGCTGTTGAGGTTGGCGCCGGCCGCCGCGAGGACGCTGAGCATCTCGCGGTTGTTGTTGAAAGCGGCGACCCACACGGCGGTCATCCCGTCGTCGAATTTCTGATTGACGTTGCCGCCCGCCTTGAGCACGACGCGGACGAGTTCCGAATCGCCGATCGCGATACCCTTTTGAAGGAGAAAATTCGATTCCTGCGTCGTGAGGCGCACCTTGCGGTCGATGATGCGGTTGGCGATATCGAACTTGCGCGTCTCGATGCAGTAGGTGAGAAGCGACTTTTTGTTTTTGTCCTTCACATCGGGGTTCGCGCCGGCGGCGAGCAGGGTGTCGACGATATCGGTGCGGCCCTTGATCGCGGCGTACCACAGCGGCGTCAGGCCGTCCTCATAGACCGGGTTGAAGTCGGCGACGAAGGGTATGAGCGTGCGGAGTTTGATGACGTTCTCTTTCGAAACGGTGTTGCGCAGGGCCTTTGCCGCCATATCGGGCGCGAGTTTAAGGCCGTAGTTCTTGAGCATCTGGGCGACCTTCTCCATCCCGTTCTCGATGGTCCACATAAGGATGGTCATCCCGGAGTTATCCTTGATGCCGGTGTCGATCTTCGCTTTCACCAACTGATCGAAAATGGACCAGCGCTGTTTCTCGATCGCATGCCAGAGTATCGTCCGGCCGTTGTCGTATCGGTAGTTGAGATCGGCGCTTTGCCGCAACATCAACTTAAGCAGGGGAATATTGTTCGTTTCGACGACCAGTAGCAGGAGGGTGCCGATCTCGACATCGGTGAACCGGGCCCCCCGGTTGACCAGCAGATCGGCCGCCGCATCCTGTCCGCTGAGCGAGGCGATGAGCAGGGCGCTGTAGCCGGAAGGATTATGGTAATTCACGTCGGCGCCCAGCACGAACAGGCGGCGCATCTCTTTGATGTCGCCGTTTTTGGCCGCTGTGATGAGCTCTTCGTTCACCTGCGCCTTGTCGGCGATGAGCGGCGAGAGCTGGATGTTCTTCGTGACCGTTTTGTCGGCTTCAATGCGGACTATCTCCTCACGCGGGATGAAACCATCTTTATCGAAGCGGACGACATAATCGCCCGGATCGATATCTTTCAGCGAGCAGGGGAGCGTACAGCCTTTCTCCTCTTTTTTGCCCTTGGCGAACTCTATCTTCACGGCGGCCAATGCGCTGGTAAACTGCACGCCGCCTTTCGGGATCTTTTTGAGTTCAGGTTCTTTGGGAAGCGGCGGGACGGTATAGGTTTCCTTGGGCGGTTCCTTGAAGTTCGCCTCCTGATATTTTTTTTCGGTCGCGATCGTCGGCGCCGGAGCCGGCGTGGGGGCGGGGGCGGGGGCCGGAGTGGCGGTGACGACGGCCGGGGCGGCGGTAAGTTTTTTGCCGGTGAGGGTCGGGGCGAGCTTCTCAATCGCCGTCTTCATGCCGACGGCGGTCCCGTTGAAATCGACCGCACCCGCTTCGTTTTTCTGCTTGTTCTTGACGGTGATGGTCGATACGGTCATGGTGTAGATGCCGGCGAAGAAGTCGATCGACGCGGTGACCACGATGTCGGCCTTGAGCGATGTTGCCGCCGCGAGCTGGCATTCCATCTGGAAACAGTTCTTCCATGCCTTCTGTCCGGCGACGAATTTCCGCATGCCGTCGACCGCGATCACCTGATGTTTTCCGGTGCCGCGATAGGATTGTTCGATCATGTCGCGCGCCGCCTGCAGGATCTCCGGCTTCAATTGCCCGGTGCGGTCCTCGATGTCGGCAACGATGACCGATTCGGCCTCAAGGGCGACGGCGGTAAGAAGAAAACAAACAGCAACAAGGAATTGTCGAAGGGTCGCTCGCATACGGGCACTCCGAACATAGAACGATAATAACGCCGCTATCATAACACCTACTATTATTTTGACAACTATTTTTTATCCAACTATGCTCGCCGGAACATGACAGAGGTCGCGGTGAACAGTCCGTACTTCGGCAACTATCAGACCGTCAAATTGGCGCTTGACGGCGTCGAGATGCAGAACCTTCTCTTGCTCGGACTTTTTTTCGTCCTTATCCTGCTCACGATCCGGAAAGGGGAGGCGACCGCCCTCCTTTCGCCGCGTCAGTCGTTGCAACTGCGTGGGTTCGTTTCGATGCTGGTGGTCATCGGCCATCTCTGGACCCACGTGACGCGGGAACACGCACTGCTCGTTTCTCACGGTGAAACGGTCTTTATGTTCCTCTTCCTGTCGGGACTCGGACTCACGATGTCGTTCAAGAAAGGGCATACCGACGCCGGCTGGTTCGCCCGGCGGCGACTCGTTCGCGTCATGGTGCCGTACTGGATCATCACCGCCATACTTCTGCCGCTCGACTGGTTCCTCTTGGGACGCGGTTATTCGGCGGGGGAACTGCTGATGACGCTTGCCGGGATAAACACCACCACGCGGCTCAATCACATCGACTACGGCCGCTGGTATGTCACGTTCCTCCTCATTTGGTACGGCCTCTTTTTCCTGTCGTACCATCTTCTGCGCGGCAGGCGGTCGGGCTGGGTGCTCTTCGGCGGGTCGCTTCTGCTGTTCTTCATCTACCGGCAGTACGCCTTCGCCCACCAATTCTTTGCGTTCCCGATCGGGTGTCTGGTCGCCGAGCGCTACACGACCGTCGCCTCATTTTTCAAGCGATATGAGCGCTCTCTGGTCCTGGCTGCCGGCGCGCTCATACTTTTTGTCGTTTTCTTTAAGATGCTGCTGCTTCCCTGGCTCTATCTGTCCGTTCCCTATGCCGCCGGCCCGTTCCTGCTGCTGCAGGAGGGGGAGAACCTGCTCTTTGCGCTTGCGCTCTGCATCCTCATGGGAGCGGCCGGGGCGCGTGGCTATGAAAGCCGGTTACTGATCCTCTGCGGCACCGTTTCCTACGAGGTCTTCCTCATTCACGGCGCGCTCCTCATCAAATACAACCCGGTCTTCCCGCATATCGACACCGCCGTCGCGGGGATGATACCGGCGTTCCTTCTGTGGGCGGTCTTTCTCTATGCGGTGGCCCGCTCGGTCAATAGGGTGTTTCTGGCGATAAAGTGAAAAAAAAATGGTCGGGATGACTGGATTCGAACCAGCGGCCCCTGCGTCCCGAACGCAGTGCTCTAGCCAGGCTGAGCCACATCCCGACCTCAATGGTCGCCGGTTTTTATACTCGCGATTTGGACGATTGCAACTTTTTTATCGGTGAGAAGAGGTTAAGCGGCCGTCGTTATTTGGAAATGGTGACGCGGCCGGGGAACATCATGCGTCGTATCGCTTCGATCCACGAAGAGGAGGTGGCGATGTGGGGAAAAAGATAGCGAAGGAAGCGTTTCCGGTTATCGCTGGTCCGTAGTTTATCCACCGGAATGTTCTCGATCTCCCGCACGACGAGGTCCCACGGTATTTTCAACATGTCGGGGAAGGAGGCATATTCCAGCAACCGTTGGAGTTTGAAGCGGTCCGAAAGGTTGCCGGTCCCGTCCCAGAAATAGCGGCGGTCGGTCAGTATCGGACTAGCGGCGGTTCGCGGCATGGTCGAGCACCTCGTTCATGAGTTTTTCCACGAATGCCGTGAATTCCCGTTCATCCAAGGGGCGCTTCATCAGCACCTCGCCTTCGAGCCGCTGGTCGGCGAGAGCCATGAGCACACCCTCATAATCGAGCGGTACGATCTTGCTCTCGGCAAGTTCAAGGCAACGGTTGAGCGGAACATCGCGCAGAAGGTGGTAAAGATCGACATAATCCTTGACCGTCCGGCGGTCATACACCGTCGTTATCTTGTTGACCGCGATGTTCTCGCGGGTGTCGATGGAAAAAGTTCCTTTCACTATCCGTTCGCCTATGGTCGGGAATGGTTCGTTGATGAATTCGAGCTTGAGTACGACCGCTCCGTCATGCACGAAGGACCGAATGAATTGATCTCCGATATTCGGCACCTCGACCGTGAATTCCCGGCCGAGTCGCGCCAGCACATCACGGACGGCGCCGGCGAACTCGTCGCCCGGAAAGCGGTGGGCGTCATAAAAAAGGTCGAGGTCGTCGGAATAGCGGTGATCATAATAGAACCGTGAAAGGCAGGTGCCGCCGGTCAGGTAGAATCGGTCGGTCAGGAGGCGCGCCAACACCTTATCCTGAAGCGGATAGAGGCTTTCCTCATAGTAAGCACGCTCTTTTTCGGTCGCCGTTCTCAACATGGGCTTGCTCCCCCGTTCACTCACGCCATTGTAACGATACGGGATAACTTTGCAAGGGAAGTCTTATCGCAAACAGAAAGGATCGGTTCACTTGCTGATGGTGACGCGGCCGGTCTTGGGCTTGGAGATGATCTTCTCGGCCTTGAGGAACTCGACGATGACGGCGGGGACCGACAGACCGGTGAAGCGCTTGTCGCGCAGGTCCTTGAGCATCGTGTAGCCGTCGCCGCCGCCGGCGAGATAGCTGTTCATCGCGATGGTGTACTTCTTCTCCTTTTCGAGCGGCTGGCCGTTGATGAGTATCTCAATGACCTTCCCTTTATTGGCCGATAGGGTTAGCCCGGAGAAATGGAGGAAGCCGCCGCTGCCGACCTTCTTGGCCACGAACAGGTCGGCGATCGCCTGCAGTTCGTTGCCGGTCACCTGTCCCACGACGATGGTATCGTTGAAGGGGAAGACGCTGTAGATATCCTTCTCGGTCACGAGTCCTTTCTTGAGCCCCTGCCGGATGCCGCCGCCGTTGACGAAGGCGATGTCGGCGCCGGTTCGGGTCCGCATGATATCGGTGATGGTGTCGCCCAGTTCGGCTTCGCGGAAACGGAGCAGTTCCTTCTTGCCGACGAACTCGATCTCGGTCTCGCCCACCGGCTGGGTCGAGAACTCGCAGTTGAAACTCTTGAGCAGTTCTAGCACCGCCGGGTTCTCTTTCACATTGGTGCCGACCAGTTCGAACTTCTTGCCGACCTTCTTTTTCACATTGACCGGGTAGAGTTTGTAGTTGGTCTGCGTCACCTTGCCGCCGAGGATGTAGAGGTCGAAACGGCCGATCCATTTGCCGAGCCCTTCGGTCTGCACTATCGGGACGCCCGCCTCGACCACCGGCTTTTCCAGATGGGTTTTGGTATGGCCGCCGACGATGAGATCGGCGACGCCCGCGAGATTCTTCGCGAGCAGTTTGTCGGCCGGATAGCCGTCGAAGGAGTTGTCGCTCTCGTAGTAGCCGAGATTCGACAGCACGATCACTACATCGTTACGCGCCTTGAGTTCGGTCGCCAGCTTCTTGGCCCGCGCGATCGGATCGTCGACCGCGACCTCGCCCTTGAGCCCCGCCTCGGTGATCTTGGCCACCTCGGGGGTGGTGACGGCGAATATCGCGACCTTGAGCCCGTTCACGAGTTTCTTCTCCACGAATTCCTGCATCATCGGTTTCTTGAAACCCTTTTCGAAGAGGTTGGCTGACAGGAACGGGAAACTCGCCTCTTTCTGCATCTTGCGGAAGGTCTTGATCCCGAAGTCGAACTCATGGTTGCCGACCGCCATGCCGTCGTAGCCGATGAGGCTCATTCCTTTGATGAGCGGGACATTCTCGCAGATATTGGAGCGCGGATCGCCCATCGTGATGTTGCCCGACGAAACGAGCACCGTGTCGCCGTTCCCCAGTTGCGCCTCCTCGCGGATGCGGTCTATCACCGTCTTGGCCGCCGCGAGCCCGCCGACGCCCGGATTGTCGGGTTCGTCATAGGCCCACGCCATACCGTGGGTGTCGTTGGTGAAGATGACGGTGGCCAGCCGCGGGTCTTCGGCCGAAAGGAGCATCGGCAGAGCCGTCAACATAAGCGCCAAACAGATCGTTCTCATACTATTCCCCCGGAAGGTTATGAACGCTCCGAGCATAGCCCAAAGTGTCGCGGAGGTCAAAAAATTTGCCCCTCATCGCTCTTTCTGCTAGGTTGAGTTGTCTATAAATGAAGGGGGAACCCATGAGACATCTGATCACTATCGTCTGTTCGCTGTTCCTGCTTGCGATCGCCTGTTCGTCTGCCCAACCGGCGGGCGGGGCCAAGGCCGAAGGGGCGGCCGGAGAGTCCGCCTCCGCCGAGGCTACGGCGGCCAAGCCGGTCGCGGGAGCGCCCAAGACGCAGGATGAGATCGACGAATTCGTCGGCTCGGCCCGCGAGGGCGACCTTGCCGCGGTCAAGACCTTCTACAACACCGGCGGCGACATCAATAAACCGAACGCGCGCGGCCAGACGGCGCTCATGTGGGCCGCCCAGCGCGGCCACCTCGAGGTGGTGAAGTTCCTCGTCCAGTTGGGCGCCAACCCCAACGCGGTCGACACCGACCGTCAGGAGCCGGTGCTGATGTGGGCGACCAAGAAGGGACACAAGGAAGTGGTCGAGTTCCTCATCGCCAACGGCAGCGATGTCAATCAGGGCGACCAGTTCAAGGAGACGCCGCTCATGGATGCGGCGCGCTACGGCCACAAGGCGCTGTGCGAACTGCTCCTCAACAAGCGGGCCCGCGTCAACGATACCGATGTCAACGGCGAATCGGCGCTCATGTGGGCTGCCGCCAACGGTCACGCCGAGGTGGTGAAGTACCTCATCTCCTACGGCGCCGACATCAACCGCATCAACTACAAGACGGGCGAAACGGCGCTCGGTAAGGCGAAGAACAAGGGCTTCAACGATATCGTCGCGATGATGCAGCGGCAGGCGCAGGTCGAGGGTAATCTCATCAAGCGGCCGCCGCGTCCCGAGGACAAGGACTATGTCAATGAACCGCCGGACGAAAAGGAGCTGGCGCGCGCGTGGGGCGGCCGGGAGTCGGGGCTTCCCGAACAGCTCGATGCGAAGGTGGTCGGGCTCCACATGAACTCGTTCATCCCGAACATCACGCAGTGCTATCAGGAGCGGATCAATCAGGGCGACAAGAACCTCATGGGTCAGATGTGGCTCAAGGTCCGCGTGGCGGGCTCCGGCAAGATCATCGATATCTACTTCGAGACCGAGAAATACCAGTCGTCGCTCTTCGGCGACTGCATTCTCGATGCGATCCGGAAGAAGGACTTCCCGATGTTCTATCAGGGGCTCATGGAGTTCAAGTACAGCTACACGCTGTAAATTTCGGTCATCGTCCTTTCCTTTTCACCGCGCAAAATCTGTTGACTCCTCATGCCGATTTGCTACTATGGCGATATTGACGGTGGACAAGGGCGAAATTTGGGGAATGAATGGCAAGGAATTTTAGGAGGTAATCAATGGCCGGAATAGGTAGTCTGCGTTTTGGCATCGAGGGATTTGTTTCCAAATTTGGAGCAACATCAGATAACAAGTTATATAATCTCTCAAAGGTCAATCTCTTTGTTGGTTCAAACAATTCGGGAAAGAGCCGATTTCTACGACACCTTTTTTTGCGTGATGTCGGCGATTATTTTGATGCCGCTGATGATTTTCGGGAAGCAAAAAGACTATATGATGCCTTTAGGGGTGATGTAATAAAAGAATTTAAAAAGAGCGCAGCTAGCCATGTTCCACATGTTGAGGTGGCTCTTCCTCATCCCGATTCAACAGAAATATTCCAGACCTCCCATGATTACAAAGCAACCATTCAAGGCGTACTAAATAGGGGTTGTACGGAATTGAGAGATAGAAACATAATGATATCATTAGAAACAACAAGTTCTAGAGACCGTATGGATAGCACTCTGGCTTCAATTGCCCAGAGATATTTGAATGATTTTCCTCCTCAATATGGTTATCAAAAACTTTATATCCCAGTACTTCGAGGTCTTCGTCCTTTCAGCAGTGATAAAAGCGACTGTTTTAGAGATAGAACCATGAAAGATTACTTTAGCGGTGAGATAAGGGGAGAATATGTCGGAAGAAGGAAAACGGACGATGTTTTCCGAGGAAATGATGTGCGGGATATGGTAAGCGAGGAGCAACAGGATAAAGAAATTGACCTTTTAATAAAAGAAAGAGAGCAAATGGTTTTTACTGGTTTGGAAATGTATGATGCTTTGAAACAACACTTGCTTGGTTCGTATGAACAGCGAGCGTTGGTTAGGGATTTTGAGATTTTTCTTTCACGGGCATTTTTTGAGGCACGACCTGTAACTCTCATACCTCGCGAAGGAACGGATGTTGTTTATGTAAAGATTGGCAATGAAGATGATTTTCCAATTTACAGCCTTGGCGATGGTATTCAGCAAATACTTATCCTCACTTTTCCGCTTTTTATGCGCAAAAACGATAAGATTCTCGTTTTTATAGATGAACCGGAAATACATATGCATCCCGGATTACAGAAAACCTTTTTCCAAACAATTTCCGGTACCGAAGGCATGGAGTCATTTCAGTATTTCATTACGACGCACTCCAATCACTTACTCGATTTATCGCTGGATCAAAGCGCTACATCTATTTATACCTTTAGAAAAGATTTTGAAAGTGTCGAAAAGGGCGATCCCCAATTCATCGTCGAAAAAGTGGAGAACACTGATTTCTCAAGCCTTGAGTTGCTTGGCGTCAAACAGTCATCTGTCTTTCTTTCGAACTGTACCATTTGGGTTGAGGGGATCACTGACCGACTCTACCTTCGCAAGTATCTCGAAATCATGATGAGTAAGAATGACCATAAGTACATCGAGGGAATCCACTACTCATTTGCGGAATATGGCGGTGCCAACATAACGCATTGGGACTTCATCAACAAGAAGTTGGGTGCAGATCCCCAAATTGATGTAAAAAGACTCTGTGGGAACTATTTCGTAGTTGCTGACAACGACGATGCTCAAGGAGAGAAATATGAGCGCTTGGAGAGGATGAAAACACATTTGGAAGATAGATTTTATAAATTAGAGGGCCGTGAAATCGAAAACCTTATCAGCGCGGTTGTTCTCAAAAAGCTGCTAAAGGATGATGCGATGCCAGTCGATTATTCTCAATACCACACGAAGAAAGAAAAGATGGGACGCTACATCAGAGATGAAATTTATAAGGGAGCTCCAGACAAAATCCCCACGGTTCTTAAGACAAAGAAAGTAAAAGAAAAAGATACAGACACATTGGCTGACAAGGTCGAATTGTGCCGGGAAACATTGAAAATCATGGACAGCTTGAAGGGCACGGCGGGACTGCTTTCTAAAGAGGCCGAAGATTTGGCTTTGAAACTTCTTGAATTCATAGAAACATGTAATGATTGTAGCAAAAAATAAGAGAAGTTACCGCATGAAATCCTACCTCGGCCCCATCCTCGGCGCGGTCGCCGGAATGATTGATGTGATGCCGATGCTGGCGCAAGGGCTACCGTGGGAGGCCGACGCATCGGCTTTCTGCCTGTGGGTGATCGCCGGCTTCTTCATCCAGCGGACCGACCTGCACCTGCCCGCCCCGCTCAAAGGGATCGCCATCTCATTCCTCCTGCTGACCCCCGCCGCCATCCTCATTGCCGCCAAGGAGCCATTTTCCCTTATACCTATTACAATAATGACCACCATCCTTGGCGCCGCCCTCGGCTACTCAATCAAAAAGGTGACCGCATGATGCTTCTTATCGTGAAATACGCCGTGACGGCGCTCGTGGTCGTGGTCGTGTCGGAGTTCGCCAAACGCTCCGACAAACTCGGCGCCCTCATCGCCTCGTTGCCGCTGGTCACCATCATGGTGATGATCTGGCTCTACGCCGAGAAACAGGGGAGCGAGAAAGTGGCGAACCACGCCTACTACACCTTCTGGTACGTCATCCCGACCCTGCCGATGTTCCTCATCATGCCGTGGCTCCTGCGGCGCGGCGTCGGCTTCTGGAGCGCGCTCGGCCTTTCGGTGGTGCTGACCGCCGCCTGTTTCATCGCCACGGTGTTCATCGCCAAACGGTTCGGCGTCGAACTGATGCCCTGAATCGTTCGCGGCATTTTCGCCGCCTATTATTATATGGTAGCCGCCTGCTAAAAAAGTTTCTTGTATAACCGAAACTTTTAGTGTATAGTGCATTTGTTTCGGTTGTATCGTAAACTTTTCAGTTTGCGGAGGCGTTTTTCATGTACGAACGAAAGTTTTATCAGGAACAGGTAGCCCGGTTTGCCGGAACGCCGCTCATCAAAGTCCTCACCGGTATGCGCCGCGTCGGCAAAAGCACCGTCATGCGCCTCTTCCGCGACGACCTCATGAGAAACGGCGTGACACCGGAACGGATCATCTACATCGACATGGAACTGCTCGAATTCGCCGCGATCCGCACCGAGACCGATCTGCATACCTTCGTCACCGACCGGCGCCCGAAAAAAAAGAAAGGGGCGGAGCCGCACTATCTCTTCATTGACGAGGTGCAGGAGATAGAAGGGTGGGAACGGGCGGTCAATTCACTCCTGAACGAGGGCGGCTTCGACATCTACCTCACCGGGTCGAACGCGAATCTGCTCTCGTCGGAGTTGGCGACACTCCTGACCGGCCGCTACATCGAGATCCCGGTCTATCCGCTGTCGCTGCGCGAATATGCACTGTTCCGGGGCGCGGAGCCCGACGAGAAACTGTTCGACGAGTTCCTGCGGCGCGGCGGGATGCCCGGCATCCACCACATGGAACAGGACGACGAGACGATACGGCAGTATCTCGGATCGCTCTTCGACAGCATCATCCTCAAGGATATCGTGGCTCGCTACGGGGTGCGCGACATTGACCTTCTGCGCCGGATCATCCGGTTCCTCGCCGACAATTCGGGCAATGTCTTTTCGGCGAAACGGATCGCCGACTTCATGAAGAACGAGCGGCGGACGGCGGGCGTCGAAACGGTTTACAACTATATCGCCTACATCGTTTCGGCCTTTCTCGCGCATCGGGCGTCGCGGTACGATCTGAAAGGGAAGCGGTTCCTTGAGGTGAGCGAGAAATACTACTTCGGCGACCTCGGCCTGAAACACGCCCTCATCGGGTACCGCCAGTCGGACATCAACACGGCGCTCGAAACGGCGGTCTACTTCGAGTTGAAGAAGCGCGGCTATGCGGTGAGCGTCGGCAAATTCGGCGAAACGGAGATAGACTTCATCGCCGAACGCGGCGGGAAGAAGATATATCTGCAGGTGTGCTATCTGCTCGCCGACGAATCGGTGTCGCGCCGGGAGTTCGGGCCGCTGGAGGCGGTGCAGGACAACTATCCGAAGTATGTCCTTTCGATGGACCGTATCGGCGGCGGCGACCGCAACGGTATCCAAAGGCTCTATCTTCCCGAGTTCCTGTTGAAGGAAAATTGACCCGTAGACGGATCAGCCGATGACGCTGCAACCGCAGGCGTTGGACTCTTCTTCGATCATCTCATCGTCGGTCACCTCTTCGGCGCCCTTGTCGGTCACCGGCGCGATGGTGTCGGCCGTCTGTTCATCGTCGGGCGTCGCGGTGTCGTCGGTGACCGGTTCCTCGGTCGCCCCGATGCATCCGCCGCAGGCCGGATCGCACCGGTCGGGCGAGGCGCAGACATCGGCCGGGGGACAGGTTATCGACTTGCGGAGCCGCACCGGTACATTGCTGTTGGTGAAGTAGGCGGCGGTCCCGGTGTCGAATATCTCGGCGGTGTTGTTGATCACGATATTCTTGGGCAGATCATCTTTCGGCTGGACCTTGAACCGGACGAAATAGCGTTCGGAACAACTGCCGCCTAGGCATGGTGCGAGCGTGTCGGCGACCAGGAGCCCCGCCACGACCGGCGAAACGCCCGCGTCATCGGGTACGGTGTGCCACTGCGGTTCGCCGCTGCCGGTCGGGTCGTAGCCGATCTCGGTGGTGCCGGCGATGTAGGTCACTTCGTTGGGAATGGCGTCGCGGACCGTCACCTGACTCGCCATCGCCTCGCCCCAGTTCTCGACCCGGATGAGGTAGTAGAGCGGGCGGCCGTCGCAGAAGGAACGTTCGGCGTCGGCGCAGGAGCAGTAGCTTTTCTCCTCCGTGTCGGGGATGTCGAACGAGGCCGGTTTGGTGTCGACCGATACGATCACAAGGTTGGTCACCACCATATCCTGATTGGCGCGGATGTTGAATTCGAGGTCGGTGTCGCCCGGCGTGAAATGGCCGGGGAAGTCGGTGGGACGCAGGATGAAGGTATCGACATCGATCGCCCACTCTGCCGTCGCGGCGTCGGTCTCGCCCGGCGCATTGGGCAGTCCGCCGATGCAGTAGACCTGTTCGGCGTCCCAGTTGTAGAAGCTCGATATCGAGTTGAAGATATCGTCATAGCCCTTCTGCCCGAACGCCATCGGCTCGCGGTGGGGGTGACAGATGTTGAAGACCGGCGCCCACGGCAGTTCCGGTGCGCCGCGGAAGTCGAGCCCTTCGGGGAGCATGTGTTCGGCGTCGGCCACATAGAGGTCCGAATCGCCTTCCGATACCATGAGCGTGAGCCGGATGACGGGGCTGTCGGGCAGCTGGAATCCCGAGACGACCACCGGGGTCTGTTCGTGATTGTAGAGCTTGAGCCCGTTATAGAGATATATCTTCTTCGGGTTCATGCCGGGGGCGTTGGAGGTGTAGACAAAAACGATCGCCCAGTTGCTCACCAGCGAGGTGTTCTGGAGATAGGGGAAGGTCTGGTTGGTGCAGTCGAGCCCCGAAACGGTGTAGTCGCCCGTGATGCTCGCGCCGTCGGCGAGTCCCAGTTCGCGCCCTTTGGCGTGCAGTTCGGCGAAGAAGTCGGTGATATCGACGCGGTAGGTGAAATAGGCGAGTTCGCTCTCGACATAGCCGGTGTGGTCCTCGTTGACGATCTCGCGCAGGAGCCGCGTTCCTTCGAACGGGAAGCCTTTATCGCCGCCGAGGAGTTGCGCCTCGCCCGCCGTTATCTCGCGTTCCAGCGACCCGCCGCCGCTCCCGGTGAAACTGAGCGTCACGGTGTTGTCGGTGGGGGCGTCGAGCGATTCCAGCGGTACCGCGCCGTTCCAGATGAGGAATGCGTCGGTGATGTAGGCGTCGGGCGGGATGTTGAAATCCTGCAGGGTGAAGGTCGCCGCGTCACGGCAGGTGTCGGGCTGCATATTGGTCTGACTCGACGCGGTGTCGAACTGGCGCGAAAGGAGGCTTTTGAACATCACGAAGAAGTCGTGGGCGCCGTCTTCCCACTTGAGTTCACGGTCGCCGATCTTCGACACCGAGGGACCGAGCGTATCGCCTTCGACCGTCTCGGCCGCAAGCGCCGCCGCGATGAGGATCGTGGCGAGAAGAATGAGTTTGCGCATGTATTTTCTCCCTTACCGCACACAGCGGACGGTGAACTCCCAGCCCTTATCGAGGTAGCCGATCTTGCTCGTGCTGAAGTTGAGGGTCCACGCGTTCTCGGTGGCGGTCTGCGTTTCTTCGGTTGCCGACCAGTGGTTCTGGATGTCGAGCCCGAGTATCTCGGGGAGGTAGTTGCCTGACGCGCATCCTTTGCAGTCGGCGCTGCCGCCGTTGCAGGAGGTGTAGCCGGCGCAGGCGTCGGTGATGCCGCAGGTCGCGGTGCCGGCGCAGGTGGAGAGCGTCTTCAGTTCGTCGATGGTCGGGAGCCGCCAATCGGCCGAACCCCCAAGATCCAGCGCGTCGCAGTAGGCGATGCCGTCGGCCCATGTCTTCTTGGTGGGGAAGGTCTGCCAGGTCAGGCCGCTCGCGCTGTCGAGCCACGTCTCTTCGGGGATGAGAATGCACTGATTCTCGACGCAGTATTTCTCGACCGGGCAGTCGAGGTCGCGGATGCATTCGCCCGACGCGACCGGCGGATAGTCGGTCTGCCCCTCGGGGATGTCGTCTGCGGTCCCAGCGCGGATACAGCGGACCCAGTTGGCGCCGCTCAGCAGATCGGCGTCGCTGTTGATGAGGGCGCGCTTGAAGTTGAGATACCAGAAGGCTTTGGTGGAGGTGCCGGTCGCGCTCGTGTTGGGAGTGGAGGACCAGTCTCCGTCGCAGGGACCGGTCAGGCGGCTGACGCGGTAACATTCGGTATTGGTCAGTTGGCGGTCGGAAAGTTGACAGTCGGAGGATTCGAGGTAACTGAAGGCGGGGTCGTAGGTGTCGGCGAGCGCCTGACAGCCGAGGCAGGAGTTGCCGAACCCCTGTGCGTTGTCTTTGTCTTTATTGCAGGTATCCTGATTGGAGCATGCCTCGGTGGTGGGGCATTTTCCGCCGGTCATGGTGGTGGAAACGCCGCGCACGAGGGTCCGCAGTTCGTCGATGGTCGGGAGGCGCCAGTCCTTCGCCCCGGCGAGGACGAGGTTGGCGCAGTAGGTCTCCGCTGCCGCGTGGGTGGGGCCCATGCCGCCCGTGCCTTGATTGCCCATCGGCTCTTCCCAGATGAGGTAGGTGTCGGGATCGGTCCAGAAGCCGCCGGCATTCTTGTCGAACACGCCGGGGTCCTCGTCGGATATCACCGTGCCGTCGTCGGTCGCGCCGGGGGTATCGCTATCGGGCGTCGTCCCCTCGGAGGTCTCTTTCACGCAGTTGGTGGTGTCGTAGCCGGTGCAGTTGCTCTTGCAGACCGCGAGGCCGCCGGTGAAGTCGCCGAGCGTGGCGCAGTCGACCGCGTCGCCGTCGCAGACATCGGCGCCGTTGGTGATGCTGTCGCCGCAGGTCGCCGACGCGGTGGTGTCGTCGTCGCTGCCGCCCGTGGTGTCGGTGACGGTCAGGTCGTCGGTCACCTCGCCCGGTTCTTCTGCGACGGTGCAGGAGATGAACAGGAGAGACAGGATCATCGCCGGGAGCGCCCAACTGAATTTTGACATCGTGCTTCCTCCATTGGAAATATCGGTTTCTGGGGTATCAGACCGTGCGCGCCCGTTTTTTTCGTTCCGGACCGCCGGTGAGGACTTATTTCAGGTCCTGAAACCTCGGGAACGGCCCTTGACCGCCCTGTGCGGCCGATTTTTACCCATTTTTATAGTAGTGAATGACCAGTGACCTGCAATGGAGGTATCGGTATGCGGTTGGTTCTTGCGGCTATGCTGACGGTGGTGTGGGGGATGGCGGTGGCCGGTACGGTCGGCGACCATTTTTACCGGGGGTTTGAACGGATACCGGTCGATCGGCTCGGGGTGGATCCCGCTGGTCTGCCGCTGGTCCACTTTCCCGGCGCCCGGGCGGCCCAGCTCCTTGCGCCGAACCTCTATATCAAACTCTCGGATGAGGCCAACCTTCCGGAACTGCTTGGAAAAAACAAGCTTGCGCTCGTGCGGCGGCTGGCGGTGCCCGGCTGGTTCTATGTCGCAACGGCGGGTGACCCGATCGGCGTGGCGGCGGCGCTCTACGATTCAGGGGCGGTGTTGGCGGCCGAACCGAGCGTATATACTAAGGTAAACCTTTACGGCATTGATCCGTTGACCACCAACGATCCCTATTTCACCGACCAGTGGAACATCCACAGCGACGGCCCCTACACCTCGCTGGACGGCAAGGCGCAGATCCGGGGCGGTGACAACGCTCATGTGGCGGAGGGGTGGCGGCTCATGCAACTGCTCGGTATCGTTTCGGGGGTGAGCGACCTCGGCGCCGGGATGCGGCTTGCGGTCATCGACGACGGGTTCGATCTTCTGCACGAGGACCTTGTCGACCGTTACATCGTCTCGAACAATTTCGGCGGGCCGGTCGAGACGGGGAACCTCTTCGCCGAAACGGTCGATACCGGCAACTTCCACGGCACGATGGTGACCGGACTGGCGGTCGCGAGCGGCGACAACGGGCTCGGCCTGACCGGCAGTTGCCCGCGCTGCGGTCTGATCGCGGCCCGGATGGCGGCCGATCCCACCTCGACGGGGCTGACGGCCGACGCCTACTTCGACCAGATATTCGACTGGGTCATGGCGCAGGATCCCGATGTCATCAACTGTTCGTGGGGTCCTGACGACAGCCTGCCGTCAACTTATTTCAGCGAATTGGTCGACCACATCACCACCACCGGCCGCGACGGCAAGGGGACCGTCATCGTCTTTGCGTCGGGCAACTCGGGGGAGGACTTCGCGTGGAACGGACTTGCCACCCATCCGAACGCCGTGGCGGTGGGCGCCTCGAACAGTCAGGGGGTCCGCTACGATTTCAGCAACTACGGCGCGGCGCTCGATATCGTTGCCCCGACCAGCGGCGGCGAACGGCAGTCGTCCACCCTCTACTACGACCGCATCTGGAGCACCGATAATTTTCTGCGGCCCGCCTGTCTTGACGACGGCGAGACCCCGGCCTCCGGTTGCCACGATACTGCCGGCTGGAATCCCGACAGCCCCGTCGCGGGGGGCGACGGCTGGTGGGGACGCTACAGTTACCGTTTCTCGCACACCTCATCGGCGGCGCCGCTGGTGTCGGGGATCGTGGCGCTCATCCTGCAGACCAACCCGGCGCTGAGTGCGGCAGAGGTCCGCGATATCATCGTCGGTACCGCCGACAAGATAAACAGCGGCGGGGCGGGTTATGACGCCGACGGCCACAGCGATAACTACGGCTACGGCCGCATCAATGCCCTACGCGCCATCGCCAAAGCGTGGATCCTCGGCGGCGGCGCAATCACCGATGAGATAAAACAGGACATCGACGAGTCGTCGCCCTGTACCGTCGCCGACTGCTGGGATTTCACCGACGATCCCGTTACCGACTACGATGCGATGCTGGTCGATGAAGGGGGAGAAAAGGACATAAACGACGAAAGCGACCTAACGGACGAGGATCAGCTGATCGACAACGAACCGGTCGACGAGGACCTATCTGAAAATCCCGATGAAACGGATGATACCCTGCCTGACACCGTGACCGGCGACGATACGGTGCCTGATGAAACGGCCGACGATGTTCCCGTGACCGATACTGGCAACGATTCCTATCACTCCGATTCGTCCCCTGACTCCTATCCTTCCAATGATTCTGGAGAACTCCCCGACGAGGAGATCGTTGAGGAAGGTTCTACCGGCTGTGGTTGTACGCTGGTGCTCTAGCGGCCGACCTTCTGGCGGCGGAATTCGCGCGGGGTGAGCCCCGTTGTCTTCTTGAAGAGCGTATTGAAGTGCGACTTCGATTTGAAACCCGACTCGAACGCGGCGGCGAGTATATTCTCCTCCTTGCGTGACGGGTCGGCGAGGAGCCGTTGCGCCTCTTCGATGCGGAAGTTGTTGACGAAGGTGAAGAAGTTCATCCCGGCGCGGCCGTTGACGACCTGCGAAAGGACATGTTCGGTCAGCCCGATGGCGGCCGCCAGTTCCTTGATTCCCAGTTCGCTGTTGAGGTAGGGTTTGGCGGTGCGCATGTGGGTGGTCAGCTCGGCGAGGTAGGCATCGGCGATATGGTCGTCGAGGCGGCTTTTCTCGTATTTGACCTTCGGTTCGTGAGTCGTGAGAGGTGAATCGTGAGAGGCGAGAGGCGGGTCGGGTAGGGGTGTCGATTCATCGCGCCCTGTTGTTGCCGGTTCGATGATCCGCCGATAGTCGTTGAATATCGGCGCCTGCCGCATCGCGAGGATGCCGACGATGTAGATGAGCGCGGTGTCCCAGAGGTAACTGATGCGGGTGATGCCGTGGGTCATCGTGATGATCTCAAGTCCGTGGCCGGTGACGGTGGCGAGGAATATGCCGATCATCGCGAGGTTGACTATGGCGAGTAGTTTCAGCCACCCGAGGTCGAGCCGTTCCAGTTCGGAATACTGTTCCTCCATCTCGCGGCGGTAGCGGGCGATGAGTTGAAGCGTCAGGCCGAGGTAGAGGGCGTAGTGGAGCAGTTTCAGCGAATAGGTGAACAGCGGCTTGAAATGGGTCGGGAAGCCCGAGACGAGGTAGTGGTCGTAGGCCGCGATCTTGAAGTCGCCGGTCTTGAGATAGAAGGGGAGTATCGTTGCGAAGTGCAGGAAGAAGGGGATAAAGTTAAGTAGATATATCGGTTTGAAACGGCTGAATCGACCGGTGAGGGTCCCGGCGTAAAGGAATATCAGCGGGCCGTAGAGGAACGGTGCGGAGGTGAAACTCCAAAGCATATGCGGAAACTGCCGGTAGTAGCCCATTTCTTCAAGGAAGAGTTCAAAGAGGTTGAGGGCGAAGATGCCGAGTAGCACAGCCAACAGGCGGTTGGCGCGCCGGTTCTCGGGGCGCAGGAAAAGCTGGATGCTGAGAAACGCCCCCTGTCCGGCGCCGAGTAGGTAGATGATGGCGAACAGTACGCTCATGGTCCCTACCATGCCGTGAAGGGGGGGGTGAAGTCAATTTTTTCGCCCGGCTCTCCTGCAACGCATGGTTTTCGCGGTCGAGAAAATACTTTCCAAACGGACGGCGGCACATATAATCGCGCCGACCGTATGAGGATGTACCGCATGAACATCATATCGGCCGACGGCATCTCCCGGACGATCGCCGACAAGCCGCTTTTCGAGAACCTCTCTTTCGGTATCGGTGATGGCGACAAGGTGTCGCTGATCGGCGTGAATGGCTGCGGCAAAACGACGCTCCTGCGGCTGGTGGCGGGGCTCGATCAGCCCGACGGCGGCACGGTGGTCCGGTCGCGCGACGCCCGCATAGCCTACCTTCCTCAGATACCGCCTTTCGATCCGGCGCATACCATCGAAGAGCATCTTTTCAGCGGTCCCGCCGCCCACGACCGGCCCGAGGGGTGGCGGCTCAAGTCGTTCCTGACCGATTACGGGGTGACCGACCTTGCGGCGCGGATGGGGGCGCTGTCGGGGGGGATGCAGAAAAAGGTGGCGCTCGCCCGGGTGTTGGCGACCGACGCGCAACTGCTGATACTCGACGAGCCGACCAACCACCTCGATCTCGACGCCATCCTCCGGCTACAGGAACATCTGCGCGAGATGAAAAAGGCGCTCTTCATGGTGACCCACGACCGGATGTTCCTCGACGCCGTTTCGACCGGCATCTGGGAGATCGACCGGCGGCAGCTCTTCACCTACGGCGGCGGCTACGAACGCTATCTGGAACGGAAGGCGGAGCGCGACCTGAGCCTTCAGCGCAGTGAAGATAAGGCCGAGAACATCCTGCGGACCGAACTCGAATGGCTGCGGCGCGGCCCCAAGGCGCGGGCCACCAAGTCGCAGGACCGCAAGGACCGGATACAGCGCCTGCTCGACCGCGAACAGATAGCGGCGCCGGGCGAGGTGGAGCTATCCATTACCGGGCGGCGGCTCGGGAAGAAGATACTGGAGGTGAAGGGGATAACGAAACGCTACGGCGGCCGCGTGGTGCTCAACCCCTTCAGTTGGACCTTCAAAAAGAACCAGAAACTCGGCATCGTGGGGCCCAACGGCTGCGGCAAGACGACGCTCCTCAACCTCCTGACCGGCGTGATAGAACCCGACGGCGGCACGGTCGAGCCGGGGGTGAACACCTGTTTCGGTTATTTCGATCAGCGCGGCGCAACGCTCGACCCCGATATGAAGGTCATCGACTTCATCAAGAGCGCGGGGGAGCGGATAGAGGTGGCGGGCGGCGTCACCATCAGCGCGTCGCAGATGCTCGAACGGTTCCTCTTCACCGGGACGATGCAGTATCAGCCCATCGGGAAACTGTCGGGCGGGGAGAAGCGGCGTCTCCAACTGCTTTTCGTCCTGATGAAGAACCCCAACTTCCTCATACTCGACGAGCCGACCAACGATCTCGATATCAAGACGCTCACGATACTGGAGGATTTCCTGCAACGGTTCGAGGGGTGTCTGCTCATCGTTTCGCACGACCGCTGGTTCATCGACCGGTGCTGCGAGTTCCTGCTCGTGTTCGATGAGAACGCGACGGTCGGCGGTTTTGCCTGCGACATGTCTGACTATATCGAGATGCGGGCGGCGCAGAAGGTGCGGGCAAAGGAGCCGGAGAAAAAAGAAAAACCGGTGCCGCAGGTCCGTCCCCGCGACATCGAGAAAAAGGTGAAGCTCACCTTCAAGGAGCGGCTGGAGCTCGATAAACTGCCGGCCGAGATCGGGGCGCTGGAGCGCGAGAAGGAAGAGCTGGAGGCGCAGTTGTCAGGTGGTGCTCATGGCGACATGGCGCGGTTGACGGCGTTGGGACACCGGTTCGAAGAGGTGCGGCGACTCATCGACGAAAAGCTGGAACGCTGGGCGTTATTGTCGGAGAAAGAGGAGTAGGGGCGACCCTACCACTTCTTGAAAATAAAGAACACCGCAAGGATGATGAGGGCGAACCCGACGAGGTAGTTCCACTTGAACTCCTCCTTGAGATAGACCACCGAGAAGACCGCGAAGACCACCAGCGTGATCACCTCCTGTATCGTCTTCAACTGCGCGGCGGTGAAGGTGCCGTGCCCCCAGCGGTTTGCGGGGACCATGAAGCAGTACTCGATAAAGGCGATGAGCCACGACGCGATGATGACGATCCAGAGCGGCTTGTCCTTGAACCGCAGGTGGCCGTACCACGCGATGGTCATGAAGATGTTCGAAACGGTGAGCAAAGCGATGGTTCTCATAAATGACTCCGTATGGTCAGGATAATTCTTTCCGGTAAGCGGCCAAGGCTGCCGTTTCGGTGCGGTGGATGACCGCGAAGGGGGCGTTGAAATCGAATTCCCCGGCGGCGAACAGGCCGTGGCCGCGGACGATGGCGGCGCCGTGCTTCGTGACGGCGTCGGGGAGGGTGCGGGCGAGATCGGCGCCCGGATCGCCCGTGACCACCGGCAGTCCGAAGAGGCTCTTTTCTTCGCCGGCAAGCGACCGGATGACGGTCCAGCGCGGGTGACCGTGGAGCACCGCGCGGTAGCGGCTCTCGAGGGCGATACGCCGGTGCGACGGATATTCGGAGGAGGCGCAGCGGGCGGTGCCGCATTCTTCGCACAGCGGGCAGAGCGCCGTGCCGCCGTCGAGTTTATCCAGCGGCGCGCCGGAGCGGCTGATAAGGAGCGTGTCGCGCATCCGGTAGGAGATGTTGCCGAAGATCGAGTCGACCAGCCCTGCCGCCACGAGCGCTGCCCCCGCCTCGCCGACAGCGCGCTGTGCCGCCGATTCGTCGGCGAAGGGACCGTGCATCAGGCGCGGGGCGGCCGGTAACGGCGGGAGAGCGGCAAGAAGTTCGCGGGCAAGCGTCCCGGCGGCGGCGGGAAGCGTCCCGACGCGCTTCAGGGCCAGTATCTCGCCGAAAAAGTGGACGAAGAGGGCGAACCGCGCGATGTCGCGGTGGAGGAGCGCCTGCGCTTCGGTCGTGACGCCGCGGACGAGTATCCTGCCGTCGCGGGTGAGATGGACGGTGCGGTCGCCCACGGCATCCTGCGGCCGTTCGATGATCGGGATATCGGTGAGGAAGAGCCGCGTCTCGGAATCGCGCGGGGTGAGGCGGTCGATGCCGGCGGCGCAATAATGGACGACTATCGAGTGATAGGGTTCGCGGTGTTCTTCAAGCAGGAAAAAATCGGTCGGCACACAGCACCTCGTCATTGACCGGGCGACTATACCGCTGCTAGTGGGCAAAGTCAAAAAGGAAAAAACGAACCGTTTTTTTGACTTGCGGACGACGGCGCGCTACTATCATGCCGGTCATCCGGCCGGACAAACGACTACAAGGAGGAACAGATGTCGAAAGTATTTCTTTTCGTCGTAATGATGGGCTTTATGGTCTCCTGCGTTACCAGCGGCACGCACCAACTGGTGGTCGATGAACTGGCGGCTCAGAAGAAGGCAAACGAGGCATTGACGGCCGACAATGACGGCCTGAAAAAAGATGTTGCCGATCTTAAGGCCGACATCGAAAAATTCAAAGCGGCGCTCCTGAAACTCAAGAAGGAATACGATGACATGTCGAAGAATTTCATGGACGCGATGGCGTTCAATGACGACCTGAAAAAGACGCTCAAGGAAAAAGGCGCGTCGCTTGAAGAACTCGACGCGAAAAATAAGGAGTTGGCGACGAAAAAGGCCGAGGAGCAGGCGAAGTTCGCGGCGGAGCAGGAGCGGCTCAAGGCGGAACTCGAACAGTTGAAGCGGATGAAAGAGGCGGCCGAGAAACGGAACGCCGAATTCAATAATGTCATGGCGAAGCTCAAGAAGATGATCGACGCCGGAACGCTCTCGGTCAAGATCCGTAAGGGGCGGATGATCGTCACCCTCTCGTCCGACATCCTCTTTGCCGTCGGGGCGACCGAACTGACCCCGGAGGGCAAGGCGGCCATCGCCGAACTCGCGGCGACCCTGAAAGAGATACCCGACCGCAACTTCCTCGTGGTCGGTCACTCCGACTCGACGCCGATAAAGAAGAAATTCGCCTCCAACTGGGAACTCTCCTCTCAGCGCGCCATCGAGGTGGTGAAACTGATGATCGCGAGCGGCGTGCCGCCGACGATGATCGCCGCCTCCGGCAACGCCGAATTCGACCCGATAGCCGATAACGACACCCCCGAGAACAAGACCATGAACCGCCGCGTCGAGATCGTCTTCATGCCCAAGATAGACGAACTCCCCGGCTTCGGTCCCGAAGCGAAGTAAGCAATTCAAAAAATTGGCGCGCCCGGGAGGACTCGAACCTCCAACCCTTTGGTTCGAAGCCAAATGATCTATCCATTGAACTACGGGCGCACAAGAACATAAAAAAACGGGTCAGGCCCCGAAGGACCTAACCCGTTGGAAAGAGATGGTGGCGAGGGAGTGACTCGAACACTCAACCCTCGGGATATGAATCCGATGCTCTAACCAGTTGAGCCACCTCGCCACGAGGCGTTGCCGATAATAATCGTCCGCATGTTTTTGTCAAAGATTTTTAGAGAGGTTTGCGCAGGAGCGTTTCGAGCCGCTGTTCTGTGATGCCGTAGTGGGCCTTGATGGCCGCTATCTTCGCATGGAACGGGGCGGGGTCGGAGGGGCGGTTGAGTTTGCGGGCGACGAGCATCACATTCTTCGCGGTGTGTTCGCTCGATATGAATTCGAAGACCTTCACCGCGTAACCCGACGCTTCGAGCAGAAGCGCCCGGAGCGCGTCGGTCGCTATCTCCGCCTGTCGTTCGGCGAGTATGCCGTGTTCGAGGAATGCGTTCGCGTCGCCGGTGACGGTGAGCTGTTTGCGCACCTCCTTGTGACAGCAGGGGGCGGCGATGATGAGTTTCGCGCCGTTGACTATACCTTTATATATAGCGTCATCGGTGGCGGTGTCGCAGGCGTGGAGCGCGATGACCATGTCGGCGGCGGTAAGTTCGGCCGTCGCGATGGTGCCGCGCGTGAACGATAGTCCGGTGAATTTGCCGTCGGCCGCTATCCTGTTGCAGAGGTCGACCAGTTCCTGCCGCGTCTCGATACCCGAAACCCTCGGGTTCATATTCCGATGGTTGACGAGGTGGTCGTAGAGCGCGAAGGTGAGGTACCCTTTGCCGCTCCCCATGTCGGCGATGACCGGCGCGGCGGGCAATGCCGTTTCGTTGAGGAGGCCGTCAACGATCTCGATGTATTTGTCTATCTGCTTGAACTTGTCCTGCATGGTCGGTTTGACGATCCCCGCGGCGTCGGTGATGCCGAGCGCGTGGAGATAGGGGGCGTGTGGATCGACGAGGCGCGCCTTCGCCTTGTTGTGGTCGAGCGACGGGGCCTCCTGAAAGCGAGGCGCCGATGCGGTGATGCGCGGCCCTTTCTCCTGAAGCATCAGGTGGAGGTCCTCGGCGGTGGAGTAGAGATCGGCGTTGCGGAAGGCGCTGTCGAGCAGTTCCCTGATGACGGTCCGTGCCTCGGCCGGGTCGTAGTTCTTGACAATGTCCTTGGTCGTGTGGCGGTAGGTGCAGGAGATCGCCAGCCCCTTTTTGATGGTGACGAGCCGTGCGATGACCTGCGTGAGGTCGCTTTTTTTGTCGCGACGGTCGGAGAGAAGCAGTTTGACGAGGCTTTGGTCGATGATGCTCCGGTCGAGCGCGTCGAAGAAACGATCAAGCGCCGGATGGGCGGGAAGGGTCATGTCGGGCACCTCCATAAGTGTGCATCCTCTCAACATACTGACAAAATCCAAAAGGAAAAGATATCCGTCGAATCTTTACTTTTCCCCCCTTTTTGATACACTGCCCCGAATTGAGAGGTGTTGCGATGAAACGCTACGGTCTGTTCTGCTGTATCCTGCTGATCGCATCGTTCCTCTGTGCCGCCGAAGAGCCGGGCGGCCCGTGGAAAGAGGAGCGGAGCGACGAGAACCTTTCCATCTTCAGCCGAGAGGTCCCCGGCACCGACATCCGCGAGGTGAAGGCGACCGCCCTCATGGTCGGCACGATAAAGGAAGCGGTCGACATCATCTTCGACCGGAAGAACCATCCCGGCAACATGCCCTACATCCAGAAGTCGGTGGTGCTGTCAAAGGATGACAAGTGCGATGTCTCCTACAATATCATATCGCCGCCGGTCGCCAGTAATCGCGACTATCTCGTCCGGTCGTGCGCCGACAAGACGAGCAGTCAGGAGACGAAGCTGTGGTGGGAAACGGCGACCCATCCCGACTATCCCGAGAACGAAGACAATGTCCGGGTGAAGGTGAACAAGGGCTACTACATCTTCCGGCAGATCGAGCCCGATAAACTGCTGGTCGACTACTATATTTATACCGATCCGGGTGGCTCGTTGCCGATATTCGTTAAGAACATCGCCAACCGCACCGGCGTCTCCGATGTGCTGGAGAGTCTCGAAAAGACCATTCAGAAGCGCAGAAAGAAGTGACGATATCCTTGCATGCCCTGTTCGCTCGGCCGCTCGACGACCGTCGAAAAACCTTTTTTGCCCATGCCGCCTTCATGTCTCTCGAGGAGTTCGTCTGGGGCATTTTTGTCCTCGCGGAGGTGGTTCTTCGTCGCGAACTGCAAGCAAGTTCCTTCACCATAACGCTCTTCGCGATACTCAATCCCGCCTCGTCGCTCTTTTCTGTTTATTTTTCGCAGGTGCTTTCGGCGCGCCCCGACCATATCTACCGCCACATCCGTTTGGTGGCGGTGCTGACGCGCCTGCCGCTGGTGTTGTTTTTCCTTTGGCACGATGCCGCTTCGGTGCTTCTGCTGTTCGGCCTATTCAACATCGGCGTGGCGATGCTCAAGCCGGTGCAGAGCATCTATATGCGCGAGAATTTCCGCGAAGGAGAGATCGGGCGACTCTACGGCATTACCGTCTCGATAGCGAAGGTATTCTTCATCGCCGCCAGTTACGGCTTTGGCCTGTGGATGGATGTCAACCATGCCTCATACATAACGGCATTCGGCGGGAGTGGGGTGGTGGCGTTCGCATCTGTCCTGCTGCTTACCCTTATTCCGTTCCACGGCTGGCGTACCGTCGAGGCGGCGCCGGCGCCCAAGGATATGCTGGGCTTCGCCACGACCCGCGAGACGCTGCGCGACAACGCCCCGTTCCGCCGGTTCGAGGCCGCCTTCTTCACCTACGGATCGGGTTTTATGGTGGTGCTTCCGGCGATGCCGATACTGCTGGTAGATCATCTCGATCTTTCCTACAGCGTCGTCTCGTTCGGTCGCGGCGTGATGTCGGCTATCTTTCTGATCATCTTCACCCCTCTGCTCGGCCGCGTTCTTGACCGGACCAATCCGATCTACCTGAGCAAGGTCTCCTTTTTCGTCCTTATCGCCTATCCGCTGTTCCTCATCGCGGCATGGTTCCTGCGCGATGCTGCCGAGCCGTTGTTCTACCTTTCGTTCGCCGCCTTTGGGGTGGCGATGGCGGGGGTGACGCTGACCTGGAACGTCGGGCCGATGTATTTCGCGGCGACCCCCCGGGAGATACCGCGACTGATGAGCGTCCATGTGACGCTGACCGGACTGCGCGGACTGTTGGTGCCGATCGTCGGATATTTTCTTCTCAAGATAGGCATCTTAGCACCGTTCTTCGTGAGCGCCTGCTGTTTTTGCGCCGCCGGATTCATGATGCGGCGTGACGGGAAAAATTTGTTGACAGCGGAAAAAAACTCCGTATAAAACGCCCTGCCTATGCTGAGCGGGAATAACTCAGTGGCTAGAGTGCAACCTTGCCAAGGTTGAGGTCGAGGGTTCAAATCCCTTTTCCCGCTCCATTTTTTTTTCTTCTTATCCGGGGCGCCTTGGCCAAGTGGTAAGGCAGAGGTCTGCAAAATCTCCATCTCCGGTTCGAATCCGGAAGGCGCCTCCATCCTTACCTGATATTGTAAGTGCCGGAGTGGCGGAATTGGCAGACGCAAGGGACTTAAAATCCCTCGGAGCATTGCTCTGTACCGGTTCAACCCCGGTCTCCGGCACCATCTCATCGTATCCATTTTTTTATAGGAGCCTACCATGAACGATCCGAGACTCGACAAATTGGCCAAGGTGCTCGTCCACTATTCGACCCGCGTGAAACGGGGTGAGTTCGTCTTCATCCGCGCCGACGAGGTGGCGACGCCGTGGGCGATAGCCGTGGCGCGCGAAGCCACTAAGGCCGGCGCTCATGTCGAAACGATGCTGGTGTCACAGGAGGTGGCCGAGGCGCGGCTCAAGTACGCCTCCGACGATGAGCTCAAGACCGGCAACTACATGCTCGAGAAGATGCTCGAGAAGGCCGATGTGTGGCTGACGGCGTGGGCGGCGCGCAACGTGAAGGTCAATGCCGCGATACCGGCCGAACGGTTGAAGATCGACGCGCAGGGGCAGAGCGGCTGGCGCAAGATATATTCCGACCGGATGGCGACCGGCAAACTGCGCTGGTGCGGTACCCAGTTCCCGACCTACGCCGATGCGCAGGAGGCCAACATGAGCCTCGAGGACTACGAGAACTTCGTCTACGGCGCGGGGCTGCTCGATGCTGATAATCCGGCGGCCGAATGGAAGAAGGTGAGCGAGGCGCAGGAACGCTGGGTCAAGTGGCTCGATACGAAAAAGTCGCTCCATATCGTATCCGAGGGGACCGACATCACCGTGAGCGTCGCGGGAAAGAAGTGGATGAACTGCGACGGCCGGGTCAATTTCCCCGACGGCGAGGTCTTCACGAGCCCCGAGGATACCAACATCAACGGCCACATCTCGTTCAGTTTCCCCGGCATCTACGCCGGCAAGGAGATCGAGGGGATCCGGCTGGAAGTGAAAAACGGCCTCGTGGTCAAGGCGACGGCGCGCAAGGGCGAGGAGCTCCTGCTGGCGCTTCTCAAGACCGACGAGGGGGCATCACGCTTCGGCGAGGTGGCGGTCGGGACCAATTACGGCATCCAGCGCTTCACCCGCAATATGCTCTTCGACGAGAAGATCGGCGGCACGGTCCACATGGCGCTCGGCAATTCGATGGCCGAAGCGGGCGGGAAGAACCACTCCGCGATACATTGGGATATGCTGTGCGATATGCGGCAGGGCGGCACGATAACGGCCGACGGGACGCTTTTCTACAAGGACGGCAAGTTCATCGACGAAGTGCTTATCTGATCCACTGCCTTTCTACCCATTAGGTTCCTTTCGTCCTTTCGGTCCCTTTCAGGTCATCCCCACAGGTGCCAGATGAGCAACCCGATGACCGCCAGCGGCATGATGAGGTGCAGTTTGAACCAGAGAGGCAGGCGCAGTCTGGGACCGAGCCAGGCGAAAAGGATCGCAAGGATGATCGCACCGAGAAGTACCTGTCCTGAGTTGAATTGCGGTACTCCCCAGACGATGGTGGAGTGGGTGATGGCCGAGACGACGAGCAGTCCCGCCGCCCACGGATGGATGCGGCGCAGAAAGGTAAGCGTTCGGTCCGGCGGTTTCAGGAGCTTTCGTGCCGGGAAGATCGCCGCCGCGACGAACAGCAGGGCGACATTCACCCAGCCGAGCAGTTTGCCGAATTCGTGCATATCCATGACGTCACTTCTTCAGTTTGCCGACGATTTTTAGGTTCTTGGTTACCTTGTCGCCGTGCGGTGATTTCGTGGTGATGAGCGGGGTGATGTCGGTGCCGGGCGTGCCGCCCTTGTGGCCGCCGCTCGACCATGCCTTGACGCCGGTGATGTCGTAGACGACGCCGTTGATGGCGACATAGGCGGGGCGTCCCTCCTTGCCGTCGAACTTCGCGAGTTCGGCGAGAGTGAATTCCTTTTCGGCGGGCGCGGACTCGACCTTTTTTTCGGTGACGGGGGCGGCCGGTTTCGTGGCGGGGGCGTCGGCCGCGATGGCGATAAAGGCAAAAAGCGCAATGGCGATGACGATGAGCTTTTTCACGGATCCCTCCTAGAAATATGCGGTCATCGAAAGCAACAGGGCGAGCGTGACGCCGTTGACCCCCATCTCGTTAGTGACCGTTCCTGCCGGCGTGATATTGTCATTCTCTACCCAACAGTGAAGATAGCTGAGCGCGACCTGTCCGCCGAGGCTGAAGTTATCGTTGAGCGGTAATTCGCTGCCGACGAAGAGTTCGGGAACCAGATAATGCCAGCGCGTTTCGCCGCCGCCGCCGCCGCCATTCACCTGATACACATAGGAGAGAAAGAGACCGCCGTAGATGATGATCGGGTCGCTGATGATGTCGTAACGGATACCGGGACCCATCTGGAAGGTGGTACTCTGCCAGTCGCCGTCCACCCAATTGAAATTGAGACCGAAACGGGCGAGAACGTAAAAATCGGGGATCACCGCAAAACCGCCGGTGATGAGCGCCGCCGAGAGGTCGGGGCCGAAGTTGACGGTATCAAGGCCGTCATCGGGGACATCCTCCACATTCATATAGTTGTAGTTGAGCAGGTTCGCGGAGAAATTGAAAAGCCCGATATGGCCGCCGCCGGAGCTTTCTTCCTGCGCCGCGAGCGGAAGGGCGGAAAGAACGAGGATCGAAGCGATGAACAAGATACGTTGCATGGTACACTCCTTCGAAAGTTCAAAAAAGCCGCCACATCATAAACCACGAGCCCGACTAATTCAATTTTTCCAAAAAGTTGGATTGCGCCCCGTTTCTTGTATACTGCCGGGCATGATGGCGCGATGGTCCCTCATCTTCATGATCTTGTGCGGCGTGATGCCGCTTACTGCCGTGGAACAGGGTGCCGAATCCTTTGTCCTGCCGCGCTACTGGTATGAACCGGCGCAAAACTTCGACTCCAATCCGCTCATCAATCTTCTGCCGGAAGATACCGTCGTTTGGGAAACGGTCGAAGGGGCGTTCTCTTACAAGCGCGAGCCGGTCGCGGTGGTGCCCTATGCACTCTACGATACCTTGCCGCTCCTTGAACACTATGAACGCATCGGCCTATATACAAAAGGGGTTCAGCGCGAAACCTATCTGCAACCGTTTCAGAGTTTTCGTAGCACGGTCTATTTTGCGAGCGAGGATACCACGCTGTACGGCAAGGCGGGGCTCAAGCTCGACAAGGGGTTCAACGGCGTGCTTACCGAGGACGGCAACCTTTCGGTGATGAACCGGTTCGGCGCCTACTGGAGTTTCCGGCACCGTTGGAGCGCCCAGACCGAACAGAACGAGCTTCACCGGCTCTATGCAAAGGGGCGACTCGGGAAGTTCTCCATCGAGGGGGGGCGCGACAGCGTGAACTTCGGACCGGGCGAGTGGGGACTGCTTCTCTCATCGAACGCCGAGCCGTTCTGGATGATCAAATTCCAGAACGAAGAGGCTATAGAGTTCTATGGCAAATGGTCGTTCGTCCTGCTCAACGGCTGGCTCATGGATGAACGCGGCGATCATTCCGATCCGAAACTGTTCGCCGCGCGGGTGACCTATCAACCGGCCGGTTGGGTAGAGATCGGGGTGACCCGCACCGAGTTGTACGGTGGTGAGGGACGGCCGACCTATCAGATACACGAGATGCCCGAGGTGATATTCGGCGGCAAGGATAACGTGCCGGGCGGTCGGTTCGACAACGACGGTTACGCGGCGCTCGATTTCACCTTCTCTCTGCCGATGGATCGCTGGACCGGCGGAAAGGTAAAGTCGCTCCGCTTTTATTTTCAGGAAGCGGGGACCGACATTGCCGCGCCGTGGCAGCCGGAGGACCGCATATTCACCGTGCCGTGGCTTTTCTTCCATTTCTTCGAGCGGGCATACCTTATGGGGTTCACGATGTCGCTCGAAGATCATTTCTTCCGTCTGGAGTACGCCAAAACGGCGCTCAGTTTCTATCGTCATCACCTCTATCCGCAGGATGGGTACACCTATCGCGGCCTCTCGCTGGGGTATCCCTTCGGTCGTAATTTTCAGAGCATCTTCTTCAAGCACCGCTGGAACGCGGCCGACTGGCTGACGCTCGAGTACCGGGTGGGACTTCACCAACTTCCGGCCCACAGCGAAGCCGACCATAAAAAAGAGTTTGCGCTGGACCCCATGTTCACGGTGTCGGGCGGCGTCACGCGCTACTGGGGCGAGGCGACGCTGACCTTCCCGGTCAAGAACCTCTTTTTTGAGCTATATGGCCGTGTCGAGGGAGGCGACGCCTATGATGCCGATCCCGATCCGATATCCTATACCATCGTTCGCGACCCGCGGGTGACCGGCATCGCCGGTTTCTCGATCGGCGCCAAGTTCTGAGGTTCGGAAGAAAAAACCGTATAAAAACCTTGACGCGGGAAGTTCACTGTATATAATCGCGCCTCGGTTATTTGGTAGTTCGTTGTTTTGATTTGAGAGGAGAAACCGATGTATGCGGTAGTCAATTTCGGCGGCAATCAGGTGAAAGCCGTCCCCGGCGCGAAGATATTCGTCAACGCGCAGCACAAGGAAGTAGGCGAGGTCTTTGAGAATACCGAGGTGCTCTTGGTGGCCGACGGCGACAACATCACGGTGGGAAAACCCCATGTGGTCAACGCGGTGGTGAAGTTCGAGGTGCTCGATAACCTCAAGGACAAGAAGGTTATGGTCTTCAAGAAAAGACGCCGTAAGGGGTATCGCCGGAAAAAGAGCCATCGCGCTCATCTCACGGCCCTCAAGGTGATCGAGATCCGCAAGTAAGAGAGAAGGGAGATAACCGATGGCAACCAAAAAAAGCGGCGGCAGCGCACGTAACGGTCGCGACAGTCAGGGCCAGCGTCGCGGCGTCAAGAAGTTCGGCGGCGAGATCGTCCGCGCCGGCAACATCATCATTCGTCAGGTCGGGACGAAGTGGCACGCCGGTGAAAATGTCGGCGTCGGCAGCGATTACACGCTGTTCGCCCTCATCGACGGCGTGGTGACCTATCAGACCTATCGTCGCAACGGCAGCGAGAAGACCCGCGTGCATGTCCTTCCCGTCGAGGCGGCAAAGGCGTAATACGCGCAACGGTCGATAATTTTCCGGGGCAGCTGCAAGGCTGCTCCTTTTTTTTGTCCGCGGGGTTCGTATGAAGTTCGTCGATGAGGCGGTCATAACGTCGCGCGCCGGAAAGGGCGGGGCGGGAGCGGTGAGTTTCCTCCACGAGAAATATATGCCGCTGGGCGGTCCCGACGGCGGCGACGGCGGCCGCGGTGGCAGTGTGGTCATCATCGCCGACGAGAATATCGGCACCCTCTACGATGTCCGTTTCAAGCGCGAGATACAGGCCGAAGACGGCGAGAACGGGATGAACAAGAATATGTTCGGTCGCGCCGGTAAGGATGCCCTTGTCCGCGTGCCGGTCGGGACGATGATCTACGACGCCCGCTCCGAGGAACTGTTGGCCGATCTGACCGCCCATCTGCAGGAATACACGGTGGCCAAAGGGGGCCGCGGCGGTCAGGGAAACGCCCGTTTCAAGAGTTCGCGTCGGCAGGCGCCGCAGTTCGCCCAACCGGGAGAAGAGGGGGAGACACGTCGGATACGATTGTCGCTCAAACTCATCGCCGATGTCGGTATCATCGGATTCCCGTCGGTCGGCAAATCGACCCTCATATCGGTCATATCGAATGCGCGGCCCAAGATAGCCGAATATCATTTCACGACCCTCACCCCCAACCTCGGCATTGTCGAGGGGGCCGACTTTCGGTCCTATGTCGTCGCCGATATTCCCGGCATCATCGAGGGAGCCCACAAGGGGACGGGTCTCGGTCATCGCTTCCTGCGTCATGTCGAACGGACCAAATTCCTGATCCATATGGTCGAGATAACGGCGGGTCGCCGCTCGCCCATCGAAGATATCGAGATACTGAACCGCGAGTTGGCGCTCTTCAGCGATGAGCTGACGAAAAAAGAGCAGATATATGTCCTCAATAAATGCGACATCTATGGTCCGGAAGAGGAGGCGCTGCGCTGCGAATTGCGAACGTTCGTCGGTGATAAGCCCTTTTTCGAGATAAGCGGCGTGACCCGCTCCGGACTTAAAGATCTGATGAATTTCGTGGGACGGAAGGTGATAGAGTATCGTCAGAAGGCGGCTGGTCAGGCCGTCTGAGTTTTTGCCAAGAACTCTTTTATCCGAGCGCGGTCGGCCGGCGCTATCTGGGTGAACCGTATCCCCATGCCCGGTATCGGATCGCAGGCGGCGCAGCCGGGAAAGAGGAGGTATTTGTCCTCGGCGCGGGCCACCTCGCCTTTAGCCACGATCTCGCGGTCGGTTCCCGGTAGCGTAAAGACAAGATCGAAACGTTCGCCCGGTTCCCACAGGAGCGGCGAGTGGACGAACATCCCCCCTTCGCTGAGATCCTTTATGTCGAAAGCGGCGGCGATGTCGGTGTCCGACTCTTTGAGCCGGATGCGTATCGTCACCTCGATCCGTTTGAAGTGTCTATTCTCTTTTCCCACAGGACACCTTTTAACTAATGGGGTCGTTGCGGTCATTGACGAAGATGACGAATGGTTCATGCGAGACCGATTCGTCGTCGGTGAGATAGCGATGGGAGGCGACGATGATGAGATCGCCCCGGCTCACCAGTCGCGCCGCCGCGCCGTTGACGCAGACCTCGCGCTTGCCGCGCTGACCGGCGATGGCGTAGGTCTCGAAACGGTTGCCGTTGGTGACGTTCCAGACATCGACGAACTCGTAGGGGCGAATGTCGGCTCGCTCCATAAGTTCCGGATCAAGGGTGATGCTTCCCTGATAATCGAGGTTTGCGTCGGTTATCCGCAGGCGGTGTATCTTCGATTTAAGCATCTTGCGAAACATGATCCCGATGAACCTCACCGTGTTGACCGGGGGCATCATAACCCGTTCGGCCCGGTTGTCAATAGTGGGTGTCAGATGCCGAAATAGTCGTTCTGCCGTGTCGCCGACAGGACCCCTTTCCAGAGCGCCTCTTCGGCGTATATCTTGCGTCGCTCGATGGTGGCGAGCGCTATGGGGACATGGGTGAAGAAGTTGTTCCAGTGACCGATGAGGCAGTTGGTCTTGCCCGCCATCGCGGCATGGACCGCATGTTCGGCCAGTAGGTGACAGAATATCGCGTCGGTCCCCTGCGCCGCAACGCTACGGATGATATAGGAGGGGTCGAAGTATTTGATCGAGAAATCGTATTTCTTCGCCTTGAGATGTTTGTTCAGCTCCTCCTTGAGATAGATGCCGATATCCTTGTGCAGGACATTGCCCGAGGCATCCTTGTTCTTGTTGTGATCCGCGAAGAACTTCTGGCCCGCCCCCTCGGCCACCACCATGACGGCGTGCCGGTTCTTCTCCAGACAGCGTTCGATTGCGCGGAACAGGCCGTGTTCCCCCTCGAGATCGAAATCGACCTCCGGTACGAGGCAAAAGTCGGCGACCGAGTTGGAAATGGTTGACGCGGCGGCAATGAAGCCCGAATCGCGTCCCATCAGTTTCACCAGCGATATGCCGTTGTAGGCCCCGGCGGCCTCGTTGTGGGCGCAGGTGAGGACATCGAAGGTCTGATAAACCGCCGTTTCGTAGCCGAAGGTCTTCTCGACGAAGGCGAGGTCGTTGTCTATCGTTTTCGGGATGCCGATGACGCTGAGCGGCTGTTTCCGTTTCTTTACTTCGAGCGCGATGTCGCGCGCCCCCTTCAGCGTGCCGTCGCCGCCGATGCAGAAGAGGATGTTGATGTTCATCCGCAGGAGGGTGTCGGTCATCTCGGCGACATCCTGATTGCCGCGCGACGAACCGAGTATCGTGCCACCGTCCTCGTGGATGTTGTCGACCACCTCGGGGGTGAGCATGAGCGGTTCATGCCGGTATTTCGGCGCGAGCCCCTGATAGCCGTAACGGATACCGTAGATGTGGCGTACGCCGTAGTCCTGCCAAAGGACATTGACGAGCCCCTTGATGACATTGTTCAGTCCGGGGCACAGGCCGCCGCAGGTGACGATGGCGGCGCGGCTCCACGACGGATCGTGGAATATCTTCTCGCGCGGTCCCGCTTTTTGGAAGGCGGGAAAGTATTTTGATGAGATGAGCTTGCGGAGATTCCTGACCTGACTGGAGAAGACGACCTGATCGTCGTCGGTGACGAAGATGCCGCTCTTTATCGGCGTGGCGACGGTGCAGGGGCCGAGTTCGTCGATGCCGAAGCTGTACTTTTCAGGTTCCTTGATAACGCGATCATAGATGAACATGGACATGAGGCCCTCCCTAGCGTTAGACGAACGCACTATACCAGTTCGTGCGCCGCAAGCAAAATTTTTCGCACTCCGGTATTCTTGACATGTATCGCCTCTTTTGTTAGGGTGCTTTGTACAAATGCGCATCGAGGTTGCGATGAAACGTTTCGCGCTCGTCCTCCTGATAGTGGTCACGGCGTATATGCCGCTCCACGCCCGGCAGAAAATGGATTTCATGCTGTTCAACCTCGGCAGTTCCGCCGAAGGCATCGCTGATTTCGAGATGATGGCGACCCAATTCGCGGCGGTCATCGCCCCGATGTTCCATGGCGAGGCCGAATCACGGGGCGCCGAAGGTTTTGAACTGGGCTTCGGTTACTCGTTCACCAAGATAAACTATACCGCGCGTTACTGGACCAATGCCCTCAACGACAAGCCGACCGACATGCAGGTGCCCACTTTTTATAATGGCGTCGACATCCACGCGAAAAAAGGGTTCTCGTTCGGGCTGGTGGTGTATGGTAATCTTCGTTATTACATCCTTACCGAAATGATCTCCGGCGGCGTCGGGATGGAATATGTCGTCAATGAGGGGCTCAAGAACTGGCCCGATATCTCGTTGGGCGCAGGCTATAACGGCCTGTTCGGCGCTTACGATCTTAATATGCATGAGATCGAACTGCGCGCCAAGATATCCAAGACCTTCGTGGCTAAAAAGGAGGTCAAGCTCATTCCTTTTCTGGCATACAGCCATCTTTTCACTTTTGCATGGTCCAACCGGCTGGGCGGTTATTGGCCGATCACGGACGGCACCTCATACTACGGCGACCCGCAGGGCGCTCCTTTTTATTTCGACGAGACATTCCTCAATATCGACCGCGTGATACTCGGCTTCAAGTTCTCCCGCGCCAATTTCGGGTTCACCATCGAAGGCGCGCTTCCCTTCAATGCGTATAAGGCATTTAGTCTGAACACCGGCTTCGCGGTGGTGTTTTGACCCATCGCGCCAGATGATCGATCTTCACTCCCATATCCTACACCAGCTTGATGACGGGCCGGAATCCATCGATGAATCGCGGGAGTGCCTTCGCATCCTTGCCGAGTTCGGCTTCGAGGAACTTATTCCGACGCCGCACCGGTTCCATATGCTCTATGATCCGCAACCCGAGGATGTCGCTGATCGCGTCGCCGAGATCGGATCGCTCCTTATCCGTCGCTTCTCATTCGAATATATGTACGCCCATGATCTGGTCGAACGGCAGTTCGATGCCTTCGAGCTCTCCACCACCGCATCGGGATGGAAAGTGCTTTTGGTGGAGTTTCTGCCGTTCATGTCGCGCAAGAACGATATCGAGCAGGCGGTCTTCTCTCTTAACATGAAGGGGATCGCGCCGCTCATCGCCCATATCGAACGCTACTCGATGCCCGACGAATTCTGGGCGGAACTGAAGAGGAAATATGCCGTCTACTACCAGATAAGTCTCAAAACGTTGTCCAACCGTTTCTTCGACAACAAGCGCAACCAGATCATCCGCCTGCTCGACGCGGGCCTTATCGACAATGCCGCCACCGATCTGCACCGTCTGGCGAAGATACAGCAGATCGAACAGGGGCTCAACTACCTGCACAAGAAGTATTCAAAGCAGATAGCGCGATTGTTCTCGCTTTCGTTCGAAGGATAAGATAACCGGAATTCGGTCGCTTCGCCTTACTGTTCCAGCGGACAGCTGTACAGATACATATAATCGCCGGGGTAGTCGTTGGAGCCGTAACCACCCTCCTCGGTCTGGAAATTCTGGAAGATGACGGTGGTCGGCGGAGTGGCGGTGGTGATGTCGAGGTACTGATCCATATCATCGACATAGTCGTTGTAGGGAGTCGTCTGGTATGCGGTTCCGTTGGCAGTCATCTGGAAGCCGTTCATGACGGTCTCCTCGTCGCTGATGAATCGTGTTCTGATACGGTTGGTGGGGTAGGCGACAGTCGCCGGAAGGGCCGTTCCTTGATAGCGCGCCTCAAGATTGCAGGTCGCCGGCACCGTGCCGTGGGTGAATGAGGGGCATGCCGATATCTGGACATGATCGTAGGAGCAGGAGGCGTTATATTCGATGCCGTCGGCGAGTATCCGCAGAGTAATCAGGCCGATGTTGTTGTTTGAATCGAGTACCCATAGCCGCTCGGTGTCGGCGGGATAGGTGCCTGAGTCGGGGTACTTGATGATGACCTGCCCGCTGCGGATGATCTCGAAGCCGCTCTTGTTGGTGCCGCTGTCCGAATCGAAGTAGACATAGGCTTTCCGCGCGTTGATGGTGTAGTCAGTGGTGGTTTCGGCGTAGTCGCTCGGACTGCACTTCTTGCCCGATGCATCGGTGTAGCCGGGGCAGATCGAGGTCTCGGGGGTCCAATCGCTGGCGTCTATATCGCCCAGATAGGTGACTACGACCTTGTTTTCCGGTTGGGTCGTCGCCGAACAGTCGGCGGCGCAGTAATCGCCGTCCGCCTCGTTGCCGTCATCGCAGGCTTCGGCGCCGGTCTTGTAGCCGTCCCCGCAGTCATCGGGACCGGTGGTGAAGGTGAATGTGTAGTCGGCCGCCATGGGGTTGCCCGCCGTGTCGGTGATGGCGGTGGTGAGGGTGATGGTGTAGAGTTTCTCGCCGATGAACGGAACGGTGGGGGTAAAGGTTGCCGTCAGGCCGTTTGCCGAAAGATCCACGGTCCCATCCACCGTGGCGGTATCGGTCGTGTTGACCACGGTCATCGTCGTCCCGGTCACATTCATTACCGGTTCGCTGAAATCAGCCGATATCTCGCTGGTCGTTATCGGGGCGGGGTTGGTGCCGTTGACCGGATCGGTCGAAACGACCGTCGGGGCGATGGTATCGCTGGTCGAGAAATGGAAGGTCGCCTGCGTCATAGTGTTGCCGGCCGCATCGCTCACGGCGGTAGTGAGGGTGATCGTGTAGGTGGTATCGGTCGGAAGATCGGCGTCGGGAGTGAAGGTGAGCACTGTGTCGCCCACCGACCACGCGAGTGTGCCGGTAACCGCCGGAGCGCCGTTGTCGCCGACGATCGTGAGGCTGGTGCCGAACACTACCGAGGCGGTATTCATCGCTTTGGAGAAGGTCAAGACAATGGCGGTATCGACCGCCACATCGGTCGTCGGCGACGGAGTGGTGAGGGTCGCTGTCGGCGGGTTGAAGTCGGTCGTGAAGGTCCAGTCATATTCTTTGTCGAGATAGTTGCCGCTGGTATCCTGTATCGTATCGGGAACATTCACGGCATAGGTGGTGTTGTTGGCGAGGTCATCAAGTAGTTTGACCGTGAGCGTCTTGCCGTCGACCGAGAGCGCGGAGTTGGTCGAATCGATTTCGATGGTCGGCGTTATCGTGATGACGTAGATCGGATCTGAACAGCCGCCGCCTGAAACGAGTGTCGTTTCATCGACCGGCCGGCTGAAGGTGATGACGAGGTCGGGGCGTAACTGGTTGGTTTTTGCGGCGTCACCGGGAGCGGTAAAGGTCGCGGTGAAGATGCCCGCGTCGACATCGGTGTCGGGCTCTTCCTCGGTCAGAATTGAATCGGAATCGGTGTCGGGTTCCTCCTCGGTCAGGATCGAATCGTCGTCGGTTACCACGGTGCCGTCGTCGGTTACCACGGTGCCGTCGTCGGTCACCACGGTGCCGTCATCGGTTACCACGGTGCCGTCGTCGGTTACCACGGTGCCGTCGTCGGTTACCACGGTGCCGTCGTCGGTCACCACGGTGCCGTCGTCGGTCGGCGGATTATTATCCTGAAGTGAGTCCTTATCCTGTGGCGGAGTGGTGCCCGGCTTGCAATAGCCGTCGATGCAATCGTACCCGGTCGGACAGGAGCCGTCGGTGCACTCTGAAGCGCCGATACACTCCCCGAGGGGATCGCCGTTCTCGTCAACGATCTCGCCGCTGGTAAAACAATACTCCGAAATGGCGCAATCGTCGTTGGTCTGACAGTTAACGGCCTCTTCATCGACCGCGCAACCGGCGACAAGAAGCAGTGCCGCGAACAGAAGCATCATCGCATTCTTAAGCATGGATCCCTCCAAGAAAAATACTTTACCCACGCAACTTATAATAAGGAAAAAAAGGAAAGTCAACAACAAACAGTTTTTCTGATGAACCTTACAAGCGATCCCGTTGCGTTTAAACTGACCTTGCATCAAAGGGGGATGACGGTGCGGCGCCCTTGAAAAATTGACTCGCCCCCCGTTTGCTGATATACACTTCCGATCCTTTTTCTTTGTGGTCCGAGGGCAATGACGGCACCGAAAATCCTTTTTGTCTCTTCCGAAATATATCCATTCACCTATGCCGGTGCTTTATCCGAGGCGGTCGGCGCCCTTCCCAAGGCGCTCGAGGGCCACTGCGAGACGGTCCTCGCGATGCCGCTCTATTCGGTCATCGACAGCGAACGCTACGGGCTGGAGCGGACGCAGTACCGCTTCATCATTCCGATATCGGACCGCGACGAGCCGGCCGACATCTGGAAAGGGCTTCTCCCCGGCACCGATATCCCGGTCTATTTCGTCGCGAGCCACTATTTCGAACGCGACGCCCTCTACGGCAACGCTACCGGCGATTATCCCGACAATTCGGAGCGGTTCGTCTTTTTCTGCCGCGCCGTCACCGAAATAGCGGAGAACATCGTCCGCCCCGACATCGTCCACTGCAACGATTGGCAGTCGGCGCTCGTCCCGGTCTACCTGAAGGAAGCCTATATGCCGTACGGCCGGATGCGGAGCGTCAAGACGGTGCTCACCATCCACAACGTCGCCTATCAGGGCAAATTCTGGATGTACGATCTCCACATACTCAACCTCGGCTGGCATGTGTTCAGCCCCGATAAACTCGAGTTCTACAATCACATCAACTATCTGAAAGGCGGCATCGTCTACGCCGATGCGGTGACCACGGTGAGCCGCCGCTACGCCGAGGAACTGCGCACGGCCGAATTCGGCCACGGACTCGAAGGATTACTCAAGAACATCGGCCGCAAACTGACCGGCATCCGCAACGGCGTCGATGCCGACTACTGGGACCCGGCGACCGACCGCCATCTGCCGTCCCGTTATACTGCGCCCGACACCGGGGGAAAAGCGGCCTGCCGCAAAGCGCTGCTGGCCGAGGCGGGACTCGACCGCGATATCGTCGATCCGATATTCGGCATGGTGACCCATATCAACCTGCACAAGGGGATCGACCTGCTCGTTCGAATGCTCGGCGACGCGGCGACACGGGGCGACGCCGTGTTCGTCATTCTCGGTTCGGGCGAGAAACTGCTGGCCGATTCGCTACGGGCGCTCGCCGACCGTCATCCCGGCCGCATCGTGTTCCGCCCCGGGTACGACGAGCGGCTTTCGCACCTCATCCACGCCGGGAGCGATTTTTATCTGATGCCGTCGCGTTACGAACCGTGCGGCATGAACCAGATGTACGCGATGCGCTACGGCACCGTGCCGGTGGTGCGCTCCGTCGGCGGCTTGAACGATACGGTCATCGACATCGACGAGCATCCGTCGCACGGGACCGGGCTCAAGTTCCGCGACGCTACCCCCGAGGCGCTCAAGGGACGCATCGCCGATGCGACGAAACTGTTCCGCGACAACCCCGACCGCTACAAACTTATGGCGCGCCGCTGTATGGCGGCCGACTTCGCGTGGTCCGGCGCGGCCGACGAATATCTGGCGCTCTACGGGATGCTTGCACAACAATGAAGAGTTTTTTGAATAGGAGAAGAACGATGGTGTCTAGAGGCTTTGTCAATTTTTCGACGGAGAACGCCATGAAGAGGATCTCGATCATGTTGGTGTTGCTTGTCGCTTTCTGTTCGCTTGTGATGGCGCAGGATGCCGATAAGGGCGACGCGACGCAGGATGTGCCGCACGGCAAGATAAACTGGACCAAGCAGTATGTCTATGCTACCGGCAGCGGCGCGCCCGATCTCAAGGCGCCCAATGTGGCGGTTGCGCGGCTCGGCGCCGAACGGGTCGCCAAGGCCGACGCCTACCGCAATCTGCTCGAGGCGATCAAAGGGGTGAACGTCACCGGCAGCACCACCCTCAAGAATTCCATCGAGGAGTCGATGGAGGTCAAGACCTCGGTCGAAGGTCTGGTCAAGGGCGCCGAGATCGTCACGACGAAATATTATTCCGACGGCGGTGTCGACGTGGTCGTGCGCGTGCCGCTTTCGACGCTTTCCGACAAGGTGAGCGGTTCGCCGACGGTCGAGAAGGAGATCGCGAACAAGGAATCGGTCAAGCCGGCCGCCCCCGCGACCCCGACTCCGGCGGCCGATGGTGGCGGGCAGAAGTCGGTGCTCGTGTTCGATGTGCGCGGCGCCAAGTTCACTCCGTCGCTGTTCCCGGTGGTTTACACCGATGACGGCAAGATCGTCTATAGCAAGAAGCAGGTGCGCGACGAGGTGCTCAAGACCACCGGCATGATCCATTACATCAAGGACGATCTCGATTCGGTCTCGATGATGTACGGCGACGCCGCCACGATGCTGGTTCTCAAGATCAACAAGGTCAAGAACAAGTCGGACCTTATCGTCGGCGCGAACGAACTGGCGTCGATACAGTCGAAACTCAAGCCCGACGCGATGAGCGAAGGGAAGGTCGTGATATTGTTCTAACAGGAAGGGGGATACCATGAAGAAGATACTCGTTCTCATTGCGGCGTTGCTGTTGTGCGGCATGCTTGCGGCCGCCGAGAAGAAGGTGACCGTCGAAGGGTTCGGCGCCGTGGTGAACGGCAATGTCGAAATGGCCAAGAAGGATGCGATCGAAGATGCCCTGCGCCGCGCGCTTGAGATGGTGATGGGGGCGTCGGTTTCGGCCGAGACGGTTGTCGAAAATTACCAACTCGTTTCCGACAAGATCATCTCGAAGGTCAACGGCTACATCAAAAATTACAATGTCCTCTCCTCGAAGGAGGATCAGGGCGTGGTCACGGTGAAGGTCGAGGCGACCGTCAAGGAGAGCGACCTCAAGAACGACCTCGAACTGCTTCAGACCACCCTCGAGCGGATGAACTACCCCAAGGTGGTCATCATGATGGCCGAACAGAATGTCGGTATGACCGTGTTCTCGTATTGGTGGGGCGGCTCGAATGTGCAGTCGGTCCAGACCGACATCGGGTCGGCCGAACAGGCGCTCACCTCGGCGCTCCTCGAGAAGAATTTCCGCATCGTCGATCGCAACTCGCTGGCGTCGGGCGCGAAGGTCAAGCCGGCATTTCAGGTGGTCGATATCAGCAATCAGGATATCCTCGAACTTACCAAAACACTTGACGCCGACATCGTCATCGCCGGGAAGGCGATGGCTCGTTCCGCCGGCAATATCGCCGGGTCCCAGATGATATCGAATCAGGCGAATGTCACCATGCGCGCCATCAATTTGAAAGACGGCAAGGTGCTCGGTTCGGCCGCGTCACAGGCGGCCATGCCGCATATCGACCCGGTCACCGGCGGTACCATGGCCATCGATAAGGCGGCCAAAGAGGCCAGCAAGAAACTGGTCAGCGACATGGTTCGTTCGTGGACGCAGGCGCTCAATAACGGCGAAGAATACACCCTTATCGTCAACAACCTTGCTGACCCGGTAGCCATGTTCAAGGCGGAGCAGGCGATCCGCGCCAACAAGCTGGTGACCGGCGTCATGTTGCAGTCCTTCGAGGGCAAAACGGCCACTTTCCGCGTCTCGTTCCGCGGCGCCGCCAACGCGTTGGCGCAGGCTTTGGCGAGCGGTTTCAAGCCGGTCGAGATATCGGCCAAAAAAATTGTCATCGAACCCAAATAAAGTATAATGAGGCGTTCCTTTTTTGAGAAAGAGGGTATCACCAAATGGTAGCTTTGGAGGTTACGCCATGAGGAAGCTGACGACGATCCTTATCGCCTCATTGTTCGTGCTTGCCGCATTTTCGTGCGGTGGTCCTAAGAAACAGGCCGCGATAGCTCCCGCCGACACGGTCGATTATTCCAAGTTGGTGACCCATGGACCCAAGAAGCGCATCGCCATCGCCGAATTCATCAACAAGACCCAGTACGCGAAAGGCCGCATCGGCACGCAGGCTTCCGATCAGTTGGCGACCCATCTGGTGAAGTCGAACGCATTCATCGTCATCGAACGGGAACAGTTGGCCAAGGTCATGGGCGAGCAGGCGCTCGGTCAGACCGGCGCGGTCAAGGGCGAGACGGCGGCCAAGGTCGGCGAACTGCTCGGCGCGCAATCGCTCATCACCGGTTCGATAACCGAGTTCGGATTCACGCAGGGGACGACCGACGGCGGTCTGTTCAAGAAAAAAGTGCAAAAGGTCCGCGCCGTGGTCAATATCCGCGCGATCGACACCTCGACCGGCGCGATACTGTTCGCCGAGAACGGTGAAGGGGTTGCGGAGACCGAGGATACGCAGGTTTTCGGGTTCGGCAGTAAGTCGGGCTACGATGAGACGCTCAATGACAAGGCGCTCAATCAGGCCATCGTGAAACTCGTCAGCAATATCGTCAAAAACCTTGATAAGGTCCAATGGTCCGGTCGCGTCGTTAAGGTGACCGACAGCGGCAAGCTCATCATCAATGCCGGTCAAGAAACGGGTCTGCAGATGGGCGACACCTTCACCGTCAGCAAGCTCGGCGAGATGCTCACTGACCCGGAAACCGGCATGTCGCTCGGCCGCGAACCCGGCGAAACGCGTGGTAAGGTCAAGATCACCTCGCTCGAAGAGAAGATGTCCATCTGTGATGTGGTCGAAGGCCAAGGCTTCGAGGCCGGGGACCAGATCAAGATGGTAGACTAACACAGCGGAGGAATACAATGCGGAACATCCTGCTATTCTCGTTACTCGCCATCGCTCTTTTCAGCGTGTCGTGTAACACCATCAGGTCCAGCGAGACCGGCGTCGGCAATCAGGGTTTGCTTGCGATTTTCTGCGAGCCCGATGATGCCAATGTTTATGTTGACGATGTCCTGCAGGGCAAGGCGAAACAGTTCGACGGTCGTCCCGCATATCTCGAGCTCACCTCCGGCTCTCATAAGATACGTCTTGAGGCGCCCGGTTATCAGCCTTACCGCACCGAGCTGTATATCAGCGAAGGCAAGGAAGAACTGAAGGTGACCTTGAGAAAGAAGTAACCATCCGTGAAGGAGGCTTCCGTGCGCCGTATGTATGTTGCAGTCCTTGCGGTCGTGATATTACCGTTCATTCTTCTATCGGCCGAATGCGGCACCCAAGGCGCCGTGAAGGTCGATAAAATTGAGGGGATGGCTAAATCATCGGCCGATCAACAGGCGTGGGCACCTCTCAAGGCGGGACAAGAGGTCCCGGCCACCCATTTCGTCAAGACCGAGGCGGGCGCCCGGACGATGCTCTTGTTCCCCGACGGCTCGTCGCTCAAAGTGGGGGAGAATTCGCTGGTCAGTCTCAGCGAGATCACCTCGAATTCCTCCTGCGAACGCGAGGATTATAAGGTCAAGGTCTTCTTCGGCAAGGTCTGGTCGAATGTCAAAAAACTGGTCAGCAAGAACGATGCGGGCGGGTTTGTGGTCGAATCGAAGAACGCCGTTGCGGGTGTCCGCGGCACCAGTTTCGGTTTCGTGGTGAATACCGACGGATCGGGTGCGCTCATGGTCGAGAACGGCAAAGTCGAGATAACCGGACAGGCGAAACCGGCCGAACCGAAAAAGATGAACATTCAGGAATGGAAAAAGAACCGTTCGCGACAAGAGGTCGCCGGTCCGACCGAGATATCGAAAAAAGAATGGGATTCCATCGTCGTCGAGGCGATGCAGATGGTCCGCTTTGCGACCGACGGAACTCTCTCCAAGCCCGTTCCCATCGGCGCTGCAAACGCCGATGTATGGTACCGCGAGAACGCGCCCATCAAATGATCCAACAAAAGCTTTATACTTTTCTCGTAGAACGGAAAGGTTGGATACCGATCGGGTTCCTGATCCTTGCCGGCTTCATCCTGCTGTTCCTGCCGCGCATTACCGCGATACTGCTCGCCGCTTTCTTCACCGCGTATGCCATTTCGCCGGTGGTCGAGTTCATGGACCGACGTCTGCATCTGCCGCGCGCCGTGGCGACCGTCCTGCTGATGCTGGCGGCGCTCCTGTTCGTGGCTTTGCTCATTTTCATCATCGTGCCGGCCATTTTTTCGCAACTTGCCGATGCGGTGGGCAAACTGCCCTCACTAGCCGTTGCGGCGATCACTTGGCTCTACGAAACGGCCTACGAGAACGGCGTTGACATCACCCAATATCAGAACCTCACCGAGGAGGCCTTACTCGAGCGGCTCGGTTCCTTCATGCCCGCTTTTTCATCGCTTCCCGAATTCATCGGCGCGGTGTTCCGGCAGACATTCTCGGTTCTTTCCTTCTTCGTCGATCTGCTCATCTATGCGGTCGTCACTTTCTTCGTCAGCACGCGACTTCCGGCCATATTCAACTCAATAACGGGACTTTTTCCTCCGGCCCGCAAACCCGAAATGATGGAATGGCTCGACAAGTTCGATCGGGTTCTTTCGGGGTTTATCCGCGGTCAGATCATGGTCTGTTTCATCCTTGGATCCTTTTATACGACCGGCCTGACGCTTGCGGGACTTAGAGACGGCGCGTCGGTCGGCGTCCTTATCGGCGCCCTCTGCTTCGTTCCCTACATCGGCATCATCACCGGCGTCATCATCGCCTCGCTACTCGCCCTCAGCGCAGGGGGTCCGCTCCTTATGTTCAAGGTCTTTCTCGTGTTCGTCATCATACAGTCACTCGACGCGGTCGCCATAACGCCCAACATCATGGGGAAGAAGGTCGGCATCAGCCCGGTTTTGGTCATAATAGCCCTATTCGCGGGCGCCGAACTGGCCGGGTTCCTCGGCGTGCTCGTCGCCGTCCCGACCTTCGCGATACTTAAACTCATCGGCGGCTATCTTGTCGACAAGTATAAATCGAGCGCCATCTACAACGCCCCGGTCGATACGCCGAAAGTTGACTAATCGGCCTACTCCGGTATAACTATCAGTCACCGTTTTTTTCCACCGGAGGCATTATGGCTCATCTGCTACTGAAAGAACTTTTCGCGCGGTCGGCTGAACTCATGGGATCCGACATCGCCCTTTCGGGCTGGATCAGGACTCTGCGCGTCTCGAAGAACCTCGGTTTCATCGAGCTCAATGACGGCTCCTTTTTCTCCGGCGTCCAGATAGTGTTTCAGGATACCTTGCCGAACTTCGAGGCAGTCTCGAAACTCGGTACCGGCAGCGCCATCGCGGTGAACGGCAAGATCGTCGCGAGCCCCGGCAAGGAACAGTCCTTCGAAATAGCGGCCGATGCTATTGAGATAGTCGGCGCCTGCGACAGCGACTACCCGCTCCAGAAAAAGCGGCACACCTTTGAATATATGCGGACCATCGCCCATCTGCGTCCCCGCAGTAACACCTTTTCGGCGGTCTTCCGCGTGCGGAGCCTGCTTGCCCACGCTATCCACTCGTTCTTTCAGGATCGCGGCTTCGTCTATGTCCATACCCCCATCATCACCGGCTCCGATTGCGAAGGGGCGGGGCAGATGTTCCGCGTGACGACGCTTGATCCGAAAACGCCGCCGCTCACCGACAGCGGCACGGTCGACTTTTCGAAGGACTTCTTCGGCAAGGAGACCAACCTGACGGTGTCGGGACAACTTGCCGTCGAGAACTTCTGCATGGCGTTCCGCAATGTCTACACCTTCGGTCCGACCTTCCGCGCCGAGAACTCCAACACCCCGCGCCACGCCTCGGAGTTCTGGATGATAGAGCCCGAAATAGCCTTCGCCGGCATCGAAGAGGATATGCGGCTGGCCGAGGATATGACCAAGTTCATCATCCGTTTCGTGCTGGAGCGCGCCCCCGAAGAAATGAAGTTCTTCAACGCGATGATAGACAAAGGATTGCTTGAACGGCTTGAAATGGTCGCCTCATCCGATTTTGGCCGCGTGACCTATACCGATGCGATAGCCCTGCTCAAAAAGTCGGGCCGGACCTTTGAATATCCGGTAGAGTGGGGGGGCGACCTCCAGACCGAGCACGAACGTTATCTCACCGAAGAGGTTTTCAAACGGCCGGTCTTCGTCATCAACTATCCCAAAGAGATAAAAGCCTTCTACATGCGGCAGAACGACGACGGCAAGACCGTCGCCGCGATGGATATGCTTGTCCCCGGCATCGGCGAACTCATCGGCGGATCACAACGCGAGGAACGTCATGAGGTGCTCCTGCGCCGTATCGAGGAACTCGGTCTGAAAAAAGAAGATTACTGGTGGTATCTCGATATCCGCCGGTTCGGCGGTTGTCCCCACGCCGGTTTCGGCCTCGGCTTCGAGCGGGCCGTCATGTACCTGACCGGCATGAGCAACATCCGCGATGTCCAACCCTTCCCTCGGACCCCCAAGAATGCCGAATTCTAGTCAGTCGAGAAAAAACCTATCGGTCTATATTCTTTTAGTTCTGACCGCAGCTTTCTTTACCTTTTATAAAGTGCCGTTAGGTGATATTTGGATACACCTCGCGCAGGGGCGATACATTCTTCAGACCGGCGTGGTGCCAGACACCGATGTGCTCAGTTTCACCTATTATGGGCAGCCGTGGTCTAATTGGGAGTGGCTACATAATGTGTTGTCGGTGTTGTGCTGGCGTGCATTCTCTTTTAACGGCATAATCTTGTTGCGTTTCTTTATCGCTGTCGGTATCCTTTTGATGCTATATCATACAAACCTTTCTATTTGTAACAGCACAGCAATCTCCTATGGATTGGCCAGTTTCTCTTTGGTGCTTTTCCAATTGAGGATCACCGAGCGCCCAGTTTTTATATCTTACTTTTTTTTGGCTCTGATCGTGCTGATCGTTTGGCGTTCTCTTTATGATCGAAAACATGTGTGGTTGGTTCTTTTACTCATGATCATTTGGCGAAATACCCACCCCTCGTGGATATTTGGTTTGGCCGTTTGGTTGGGAGGTTACCTCGATTCACTCATAAAAGGCGAACAGGATCGAGCTGTGCGTGCTATCCTTGTTCAAATAATGTTTTTCCTTCTGATTCTTGTGTCGGCTATTTTTGTAACCCCCGTTCCTTTTGATCTGTCGAGTTACTCGCTCTTGCAAAGTAGCAAAAATCTTGGTGAGTGGGCAGCGTTGTATGATCGACATTATACGATCATCTTGAAACACTATATCCCATTCCTTGTTTTCTCGTTATTTTTGTTGCCTTTGGCATTGATTCGCAGCAAGGGTCGCCCTTTTTACCGCTTGTTAACAGGCGCGATGGTGGTCAATGCTTTTCTTCACGAACGATTTGTCGCCGATGCGATCATATTGGGGATGCCGCTCGTTGCTCAAATGACGAGGGAAATCGCATTGCATACATTGCCTCGCGTGAAATCAGGGATTCTTGTCGTGGCAATTCTTGCACTGACTCTTTTTTGGGGGCAACTGAATTTTTCTCTCTACCCCTTCAATCGAGGATTGGGGGTTGATGAGACCATGAATCCCATTTATGTTGCAGAATTCATGAAAGAGTATGGGTTGAAGGGGCACCTTTATTCTTCTCATACGAATGCGATGGAGTTTTTGGCGTTTTACCTCTCGCCTGCTGCAAAAGTGACGGTGGACATAAGAGTTCCGGGCCTTTATCCACTTGACTTTGCAGCAAAATATGCAGACATCAATAACGAATCGGACTTTAAGACAGACGTGCTCACCTTGCCGCTTGATTATATCGTGCTGGGGCGCCCCGATATTCTAGCATGGCAGGAACATGACTTTTACTTTGAACGTCTTTTGCTGAGAGAGGGGTGGCAACTCCTTTACTTTGACCTGCGTTTTGCCCTATATCAGGCACCGGATCCGGCGACTGAAAAGAAAAGAAAATCTCCTCCTCCCTTTACGTTGCTTGCCCGCTGGAATTTTACAGAGGAGGTGATCGCAAAAATGTCGGAAGAGGCAAAATTTCAAGAAGTGCTTTCGGAGATAAAGCGACTCAAGCACTATACCGCAGGGCGAGACGATTTTTACCGAGAGGTGATGGTTGCGTTATATTCGTCATCTTCCCTGAATGATGAGCAGAAGAAAGCGCTTGAGGAGTTGTTTGATAGTAAGCGGGGCGAAGATGCCGATATCTGATCGCGCCAAGAATCTTTTCTGCTTTTTCAACTACTGGTGGTATCTCGATATCCGCCGTTTCGGCGGTTGTCCTCACGCCGGGTTCGGCCTCGGTTTTGAGCGGGCCGTCATGTACCTGACCGGCATGACCAACATCCGCGATGTCCAACCCTTCCCCCGGACACCCAAGAATGCAGAATTCTGAAAACGGAAAACACATACCGGACCCTAGTACCACCGCCCCATCTTACATTTCAATAAAAGAAAAAACAAACGACGATCCTCCTTTCTTTTTTTTGCGACACGATATTCTGTTATCTTTGTTGTTGATTTTTCTTGCCGCCAACTACGCGCTTTTCAAAATCGGCGTGAGCGATTTCTGGATGCACCTAGCCCAAGGAAGATACATCATCGATCACAACGGTATTCCCACGAGCGATGTGTTCAGTTACACTCACTACGGCAATGAGTGGGCAAACTGGCAATGGATCCCTGATGTTATCTATGCCGTCATCTGGGGGGTCGCCGGATCGACAGGGATTATTCTTCTTCGCATGTTTCTTTTTGCCTCGATAGTGGTGTTTTTTTATTTTTTACTCCGACGTGCCGGGCAGTCGTCATTTATCTCTTTTCTTTTCGCTTGTGTGGCACTTTTAATATTGCAGACGCGCGTGTTTGATCGTCCTTTTCTATTTTCCTACCTATTCTTAACAATTCTGCTTTTTTTGTTTGCATCTCGACCATGGCCGCTCAGCGGATGGCGCATATTCTTGACGGTATTGCTACTTGCTGTGTGGCGCAACAGCCATCCCAGTTGGTTGTTGGGGGGTGCATTGATTTTTGTTTTTTATGTGGATCAATGGTGGTTAATGCGTCGGAATCCGCCACGATGGATGTGGCATACGCTGTTCCCGCTGGCGGGTATTATTGCGGGGGGGTTTTTGATAACTCCGTTGCCTTTGGATTTTTCCCAGCACTTTTCTCTTCAAACATCCGGCCAAGCTTCATTAAGTGAGTGGAAATCTGTCTTTTCTTTGGGCCCCGAATTGCTGAACGGTTATTTCCTGCTCTTTTTTCTTTTTTCTCTCTTTGTGTTGCCGATCTCATTTTTTGAGATACGTCGCCGTCCTTTCTATGTGATCTTTCTTCTGGCAATGCTGACCAATGCTTTTCTTCACGCAAGATTTATCCCTGAAGCCGCATTGATCGGACTTCCTCTGGTGGCCGAATTCATGGAGTCCCGTCTAAAAGAACGCATCAGCGATCAAAAAGTTCTTTCCTTTTTTCTTTTCTTTGTGTTGACTCTTTTTCTTAGTGAAATGTTGAGAGATTCTTTATTTGCAAAAAAAGGATTTGGCATTGATGACCGCATGGTTCCTTTACATGCGGCCGAATTTATGAAAAAAGAATCGATAGGAGGCAACATATACGGACACTATTGGTTTTCAATGGACTTCCTGATGGGATATCTTTATCCTTCAGTACGGGTTGCTGTCGATTCACGAGTTCCCGGTCTCTACTCATTTGAATTCGCCAACAGCTATTGGCATATAAAAGATGCGACTGTTTTCAGAGATATGGTTCTTCCGTTACCCTTGGATTATATTCTATTAGGCCATCCGGAATGGCGTAGCGATAGTAAGGAGAAAGAGTCCGATGTCGAAAGTTTGCTTTTACAGTATGGGTATCAACTTGTCTATTTCGACGGATATTCTGCATTGTATAGGGCACCAGAAAAGAAAATGACGGATGATGTTGGCCTGCGTCCGCTATTCTCTTTTAAATTCCTAACACGTTGGAATACCGATCAACAGAAATTAAAGAAATATGTCGAGGATGGTTTTTTCGAAGATGTCATAAGAGAGACTGCTGTCTTAAAGGAGATGACCACTGGTAGGGATGATTTTTACCGAGAAGTCCTTGTTGCTCTTTATCAGATACCGGGAATGGATGAAGAGAAAATGCGTCGAATGGAAAAGCTATTCGGCGCATCTCAATAACTTGATTTCTCACACCATCGACGAGGTGGCTGTTTGCTGAGAAGCGGGGGAGCGGTTATGCGAAAAAACGACCTGATGGCTGGATTGTTGATTCTCTTATCGGTGACGTTGCTTTTCGGCGATGCTCTCTTTCTCTCCTCCGGGCTTGTTCTGACGAGTGGCACCACCGATGTTTTTCTGACTTTCTATCATCAGAGAAGTTTTGCGGTTGCCGAGATACTTGCGGGTAATCTTCCCCACTGGAACCCCTATATTTTCTCCGGTTCTGTTTTCTCTTCGGATTCCGAGCCGGCCCTTTTTTATCCTTTTTATCTCGTCTATCTTGTTTTTCCGATTCATCAAGCGATCAATCTCGACATATCCTTTCATATGACCTTGTTGGGGTTCTTTACCTATTTGTGGGTCTCTCGGAACCAGTGCGGATTGCTTCCCTCCCTTTTGGCCTCCTTTTTTATGATGTTCGGCGGCGCGTACTATATGCATTTCTATTCCGGTCATCTGGGGGTACTGGCCACATCGGCATGGGCGCCTTTGATACTGCTTTCTTTGGACAAGATGCGTGGTGGTTTCCGTAAGGCACGGGGCTGGCTGTTCGCAGGTTTTTTTGCCGCGGCGATGTCGTTCCTCGCCGGTCAATTGCAGTATGTGATCATATCTGCCGTCGCGGCTGGTACATACTCTGTATATCTTGCTTTCACCGGAGAAGGGAAGCCCCGTTATTTTCCTTTGTTGGCGGTTTTATGTTGCTATGGCGGCGGTGCGCTTTTGGCGGCGATACAGCTTTTTCCCGCTTATGACGGGATGCTTGATTCTTATCGTACCGATCTGTCGGAGCGATTTCTTTCCTCCTTTTCTTTTCATCCCGAGAATCTACTCACGATGGTAGCTCCGGATTTTTTTGGCAACATGGATGCGGTTCCCTATTGGGGACGTGAATATATGTGGGAGGAGTCTCTGTTCGTGGGCGTCTCCGGATTATTTATTTTTTTCTGCGGTCTGCGTGGCAAAAAGGGAATGTTGCTCGCGGCATGCGCCCTATTTCTCCTGATCCTTGCTTTGGGTGCCCATACCCCTGTTTTCGGGGTGACATCGAAGTTGCCGATACTCGATAAAATGAGGGGACACGGTAAGTTCGTTTTCGGTTTCATGTTATTCTTCGCCATTGTCGGGGCGCGCGGCGCTGCGGACCTGTTCACCCGTCGTTTCTCTCCGCTGATCCCTGTGTTGTTATGTGGCGTGGCCTTCTTCTTTGCCTTCTCAGCATATTATGTCGGCAACGCTTTTTCTCTGGAAGAGTGGCGGGACATGATGGTCTTCGGCTTGAAGGACGAACTTTTCGCATCCTATGCCGCTCCCCATTTATTCGAAGACCCCGCCTACATTCTGCGGGCACAAAGCCTCAGTGCCGTTGCACTGTATATCGTAGCGGTAAAATTATTTGCGTTGTCAATACTGGTGTTTTTTCGGGAGCGTTTCGTTTGGTTTTCCTATGTCATCGTTTGTTTTGCGTTGGTCGAGATGTTACTGTTTGCGAACGACTATAAGAGAACTTTTTCCGTTGACTCTTTTCAGTCACCCGAGCTGACGCATGCCCCGAGCGTCATCGCCGGGGATGCCCGATGGCACGATTCTTGGCTTCCTAACAGGTCCATGACCAGTCGTCTTCTCAATGTGGATGGCTACAATTCACGGATCAAAAGCAAGAGATATCACGATTATTTCGAATCCTTTCTGCGGCCCGACACGTGGATGGTCAATCCGGATGGAACGGTGACCGACCGTTATCATCTATCGCCGCTCCTGCGTTTGACCTATATTCTTGCCCCGATGAATGGTTCGCTTTCTTTTCTCAAGGTGACCGATGAACCGATGCCGCGGCTCCAGTTGTTTGATGAATATACCGTTAAAAGTGATGAAAAAGAACTCCTTGCGCTATTGCGCTCGCCCGATTTCGATCCGCGGAAGACCTTGATCCTTGAGCGGAAACCAAGCATAACGCCGTTCGCCGGAGACGGAAGCGGCACGGTCGTCATTAGCGAAGAAGACACCGACCATATGGTCATCGAGGCGGAGCTCCCCCGAAACCAGATACTATTGGTGACTGATGCATATAGTCGTCACTGGCGTGCCCGCCCACTGGACGGAAGCGTGCAGGAAAAATACGAGGTTTTGCCGGCTGACCATATTCTCCGGGCTATACCGCTCGCGGCCGGGAAGCACCGTTTTGTTCTGGAGTTTGCCTCGAGCTCTTTCGTGTTCGGTGTTTGGCTCTCTGTTCTTTGTTGGCTTCTTTTTATCTTGTTCGGCGTAGGATTGCTTCTGCGTGGGCGGGTTATTCGTGCGCAATGAAAATCTTTCTTCACTCTTTAGCCGTTACATAAAAAAAAGATTTCCCTTCATGCTTGGTCAACGCATCCTTCTTGCGGTATCGGGCGGTCTTGATTCGATGGCGATGCTACATCTTTTTCTCGAAACACGGGAAAAGTTGAAGATCATCCCCATCGTTGCGCACATAAACCATAATCTCAGACCAGATTCCGGACGCGATGCGCAATTTGTTGACAATTTTTGTCAAGAGCACGGCGTTGAGTGTTATCTGTCTGAAATAAATGAAGAATTCTGGGACAGCGGAAAGGGGAATATCGAGGACCGTGCCCGCCGAGAACGTTACCGACTCCTTGAAAAGATATCCCGGAAGTGTCGCGTTGCCTATATCGCCACCGCGCACCATCGTGACGATCAGGTCGAAACGGTGTTGATGCGCATTCTTGATCGCGGCACCGGCCTACAGGGCCTTGGCGGCATCGCCGAACTTTCTGCAAGTGGGAAGATAAATTATCTCAGGCCACTACTCCGTTTTTCGCGCCGACAATTGGCCGACTATATGGCTGATCGGGCGTGGATCGAGGATATCTCCAATGCCGATATCGATATCCGGCGCAACCTTTTCCGTCACGAGGTGATACCCCGCTTGGAAAAAGTCCTTGGCCACCCGGTGGGGGATCATGTTGCCCGTCTTGCCGAAACGGCGGGACAGTACGACGAAGTGCTTTCGGTCGCGCTGAACCATTTCTGGGAAACACATCGCCGGTCGCCTCGATCCCGTGCATATCTGCTCACCTGTTCGGAAATAGCCAATTATCCCGATGCGTTCTGGCTTGCCGCGATCGCCCACCTGGTGCGGCAGGCGCGGGGCTATACCTTCGGCGCCCGGACACTGAAGGATATGGTCGGGTTTCTCCGGGGAGATTCCGCATTTGCTTCCTATCAGCCGTTAACTATTCGGAAAGACAAGTTGAAAGGCCATGTCTGGATAGGACTGAATGGATAATCTATGTTCGGTTGGCACGCTGCTTGCTTGTACAGCGGTCGATGAAACACCGTAGTGTGTTGGGTCATTATTAACACGATGATGGAGAGAGAGATGAAGAAAGGCTTTACGTTGATCGAGCTCATGATCGTTATCGCGATCATCGGTATTCTTGCGGCCGTCGCTATCCCGATGTACAACGACTACACCAAGAAAGCGCGTACCTCGGAAGTTCCCGGTTCGCTGAAAGAGATCGTGAAAAACCAGCTCGCGTTCCGTGAGGATCCCTATCAGGGTAACGGTACCCGTTATGCGGCCAACATCGGCACCATCGGTTGGAAGACCAACCTGAACACGCAGGCTACCGCTGCGTCCGGTTGCGAGGCTGGCGGCACGGGTATTAGCACTACCACCTACACATGGGCGTGTGGTAAGTACTTCGCGTACGGCGCGGCCAACAATGGCTCGACCGAAGCGGCCTGTTCCCCCACCACCCTTTCTGGCGAAAACCAGACCTCCTACGCCAAAGCCGCCGCTGGGGTTCCGCTTGACAAAGTTCCGGCCGACTGGGATGCGGGTGCCTGCATGAATGTCAATCTGTCGCTCATCCACGACTAATTCCTTGTTCAGGTTTTTTCAAAAGGGGAAGGTAACTTCCCCTTTTTTTTTGCTTTTAATTCTTGTGATCGTTTTTTTTGTCTATGGCCGTTCTCTGGATAATGCTTTCATTTTTGATGATCGGGGACTCACCGTAGACAGCACCTTGGTGACCGATCCTTCCATCGAGAATATCTTTTCATCCTATCGCCCTGTGCGCACCGCCTCTTATGCGCTTGATCACTTTGTTTTCGGTTCATCACCCGTAGCATTCCGGGGGATGAATATTTTTTATCATTTGTTGGTTGGCGTATTGGTGTTTCTCTTTGTCCGTTCCATATCGGGTGGTTATATTGCCCCTTTGATAGCGGCGACGCTTTTCGCGCTTCATCCCATACAAACGGATGCCGTTGCCTACATATCGGGGCGTCGCGATATCTTGGTCGCGCTGTTTTTCGTGGCATCGCTTGTAGCGTTTCTGCGCTATGTCAGGTCGGGTGGTCCCGGCTATCTGGCACTTTCGCTGTTTGCTTTTATCCTCAGTTTCTTGAGCAAAGAGACCGGCGCGATGGTTCCGTTGGTAATGTTGGCGATGCTTTTCTCTTTCGGACGGGTCATGCCGCCTGCGAGAAAACGGATGCTCCTTGCCGTTTTTCTGTTGTTGCTTTCCGGAGCGCTGGTCATGGCGCTACGCGGTGGAGGCAGTCCTCTTATCTATAGAGGGAACATTACCTTTCATGGTAATAGCGCCGTTACGCACTATCTGACCGCGGCGACGCTTTTGCCGTACTATATCAAACAGGCGATATTTCCCCTGCAACTGATCATGGACAATGCGAACTATCCGCTGGTGACCGACCTCGGCGCCAAATTCTTCTTTTCTCTTCTTGCTATCCTGTTCTATCTTGCGATCATGGTTCGACTCTATGTTAAAAAGCATGTTCGACTATCTTTTTATATGCTCTTTTTTCTTGCGACACTCTTGCCGGTTCTGCAGATCGTTCCTCTGCACGAAATCGCGGCCGATCATTATCTCTATCTGCCGCTGGTCGGTTTTTGCGGGATCGTCGGCGAACTCGGAGGGCGTGCCGTCGCGTGGCTACAGGAGCGGCGGCGCATCGTCCCGGCGGTGGCTTTTCTGACGCTTTTATGCCTAACCTTACCGCTCTATTCGGCAAAAACGACCCAGCGTATCGGTGAAATGTCCGATATCTACACCGTACTGCTGGCCGACCACCAATGGCGACCGATATCATTCCGCGGGCTCTACACGATCGGCGCGTTCTATATGGATGCCGGCTTTCCCGATATTGCCTATCGTTATTACCGAGCATCACTCGCGACCGGTTATTACGACGCCTCTCTTTTGGGGAATATCCTTTCCTATTACATCGTGAAAGGTGATCATGCCGCGGCGATCCGCTATTTTGAGGAGCGGGAACATCGAAAAGAGGCGGTCTCATCACCCGCTTTTGCCCATATGGCGGTCATCTACGCGATACAGGGAGATTGCCCGCGCGCTGAAGCCACAATACAGAGACTTCCCGCCGGTGTCTTTGAACAACAGCGGGCCCTTGTCGCTCAATGCGCAGATCTGGCGGGGAAGAACGCTGAGGACAAAATAGATATGCTACGCTCTCTCGGTCTTTTCGTGGAGGCGCGTCCCCTGTACGAGCATTTGCTGTATAACGACGATACCCACCCAGAAGAGATAAAGAAAGATCGCCTGCGAGAACTGATCGACATCCTTGCCCGGCATGATGTTCTCTTTGCATTCCTGATAGTTAAGCTTTCCAGCGAGGCATCGACAGCGGGGCAAAGGGCCGCGCTTTCAATATCTCGGGAGCGGGGACGGCTCTTTTGTGTATGGAGCGACGCGGTATTAAGGAACGGTTTTTGCAGAGAACCTTTTGTGACGGATGTGGAGTAGGCATTGAGGAGTGGTTTTACCCTTATTGAGTTGATGATCGTTATTGCCATCATCGGGGTGATGGCATCGGTTGCTATTCCCATGTACAATGATTACACGAAAAAGGCTCGAACATCCGAAGTCCCTGAAATGTTAAAGGGTGTCTCGCAGGCACAATTCGTTTTCTTCGAAAATCCCTACGAGGGGAACACGCAACGCTATGCTTCCCGCATCGGCACCCTGCAATGGAGCACCAGTTTGCGGACGCACAACAACGGGACGCCCATACAGCCCGATATACATGACTACGATAATGCCGACGGCACCTATTGGTTCTTCAATGCACAGAATGACCAGACCTGCAATAGTTTGAATGTTCTGAACAAGGGCTTTGCCTCCGCCGTACCCAAAGAACCGCAAAATGTTCCGGGGGACTGGCAGATCGGCGCCTGTATGAATACTACCAAAGATATTCATCACCAGTAGTATTTCCCATCATTTACTTGTCTATTTGTCCGACTGTTGCTATACTTTCACCGATTTTATAAGGGAGATGCGACCGGCGATGATACAACAGAATGGCGATTGGACAACGATCATCTCTCCTGTGCGGTATAGGCGACTCATAGATGTTAAAGAACTGATCGCTTACCGCGATCTGGTCCGTCTTTTTATCAAGCGCGACTTCATTACCCAGTACAAGCAGACCATCCTTGGTCCGGCGTGGTTTCTTATCCAGCCGCTCCTTACCACCGCCATGTTCCTTGTGGTATTCGGCAAGATAGCCAAGATACCGACCGACGGGGTTCCCCAGCCGCTTTTTTACATGGGCGGTCTTATCCTCTGGAATTATTTTTCGGGGATACTTACCCAAACCTCGTCGGTGCTGACCGCTAACGTTCACCTCTTCTCCAAGGTCTATTTCCCGCGATTGGTCGTACCGATAGCACAGGTCGTGGCGGGACTGGGACGCTTCGCCATCCAGTTTGCCCTGTTCGCGGCGTTGTATGTGTTTTATCTTTCCATAGGCATGAAGAGCGCTATCGGTTGGACACTCTTGTTTTTCCCCCTGACGCTTCTCTATGTCGCAGTGCTCGGCTTCGGTGTCGGACTCATCATTAGCGCCTTCACCACTCGCTACCGCGATCTGCAGGTGGGGTTGTCATTCCTCCTGCAGTTGTGGATGTACGGTTCACCCATTGTTTATCCTGTATCTCTTATTCCCGAAGAGTGGCGCAGCCTCTACCTCCTCAACCCGGTCGTCCCGGCGATGGAATCATTCAAATATATCTTTTTTGGAGCCGATTTGCCGCCGCTATCGGTGTTTGGCACAGGCATTGCGGTAACGTTTCTGCTACTCGTGGTTGGGCTGTTCTTTTTTAACAAAGTGGAGAGAACTTTTATAGATACCGTTTAGGGTTGAGCGTGAGTTGAGCGTGAGTTGAGCAGGGGTTGAGCGGGAGTTGAACAGTTGAGAGAGTTCGGATTTGAGAAATTGGAGGTCTGGAAGTTGTCGGTGAGTTTTGCGCGCGACATTTACATCATAACGAAAGGATTCCCGAAAGAAGAAGTGTATGGATTAACCTCGCAGTTGAGGCGAGCGGCCGTTTCGGTTTCTTCCAATATAGCTGAAGGCTCGTCGCGAGCCTCCCTGAAAGATCAATCCCGCTTCTCCGAGATCGCATACGGAAGCCTTATGGAAATAATGAGTCAACTCGCAATAGCAAAGGAACTGGGATTTCTTGAAGAATCTGTTTTTTACGATATGCGCACAAAATCAGAGATGCTTTCTGTCAAACTGAATGCATTGCGCAAATCGCAGGTGGATCGACATGGCTAAACTACTCAGCAGGCGCAGCCGCTCAACGGTCGTATTTGCCCACTCAACAGGCGTAGCCGCTCAACGGGCGTATTTTCCCACTCAACAGGCGCAGCCGCTCAACAGCGAAGCGCTTAACAGGCGCAGCCGCTCAACTCCCGCTCAACGGAGTCCCCATGTCTGACATAGTGATATCGGTAGAGCATCTCACCAAAGAGTACAGGATCGGCGCCATCACTCACCGCACTTTTCAACGCGACCTGCAATCATGGTGGGCCCGTATGCGCGGGAAAGACGACCCGAATCTGCCGGTGGATGGTGGGCGTCGTAAGAAACTGGAGGCACTGGCCGACGAGAACGGTATCATCCATGCGCTGAATGATGTTTCGTTCGAGGTAAAGCAGGGAGAAGTGCTCGGCATCATCGGGAGGAACGGCGCCGGGAAATCGACCTTGCTCAAGATTTTGTCGCGAGTCACTGCGCCAACATCAGGATGTGTGAAGATAAAAGGGCGTATCGGTAGTCTTCTCGAGGTGGGGACCGGGTTCCATCCTGAACTGACCGGCCGCGAGAACATCTACATGAACGGCGCCATCCTTGGGATGAAGAAGCGGGAGATAGATCGAAACCTCGATGAGATCATCGATTTCTCCGGCGTCGAGCAGTTCATTGATACGCCGGTCAAACGCTATTCGTCCGGCATGTATGTGCGGCTTGCCTTCGCCGTCGCGGCGCATCTTGACCCAGAAATACTCGTAGTTGATGAAGTGCTTGCGGTCGGCGATGCCGAGTTCCAGAAAAAATGTCTCGGCAAGATGGACGATGTGAGCAAGAAAGAGGGGCGGACAGTTTTTTTTGTTTCCCATAATATGAGTGCCATAAGGCAGATATGTTCTCGGGGCATTTTGATTTATAACGGATCTCTTGCCTGCGATAGCGAGTGTGCCGAAGTGGTGGCGCGGTATTTATACTCGGCAAGTGGCGGAAAAAATGCGAACTCCGAGCCGTCGATAGGACGAAAATGGTCGTCAACAAATCGGCCATTTGCAAAAATTTTAGAAATATGCTCCATTGTTGCCGAGAGTGAAAAAGGCGAGCAGCTTGTCAAAATAGATTCAGATACGCCGTTTTGTCTTGTCATAGACTACAACATACTGAAAGAAAGGTCATATGCGGCGTTCACTTTTGTTTTCCATGATAGCGAGCTCAACTGCGCCTTTAGTGCGATTAGTAACCACGAGTCAACCTATTACAATAAACCGATGAATATCGGCTCCTATCGGACGAGGTGCCACATCCCGGGAATGTTTCTCAACGCCGACAGGTATTCGGTGTCTATTAATGTGCTGACAAGGAATTATCGACAGTTGCTCTCTCTGCCACATTTCCTAACTATAAATATTGATGATGGATTGGGGGTGCGTGGTGACTATACACATGGCTATTCCGGTAGCGTAAGACCTTTTTTACAATGGCATACTGAGAGGTGTACTCCATGAGGACGACGATACGAAATTTCCTAAAAGTGATCTGTTCGGGAATTATTCGGGAAGAACTTAGAATGGTGCTATACGAGAAAAACGGAATCATCGCAAAACTAGAAGAGGAGAATGAGAAAAAGAGACAAAAGATATCGTTTTTGCGAGAATATATACGTGCGCGAGATAGAGCGGGGACGGTATGTTCCTACGATCGAGAAGAACTGGAGACTGAGTTAAAAGCAAAACTCTGCTCAGCGGAAGTCGTGCTTGATATTGGTTGTGGCATACGTCCGCAAAGATTAATTCGCGCAAAGACTCATATCTGCTGTGACCCCCATTTGGAATATCTGGAAAAACTTGTTCCGCCTTTGGGGGAAGGATCCCCGCTGTGCCATGTTTTTATAAATGCTGATTGGGAACAGGTGCTTGCCCTGTTCCCGCCTCGATCAGTAGACTCCGTGTTCTTGTTGGATGTCATTGAGCATTTGCAAAAGGAAAAGGCTAAAGAACTTATTGATCGCACCCTTGTCTTGGCTCGAAAGCAAGTGGTCGTGTTCACTCCCCTTGGTTATATGTCCCAAGAGGAAGAAGGAGAGACGGATGCATGGGGATTGGGCGGAATGAAATGGCAGAAACACCGTTCGGGGTGGACGCCCGAGGACTTCAGTGCTGGGTGGGATATTTACCGTTGCGATAAATATCACACGCATGATAGTAGAAACAACCATCTGCCGAAACCGTTTGGGGCATTTTATGCAGTAAAAACAAATAATTGATTAACTCGCGATGAGTGCTGAAAGTGGTGATGTTGCAAGTTGTATCGTGCTGTTTTGCTGTTCTGGATATTATGTTATATTTCGGCAAGCAGAATCGGTGCATTGCGAACGCGGGGAAAGCAATGGGGTTTTCTTGTGTCATCTTCTTGGATTTATTATCGCCGATCAGAGGTCGAGCGGTGGCTGGCGGCTTTGCGGTGAATTATTTGATTTGAAACGTGGGGTGGCGATGCATGGAAGGTGGTGATATTCTGCTGGTGTCGGTCATCATTCCAACCTACAATCGCGCTACGATGGTTATCGAGGCGATAGAAAGCGTACTAGCGCAGACCTATCGCAATATAGAAGTCATCGTTGTTGACGATGGCTCGGTTGACGATACTGAAATCTTGGTTGCTCGCATCACGGATGAGAGGTTGCGCTACCTCAAAATACCCCATGCCGGTCGTTCGGTTGCGCGAAACCACGGAATACGCCATGCGCGGGGAGAATACATTGCCTTTCTTGATTCGGATGATCTTTTTCTGCCCGATAAGATATCGAAACAAGTTGAGGTTTTAAGGGGCCAAAGCATTGTCGGTTTGGTTTGTTCCTCCGCCTATTTTGTGACGGTCACCGAAGAGGTCTCCCAAGCTGTCGTTCCTTGGCATAAAGGGCTAGATGAAATGTTGAGGGGCTTCAAGGTAGATTATATTTACCACGAAACAAAGTCGGGGGACATATACAGGGATGTTATGATATATGATCCTTCTTTTACTTTGATATTGCCAACCGTCATGGTGAAAAAGAGCGTTTTTGATCTTGCCGGTTATTTTGATGAGAGCATGTCGCGCATAGAAGATATTGATATGTGGCGTAGAATATCAAAACATGTTTACTGCCAATCACTAATAGAACCATTGACGATAGTTCGCCGACATGAGGGAAATACTGTGGAAACAACGACAGAATTGTTGGGGTCCATCGACTACTATGTCGGAAAACTATTTTCTGAAGACAGCAATAAGGTTGGCAAGAATTTTATCCGAAAGAAAGCTGCAAAAATGTATTTAACCTACTATCTGTTTCTAAATGAGCAGGCTTCTTCTTGCCGCTCTTTTCTTGCTCGTGCCGTAAAATACTATGCTCTGGCTATCTTGGCAGATGTTTGGCGAATAGCCATAATGCCTTTTAGGCGATTGGGCAGGCGGGCATTATGAATACTGATCAACCTTTGATCTCCATAGTTATACCGGTTTACAACGGTGAGAATTATCTCCGAGAAGCGATAGACAGTGCACTCGCACAGACTTATCCGAATATAGAGGTGATCGTCGTTAACGATGGTTCGACCGATGATGGCGCAACCGAACGGATCGCTCTCTCCTATGGCGACCGGATACGCTATTTTGCAAAGAAAAACGGAGGGGTCGCTTCTGCGCTTAATATGGCTCTCAGGGAGATGAGGGGTGAATATTTCTCGTGGCTGAGTCATGATGATGTGTATCTGCCGGAGAAAATCGTTCGACAATGGGAGGTGCTTTCCCGATCAGAGGGAAAGCGTATGGTAACTTGTCATGTGTGCGTTATCGATTCTTCTGGGAAGAAACTTCGGGAGATTGTGCCATCCAGTCGATTGTCTCGGTCGCCGAGATGGTTCCTCGCGCTGGATATTGATGGCGGCATGAATGGATGTTCTCTGCTCATCCCCAAAAGCGCTTTTGATGAATATGGCGACTTTGATGAAAATCTCCAGACGACGCAAGATTACGATATGTGGTTCAGGATAACAAATAACTACTCGATCGCGATAGTACCCGAAGTGCTTCTCTGTTCACGCCAACACGCCAAACAAGGCGCTGCTCTCCATCCTCAACTTTGTACAAAAGAGGGAGATACTCTCCATGCCCGGTTTGTTGAATCATTAGGTACAGAAGGGTTTGCTGATTATATAAACGGCGACATAAAATATCTTGCACGAGTTCATGATGCCTATTTCAGTGCGGGCTACCGAAAAACTGCTGTAGCCATTTTACGCATGGCCATGGTGTCGTTAACGGAAGAATATGATTTATTTCTAACCGATCTTTCACGCTCCGCCATAGATTTCGTTGAGCCATCACCACATATTACTGCTAAGGGAATCAGAGATTTTCTTTTACAGGGGAAAGAAAAAAAACGATTGCTTTTCTATTCCTACGCATGGACGATCGGCGGTGTTCAGCGTGTTCTTGCCACGTTGCTTCCCCTCCTTTCTGAACATTATGGTATTGTTCTAGTGTGCCCCGAAAAGCAGGGGGGGCAAGATGCTTTTCCTGTACCTTCCGGTGTTTTGCAGATAACTTTACCAGTAGGATCCCCAGAGATTCTTGGTCAACGCCTCGTAACACTTGTTTCGCTCCTATCTGCAGATGTTTTTATCGGTTGCCCTAATACGGACGAAACATTTCTTCCAGTTTATACTGTTTTAAAAGATTCTAACATCAAGACGATCATGTGGAACCATTATAATTATTTTTTGCCTTTTCAGTACGATTGGCTTCATTCCGTGGTTCGCAAAAGATCCGATGCCTTCAAAATAGTCGATGTCATTGTTTGGCCTACAGTCTTTTCGGCGAACATAACTTCACTTCTATACGGCAAATCAATCAGTATTCCCAATCCACTTCCTTTTCCTGCAATCAACAAGGAGCGAATCGAGAAAAAGAAGAATATTCTCTGCATCGGAAGATTCGACGATGCTCTTAAGAGAATCGATCTTGCCTTTCGAGTATTTCATCTGATCCTTCAGAAGCATCCCGATGCTAAGCTGATCGTTGTCGGAAAGTATGATGGGAATGTGCAGGTGCCACTTGGTTCGGGGCGTAAAATAGATAATGTTTTTAAAGATTACAATTTTCCGCCCGGTTCTGTTGTTTTCCAAGGAGAGCAGCCATCTGTTGAAGAGTTCTATAGACCCGCAAAGGTGTTCCTTCAGACCTCGGAGACTGAGGGTTTTGGTATGACGTTGATAGAGTCTGCTGCCTTCGGTGTTCCCGCCGTTGCTTTTGATCTTCCCGGACTGGATGAGATAATTTCTGACGGCGAGAATGGATTTCTTGTTCCTATGGGCGATTGTGAGGCGATGGCTGATCGAATAAATTGTTTGTTTGAGAAAGAGACTCTCTGTAGTTCCTTCGCGGAGAAGGCTATGACTTCTTCACAGAGATTCGGGGAAGAGCGTATCCTCAAGGCATGGAAATGTCTTTTGACCTCATTTTTCGCTTGTTCCATAAGCGATCTCTCTTGCGAGTGGAGAGCGCGCAGTAGCCTTTCCTGCTCTGAAGCAGATGCATTTCTAAGGAGAATGGTCTTTTGCTACGAGAAATCATGTGTTGATTTGTTGATGGAAAGCGAAAGAAGTAAAAGCTTATTATCGTCAAGAAAAAAGCGTTTTTCCTTTTTTTTAAACCGAGATTTGTTAAAGCGGGCATGGGCACATCTTAAAGGCTGGGCATTCTAAAAAATGTGCGGCATCTGCGGAATAGTAAAGGGACACGAAAATGATCGTCTCGCTCCGATGCTGTCCGCAATGCGTCATCGTGGCCCCGACGATAGCGGCATCTTCGCTGATGATGTCGTCACGCTCGGGATGGTTCGTCTTTCCATCATAGATACCTCCGTTCTCGCCCATCAGCCGATGTCAAATGAAGATGGTACTGTCGTCATCGTCTACAACGGTGAGATGTACAATTTCGGCGAGGAACGGGAGATACTCGCAAAGAAAGGTGTCGTTTTCCATTCCCGTTCCGACACTGAGGTCATACTGCGTATGTATGAAGCCTATGGCGATGATCTGGTGCTCCGGATACGGGGCATGTTCGCGTTCGCAATCTATGATAGGCGGGGTGGGAGAGGACGGGAACGTTTGCTGTTGGCGCGCGATCATCTGGGGATTAAGCCGCTTCTTTATACCAAGGACAAGGGACTTTTTGTTTTTGCTTCTGAGTTGCGCGCACTTTTGGCGAGCGGTCTAATTGAAAAACGATTTTCTCCGCAGGCGTTGAGGCATCTTCTGACCTACGGGTCGATCACTCAGCCGTTGACCGCCGTGGAAGGGGTCCGCATGCTGCTGCCGGGCCACCGGATGATCGTTACCGTCGCCGGCGAACATACCGAATGTTTCTGGCGGATGGCGACGGACCGTTATCCCGATATCGCCAAAGCGTCCTATGCGGAACAGGTGTTGGCGGTGCGTATGGCGCTTGAAGAGGCGGTGCGTCTGCAGATGGTGAGCGATGTTCCGCTCGGCGCTTTTCTGAGCGGCGGGGTCGACTCATCGCTACTGGTGGCCCTGATGGCGCGGGAAAGCACCCATAAAGTGAGAACCTTCTCGGTCGGTTTCGGTGAGGAGGGACGAGCGATAGACGAGACCGATGATGCGCAAAAGATAGCCCGCTATATTGGTACCGATCACTCTCGCATCGTCATTCGTGGAGCCGATGTCGTTGCGCGACTGCCACATATCGTATGTTCATTGGATCAGCCTTCGGTCGATGGTGTCAATAGTTATTTTGTTTCTTGGGCTGCGCGTCAGGCGGTGACAGTTGCCATTTCGGGCACCGGTGGCGACGAACTGTTTGCGGGTTATCCGTGGTTTGCCGAAATGATGGCTTTTTCAGCACATGAGAGAAAAATGGGGATTGCGGGGTCAATGCGTCGACTCGTAGGCAGGGCGCTGAGCAATCCCACATTCGACACATATACGGTCGGGGTGCACGGTGCTACTTTGGAAGCATATCGCGCGCGTTCCGGATTTCTTTCTCATTTCGCGCGACGCTATCAGATATTCGGCGGCAACGGAGCGTCCCGGATGATTCATCATTCACTCCGTCATGAGAGCGGTGCGGGTAGGGAAGCGGCGCATGACATCGAGTCGCACGATGAGTTGTCCAGCGGAACGTCGCTCCAACGCAGTGCGGCCCTCTGTCTGCGTGGGTATACGAAGAACCAACTGCTACACGATATCGACGCGGTATCCATGGCTCACTCGCTGGAAGTGAGAGTCCCGTTACTGGATCATCGTCTGCTTGATCTGGCTCTTTCTCTGCCCGATGTCGCAAAACTGGAACCGGAAAAGGCGCGGAGCGATCCTTTCGGCACCTATGCCGATACTGGAGTGAAAAAGATACTTTTGGCTGTCGGACGCGATCTACTGCCGGAGGGACTTGCACATCAACGCAAGAGAGGCTTCGCTCTTCCGATGGAACATTGGCTGAAGCATGATATCCGCGAAGCGATGGAGGACGCTCTTTCACCGGGAGCCGTTATTCGCAGGGGCCTTTTAGATGAACATGAGGTTGCGACGGTTAAAGAGAAATTTCTTGCGGGCGAGTTACACTGGTCTTATACTTGGTTATTGATGGTCATTGAATTGTGGTGCCGGGAAGTATTGGACATATGAAGACTAACAACGCGCAAAGGCCAAAGATACTTTTTATCGCGTATGCCAACAGCTCCCATACGCATTCATGGATATCCACGATTGCGGGGTCCGCCTTTGAGGTGAGCCTTTTTGCCGTTTCCGGTACGGCGGGCCCGGAGGCTAGCCGATGCCCGATTTATATGTTCCGTGCTCCGGCAGTTCCTCGCGGCGGTCTTTGGAATGATATTCGTTCGGGCCTTGTGCGGGTCTTTTGGAAGATGGCGATGAGAGTGCTGGGCGGCGACCGACTGGTCTCTCTTTTGATCGTATTCGGTCATCGGACACAGTTTTCCGCGTCCTTGAGAGAGATCGAAAATATGGAATATTTCTGGTTGATTCGAACAATAAAAGATATGCGCCCCGACATCATTCACACCTTGGCCATCGAACCGAGCGGATTCCTTTTTCATCGACTGCGGGAACAGGTGGCCGGTTATTATGGCAAATGGATGCTCACGGCGCGTGGACGTGAGCTGACGCTTAAGGGATATTTGCCCGAGGAGAAGGTAAAGGAGGTCCTTTCCTTCTGTGACATGGCGATAGTCGACTCCCGGCATTCTAAAGAGATCGCGGAGCGATACTGTAGATCGGTAATGCAATTTCCGGGGACCGGAGGGATAGATATCCCGGAGCAGATAGTGGAGAAACGAGAACGAATGATCCTCTTCCCCAAGGCTCATGAATTCTGGGGTTCGAAATCATTGCCGGTTCTTGAGGCGCTCGCACTTTGCTGGCAGGAAATCAAGCCATGTACAATCCATATGGCGGCAGTCGACCGAGAAACGAGAGAGAGCGTGGGGCGTCTGCCCGAAGATATGCGTTTCTCTATAGTGATGCATGACCGTATGCCGAGAGAAGAATTGTTTGACCTCATGACGCGCACACGCGTGTTGCTTGCTCCCTCACTAAGCGATGGTATCCCCAATGTGCTGTATGAGGCAATGGCGTATGGCGCCTTGCCGGTCGTTTCGCCGCTGGAAACGATCCGCGAAGTGGCGGAGGATGGTAAGAATTGTCTTTTTGCGCGTAATCTGTATCCCGAGGAGATAGCGAAGGTAGTGGTCCGCGCCATGAACGATGACGAGCTATTCGTCCATATCCAGAGAAACAATCGTGAAAAAGTGATGGCGGTGGCCGACAGGAAAGAGATCGCGAAAGAGATCAATCGCCTTTATGAGGAGATGCCCGATGTCTGACCGGCCATTGGTGTCGATTGTTATTCCCGTTTATAATGGTTCGAACTATCTTGCCGAAGCGATCGACAGTGCTCTTGCACAGACATATCCGAACATTGAGGTGATCGTTATCAACGATGGGTCAAACGACGAGGGCGCCACGGAGCGGATAGCATTGTCCTATGGTGATCGGATACGCTATTTCGCAAAAGAGAACGGGGGGGTGGCGACCGCGCTCAATCTTGGTATAGAGAAGATGCGTGGAGAATACTTCTCGTGGTTAAGTCATGATGATCGCTATTATCCGGAGAAGATAGCGGTGCAAATGGATATTTCGGCAACGTTCCCCGATCCGGGCAGAATCATTCTTTTTGGGGACTATGATGTTATTGACGAGCAGGGGGAGCGGAAATATATTTGCGCAATAGATCATGAACGATCGAAAAAAAACTTCTACAATATATTCTATGGCCATCTTAACGGATGTTCTCTCTTGATACCGAGAACCTGCTTTGACAAAACAGGAGTTTTTGATCCTCGATACCGGACCACGCAAGACTACGATCTTTGGTGCAGGATGGCGAAGTTCTTCGAATTCAAGCATCTGCCGGGTGTGCAGGTGAGTTATCGTATCCATTCAGCGCAAGATACGCGAACAAAAACGATGGTTCATCGACAGGAAGAGGTCGAACTCTACCTTAGATGCATGAAAATGCTTTCTGTTGGTGATTTAAAAAGTCTGGAGGAGCGACCGTCCATTTTTTATATGAAGATGGCAGAAAGATTCAGAGAGATGCTCCCCAAGGTTTCCTCTTTTGCGTTGCGAGAGTTTCGACGCTCCGTTTTTCGTAACCCACAACACATCGTGAGTGATCTAAAATTGTTGCTGGGCTTCTTTTTGCATCCGCCGTATCTCAATGCAAGAGAATTCCTGCGCAGGGTAGAAAAGAAGATGGTATTTTTTTGGGAAAGAAAGGCGGGAAAATGATGGATACTCCTCTCGTTTCCATCGTAATCCCGCTCTACAATGCTTCACGGTATATGCGGGAAGCGATCGACAGCGCTTTGGCACAGACCTATCCGAACATCGAAATTCTGGTGATCAACGACGGGTCCAACGATGATGGAGATACCGAGCGGATCGCCCTTTCCTACGGCGACCGGGTACGCTACTTCGGGAAAAAGGAGAACGAGGGGGTGTCAAGCGTCCTGAATATCGGCATTCGGGAGATGCGGGGCGATTATTTTTCGTGGCTGAGTCACGACGATCTCTACCATGCCCAAAAGATCGCGGCGCAGATCGATCATCTGCGGGCGTTCGGGCGGGATGACTTGGTGGTGTATACCGATTATGAGTTTATTGATGGGGGAGGGAAAACAATACGGGAAATGAGATTGCCCTCCGTCCTGCCTGAAAAGTTCAGATATTTCATTACCGCGACAAGCGACTTGAACGGGTGTTCGCTTTTGATACCGAAGAAATGTTTCGATGAAATCGGTTTTTTCGATACGGCGGAGCGTATCACGCAGGATTATCGGATGTGGTTCCGTATGGCGGAGAAATTCGAGTTCCATCACCTGCCTCGAAATCTCGTCAAGTTGCGGTTACATGGCGATCAGGTCACGGTCAAATTGTCGGATCACATGAACCCTGCATGCGATCTGCTAAAATATTCCTTCATCGAAGAGATGGAGAGGACCGGTATCGGCTTGCCCGACGAGCACAGGGGGCGGATCTATGCAACACTCGCCCTCTCCATGGCGCGGCACGGATACCGACGAGCGTTTCGCTATACCGCTCGTCTGGCGTTGCGCCATATGGGTAAACAGCCGGTCGCCGATTTGCCGATCTCCATTGCTAAAGTTCTTTTTGCCATCTACAAGAGTTTGAAATAACATATCGTCCGAACAATGGAGGAGGAGGTTCATGGAAACCGAGCGGGTCCTAGTCACCGGTGGCGCTGGATTCATCGGATCGAATCTTGTGCAGGAGTTACTGCGAAAGGGGTACGCCGTTACCGTTATTGACAACCTTTCAACGGGATATCTCAAAAATCTCGAAGGATTGGAAGATAAAATAGGATTCGTTCGTGGCGATGTCAGAGATCCGCACGCGGTCGCGTTGGCCATGGTTGGTGCTTCGGGTGTTTTTCATCTAGCCGCCAGCGTGGGGAACATCAGATCGATAGAAGATCCTCTTCAAGATGCCGATGTGAATGTGCGCGGTACGATCAACGTATTGAGTGAGGCGCTTGCTGCGGGTATAAAAAAGATGGTGGTTTCATCTTCGGCGGCCATATACGGAGAACTGGTCTATAATCCGGTGGATGAAAAGCATCCGTGTGAGCCCGATTCGCCTTATGGCGTCAGTAAGTTGGCGGCCGAAAAGTACGCCCTCTGTTTTTCCCGTATGCACGACTTCGATGTGGCCTGTCTTCGCTACTTCAATGTCTATGGTGAGAACCAGCGCTACGATGCATATGGTAATGTTATTCCGATCTTTGCCGATCGACTTGCTGAAAGAAAGCCGTTGACCATTTATGGAGACGGGGAGCAGAGCCGTGATTTTATCAATGTCCGTGATGTGGTGCGAGCCAATATCTCTGCCTATGAGAAAAAAGATTTGCGCGGGGCTTTCAATATCGGTAGCGGGAGGGCTATCACGATAAATGCATTGGCGGAAATGTTTTTCGGCGTAACGGGTGACAATGCCGGTATCGTGCATGCCACTGAACGGCACGGAGAGGTGCGGCACAGCCTGAGCGATATTTCGGTCGCTAGCCGCGGGTGGGGCTTTGCGCCGTCAGTTGATATGGAAGAGGGTCTTCGCCGCTATTGGGAATGGTTTTGCCGTGACAAAAAGGTGGGGAGGGAATGAAGAAGAAAAAGAAAATACTCTTTGTCGCGTTCCCGCATAGCATTCATGCCGTTCGTTGGATACGGCAGTTGAAGAACGCGGGGTGGGATGTCGCGATCTTTCCTTCAGTAGATGTGCCGGAGTACCACCCCGAAATGCCCGAAGTCGCCTCCCCCTTCATCTCTCTCTATCTCCTACGGAATCCGAGGACGGCGGTGCGGAGATATGGTGGATACTTTTTCCTCCTGAATATCTTTCTGTTCCTTTTGAAGTGGTTTATGGTGGTGACTTCGGGTGATATTAGACGGAGGGCGGGCAAGCGTTATTTGAAAACCCAACTGGACATGGTGTTGCGGTTTTGGCGACCCGACATAGTGCATTCTCTCGAAACCCAGAGTGCGGGCTATCTGGTCGCGGATGTCAAAAGAAAATGGAAAGGGCGGTTCCCTGTATGGGTTCATACCAACTGGGGAAGTGATCTATATCTTTTCGGTCGCCTGAAAGTTCACGAGGAACGAGTGCGTGAGGTCATCTCTTCCTGCGATCATTATCTGTGTGAGTGTCGTCGCGACCTCGCGCTTGCGAAGACCTTCGGGTATGCCGGCCCGGTCCATGAGCCTTATCCGAACACCGGAGGATTCGATGTCGAAAAGGTGGGCAAATTAAGGGGCGTCTCGAAAACATCGGAGCGAAAAATCGTTTTGGTAAAAGGTTACCAGCACTGGGCGGGGCGGGCCCTCGTTGCTTTGCGTGCTCTGGAATTATGCGCTGACGACCTGAAGGGATATGAAGTATGGCTTTACAGCGTTCAGACCGATGCGGTCACAATAAAGGCGGAGTTGTTCGCGCAGACCACGGGGCTTCCTGTCAATATCATGCCACTCGATAGTTCGCATGATGCGATATTGGAACTGTTTACTCGCTCTCGTATCTATGTTGGCCTCAGCATAAGCGATGCGATAAGCACCTCACTTCTCGAAGCGATGGTGACCGGTGCTTTTCCGATCCAGTCTTGCACTTCATGTGCCGATGAGTGGATCGTAGACGGAAAAACCGGCTTTATTGTCCCGCCGGAGGATCCTGAGAGGGTTGCGGTGGCGATACGGCGCGCGCTGACCGACGATGCGCTGGTTGATCGCGCGGCGGATTTAAATTGGCAGCGGAACGCCGAACGGCTTGATGCAAAGATACTTGCTGAAAAGACGATACAATTGTATACTAACGTCCTCGAAATGGGTAAAGCGGAGCGTAACGATGTTCAATGACAAAGTGATACTGGTGACGGGCGGAACCGGATCCTTCGGCAACGCGGTGGTGAACCGTTTTCTCAACACCGGTGTGCGGGAGATCCGTATCTTAAGCCGTGACGAGAAAAAGCAGGACGATATGCGCAACCTCTACAATTCGCCGAAACTCAAATTCTACATCGGCGATGTGCGCAACTATGACAGCATTTTCGAAAGCACGAAAGGGGTTGACTTCATCTTCCATGCGGCTGCTCTCAAGCAAGTGCCGTCGTGCGAGTTCTTCCCGCTAGAGGCGGTCAGGACCAACATCCTCGGTGCCGAGAATGTCATGAATGCGGCTGTTGCAAATCGGGTGCAGCGGGTGATATTCCTCAGTACCGACAAGGCGGTCTATCCGATCAATGCGATGGGGATGTCAAAGGCGCTGATGGAAAAAACGGTGGTAGCCCGTTCCCGGAACCTCGTTAAAGGCGAGACGGTGCTCTGCTGTACCCGTTACGGTAATGTCATGGCGTCGCGCGGCTCGGTGATACCGTTGTTTGTCGAGCAGATAAAAGCAAAAAGACCGATAACGGCGACCGATCCCTCCATGACCCGTTTCATGATGTCGCTCACGGATGCGGTCAATTTGGTCCTCTACGCCTATGAACACGGCGAACAGGGAGATCTTTTTGTGCAAAAGGCGCCGGCGGCGACGATGGGCGATCTGGCGGTGGTGATGAAGGAGATATTCAATTCAAAAGTTGAAGTGCGGGTCATCGGTACCCGGCATGGCGAGAAACTATACGAGACGCTCGTGACCCGCGAGGAGATGGCCAAGGCGACCGACCTCGGCGATTATTACCGCATCAGGGCCGACAACCGCGACCTGAACTATGGAAAGTACTTCAGCGAGGGCGAACAGAAGGTCGCAGAGCATGAGGACTATAATTCACACAATACGCACCGCTTGTCTCGCGATGAATTGAAGACGCTGCTTCTGGGGCTTGATTACATTAAAGAGGAACTCGCGAAGTAGGGGGCGACGATGAAAAAACGCACAGTGATGACTATCGTCGGAACCCGTCCCGAACTCATAAAACTCAGCCGCATTATTCCGGCGCTTGACCGACACTTTCTGCATGTGCTTGTCCACACCGGTCAGAATCACGACTATGAGTTGAACGGCATTTTCTTCGATCAGATGGGGATACGCAAGCCCGATCACTTCCTTGATGCCGCCCGTCCAACCGCCGCTGAGAGTATCGCCGAGATAATCCTTCGCAGTGATACGGTTTTCGAGAAAGAAAAGCCCGACGCCCTTCTCATTTACGGCGATACCAATTCCTGTCTGTCGGTCATTCCCGCCAAGAGACGCCACATCCCGATATTCCATCTGGAAGCGGGCAATCGCTGTTTCGACGAACGGGTCCCCGAGGAGGTGAACCGTCGGATCATCGACCATGTCAGCGATATCAACATGCCGCTTACCGAACACGGACGGCGCTATCTGCTCGCTGAGGGGATACGGCCCGAAACCATCTTCACGGTGGGATCCTGTATGCGGGAGGTCATCGAACATCACCGGAAAGGGATCGAACGGTCGGCGATATTGAAAGAATTGAAGTTGGCCGCCGGCAAATATGTCGTGGCCAGTTTTCACCGCGAGGAGAATGTCGACGATGCGGCGAATCTGAGCGCGATCCTTGATTCGCTTGATGCCGTCAAAAAAGAGTTCGGGAAACGGATAATCGTTTCTACCCACCCCCGGACCCGCAAACGGCTTGCTGGACTAAAGCATAAGGCATCGAAAGATATCCTATTCCTGAAACCGCTTGGGTTCCTTGATTATATTCGGCTTCAGAAGGATGCTTTCTGCGTGCTTTCCGACAGCGGTACATTGACCGAAGAGGCGGCCATTTTAGGCTTTCCGGCGGTGATGATCCGTAACGCGCACGAGCGACCTGAGGGGATGGATGCCGGTGTCGCTATCATGAGCGGGCTCAAATCAGAGCGGGTCATTGCGGCAGTTGATATGGCCACCCGCATACCGTGCCATGCGGCGATGGTCGCCGATTATGAAAGAACACAGGTGTCGGTGGTCGTTGCGCGTATCATCGCCAGCTATATCGACTATGTGAACCGGACCGTCTGGTCGAAACGATAGGGGGCTATGCCGCATGAAGGTTCTGGTGCTCGGCGCGGCCGGCATGGTCGGCCATGTGGTAACCGCCTATCTGGGGGAGCAAGGATCTTTTAGCGTCACGCCGGTCATCCACGCCCAACCATTCAACGAACGCTCTGTGTCGCTTGATCTGCGCGACACGGTAAAATTGGCGCGATTTCTCGACGAACACCATTTCGATGCCGTCGTGAATTGCGCCGGCATCTTGAATGATCGTGCCGAGAAGGATGTGCCGACGGCACTTCTCATCAACAGTCTATTGCCGCGTTTCTTGGAGAAAAGGTACGCCGGGACCGACACGCGGGTCATACACATCAGTACCGACTGTGTATTCTCAGGCAAGAAGGGAGCCTACAAAGAAGACGACTTCGCTGATGGCGACACGATATATGCGCGGACAAAGAAATTGGGCGAACTGAACAACGGCAAGGATCTGACCCTCCGCCTTTCGGTGGTCGGTCCCGAATTGCGTCCCGAGGGGACGGGACTCTTTAATTGGTTCATGGCACAGAAAAAAGAGGTTTCGGGTTTCACGCGGGTCTTCTGGACCGGGCTGACCACGGTAGAATTGGCACGGCAGATAGTTGCTATCCTTGCGGAGCGCAAAAACTTGACCGGCCTGTACCATCTGGTTCCGGATACGAAGATATCTAAACACGATCTGCTGATGCTGTTCAAACGGAGCTTCAGGGACCGACAGGTGGCGATCAGCCCGGATGGCGCTTACATATCGGATAAGAGTCTTGTCGATACCAGAAAAGAACTGGGGACACCGATCTCGACCTACGAACGGATGATCGATGAGATGAAGATGTGGGTCGCTGTCCATCGCGCATGGTATCTGCATTATCCGGATTCTACAAAATGACACTGGTTAGCATCCTACTCCCGGTTTACAATACCGAGAGGTACATCGCTCGAACTATCACAAGTTTGTTGGAGCAGACCTATCGAGATATCGAGATAATAGTTATCAATGATGGGTCAACCGATAATACCGAGAAGGAAATACTGGCCATCAAAGATGCTCGTGTCAAATATTACGCACAAGAGAATCAAGGGCTTTCGCGGACACCCAATCGGGCCTTTTCGCTGTCGAACGGCGAGTATGTTGCGCGCATGGATGCCGACGATCTTGCTTTCCCCGAAAAGATCGAGAAACAGGTTCGTTACCTAGAGCAACATCCTGATGTGAGCATGGTCGGCACTTGGGCCGAAATATGGGTGGGCGATACGAGAACATCGCGCTTCCATCGCCATCCCACGGACGATCTGATGATAAAATTGGAAATGCTTTTCAACAATCCTTTCGTGCATAGTACGGTGTTGATGCGTCGAGAGGCGTTCGCCGCGATCGGCGGTTACTCCGAAAACCCCGAGGATTATCCGGAAGATTATGAACTTCTGGTCCGTATCACCGAACGCTTCCGTGTGGCGAATATTCCCGAGATATTGAGTGTGTACAGAGAACTTCCCGATAGTGTCTGCAGAAAAGATGCGCGCGGGCCGCGAAAAGTCCCGCGAGGACTTGCCCGTATCGCGGCCCGGAATATCGCGCGTCTTATCGGCGATACGGTCGCGCCGGAACGGGTGCTCTCATTCACTCATGCCATCCACAAGATATCGTTGAGTGAGGGAAGCGACGACTCTACGGCCTGCTATACCCGCATCGCCAAGGAGATATATGGTTCTTTTGTTCGCAAATATAGTGTCGACGGCATCTTGCGTCTGAAGATCGCTCAGCGGGCAGGGCATTATCTTTTCAAGGCATACGCAAATTATTATCGTAAGAGGATCTAGGTGCGGATACTTCATACTGTCGAATCGTATCTGCCTCTTCGTCACGGTATGCAGGAGGTCGTTTCCCAACTATCGGAGCGTTTGGCGAAAAAAGGTCACGAGGTGATCGTGGCTACTTCGTTTCATCCCGATCGGAAAGAGGCGATGATCAACGGTGTGCGGGTCGAGAGTTTCCGTATTTCCGGCAACATGGTCAATGGCTATGGCGGCGAAGAGGGTGAACGGCAGCGTTATCAAGAGTTTTTGTGTGGCGGTGGCTTCGATGTCGTCGTCAATTTCGCCGCTCAGCAGTGGGCCACCGACCTGACATTCCCGGTGCTTGACGATATTAAGTCGAAAAAAGTCCTCGTGCCGACCGGTTTTTCCGGACTTTACCTAGAAAAATATCGCGACTATTTCCTCCGGATGCCCAGCTGGATGCGGCAGTATGAGATGAATGTATTCCTCTCGGACACCTATCGCGATGCGCGATTCGCTGATGAGCATCATATCGAGAACAGAACCTTGATACCGAACGGTGCGTCAGAAGAAGAGTTTTGTGTCGAATATCCCTTTTCAATACGGGAACGACTGGGAATATCGAAAGAAACCTTTTTGATCATTCTGGTGGGTTCCCATACCGGGATGAAGGGACATAAGGAGGCGGTGGAGATATTCGATCGTGCGGGCATAAGAGATGCGTTGCTTTTGATCGTTTCGAACCATGTGCGATTGCCCCGGCATGACCATCTTTCTTGGAAAGAACGCGTGGTCAAGGGGATGCGTTATGCTCATCATTTATTGCGCAATGAGTGCCCCGATTTCTGCACGACGGCCGAGCAACGCTACAACAATAAAAAGACATGGAGAGCGAATAGCAAGAGTTTGTTCATCCGGGAGTTTTCGCGGGAAGAAACGGTGCGCGCCTATCAAGAGGCCGACCTGTTCCTGTTTCCTTCCCGTGTGGAGTGTTCTCCGATAGTTCTTTTCGAGGCGGCGGCATCCCGAACGCCCTTTCTTTCGACCGATGTCGGCAATGCCGCCGAGATCGCTCAGTGGACCGGTTGCGGCTCGATACTGCCGACGATGAACGATGCCAAAGGCTATGCGCATGCCGACATCGAAGGCGCCGCGAAGATGCTCAAAGAGCTGTGGTGTGGTAGGGAGCGAAGAAAGGAAATGGCCGATGCGGGACACGCCGCGTGGCGCGAACGATTTACTTGGAGTAACATAGCGAACCAATATGACCTACTTTATAGAAAACTGTGTGGCGGGGGAGATGCCCACTCATGAAAAAGTTCATGGTCACCGACATTCGCTGGGCATCTGAGGGCGAGTTCGCTTTGCCCTTTTGGAAAGACTTAAATGAAAACAAAAAGTTGCCAATCGATTCTTGGGGTAAGGCATGGGCATATCCCTATCTTTTCTCGAAAATACCAAGTTCGGCTCAAGTTCTTGATTACGCCGATGTTAGAAAGAGAGAATACAAAGAAAATGCTTTTCTTTATCTATCTAGTATGTTTTCTCTTAAGAATGAGTTTGACCTGATTTCTGAGTTAAAAGAAATAACGAGATTGGTAAAACATCGTTTCGTCGTTGCTTTAGGAGTAGGCGATCAACAAGCATTGCCAATATTTCGCTTGTATGAATTGGAAAAATTTCTTGGTTGCAGAATACCTCTTTTGCCTTTTAATGCATTGAGATCGAATTCAGAAATAGTCGCGAAACACGGACAAAAATGCAACGAAAAAGAAAGACATATACGGATATTGGCTTTTACTATTGATGCAGTAGAGAACCCCCGTTCTGTTGCCATACTGATACCCCACTGGGAAAGCTATAAATTTCTGAAGCAATCTATTTTGCATATCAGAAAATACGGCAACGAAAATATAATTGAGAAAATATATGTTCTTGACGACCAGAGCAAGGACGGTAGTTTTGATCGTGTGCAAAGGGATTTTGCGAATGATCAATCGATAGAATTTCATACTATTGTTCGAGAAAATAAGAATAAAGACCTTGATGTAACACTTCTTTTGGATATGGCGCTTCCTTTGGTTCATGAACAATTCGTGGTTATGATAGATTCGGATTCTATACCCGTTTCGAGAGACTGGATATCTTTCCCCATATGGTTGTTAGAACGCTATAAATGCAGTGCGGTGGGTTGTGATACGGGACTTTCGCAAAACTACTATTATGATGCTGATGGGATCCCGCTTTGGCAACCCCAAGCAGGGTATCCTCCTTCGGCTGGATTGTATGATAACGATTGGTTTGTATGCATCAATAATTTTTATCGTGTTATGCGTTCGGCTGATGCAAAAGTTGCATCTGAGGGTATTGGGTTTTCTCGAGCGAACAACTGGCGTAGGCGCATCGATATTTTTTTAAGGTCTGCTCACAATACTATTATAAGAAGATCAAATCCTGTCGTAAGTTCACTTTATAAGAGATTGAGTGCGATTTCTTTATTTAGAAAAATAATAAATCCACGTTACCCATATTTGCCTAGGGGGTGTGACAATGGCGTTGCCGCCAACCACTTTATTGATATTAATCGGCTGGGGCCTAAGTTTAATTTGCCGATATGTAGCTTCCTCGGATTAACGCCGCAAGATGGTGTTTTTGGGCAGAATATAGCGGGGCTTCTTTTTCATTTTGCATTAAGCACGAGGAGCTCATGGCAAGAGAGACGCGGGGATTGGAAGGCGGGTGCTGACTTTCTCAAATACCACAATATATTATCCGATCAAATGGGCGAAGATGATGCTCCATGGGAAGATATGATAAAAGAGAGTTTTGTTCTAAAGTCCGGCGGCTATAATGGAGAAGTGCCAGCAAAGTGGTATGCCGAGCAATATGAACGGATCAAAACATTCATTGATCTATACAAAAAAGAGCAATTATAGGTGACCAATAATATTATTAGAAATAGATGGTTGTTGCTTTCCCTGATCCTTTTGGGGCTTTTATTGTGGGGTCTCGGATATGATCTGCTACATGCTCGCAATACTCTGCCGTTGATCGTCGAGATCAGATCGGTCACTTCTTCTGTCGCCGACTTTCCGGGAACGCTGTCTTCTCCTCGCGGGAATAAACATCCCATTACATTCTGGGACGGAAGGTTCGCAACCCGACGGATGGTGGGAGATATAACGGTTAAGATGACGGAGGAACAATATGCGCAAATAGAAGAGATAGCGATCCGCGTGGGGGACAAGAGGATGCTTTTCTCCGGAACGGAGAAGGAAAATGTACTCCGCAAAGCTTCGCAAGAAGGCGCGCAAGGGCAGTATCGCATGGCCGTCCCATCAGAACTTCGTGAGAGATCGAGTATGCCGCTGATCGGCAATTTCATGCCGCTAAATTGGGCCGGTGATATGCAGTGGGTCATGCACAGGATGTTGTTTTCCCTGATCGCTCTGGCATGTTTTTTCCTACTGTACTTGGCTGTCGCAACCATAACGAAGCCTCTTTTATGGAGCACCTTTCTTGTCGGATCGTTCACCCTTCTCTCATCCACATTATTGTTCCTAGATTCCTACTCTTTGCTCGCGGCGGGAAATATTCCCGACGACGCCTTTTACTACTTGAAAACGGCGCAGAATTTTGCCGCCGGACTCGGAATCACTTTCGATGGCGCTAATCGATCGAGCGGGTTTCATCCACTTTGGATGTTTGTTTATGCCCTATTATTCGGGAAAGTGTCGGATCCGTTTGTCGCTACTTACGGGGCAATCGTTTTCCAATGTGTGTTGATGGTCATTGCTGGTATTCTCTTTTATAGGATACTGCGAAAGATCGGCCTTGAGAAATGGATTGCCTTAGCCGTCGCGGCGCTCCTCATTGCATCTCAGGCGGAGCGTGTGATCAACCTTCTGGAAACCCCTTTGTATATGCTGTTTCTCATGCTCACTATTCATGTTCTTTACTCCGTCTTTCTTTCTCCGGATGTGCCATGGCTAAAGCGAGATGTTTTTTTGTTTTCTTTGCTTCTTTTTATTCTTTTCCTCGCGAGAACCGAGGGAATTCTCTTTTTCGGTGCTGTGTTGGTCTGGTTGGTCTTTTCAAAGCGTTCGCTGGGGGAAGCGTTGATCTTCGTCACGCCCTATACTCTGTTTCTGTCACTTTACTTTCTCTTCAATCTGCTTTATTTTGGCTCACCGCTCCCGATCAGCGGAAAGATAAAAATGGATCAAACGATCGCTCTATGGCAGAACTCTGCTTCCGCTTTTGATTTCATGGCGATAAAGATCCGCTTTATGCTTTTTCCCGCGGAGATCGGGCCTGCGGGTAAGATACTGTTCATTCAATTCTTTTCACTTATTCCTTTCTTCTTTTCTTCTTATTTTCTTGTAGCGAAAAAGAAGTGTCGTACGGCAGAGGCGGCGTTGGCCTTTATTCTTTCCACCTTTTTGTTTCTTAAATATCTTTACTACACCGGCATTCATCATGGATTGCGCGCCGCTTCTGACTGGTATTGGATTGTCGATGTTTTCCTGTCGGCCATCATCATGGTCTTACTGATCGCTGACAGAGAAAAAGACTTTCTTCGCCATCCGCCCCGACCGATCATGCTGATAGCGATGCTACTGGTTTCTCTCTGTCTGGTTCAAACGCTGGACACGATCCGTTTTCGCATGCGACCGGCACTCGAAAAAATAGGGGATGAGCGGGCCGCGCTTTTGGATATTTCCGATATGCTCTCTCGCTCTTCATTTTTCGAGGGGAAAAGGATATGCTCCTTCAATGCCGGCATCCTTGGCTTTTTTTCGGGCAGACAGGTCACCAATCTTGATGGGTTGATAAACTCGACGGAGTTTTACGAAGTTCTTCGGACGGGTTCCCTCGTGGGCTATATGAATGAGTCTTGTGATGTCGTGACGGAATATCATTACCGCGACTTACTTGTTTTGAGGGAAAACGGATTTGAATTGTTTGATGTGAGTCCCCTTATCTTTGAGCCGATATCATCCTTTCTTGATTCTACCTCGCATGGGTATAAGATGTTTGTGGCAAGATTCTTTGCGCCTCAATTTGCACATGAGGTAATGGGAAGATAATGCTTTTTTTCACACTCCCGCAAGACCAATTGATAATACGTCTCTGCGGTGGATTGGGCAATCAAATGTTCCAATATGCGGCGGGGAGAGCATTGTCGTTGCGGCACGCCGTTCCTCTTGTGTTGGACCTTTCCGCGTTTGATAGTGATCCGAAGCGGTCCTATGCGCTGACGCCCTTCGTTATTAAGGCGGAGGTCGTTTCTTTTTCCCGCTGGTTGAGATTGTGGCGCAAGGTGCAAGGGAGATATTATCGGGAACAAAGTTTTGCCCATGACCCCAAGGTGTCCGGGTTGTTGCCCGGAAGGTTGTTGAATGGGTTTTTCCAATCTGAAAAATACTTTGTCGATCATGCCGATACGATCCGGCGAGAGTTTTCGTTGAAAGAACCGTTGTCGCAAAAAGCGCAGGGTTATTTACGCGAGGTGGAGAGTGCTCCGAACTCGGTCTCGGTCCATGTCCGGCGCGGCGACTATGTGTCGGACCCCAAGACGACGGCTTTTCACGGCAATTGTTCGTGGGAGTACTACGAAAGCGCGATGCGTCACATGCGAGAACGAGTGGGCGGCGTTAGCTTTTTCTTCTTTTCTGATGAGCCGGAGTGGTTGGTTGCTCAACAGGTTGACGGTGTCGTGGTAACGGGGCTTTCGTCGCATGAAGATATGTTTCTAATGAGTCGCTGTAAACACCAGATTATTGCGAACAGTTCTTTTTCGTGGTGGGGTGCGTGGCTGAACAAAAACCCCGACAAGATCGTGATCGCGCCAAAGCGCTGGTTCGCCGATGAGAAGATGGAGCGGCAGACCGGCGATCTGATACCGGAAGGGTGGATCCGGCTATGAACGCATCACCGTTAGTATCGCTCATCCTCCCCGCCTACAACGCTGAGCGGCATATCGGTGCGGCGATACAAAGCATTCTTTCGCAGTCGTTCGCCGAGTTCGAACTTATTATTATCGATGACGGTTCGACCGACGATACGGTCGGGGTGACAAGCCGATTCAACGACCAGCGTATCCGCGTGCTCGGCAACGACGGCAACCGCGGCATCGTTTTTTCGCTGAACCGCGGCATCGAAGAGGCGCGCGGATGCTACATGGCCCGGATGGATGCCGACGATATCGCTCGCCCGGAACGGCTCATGCGACAGTTCACGTTCATGGAGGATCATCCTGCGGTCGGACTGTGTGGTTCGTGGGCGCAGAAGTTCATCGCGTACGGGCCACGCTGGACACAGAGGGCGCAGACGAGTTCCGCCGAACTGAAAGCGTCGCTTTTATTCGCGACCCCCTTTGTCCATCCGACGGTGATGATCCGCCGGTCGGTGATGGATGCGCATGACCTGCGCTACCGTGATGAATTCCCCGCCGTAGAAGACTATCGCCTCTGGTGTGAGATGGCGCTGGTGACCGAACTGGCGGTCATCCCCGAGGTTCTGCTTGACTATCGGGTGTCGCTTTCGAGCGTTACCGGCGCGGTCTATCTTGATGGTAAGCGTTTGAATGATCGCCGCGAGATTCTTTTGAAACTCTGGTCCGACTATATCGAGAAAACGCTGGGATTCACACCAAACAGAGAACGACTCGACGCGCACGCCTGCTTCTACGACCTCAGATTCGCCCGGGTATCGCCCGATAAGGTCGGGGCGGCACACCGTTGGCTGGACTTTCTGCAACAGGCGAACGGGGAGCGGAAGTTCTTCGATGGCGCGGCGCTTGCGACGGTTTGCAATGATGTGGGGCGTTCGCTGGATGTATTTTCACCAGCGGATGTCGCACGTCGAATATTGATTTCATTACTGGGCAAATAAGATGTTCGACAAGCCGACACTCATTATTACTCATTCTTTCCCTTTATCAACAGAAGATTATCGAGGACGATTCATTGATGAGTTGTTGCTGCGTGGGGGAGATGCCGTGCCGGTGGTCGTTTTGACCCCTGACCCGAACGGTGCCGGGGTCGATGTGATCGGACCGGTGACGATACACCGTTTTCGGTGGCCGCATGGTTACTTGGCCGGAAGGAGGATATACAATCCGTTCGACCTGCTCGTTTTTCTTAGAATGTTGCTCATTTTTGTCATTAAGGCGACAAAAATTGTCAACGCGTATCAGATTCAACATGTTTTTGCCTGCTGGGCGATCCCCGGCGGGCTGGCTGCGTTTTTTGTCAGGGTGTTTACCGGAGTTCCCTATACGGTATGGGCCTTAGGGACAGATATAAGTAAATTTAAGAACATACCGATACTTCTGCGGGCCATTTTCCATTTTGCGACCGGAGTATATGCCAACAGCGAATTCCTGCGGGGAGAGATGCGCGGGTTGACCGGGCAACCGATCGATATCCTGCCGACGCGGAGTCGTTTGCCGGAGCCGGTGATGCCGCAGAACCCCATCGAGGTGCCGGAGAAAATGTTGGTGGTGGCGTTCGTCGGCCGGTTGGAACGGGTGAAGGGGATAGATATCTTTATTGACATAGCGCGTCAGGTGAAGAAAGAGCGGCCCGATATGCTGTTTGTGGTTTTTGGCGACGGCTCGCTCAAGGAATCGGTGACGGCGGCGGAAAAGGAGGGACTCGTGCGATGGGCGGGGCAGGTGAGTCCGGGCGAGTTGGCCTATTATGCCCGACGGATAGATGTGCTGTGCATCACCTCGCGTGAGGAGAGTATGCCGGTCGTGGTGTGGGAGTTCCGCGACTATTGTCGGATACTTTCCTTTAATGTTGGGGACGTGGCGCGACATGTCCCGTCCGATGCGATCATGGATGACGAAGAGGCATTGGTTCAACGATTAATGAAGATGCAAAAGAATCGTCAGTAGGTTCGCTTCTTTTCCCAGTCGAGCGCCGTGCGGCAGATGAATTCCAGCGAATCGTAGGCAGGTTCCCAGTTCCATGCGCGCCGAACTTTTGCATTGTTGGCGATGAGTTTAGCCGGATCGCCGGGGCGGCGGGGGCCTTCGACCACTTTAAAGTCGACGCCGCTTACCCGCTTCATGGCGTCAAGCACCTCCCGGACGCTATAGCCGTGGCCGTAGCCGCAGTTGAAGATGTCTGAGTTTCCGCCGTTATTCAGATGTTCCAGCGCCCTGATATGCAGTCCGGCCAGATCGGTGACGTGGATATAATCGCGGATGCCGGTGCCGTCGGGGGTGGGGAAGTCGGTGCCGAATATATTGACCTGCGGTCGTTTGCCCAGAGCCGCCTGCGCCGCCACTTTGATGAGGTGGGTTGCGTCGGGGAAACTCTGGCCGATCTTCCCGTCGGGGTCGGCGCCCGCCACATTGAAATAGCGCAGAATGACCGCCTTAAAGCGGTCCGGGAAAGCGCGGGTGGTATCGAGCAGTACCCGTTCGCTCATTAGTTTGCTCATGCCGTAGGGGTTGATGGGATCGAGGGCGCTGGTCTCCAAGACCACCCCATCGGCAGGTTCGCCATAAACGGCGGCCGTTGAGGAGAAAATGAATTTGCCGACGCCATATTTGATGCAGAGGCGGATCAGATTCGTCGTGTTGACGGTATTGTTCATATAATACTTGAGGGGATCGGAGACCGATTCGGGGACGACGATATGGGCGGCGAAATGGATGACGGCATCGAAGCGTCCGTTTTTGAATATTTCCTCCGTCTTTTCGCGATCGGCAAGGTCGGCCTTGATCAGATCGCCGTACAGGATGGCTGGGCGGTGACCGGTCGAAAGGTTGTCGAGGATGGTGATGGTGTGGTTGCCGATATCGCCAAGTAATTTAACGAGATGAGAGCCGATATAACCGGCGCCGCCGGTTACCAGTAATCGCATGGCTACCTCCTTGATCCGCACGATACCCTATCTCGAGGGAAAGCGGAAAGCAAGAAAAGATGAATTGAAGGAACATCTTTTGCTTAAATAATCTGTTGATTTATGAGTTCTATGACCATTTTGAGGAGTTGCACATGAAAGGGACGCGAGGGTTCACGTTGCTGGAGATCATGATGGTCATCCTAATCATGAGCATTATGGCGGCTATCGCAATGCCGATGTATGCCGACTATACCGCCAAGTCAAGGACCGCAGAGGTCCCTATGGTCCTGAAATCGTTAGGTCAGTCTCAGATCAGTTTTTATGAGGTCGCGGGACATTATGCTCGAGAACTTGCGACCTTGGGATGGAAGACAAATAATGACTTGGCCTCGCCGAATGAATCTTACGGGTCTTTTTATATATTCAGCGTTTCCGAAAATGGCGGTTGCGATCCAGGGGCTGGAGCGCTGCCGGTTCCCGACGGATTGGCGATGGCAACGGTCATCTCCGGTATACCGGTTCCGCCTGATCAACGGGCAATGTGCATGGGAGCGGACCTAGACTACAAAACAAATGAGCCGTGATCGTTCTTGATCAGTTCTCGGGCCGGCAGGCTTTATGGCAACTTCCACAATTTCTTTCCAAATAGTCCATATCTAGTTTTTTGACCCGTTCACACGGTAATCCCGACAGACAACCGACACAGACATCGATACGGTTCTGATCGCACTTTTCGCCTCCTTGGCCGGCAAGAAATTCTCCAAATCCTTGAAACGCTTGGGTTGCACAGCGTTTTCTGAAATCGCTGGAAAGTCCTTCGCGGCATTCGGCTACGCGGTCACAATATCCTCGTGCAACGGCCTTTGCGCTTAATTGCATCGCCGGGGGAATAGCTGTTTTTTTGACCTTCATGTTTTGCATCTGGTAGTAGGCAAAGACGGCGGCGGCGCCGGCGAGGAGGAGCATTGCAAGCGCCACTAGGAGGGTAGGAAACTTCTTTTTGACCTCTTCGGTGATGGTTTCTTCCTTTCCTTTTGCTCGCTCTTCGGCGGCATGGCGTTCTTCTTCCGTTTTTTCGGCAAGGTATTTCTTCAGATCGGGTGTTTCGGCCAGCGAAACGGCGGAGTTTCCGTTGTTGTCGGTCATCTGCAGGGATGCGTTGCGGCTGAGGAGCATTTCGATGATGTCGCGGTGGCCGAATCGTACCGCGATCATAAGCGCCGTGCGTCCTTCATTGTTCTTGGCGTTGATGTTATCTATCTTGGGAAGCATTTCGCGAACGATCTCGGTCGCCCCTTTGGCTGACGCCTGCATGAGCGGGGTATAGTTCGTTGCCGAAGCGATGTTGACATTGGCTCCCTTGGAAAGGAGATATTCGGTAACATCGAAATGGCAATTGCTGAGCGCCAGCATGAGCGGCGTGCGGCCGTCTTTTCCTTTTGCTTCGATATTTGCGCCGCACTCGACCAAGAGTTTCACGATATCCGAAGCGCCGAGCGATGCGGCGACCTGCAACGGCGTACGTTCTTCTTCATTGGTCGCGGCGAGGTTGGTTTTCTTTTCCAAAAAGCCGACAACGATATCGAGGTCTTTGCGTTGGATCGCCTCGAAGATATCCTTTGGCGCCGAAAAACTCTCATCAACCGTGGGGCTTAGAAGGGGCGCTTCTTCGACCGGGGTGATCGGTTCATTGTTTCCGCTGTCGGTGTTTGCGCCTTGCTTCGGAGAATCTTTAGGAAGGTCATCGGAGAAAAGAGGAATATCTTTTTCCTTGTTGTCGGGCATACAGCTCCCCCACAATAATAACGGCCATAACGATTATAATTTTACTTAAGGGGAAATCCAGAAATTTGTTGCAGGCGGGTCAGCAAAGGTCGGGGAATGACGGTTTGCGATGTCGCAGATCGGTGATTTTCTTTTTCCCTATCGGCGAGAGAGAGAAGATCATCTTGCGTTTGTCGTCGATACCGAGCGTGCGTTCTATCAGTTTTTTCCCTTCAAGGGTGCTCAGCACGCGAGACATGCGGGAAAGCGAAATCCCGAGCTCATGGGCTAGTTCGCCGCTGTTGCGGTGTTCTTTGTCGAGCGTGCAGAGCGTGAGCGCTTCGTTGATGGAGATGTTGAAGTCTTTTTTTAACACCACTTCGAAAGCATAAATAGCCCGGAACATTTCTTTTAACTTGCAAAGCTCCTTCATCATTCCTCCGAATATTTTGCAGTTCGAAGTCATTTGACACGAGCAACTATATTGAGGCGTTGCCTGCTTGTCAAGGAGAGTTCCAAAAACTTTTGAAAAAACGATGCGCTTATGCTAGAGTCGGCCGTCGTATGTCCGATTGAGGGGAAGGGATGCCGTTCAAAATTCGCCCGTTTATTTTTTTGGTATGTTTTTTAACCGCGCCGTTATGCCCCGCAACAGCGGCCGAAGAGGTCGTTGCGGGTTCGCCTTCCCTTCCGGAATTTCGGCATGTCTCGGCGGGTTATCAGCATTCCTGTGCGGTGGGCGTCGATCGCGCGCTCTATTGCTGGGGCAATAACGCGGCGGCACAGCTGGGTACGGCCGATCAGGAGGATCATTTTATCCCGACCGAGGCGATAGTTCCTTCCATGCGGTGGGAGCGGGTGAGCGCAGGACGGTTCCATAGTTGCGGTATCGCCGCAAAAGATGGCGAGCGCCGTCTTTACTGTTGGGGTAGCAACGGGAGCGGTCAGCTCGGCACGGGCGATGATCGATCGGGGCCGAAACCGCTGGAGGTCAAAGGCGCCTATACCGATTGGCTACAGGTCACCTCCGGCATATCGCATTCCTGCGCTATCAGGAGCGAGGGGGGCAGGAACGGTCTCTACTGCTGGGGAGAGAACAAGGCGGGGCAGGCGGGAGACCCGTCGTTCAATATTGTTCAGGTCCCGCGACCGCTGATGGGCAAACAGTACGGCTGGGTCTATGTCACCGGTGGTTTTTCTCATACCTGCGCCATCAGGGATGAGGAGGGAAAAAAGAAACTTTACTGTTGGGGCGCCAACAGCGACGGGCAATTGGGTCTTGGTGTTGTCGATAGGGCACATGCCGAACCGGCCGAGGTGAGCGGTGGTTTCGACGACTGGACGGCGGTGTCGGGCGGCTACTATCACACGTGCGGGATCCGTGATGAAGGCGGTTCCCGGAAGCTCTACTGTTGGGGAAACGGCGGGACGGGGCAACGCGGCGACGAGGGATCGGGCAAGAAGTTGACCCCGGTGTCCCTTGCCGGGACAAACGATTCTTGGCGCGCGCTGGCGGCGGGATCGAATCATACCTGCGCTATCCGTGACGAAGGAACCGAACGGATGCTCTACTGTTGGGGTGACAACCGGTACGGTCAACTCGGTGCGGGAGGGATGGATCGATCGAATAAGCCGGTGAAGCTGCAAAGCTCTTACAGTGACTGGTCCCAGATGTCGGCGGGAGAGACCCATACCTGCGCGGTCCGCGACAACGGAGGCCGCCATCAGCTCTTCTGTTGGGGCCGTAATCAATATGGTCAGTTGGGCGACGGGAGCGATGAGAGCCGTTTCGCGCCGATAGAGGTGACCGGGAAACCGTCGAAGAAATATAATCAGGGCGGCGGCAATTAAAGACCGCGCCGCATACAGGAGGATCGCATGAAACACCCCATCGAACCCATTATCGATCTTTTCGGCTTTCTCGACGAGAGTCCGACCATGTTCCACGCGACCGAAGCGATAGTCCGGCGGCTTGAAGCGGGCGGCTTCGAGCGGCTGGGCGAAGGCGATGAGTGGACGCTGAAGAGCGGCAAGGGTTACTTCGTCGTACGCAACGATTCGGCGGTCATCGCGTTCCGCGTCGGCCGGAAGAATCCGTGGCAGAGTGGCTTCATGATGGCGGGCGCCCACACCGACAGCCCGCTGCTCAAGATAAAGCCCGAGGCCGAGAGCATGGGCAAGAATGTCGTCCGTGTCGCTACCGAGATCTACGGCGGCCCGATAGTCTCGACCTGGCTCGACCGCAACCTCGCCGTCGCCGGACGGGTGATGGTGAAGGGGAAAGGCGGTTGGGAGGCGCGGACCGTGGATACCGAACGGGCGGTCGCCATCGTTCCCAATCTGGCAATACACATGAACCGCGAGGTCAACAAGGGGTTCGAATACAATCCGCAGAACCATCTGCAGGCGGTGCTGTGCGCCGATGCGAAGGGGGGCGACGGCTGGCAGGTGCTCAAGGGGCTGGTCGCCGAGGCGATCGATGTGCCGGTGACGGCGGTCGGCGAGATGGACCTCTATCTCTACGATCCTCAGCCGGCGGTGCGGTTCGGCCGCGACGACGAACTCTATTCATCGGGCCGTATCGACAACCTCGCCTCGTGTCATGCGATACTCGCCGCGTTCCTCGACGCTAAGCCGGGCGACGCGACGGCGGTGGCGCTGTTCTACGACAACGAGGAGATCGGTTCACGCACGCCGATGGGGGCCGACAGCGGCTTCACCGCGACGGTGCTCGAACGGATCGTCATGGCGCACGACGCCGGCCGCGAGGAGTTCCACCGGGCGCTGGCCAAGTCGTTCCTCGTTTCCTGCGACGCGGCCCACGCGCTGCATCCCAATTTCCCCGAAAAGCACGATCCGGCCTATGCGCCGCTCATGAACGGCGGCCCGGTCATCAAGGTGAGCGCCGGCTTCAAATATGCGACGACCGCCGTCACGGCCGAGAGATTCCGTGAACTGTGCCGCCGCGCCGGAGTGCCGTGCCAGAAGATCGCGAACCGCTCCGATGTCCCGTCGGGGAGCACCATCGGTCCGATGACCACTGCGCTCCTGTCGGTGCCGGGCGTCGATGTGGGGGTGCCGATGTGGGCGATGCACAGCGTCCGCGAAACGGCCGGGACGCGCGATCACCTGTCGATCATCTCTGCGCTGAAGGAATTGTACCGCTAGCTATCAGTCCTTGTTCCGCACGCAGATCGTGCGGATGCCGTTCGCGTTGACATCCTTGGCCATATCGGGCCGGATGATGCCGTATTTGAATTCCGCCAGCCACACTTTCGAGATATCCTTCGCATTGGTGGTGGAACTCCAGAAATAATCTTCGTCTATCGTCGGGAAAGTGGTGACATGCTCCGGTTGGGCGCCGTAGGTGATGAGGCTCTCCAATTCGTTGATATCGGGGAGCCGCCAGTCGCTTTTCTGAGCGTGGTTGAGTGAGGTGCAATGACTCAGTGCGTCGGCCCAGAGGCGTTCGTCGTAGTCGAAGGCCATCTGCCAGACCAGTCCGGTCAGAGTGTCCTCAATGACGGTATCGGTACCGACGGTCGTTTCGGCCCAGCGCTGTATCGGCCGCGCCGCCAGGTAATTCCACGGCGCGCTGACACAGCGGACCAGGTGGAGCGTTTGGCCGGGGTCCGAATAGGACATGCCGTCGCCCGAGAAATCGACGTAATAATAGTTGTAGCCGTGCTCCGTGCCGGTCCAGAAACTGTCGGCGGGTGTCGCGGGGAAGTAGAAACCGTCTATCAGCGCCTCGGTCGATTGGGCGTCGAAGGAGAGGAGGCTCAGCAGTTCCTGACGCGTCGGGAGCCGCCAATCGGTGCGGTCGCCGTAGTTGCTGCCGGCCAGACCGGCGCAGTAGGCGTTGGCGTCGCTCCACGAGCGGGCGGTGCCGTCCAGCGTCTTCTGCCAGGTCAGTTTGGTCTGGTTGTCGTCGATGAGCGTCTGGCTCGAGGCGGCCCGGCTCTGGAACTCGCGGCCGCCGCCCGAGTAATTGCCGTCCTGTCCGTAAAATTGTCCCCCTTCCGACGGGCAAGTGACCGATCCGGTAAGGTTGTAGCAGGCGGTCTGGCTGGTATCGATGATGAACCAGCAAATTTCGCCCTCATTGCAGGCGTTCTCGGGGAGGTTGTCGACATCGGGCGTTACGGTGTCGTCGTCGGTCGTGGTAGCATCGTCGTCGGGAATGGCAACGTTGTCGTCGGCTGTGGCGACGTCGTCGTCGGGAATGGCGGTATCATCGGTCGCCGCATCGTCCGACTGATCCGACTGGTCGGTTTGATCTGTCTGGTCTGTCTGATCCGACTGATCGTCGGATTGCCCATTATCGCTGTCGCCGCCGTACTCCTTCAGGGTAAAATCGCTGCACCCGAAGAGGAACGCGGCGAAGAGCATGACGAAAAGATAACGGTCCATCTACCACCTCCACCCGAGCGAGAGATAGGCGCCGTTATAGGTCGGCAGTACCAGCGCGGTCGGCGTCGCCGGGTCTTCCGGCTCGTAGAGGGCGTCGAAGAGCATGAGCCCGACGCCGGTAGCGAGCGCCAGCGACCCGACGGTGTAGCCCGCTATCGAAAGGCCGCGCCACAGTTCGAACGACTTCTTGTCGGACGCCGCGCCGACGAGCGCGTAGCGGTCGTTCGCCTCGTTCATCTGCCACTGTGATATCCCGCCGAATATCACGATGGCCGCGCCGGTGCCGATGAGCGACCAGCCGAAGGCCGACAGCGTTCGGACCTCGTATTCATTGGGAGGCAGTTCGTCGCTGGGGTAGGCGCCGGGAGTGGTCGCGGGGCCTTCGTAGGTCGGTTCATTCTGCGACGGTGCGGCGGGAGCCGGTCTGCCGAAGAGTTCAGCGACCGCCGGGGTGATCGCTTCGACCAGCAGGTTGAGGTTGCCTTTCACCTTCCGTTCCGACCGGCCGAGGACCGAGACGCTCCGCACATTGAGCCGCTGAAGCGACAGCACCCAGTAATCGCCGAGTTTCGACAGAGTGCCGGTGACCGATTCGGGGGCGCCCAGCGCCGCGCCGATCTCGGCGACGCAGGCGGTATCTTCAGCGCCGCAGGAGAGTTTCTTCTCCTCGCCGACCATGAGCGCCTTCATGTCGGTCTCGCCGATGGTCTGCCTGCCCGATACCTGTCCGACCGCCGTGGTCACCATCGCACTTATCGCGTCGGCCTCTTTTTCAGAGACCCCCGTTTTCGGCTCGAGCCGCCACACGACGATGGCGTCGCTGCCCGCCGCCGCGAGCAACAAGGGCAGGAGAAGGAGCAAAAGAAAGAAAAAACGCATACGAACCTCCGCAAAAGACGATGCAGTATAGCAGAAGGGATGCGGCGAGTCTAGAAATAGAGACGCATCGTGGTGTAGACGGTGTAGGGGTAGAGCCCGAACTCGGAACGGGGAACAGGATAGATGAACCCCATGAAGTCGCCCTGTCGTGCCGTCACTCCCGCGCCGATCGAGGCGCCGACATCCCAGAACAGGTCGTCGGCCACGCTGTATTCAAGGCGCGGCGACAGCAGGAGCGAGCCGTCGGTCAGATTGATGAGGGTCTGGAGCGATCCGTTGAGGAGCGGCACGATCTCCCACGTGAAGCCGACCGCGAGATAATGCTGTCCGAGCAGATAGACGCCGCTGTCGCTATAGGCTTTCTCTCCCGTGCCCGGCCATATGTTCTCCAAATACTGCGAGGGGCGAAGTGTACCGACCAGAGAAAAATGATATTCACCGAAAAGAACGAGGTTCGCTTCGGCGAAGTTATAGTCGGCGCCGACCGAAAGGCGGAAGTCGTCGTTGCCGTTGATGTCGCCGTGTATGCCGGGAGACATCCGTTCGCTTTCCTTGAAGATAGTGTCGGCGGTGTAGGCCGCTTCCAGCCACACTCCCGCGCCGCCGATGGCCCGTTCTATCGAGAGCCCGGAGAGCAGGTTGTACTGATATTCGACCAGCATCAGCGAGATGTCGGTCTCCCAGAGGGCGAACTTGGCCCTCACGAAGGCGGCGCTTTTGGAGAACCGGCCATCGGGGCCGAAGACATACCCAGCGTCGAGTTCGTTCATCTCGCCGAGGGGGAATTTCACCCGCACCGCATCGACGCCCACCTTTTCCTCGCGATTGATATCCTGAAACGAGAGCGGCGCAAAGACATCGGTCGGGTTGATGAACTTCGCCGCGCCGAACGATATCGCCTGCCGCCCTGCATAGATATCCATGAAGGGGAGTGAAAAGGTGACGGTGAGCCGGTCGAGCGAGTGGGGGAAGGCGACCTGACCGGCGGGGCTGGTGTAGAGGGTATCGAGGAGGTCGGTGATGCGATAGTCGTTCAGCGACGGCGCAAAAAGACCCGTCAGGGCGTTGCCGCCCATCTGTGACACCGTCGGCGACACCTGCCACGCCGTCTCTGCCGAGAACCAATCTATCGGTTTGTAGAACAGACGCAGGCGGAGCGTCTGCTGGACCGTACCCTGCGGCTCGTAGGCGGCGACGTCGGGCGGCGTCACATTATCCTGCATGCCGGTGACGCCCAGATACTGCTTGCCCCAGCCCGAGAGCGTCAGACCGTCGGCGAGTTCGACCGCGCCGAGCGTGGCGGCGAAGAGCGGTATGAGGGCGATAAGCGTCCGCATCAGCCGCGCACCTCGTCGGAGAATATCCGGCCGTCGCGCAGGGTGATGAGCCGCCGCGCGTGTTCCATGATCATCTGGTCGTGGGTCGAGAAGAGGAAGGTGACGCCGTGTTTCGCGTTCATCTCCTCCATCATGTCGAGGAGGTCATGTCCCGTCTTCGAATCGAGGTTGGCGGTCGGTTCATCGGCGAGGATGATGGCGGGCTTCGCGACCATGGCGCGCGCCACCGCCACCCGCTGCTGCTGACCGCCCGAGAGGTGTATCGGCAGGCGCTTCTGCATCCCGTCGAGCCCCACCTCGGCAAGTATCTTCGCCACCCGCTCGCGCCGCTCATTCTTCGGCACCCCCTGCAGGAGCATCACATATTCGATGTTCTCCTCGACGGTGAGGACCGGGATGAGGTTGTAGCTCTGGAAGATGAACCCGATGTGGTCGCGTCGGAAGTCGGACAGGTCGGAGGCGCTCATCGCGGTCATCGCCCGGCCGCCGAGTTCCACCGTGCCGCCGTCGGGCTTGTCCAGACCGCTCACGATGTTGAGGAGCGTCGATTTGCCGCTTCCCGACGGGCCGGCAAGGGCGCTGAATTCGCCCTTTGCGATGGTGAGCGAGACCTCTTTCAAGGCATCGACCGTCACCTCGCCGGTGCGGTATATCTTCGATACCTTGTCGATGCGGATGACATTTTCCATCGTATGCTCCGTCATGTTAAAGTCCTCGTTTCATCGCTTTGGCGGGGGTGAGCCGCGCCGCATAGATCGCCGGGTAGAGGCCGACGAGGCAGGTAAAAACGAACAGCAGGAACGGGTAGAGGGTGAACTGCGTCAGGGTGAGCACCGGGCGGATCGGTTCGCGCAGGGCCACGATGAACTCGGCGTCGCTGTAATCGATGCCGTAGTGCAGGAGCAGTCCGTTGACGATAAGCGCGACGACGCTCCCCATCACGATGGCGATGAGCGCCAGTCCGCCCGCCTCCATGACCATCAGTTGCGCCGCCTGCCGCGGCCGCGTACCGATGGCCCGCATGACGCCGAATTCGAACATCCGTTCGTAGAGCGACATGAAGAGGGTGTTCACGATGCCGAACGAGACGAGCCCGAACAGGATGATCCCGACGAGAAAAAGGCTGAAATCGGTCATCGAGCGCATCATGGCCAGTTCCGACACCAGTCCGGTCCACGACAGCGCCTCGTTGCCGCCCGCCGACAACTCGGTCCACAGCGGCAGGGCCGTATCCTCGCTTTTGAGTTTGTCGTGGAACAGGAACGCTATCTCGTGCAGGCCGCCCTCCAGTTTCAGCATCTCCTGCGCCCGTTTGAGCGGGATGAAGGCCATCCCGCCGTCCATCTGGCGCGACCCGAAGCGGAAGATGCCGCCGACGCGGAAGAGTTCCTGCGACAGTTCGCCGGTGTGGGCCTGCGCCACCGTCACCACCACCTTGTCGCCGAGACCCACCTCCAGCAGATCGGCCAGTTTGTCGCCGATCAGTATCTTCGGCTCGTCGGCCGCGGCGAGATAGTCGCCCGACACGAGCAGGTCGTCTATCTGCGAAAGGTCGCGTTCGTAGGTCGGGTCGATGCCGTAAAGCATCACTGACTGGACATTGGCGGGGCTGGTGACCATCCCGAACGAGGCGGTGCGCGGAGATGCCTGCCGGATGAGCGGGTCGTTTTTCATCTTTTCGAAGAGCGCCGGGCCGTCGGCGATGGTCAGTTCGACCTCAAGGGTCTTGCGGAAACCGTCGCGGTGTACCTGTCCTTCGCCGAGGAACGACCGCGTCGCCGAGGCTATCATGTTGTCGATGGTGCCGATGGTGATGGCGTCGGTCGTTATCATCGCGGCGAGCCCGAGCCCGATCATGAGACCGGCAAGGAGCGTCCGCCGTTTGTTGCGGAAGAGGTTGCGCCACGCGAGTTTGAAAAATAGCGTCATGACGGCCTCCTACAGCGACCGCAGGGCGTCGACCGGTTTGATCCGGGCGGCGCGCAGGGCGGGGATCATCGAGACCAGTAGCGCGGTAAGGAATATGATGAGGAACGGCTTGTAGTAGGCGGCGGGGGTGATGTCGGCCGTGAGGGTGGTCAGCGAATAGCCGGCGACCGTCACCGGTTCGGGGTAGGTGACGCCGATGGCGGCGAAGTACCACAGCGCGAACGAGGCGAGGAACGCGCCGAGGAGCGATGAGAGGAGCGCCAGCATCCCCGTTTCGATGACGATAAGCGAAAAAAGCCGCCGGGGGCTCGTCCCGATGGCCGCCATCACGCCGTATTCGCGGGTCCGCTCCAAGACCGCCATGAGGACGGTGTTGAGTACGCCCACCGCGACGATGAGGAGGACGATGAGCATCTGGATGTCGCCCCCCTTCTTGTCGGCCTGCATGGTGCGGTAGAACTCCGGCTCGACCTCCATCCACGATTCGGCCGACAGGTCGCGGAACCCCGCCGCCGCGATCGCCGCGCCGACCCGCCCGGTCGCCGGTTCGACCTTTTTGCGGTCGTGGTAGAGGAGGGCGATCTCGTGGACCTTTCCGTCGAGCGTCAGATAGTCCTGCGCGTCGGCGATATGGAGATAGACGCGGTTCTGTTCCGACGCGTCCTTCGCGTCGCCGAGTATGCCGGCGACGGTGAACAGGTCGTTGGCGACCGATCCGTCGGCCCCCTGCGAGATGAGGGTGAGTTCGCTTCCCACCGGTGCTTTGAGGACATCGGCGACATTACGGCCGATAAGCGCCTGTTTGGCGGCGGCGGCCGGCAGGAAAGCGCCGTCGCGCACCTTGTTGGCGAGCCGGGTGACCGCCCGTTCGCGCTCCGGGTCTATCCCGATGAGTTCGATGCCGGTGGTTTTCATCCCGACGAAGGCGAGCGCCGCCGAACGAATGCGCGGCGTCACGGCGGCGACGGCGGGCTCCTTGGCGAGCGTCGCGTAGAGTTCCGGGGTGTCGGCGAAGTTCTTGTAGAGCGACGGCCGGTCGAGGTAGCCTTTGCGGTGTATCTGGGCGTGGCCGGTGTGGTCGCGGGTGATGATCTCGACCATCGTTCCCCACGATCCTTCCAGCGTGCCGACCGTCAGGGCGAAGAGGATGAAGCCGATGACCATCGTGAGTCCGGTCAGCAGGCTGCGCCGCCGCTGGCGCAGGAGATTGCGGAACGCCATTTTGAATATCAGCATGGCTACCTCTGTTTCTGCAGGTTGCGCAGGGTAAAGGTGTCGGGGTCGAGTTTCACATCGAACTGGATATCCTTATAGATGATGGTGGTCTTGTTGCCCGACTTGGTGAGCGACCGCAGTTCCATCACCGCCGGTATCTTCTTGCCGCCGAGCACCTTGACGTCGCTGAAGGTCATCAGCCGCACCTTGGTCCCTTTCTCGTCGTAGAATTCCTGCGCCACCGGCAACAGATCGCTTTTGTTCGCGACCACCACGATGCGTCCCCAGACGGTCGCGGTCTTTTCCTTCGGCGTCAGTTCGATGTAGTATTTGGCCGCGTCGGGACCGGCGATGAGTTTGTAGGTGTAGTCGTCCATCAGCGTCGATTCCTTCACCAGATCGTCGTTGGTGAAGTCGCTCCCCATCCACGAACCCATCATCATCGAGGGCGGTATCTGCATGACCTTGTTGATCTTCGGGAAGTAGTTCCACATCTTGGTGTCGATCTTGAGCGTCCCGATCCCGGCGTCCTTTTTCGGCTCCAGTATCGTGATGAAGGTCTTCTTCATCCCCTCGGTCCACGCCTTCATCCGCATCGTCCGTTTCCAGTCGGCGGTCTCTATCTGCATCTCCATCTCGGCGTAACTGGTCTTCGAGCGGTAGAGTTCGTCGCTCTTCTTGACGATCTCCTCGACCGTCGGTTCGGCGGCGAAAAGGAGCGGCGTGATGCAGAAACAAAGGAGCGCGGCGAGTTTTTTCATGGCGTTCTCCGTTCGATGTTCTTTTCGACATAGTCGGTGAGGAGCGTCGCGGTCATGTCCCACATGGCGCGGTAACGGTCGACCTCGCGGTCGAAGTGGAGGAGGCTTTCCATCCCCTCGATGAAGGTGAGCACCGCGAGCACCGCGTTGTCGCGGACCGCGGCGGGCAGACGGCCGCCGGACAGTTCTTCGAGTCTGACGCCGAGCGCCGTGCGGAAGGTCATGTGCCGCTCGACCAGCGCCGCGAGGAGTTGCTGGTCGCCGTATATCTCTTCGGCGAAGGCGAGGAACCGTTCGCGGATGTTCATGTGTTCGAGCGTTTCGTCGATGGCGCTCTGGCCGGTGCGGCGGAAGAAGTCGCCCACGCCGGTGAACGACTGGTGTTCCATCTCGCCGAAGTAGTGTTCCATGAACGAGAGCATCACCTCGCGGACGATCTCGTGGGTGTCCTTGAAGTGGTGGTAAAGGCTCCCTTTGCCGATGCCCGCTTTCTCGCAGATGGCGCGGGTGGTGAGGCCGGGGCGGCCCTCTTCGATGATGATGGCGGCGGCGGTGTCAATGATGCGTTGCCGCGTCTGGCAGCCCTTCACATGTTGTCCGTTACCGCATTTCTCAACTGGTTCGGTCATCGCTTCCTCCGTCTTGACCGGGCGCCCGGTCCAGTACTTTTAGCAGAGGTGAAAACGGAAGTCAAGAGAATTCTAAGTGCCCTTCAGAAATTGACTTTAATTTACCGAGAGAATAAAGTGCTTTTGTATTTTTGATGCCTTTTCTTTTGAACGAGTCAAACATGGAGGCTGCCATGGTTAGCAAGTCAGATTCTCTAAGAGATTTGTCAGAAATCATTCGTGGTGGCCTTGCGTCATATCCCAAAGAAGGGTTGAAGGAAGCCATGTCAGCATTGTTTGGTGATAGGTACCAGAAACGAGACCTTGTCCCAACGATGCTTCGCGATGCCTATGGACTTGCTAATGAGGAGGATAAATCTGGTGTCCCGTATGCCGGGTTCGTCAACCCCAATAACCCACCGAGCGGTCCTTATGGTGGAACAAGTCTCGTGTGGTTTCCATCCAGTGATTCTGGTACGCTCATCGGCTTTGGTGTTGGCACGCGAGGGCTGGCACCAGATGAGGGAATACTCATGCGACCGGGACACCGACGTCGAATCGTCGCATTAAGACGTTATTTGTCCCGACTGGGGGTTGAAGCTTGGACAAAGCCTGATCCTGCCGCGCTTGGGGTTGTGGTTCCCAAGAGTGTGCGCGAGCGATTCCCTGGTTTTGACAAGGTGTTTCAACGTTACGGCAGTGAAATGTACTGTAATGCAGTGGTGCCAAGAGACGATGCGGAGAAGGCGCGTAAAGTTTTACAGGCTTTCCTTGACCTGTACGCTCTTGAACGAAATTGGCAGGTGTTAAAAACCTTTGAGCGTGAATTTGAAAATCTCCATGAGGATCTGCGGGCAAACCTTTTTATTGCTCCTAGTGCTGATGTTGTATTCGAACGTCTTCAACAACGACGATTTGTCATTTTGCAAGGCCCTCCAGGAACAGGAAAGACACGTCTTGCAGGAGAAGTTCTCGAACACTTTTTCAAAGGGCGGGGCATGACGGTGCAGTTTCATCCCGCAGTTACATACGAAGACTTTGTAATAGGTCTCTCTCCCAATGAAAAAGCCGGATCCTTGCAATTCCACGTTCGCAGAGGTTGGCTCCTCGAGGCAATTGCTAAAGCGAAGGATGCTCCTTACTTGTTGGTTGTCGATGAGGTAAATCGAGCAGACCTGGGAAAAGTACTCGGAGAAGCGATATATCTTTTTGAGGCTGGCGAGGTCGGCGGGAGTCACGCTAGGAAAATTCGTTTACCGCATCCCATAGATGATATTTCTGAACTGAGCATCCCGGAGAATTTTTATCTGCTAGCAACAATGAACACAGCTGACAGAAGTATCCAGAACCTTGATCTTGCCATTCGTCGCAGATTTGCGTTCATGAATATTCCTCCAAGTCGTACTGTGGTTGCCGAAAATGCACCTGACATCGCGACAAAATACTTTGATAGATTAGCTGAGGTGTTCATTGAACATGCTCCCGTGGATAGTCTTGATTTAATGCCTGGCCATGCTTATTTTCTTGCGAAAGATGAGAATGAATTGAAGTCGCGTTTTAGGCACGAGCTAATACCTCTCATTGACGAATATCTGCGACAGGGATTCCTGGGAGCTGCGTCCAGTGAGTTATATGCCGTCCGAGATGCGCTCGAAGATTGGATCCAGTGACACAATGCCCAATATGGCGAGACACAATCCTATCCGAAAGAATCGACGGCATGAGTTTCGTTCGCCAGAGCAAAAAACTCTCTTCGACGGTACGGACCACGGTCATCCAATAATTATTTCGGCCGATTGTTTTGCGCCCAAGCAACAGGGTGGAGGATGGGGTGTCTTTGCTGAAGCCTTCCTTCGAGCAAATGAGCTTGCATTCAAACATCTAGAAATTCGACCCGAGGTGGGCGTTGGCTCGCAAGGCACTATTATACGCCTTTTCCCTGGTGGCCGGGCCGGGGCAATGCCATTACGTTCGGCGCAAACCCAACAGGTAGTCGCGGGTCTTGTTGTCAAACCACGCTTTGGCTGGAGTGGAGTGGGAAAGATTCTCGACGAGATTGGTTGGCATGCCTCTCTTGAGTTTGCTGACCTGCCAATGGTGCCGGGAAGTGGCCGAGAGGTTCCTCCATGGGTCATCGCCGGACCTGTCATCTCTCGGCTTGCCGCATTACTCGCCCAAGTTCGTCGTGGATACCGAGAGACACATGAGATGCTTACGAAGCCACGAGGGAAGATTATCTGGAATGAATATATTGCGGGGCCCCTCCGCACTGGCATGTGGCATCGCCTTCCGTGTACTTTCCCCGAACTATCCAACGACCCTCAATTGCGCTCGATGGTGAAGTGGTGTCTTGAGCGACTCCGTCGGGAGCTCCTCGATATTGGTGGTAATGATAAAACAGCCGCTACTTTAGCAATGACCGCCGATAGACTTATCGAACTGTTACGCGATGTTTCCCCGCGAATGCCACGGAAGACGGAGATCGAACAGCGTATGGGCGGCAGTTACCTTGAACATGAAGCTATAAGGCGAGGTGTTGAGGCGATTGGATGGACTGTCGATGAACGAGGTCTTGGTGGTGGCCGCGAACTTGATGGACTCGCATGGCATTTGCCACTTTCTGAGCTCTGGGAGTCCTACGTAGAAACAATTGTTCGCCGAGAAGCAGCGTTAGTGGGGGCTGATGTCCGGTGCGGTCGCAAGTTAGAAACAGTATTCCCGATACGTTGGACAGATCCAAGTTTGCGGGGAATGTCACATCTCGTCCCAGACTTCGTGGTTTGGCATCGCAATCAGGTTAAAATTATTGATGCAAAATATAAGGCTCATTTTTCCGAGTTAGATGAATCGGGTTGGCTTAAAATGGCTGAAGACAGTCGTGATGCTCACCGGTCTGATTTTCATCAAGTGTTAGCTTACGCAGCACTCTTCGATGCCAGACAGACGACAGTTACTCTCGTCTATCCTCTTCGTCGTTCGACCTATGAGGCTCTGTCAGCGCGCAATCGCGACATTGTTTGCGCTGATCTAAGTTTTGCTGGAAGAACTATTCAAGCCGAACTTCGCGGGATTCCGTTTGGTGACGTTTGATAGAACACCATCGGCTCGACACAATATTGCTTTAAGTTACAGAATGTCTCTTGCTTCCACTTGCCTTTTCCAGCCGTTGCGCTAGAGTTCTTTTGTTTTTTTGTGAGATAAATTAAGGAGGTTTTCTGCAATGGACATTCCTCGGATATTCACCATCACCGAAAGCGCCCACCGCATCCATAACCCCTTCACCCCCGACAAATACGCCACCCTCGGCGCCGCCCTGCGCATGGAAAAGGGGACCCGCATACTCGACCTCGGCAGTGGTTCGGGCGAGATGCTGTGCACCTGGGCGCGCGACCACGGTATCACCGGCACCGGCGTCGATCTGAGCCCTCTCTTCACCGAGCAGGCGAAACTCCGCGCGGTGGAACTCGGCGTCGCCGATAAAGTGAAATTCATCCACGCCGACGCGGCGGGCTATGTCTCCGCCGAGAAGGTCGGCGTGGCGGCCTGTATCGGCGCCACCTGGATCGGCGGCGGGGTCGCCGGCACCATCGAACTGCTGGCGCGGAGCCTGCGCCCCGGCGGGATCATCCTCATCGGCGAGCCCTACTGGCGGCAGTTGCCGCCGACCGAAGAGGTCGCCAAGGGATGTGAAGGCTGTGCCATCGCCGACTTTTTGATACTGCCGGAACTGATCGCGTCGTTCGGTCGCCTCGGGTACGATGTCGTCGAGATGGTATTGGCCGATCAGCACGGCTGGGACCGGTACGAGGCGGCAAAATGGCTCACCATGCGCCGGTGGCTCGACACCAATCCCGGCGACGAGATGGCCAAAGAGGTCCGGGACAAACTCACCGCGGATCCCGCGCTTTACGCCGCCTACACCCGTGAATACCTCGGCTGGGGCGTCTTCGCGCTGATGAAACGGTGATGTCCGCCGACTTGCATTTCTCCGCCATTACGCTACAGTACCCCTGTCTTTTTTCATGGAGGAGACGATGAAGAGACTCACGGTGTTCATAGCGCTCGTCGCGGCGTTCGTACTGAGTTCCTGCGGCTTCAACACGATGCAGCAGCAGGAAGAGGAGGTCTTCAAGGCGTGGGGCGATCTCGAAAGCGCGCTTCAGCGGCGCGCCGACCTTGTGCCGAACCTCGTCAATGTCGTCAAAGGTTACGCGGCCCACGAAGCGCAGACGCTCGAGAAGATCGTCGAACTGCGCGGTCAGGTCGCCGGGGCGAGCCTGCGCGGCACCACCATCAACGACGGTCCGGCGTTGGCGAAATATGCCCAGGCGCAGAACGAACTGTCGGCGGGACTCGGCCGGTTGCTGGTCATCGCCGAACAGTACCCCGACCTCAAGGCCAACGAGAACTTCCGCGACCTGCAGAGTCAGCTCGAAGGGACCGAGAACCGCATCAATGTCGCGCGGACCCGTTACAACGAGGCGGTGAGCACCTTCAACGGTTCGATCCGCGGCTTCCCGAACAATATCATCAACGGGTGGCTGTTGCACCTCGAGAAGAAAGAATATTTCAAGGCCGACGAGAAGGCGAAGGAAGTGCCCAAGGTGCAGTTCTAGCCGATGCGGGCACTGATTCTCCTCATACCGTTCCTCTGCACGACCCTTTTTGCGCTCGATGTGCCGACGCTCGACGGGCGGGTCACCGACCGGGCCGGTATCCTGTCGGCCGACGCAAAGTGGCGGATAGAGGCGAAACTCGCGGCGCTCGAGACGAGCGATTCGACGCAGATCGCGGTACTCACGGTACCGACGCTCGAGGGCGACAGCATCGAAGATTTCTCGATGCGGGTCGCCGAAGGGTGGCGGCTGGGGCAGAAGCGGATAGACAACGGCGCTCTGCTGGTCATCGCCAAGGAGGACCGCAAGCTCCGCATCGAGGTGGGCTACGGGCTGGAGGGGAAACTGACCGACGCGCTGTCGGGACGCATCATCCGGCAGGTCATCGTGCCGCGTTTCCGCGATAACGACTTCGCGGGGGGCGTCGAGGCGGGTGTCGATGCGATGATCGCCGCGACGAAAGGCGAATTCAAGGCGGAGGAAAAAAAAGAAAAACCAATTTCGGTATTAGCGATCATTTTCTGGATACTATTCTTGGGGATATATGTATTCGCGTTTCATATTCACCGCACGGTACCCTATTCTGTGTTTAAAAGAAGCAGTCGTGGTTGGCGTTCCCGTGGTGGTGGCGGCGGGTTCGGCGGATTCGGTGGGGGTGGCTTCGGCGGCGGCTCTTCAGGCGGCGGATTTTCGGGGGGCGGCGGCGGCTTCGGCGGCGGCGGCTCTTCAGGGGGGTGGTGATATGCGCGATCTGACAAAGAAATTCCTCACCGCCCACGAAGAGGAGCGGATCCGCTGTACCGTCAAGGAGATGGAGCGGCGTACTTCGGGCGAACTGGTCCCGCTCATCGTTCCCGAGAGTGGCGGTTACGGGGCGCACGAACTGATCGGGTCGTTCCTCATCGCGATGCCGGTCGCTATCGTCGCGGCCTACGGTGCGAACCGCCTCTTCTACCACCAGCACGATACGCTGGCGCTTTTCCTTGTCGCCCTCGTACCGCTCCTCGGGGCGGCCTACGCGCTCATATCGTTCTGCCCGACACTCAAACGGTTCTTCATACCCGACGCCGCGATGGAGGAAGAGGTCCGCGAAACGGCGGCGGCCGCATTTTTCGCCCATGGCCTCCACAAAACGCGCGACGAGAGCGGCATCCTGCTCTACATATCGGTCTTCGAACGGCGCGTCCGGATACTGGCCGACCGCGGCATCAACGAAAAACTGCCCGACGGCACGTGGGACGAGATCGTCGCCGACCTGACACGCGGCATCAAAGAAAAGAAGCGTGGCGAGGCGATCTGCACCGCGGTGCGCCGGATCGGTGAACTGCTGGTGGCGCACTGCCCCGCCTACCGTGAACATGCCAACGAGCTCCCCGATCTGGTGGTGGAAAAAGGGGAAAATACCGAATCGTAGGGGCGCGCCGACGGCACGCCCGGTATTTTCAAATCCCGTCAAGGTCCCTTTGACAAGGGACCGGAAGGATGTTCAGCCTATTCAGGGCGTCCCGTTGGGAACGCCCCTACAATGCGGTGGGGTTATTTTTCTTGCGGCGTGGTTGAGACGCCGTTCTGCTTTTCTATGACATCGACGATGGCGCGGAATTCCGCGAGAAGTCGGTTGAAATCGTCGGTGGTGAACCGTTCGTCGGCATATTTAAAACGGTCGGCCTCCTTGAGCAGGGATACCACCTGTTCCGCCGTCGCGGTGGGCAGGTCGGTATTTTTGAGCGCTTTTTTGACCTCGCTGGTGGTCATCTCGAGGAACGGGCGGTGCTTCGCCAATTCCAGATAGTGCCGCACACCGGCGGTCACGGTGTCGGCGAACTTCTCGTATTCCATGTCGCGCAGTTCCTGTTCGGCGCGCCGATAGTATTCCATGACCAGTTGGTAGGGTGTTTTCTGCGCCACGGCGATGAGCGATTCCTTGCGGCGCCGTTTCGATAGCCGCCAGAAGAGGTAGAAGAGCGCCGCGATGATGATGAGACCGCCGAGTATCCAGAGGAGCGTGTAGTCGGGTTCGTAGGCCTTGACCGGCGGTTTGATGTCGCGCAGCTGCGTGTCGCTCTCGGCGGTGTTGGGTTTCACCGTCAGCTCGACCGGCAGGATGCCGTATTCGGTCCCGTCGACGCGCAGGGTGATGGGCGGGGTCTTGAGCGTTCCCGGTTCGAGCGCCGAGAGGGTGAGCCGTATCTGTTCGCCCGCCGGTTCGGTCTTGACGAGCGCGAAGTTTGCGTCATCGGACTTAGGGAAGGCCGAGAGTTCTTTCCCCGGCTTCACCGGGACGGTGAGCACCACCGGTTCGCCGAAGAAGAGCTCTTTTTTCTCCGCCTGCGGCGTGATATCCTCGGCGAGGAGCAACGCGGGCAGGAGCAGTATCAGAAAAAGGGCGTATCTCATCGTGCCGATTTCCGTTCCATCCGTTTGAAGCCGAGGACCAGATCATTTATGAAGTCGGTACGGTTCTCGACCCAGATGGGGGTCGCGCTGAGCCGTTTGAATGCGTCGTCCTTTTCTTTCTTGAAAGCGCCCCAGCGGTGATCGGCCGCTTCGGAGAAGTCGAGCACCCGCGTTACGCCGCTTTCGGGGTCTTTCACGCGGATGAAGGAGCTTTTTTCCGCAACGTAGCTCATCTTGTCGAAGACGCCGACCGGGACGATCTCATGGCGGCGCGCCGCGATGGCGGCGCTGTCGGGAAGCGCGCCGAAGTACATATCGGACAGGAAGAAAAGGAGCGATTTTTTCTTCATCGCCTTATTGATGAAGCGGAAGGGGACATCGGGATCGGTCCGGCGGCCGCGGGCCGGCGTGGTGAGGAGGGCGCGGATGATGGTAAGGAGATGGTTGCGGCCGCGGCGCGGCGGGATGTATTCCTCGATGCGGTCGCTGAAGAGGATGAGCCCCGCTTTGTCGCTGTTGCGTATGGCGGAGAAGGCGAGCGCGGCGCCGAGCGTCGCCATCACCTCGCGGCCCGACCACGCGCGGCCGAAACGGGTCGATGCCGAGATGTCGACCGCCACCATGACGGTCAGTTCGCGTTCCTCGCGGTAGACGCGGACGAAGGGTTTCCCCATGCGCGCCGTGACGTTCCAGTCCATGAGGCGGGCATCTTCCCCTTCGGTATATTCGCGGACCTCCTGAAATTCGAGGCCGTGTCCTTTAAATAAGGTGTGATAGGCTCCTTGAAGCGACGACTCGACCTGCTTGCGGACCTTGAGGTCGATGAGCCGTATCTGTCGGAGCAGTTCTTCCTGTAGCATGACGCCTCAGGGCACCTCGACCTGATTGAGCACCTGCGCGATGATCTTGTCGGTGGAGAGTTTTTCCGCCTCGGCCTCGAAACTCGGGATGATGCGATGGCGCAGGACCGGGTAGGCGACCTCTTTGACATCCTCGGGCGTTACGAAGTTGCGTCCCTCGATGAAGGCGCGGATCCGGGCGGCGAGGACGAGGTAGAGGCTGGCGCGCGGGCTGGCGCCGATCTCGATGAGTTGTTTAAGGTCGTTCTTGCGCGGGTTGCGGGTCTCGAAAACGAGCGCGACGACATATTTCCGTATCCGTTCGTCGGTGTAGATGGTGTCGACGATGGCGCGCCACCCTTTGATGATGTCGCGGTTCCCGATCTTGACGAGTTTCTGGTCGAATTCCCGCTTCTCGCTCCGTTCGATGATGCGGAGTTCCTCTTCCATCGTCGGGTAGTCGATGAGCACCTTGAACATGAAGCGGTCTATCTGCGCCTCGGGGAGCGGATAGGTCCCTTCCTGTTCTATCGGGTTCTGGGTCGCCAGCACGATGAACGGATCGGGCAGTTTCATTGACTGGTCGCCGATGGTCACCTGCCGTTCCTGCATCGCCTCGAGGAGCGCCGACTGCACTTTGGCCGGGGCGCGGTTTATCTCATCGGCGAGGATGACATTGGAGAACACCACCCCGCGTTTCACCTCGAATTCGCGTTTATCCATATTGAAGATGCGGCTTCCCATGATGTCGGCGGGAAGCAGATCGGGGGTGAATTGGATCCGTTTGAAATCGAGATCGGTCGCGGCGGCGAAGGCGCGCACGGCGGTGGTCTTCGCAAGCCCCGGAACGCCCTCGATCAGGATGTGACCTTCGGCGATGATGCCCATGATGAGCGCCTCGACCATGTCCTCCTGTCCGACGATGATCTTCTGTATCTCGCTTTTCAGGGCGCGGATCGACAGCGCCTCCTGTCTGATCTTCTCGTTCAACTGTCCAAGTTCCATGGGGCCCTCCGCAAAACGTTACGGCGTAACAACAAAACTATCGCGGCGATTATTCCCGGGAATATACATGAGCGGGGGATGCCTAGCCGTCCTTGAGTATCGCCTCGGCGATCTCTTTCTCGACCGCGGCGACCCGGCCGGTCTCTATCTGGCAGGTGCCGGCGTTGCGATGACCGCCGCCGCCGTATTTGAGCATCAGTTCACCGATGTTGGTTTTCGAGGTGCGGTTGAGTATCGATTTGCCGACGCTGAGGACCATCTTTTCCTTCTTGAGCCCCCACATCTTGGTGATGCTGATGTTGCAGTAGGGGAAGAGGGCATAGAGGACGAAACGGTTCCCGGCGTAGATGACCGTCTCGCGTGAGAGGTCGACCGTGACGAGGTTGCGGGTCACTTTGGCGTTGCGCTGCATCATGGCGCGGAAGAGGTCCTGATGTTCGAAGTAGAGATCTGCCCGTTCCTTGACATCGGGGTTTTGGAGAATGTCGTCGATCCCTTTGCTGCGGACGAGATCTATGAGCGCTATCATCAGGTCGTAGTTGCTGATGCGAAAATCACGGAAACGACCCAATCCGGTGCGCGGGTCCATCAGAAAATTGAGCAATACCCACTTGTCGGGGTTGAGGATCTCGTTGATGGAGAATTGCGCCGCGTCGGCCTTATCGACCGCCGCCATCATTTCCGGGGTGATGCGCGAAAGGGTCTTGCTTCCCTGATAATGATTGTAGACCACCCGGGCGGCGGAGGGGGCGTCAGGGTCGATGATATGATTGGAGCGGCGCATGGTGACGCGGAGCGTTTCGCTCAAATGGTGGTCGAAACAGAGATGGACGCCGTCCACGTAGGGAAGGTTGGTCGTGATGTCGCGCCCCGATATCTCGATAAGGCCGTCCTGCATGTCTTTGGGGTGAACGAACTTTACCTCGTCGATGAGGCCGAGTTCCTTGAAAATGGCGCCACACACAAGGCCGTCGAAATCGCTACGCGTGACGAGTCGGAATTTCCGGTCCGGCATCGATACCTCCCTTGGGAAGATGCAGGTTCACGGGACTATAGCCGTCGGAAAAAATAATGTCAAGGAATGAGGCTCGGGTTAGTTGTCGAGCACAAAGAAGGTGACGCGGCGGTTCCGGGCGCGGTCAGATTCAAGGTCGCTCGACGCGACCGGTTCGTCGGCGCCGAGTCCTTTGGTTTGGATGCGTTTGGATTCGATATCGTGATCGATGAGCCATAACTTTATGGCCTGTGCCCGCTTGAGGGCCAGTTCGGGTTTTTCGTTCCGATCGGCGTGTCCTTCAATGCGTATCCGCAGAGTGAAATTCGCGGAGAGTAGAAGGTTGAGTTTCTCCAATTTTACGCGCGACTCATCGGTGAAGGTGGTGCTGTCGCCGAGGAAGTAAATGATATCGGGCATCGGAGTACCGGTCTTGGGTTCGATCTTTTTTACCGGCGCCGGTGCGGGCGTCGGTGCGGGAGCCGGGGCCGCAATGGCCTCTTTCGGCTTGGACTGGAGTTCGACCGTTTTTGCCTGCGGAGAAGATTCCGGCTTTTTTACCGCCGGTTTCTTTTCTTCGACCTTTTTCGGTTCTTTCTGATCCTTGGGGGCCAGATCCAGTTCGATCACCTGCGGTCGTTTCACCTCGACCTCTCCGGGGCGCTTCGAGGGATCGAGAATGATCGTCGGCGCCGTCTGAGGCATCGGTCCGTCGGTATCCTCGTCCGCCGGTCGTTTTTCTTTTTTCTCCTGTCGCAGGGTCCACGTCAAGCCTGCGAAAGCGCGGAATTGCGGCGTGGCGAAGCCTTTGACGATACCGGCGCCGGCGCCGACCGTCAATGCGATATTCGCCGGGGCGTGCCACCACGTCCCCGAGAGGGTCGCCTCCATCGGCGATTCGGCACCCTTGCCGAAGGTCTTGCCGGCGGTGGTCGCCGCCATGAATTCGGTGTTGATGCCCAGTATCTCCGGTATGGCGAACGCGGTCACCAGCAGTCTAAGACCGGCCTGATCGGCAAGCCGGGTGTTGCCGACGATCGCATCGTTCTGGGTCAGGCGGTAGTAAAGATCGAGTCCGCCGGCCACCCAGCGCGAGGAAATGGAGAAGGCGAGGGTGGGGGAGAAGGTGATGCCGTCGCTCCCCGACAGTTCGTGCAGGAACTGTCCGGTGGGAAAGGTGATGACCGGTATGAGCGCCATGGAGAAGAGTTTGTTCTCGGTGCGGTAGAGCCGGGCGCGCAGTGCAAAACGGATATCACCGAGCGTGCCCACTGGAAGTCCATCGGCATCGTTCCAGCCCTCACCATCTTGGAACATGACGGCCGGTATCGCCAGCGCAAGATCGACCCATTCGAACAGGCCGACCGAAAGCGAGAGATCGGCGGCCAGATGGTTGCCCACGACCGTACGCACCACGGCGTCGCTGTTTGGGTCGGTTATGATGATGGGGTTCCGCGAATAGTCGAAAAAGATCCCCATCCCGAACGAAAGGCTTTCCATCATTTCGCCACTGATGAGTGAGAGTCGGTCGTTCGCAAAGAGGGAGGGTTCGTAGTTCTCGGCGTCGGCGACCGGTCCGGCCGCAACCGCCACCCCTAACGGCATGACCAGACATGCCGCGAGGGTCAGTGTAAGCAGATAGTTTTTCATGCCGACGTTCCTGTCCGTTACAGTGTCGTCAGCGAGCAGCCGCCGCCACCGGTGACCTGTATCTGCTCGGCCGTCGTGCCGTTGCAGATATATTTGGTGTCATCGACCTCGTTTTCTTCGAGGATGCCGTTGTCGGCAATGCTCGCGGTCCCTTGTCCGTCGTCTATGCCGCTCCGAACGCGCTGGCCGCCTTGGCCGAAGGTGTCGCAGTTCGTACCGACCTGATCATCAACAGCCACCAGCGCATTGTGACCGCTGAGCCCGTCGGTCCCCGCCTCTCCGTTGCAGATGTAGTAGGTTTCCTTCGCGTCGATCTCCCCCGCTTCCAAGGTACCGTTGTCGTTGTCATCCGCACCGCTTTCTATCTTTTTGCCGCCGTGGGGACAGTTATCGCCCGGCTCCTCGTCGGTGGTCTTCACCGCCACATTCTTGCCGTCACTGCCGGTGGGGCCGGCCGGTCCATCCGCGCCGTCGGTTCCCGCTTCGCCTCTGCAGTCGAGCACATCCCAGACGGAATCCTTGTTGATATCCTCATCGGCATCCTTGGTTCCATCGCCGTTCAGGTCCCAACAGGCCAGACCGTTGGTGCCTTTAGCGCCGGTCGCGCCGGTGGCGCCGGCCGGGCCGGTGGCGCCGGTCAGCCCGATGGGGCCGCGCGGTCCGGTCTCGCCGATGGGGCCCTGCGGCCCGGTGGCGCCGGTGGCGCCCTGCGGTCCGGTCATACCTTGGGCGCCGATGCAGTCAAGAGCATCCCATGCGTCATCGCCGTTGATGTCCTCTGCGGGGTCCATTTCTCCATCCTCATCGATATCCCAGCAGGCCAGACCGGGTATGCCCTCGACGCCATTGCAGACATTGGCCATCGAATCGACCTCGAGCGGATCGAGGAGGGTATCGTTATCGTCGTCCAGACCGAAGCGGATACGTTGCCCCGTGACAGAGGCGGGACAGGCGGAGCCGACCAGAGTGTCGACGACCGAAAGCATGTTCTTGCCATCGGCTCCCGGCGTTCCGGCATCGCCCTTGTCCCCCTTGTCGCCTTTCAGACCCGTTGCGCCGTCAGCGCCGTTGGTGCCGTCGATGCCCGGAGCGCCGTCGCAGAGGTAGAAAGGAAGAGGGTCGATCTCGGCGCCTTCGAGCACGGCATTATCGTCGAGGTCGAGACCGGTCTGTACCATCACGCCACCGTTCTCGCAGTTGAGGCCCGGATCCTCATCGGTCACGATGGCAAGCGTATTGTGACCGTTGTCGCCTGCGGGGCCAACTTCGCCCTGCGGACCGATCTCTCCTTGCGGGCCCGTCGCGCCGGTGAGACCTATCGGCCCCTGCGGGCCTTCGGGACCGGTGAGACCTATCGGCCCCTGCGGGCCTTCGGGACCGGT